>DATMVE010000118.1:0-196614 GCA_035563515.1 Pyrinomonadaceae bacterium
GGGATTCAGGACATGGGCGCGGCCGGGCTGACTTCGTCCTCGTGCGAGATGGCCGCGCGCGCCGGCACGGGCATCGAGTTAGACCTCTCGCTCGTCCCGCAGCGCGAGGAGGGGATGACGGCCTACGAGATGCTGCTGTCGGAGTCGCAGGAGCGCATGCTGATCGTCGCGCACCGCGGGCGCGAGCGCGAGGTGGTGGACATCTTCCGCAAGTGGGACCTGGACGCCGTCGTCATCGGCCGCGTGCAGGAGGGCGGCCACATGCGCGTCATACACAACGCCGAAGTCGTCGCAGACATCCCCGTCAGCGCGCTCACGGACGAAGCGCCCAAGTACGAAAGGCCGATGAAGGGAAGGGATGAGGGCGGAAGCCGGAGGGATGGAGGAGCGGCCCTCGCGGAGGTGCTCTCTTCGTCGGCAACTGCTTCCGAACCCGACGAAGATTTCAACGGTTCTCTGCTGCGACTGGTTTCCGCGCCGAACATCGCGTCGAAGGAGTGGGTCTACAGGCAGTACGACCACATGGTGAGGACGAACACGGCGGTGCTGCCTGGGGCGGACGCGGCCGTGGTGAGAATCAAGGAGACGCGCAGGGCGCTGGCGATGTGCCTGGACGGGAACGGGCGCTACTGCGCGGCCGACCCGCGCGAGGGCGCGAAGCTGGTCGTGGCCGAGGCGGCGCGCAACGTCGTCTGCACGGGCGCGCGCCCCCTCGCGATCACGAACTGCCTCAACTTCGCCTCGCCCGAAAGGCCCGAGGTGATGTGGTCATTCTCCGAGGTGATCGACGGCATGGCCGAGGCGTGCCGCGCCTTCAACACGCCCGTCGTCTCCGGCAACGTCTCCTTCTACAACGAGACCGAAGGGCGCGGCATCCTGCCGACGCCCGTCATAGGGATGGTCGGATTAGTCAACGACGTGCGCCGCGTGGTGCAGCACGGCTTCAAGGCTGCGGGCGACATCGTCGCACTTTTGGGCCAGACGCGCGACGACCTTTCCATCAGCGAGTACGCGGCGACCGTGCTGGGTCACACGACCCCCGAGATGATTCGCGTGGGGCGCGTGCCCGCGCTCGACCTCGGACGCGAGAGGGCCGTGCAGGAGGCGTGCCTTCAGGCGGCCGAGGCGGGGCTCTTGCGCTCGGCGCACGACTGCTCGGACGGCGGGCTCGGCGTCGCCGTGGCCGAGAGTTGTTTCTCCTCGCTCAACCGCGGCTCGGTCGGCGCGGAGATCGACCTGACGGGAACTCTGCCGACCCGCGCTCGACTCTTCAGCGAGTCGCCCTCGCGCATCGTCGTGAGCTTCGAGGAGGCCGCGCTCGGGGAGATGGAGGAGATCGCGGCGCGCGCCGGTGCCCCGCTCACCGTCCTGGGGCGAACCGGCGGCGACCGCCTCGTCATCAAAGCCGACGGCGAGGAGGCCGTCAACCTCACAGTGGCCGAACTCGAAGCGGCCTGGCGCACGTCGCTCGCGACCAAACTGCGCGCCGAAGTGCTGGCGGCGGCCGCGGAATAAAGACGGAAAGGAAGTAAGACCCCAGATGAAGCGAGCGGCACTCGTCCTGTCGGCCCTTTTCTTGCTCGCGCACACGGCACAGGCGCAGATCGGTGGCGCGCAGAAGAAGAAGCCGCCCGCGGACGCGCGCGTCCGCCTGGCCCTGGAGCAGTTGGGCTACAGGTACGAGCTGACGGAGGAGAACGAGTACAGGCTCTTCCCGATTGAGACGGAGCCTTCGGGGACGGACGCCAACGGCAAGCCCACCTACCGCAGCCAACTGGTTTACATCAACTCCGCCACGGAGCCCTACGGCTCGCTCGAAATCCGCGAGGTCTGGTCGCCGGCCTTCTACTCGGCCGGGCCGCTCACGGCCGCCCTCGCGAACCGCCTGCTGCGCGAGAACAATTCCGTCAAGTTCGGGGCCTGGCGCGTCGAGGTGCAGCAGCCCTCGGGCAAGTACCTGGCGATGTTCGCCGCGCAGGTCGCCGCCGACAGCGACACCGAAGCGCTCCGCCTCGCGATCAAAAGCGTCATGCTCATCGCCGACCGCATGGAAAAAGAGCTGACGGGTAAAGACGACTACTGAAAAGCAGTTGGCAGTGGGCAGTCGGCAGTAAAAACCCTCGTCTCGAATCTTGAGCCTTAACCTTTAGGCATCAAGGCTGCCGACACTCAACGCCTGCCAACTGCCCACTGCCAACTGCCCACTGTTTTATGCATTCGCGAATCGTTTACAACGGGCGGCTGCTGGACGCGGCGAGGGCGCGCGCCGCGTTGGTGACGCCCGTCGCGCTCTACGGGCGCGGCGTGTTTACGACGCTCGCCGTGCACCACGGCAGGCCGTTCCTCTGGCCCGAGCACTGGCTGCGCCTCAGGGAGCACGCCGCGCGCGCGGGCGTGGAACTCGGCGGGTTGAACGAGCAGGGCGTCAGGGAATCGCTCCTGCAATTAATCGAAGCGAATGGCGTGGATGAGGGGCGGGCGCGCATCACGCTGCTGGCGACGACGGAGCGCGGCGTCTGGAAGTTGAAGAACGCTGAGCCGGGGCGCGGGGCCGACCTGTTGATTATGACGGGCGACGCTCACGCCGCGTCCGAGGACGGGCTCGCGCTCACCGTCTCGCCTTACCGCATCAGCACCATGTCCGCGCTCGTCGGCGTCAAGAGCGTCAACTACCTTGAGCACATACTCGCGTGGGAGGAGGCGCGCGCGCGCGACTTCGACGAGGCCGTTACTTTGAACGAGCGCGGCGAACTGGTCTCGGCCACGCTCGCCAACATCTTCTGGGTGAATCGCGGGACGATTCACACGCCCGCGCTCGCGACGGGCGCACTCGCCGGCACGACCCGCGCGTGCGTCATGGAGTTGGCGGGCGAAATCTCCGCCCCGCTCGTCGAGGGCGTCTACGACCTACAGGACCTGGGCGACGCCGACGAAATCTTTCTCACCTCGGCCGGCCGCGGCCTACAGATAGTCACCACCTTCGACTTCCACCGCTACACGGTCCCCATCGGCTCCGTCGCCCTCCGCCTGCGCGAAGCCCTGCGGCAGTTGACGCTCGACGCGGACTAAGGCGACGGCTGACAAAACGACCCTGAAAGGGTCGCATGAAATAGCCGGGGGCGGCGCTCGCGCTTATGCGCACGCTTGCCCCCGGCTATTTAGTGCCTCCCCTTCGGGGATACAGCGGGCTTTACTTCCTCGCCAGCACGACCGGGGACTGCTCGGCGGCGCGGATGCGTTCGAAGAAGGTGCGGACCGAGGAGTACTGGTCGGCCGGGATGGTGGCGGCCTGCTGGACGAGGGTGCGCGTGAAGACGAGGTGGCCGTCCTTGACCTCGTAGGTCGAGACGTAGTTGCCGAAGCTCGTCTCCAACTTCAGGGGGGCGGGCATTTCGTCCACGTCGAAACCTTCGGGGAGCTTGACGCGAACGGTCTCGGTGTAGGCGCGCGGGTTCAGGACCACGGGGTGCTTGCGCGCGGCGCTGGTCAGTTGGAGCCAGTCGAGGCGCTCGATGATGGCCGGCTTGAAGACGAGCAGCCGGTTCTGCATCAGTTGCGCGTAAGCCGCGGCCGTGAACTCCACGTCGAGCGAGAAGCGCCCCTCGGCCGTGATGTACGCCGGGTCGACCTTCGAGACTTTCGCGCCCGAAGCCCCGCGCGTGATCCAGTCCTCTATCGCCTGCGTGTACTCGGGCCGCGAGAGCTGGCGGAAGAGGCCGCGCTCCTTGACGGCCGACTGGCCCACAGACCTCTCCTTGACGGTCGCCGTGATGGAGCCGTCGGCCGCGAGGCTCACTTCGGCCTGGCGCTCCAGCTTGTTCGACTCGGGCGGCGTCGTCGGCATGCGCACGAGCGCGCCCTGCTCGCCCGCCGCGACGAGCGCGAAGCTGCCCTGCTCGTGGTTCGGAAGATCGCCCACGGGCGTGTTGTCGTCGGTCGCGTCGAAGATCAGTAGGCGGCCGAGCGCGGCGTGCTCGATGACGGTCGGGGCCTTCGTCTCCGGGCCGACGCGGACCGCGATGATGCAGTGGTTGAACTGGCTCGGGCTGGCCCAGTCCTCGCGCACGTAGGACGGGTCGCCCGAGAAGATGAGGACCGGGTAGGCGTCAATCTTGACGGCCTTGAGCATGGCGCGCATCAGGTTCGCCTTGTCCTTGCAGTCGCCGTACGACTTGGCGAAGACTTCCGTCGCCGAGTGCGGGCGGAAGCGCCCGACGCCTATCTGCACGGAGATGTACTGCAAGTTCTGCACGTAGTTCCCTATGATCTGTATGCGCTCAAGCTCGGTCTTCGCGTCGGCCGTCAACTGGCGGGCCTTGCCCGCGAGCGCGTCGTCGAGCGTGACCTGCGGGTCGCTCAACTCCGTGTACCAGCGCGAAACGTCCGACCAGCTAGAGAAGGTCCGGGCGACGCCCGCCGCGGCCGCGCTCGCGGGCGGGCCGTAGTTGACGGCGACGCGCGGCGCGAGGTTGCTGACCGAAGGGCCCGAGGGCTCGCGCTCGATGTATGAAAGGTTGCGCAACTCCCAGGTGTAGACCGAGCCTGAGACCGCGGGCTCGATCTTCGGGTGGTTGAAGGTCACGCTCGACGCGCCCCAGCCCTGCGGGAGCGTCAACTGGAAGCGCGACTGTAAGACGGGCAGGTCGCTCTGGAAGTACCAGAGCGACTGGCTGAAGTAGGAGCGGCTCTCGCTGATCGTCTGGTAGCCGAAGACCATCCCGGCGTCGGCCTCGCCGGAGGCGTCGATGACCTTGAGGCGGCTCTCGTTGTAAACATCGTTGTTGGCGGCCGCCACGTCGAGCGTCTGGTCCTTGCCGTAGCGCTTGACATCGCCGCCCGGGCGAATCAGCCAGGCGCGCATCTCGCGCACCTTGCCCGTGTCGGTCATGTAGAGTTCGCGCGCGACGGCCTCCCCGCGCCCGCTGTGCTGTAGGATGCGGACGGCGTAGGTGTTGGTCGTGACGACGCGCCCGTCTTCGGTGACCGCGACGGAAGACTCGTCCAGCAGGACGACCGCCGGCACCTCCTTGTTGTAGGCCGGGACTTTCTGGGACGCGGCCTGCTGGAGCCACGGGGGCGCTTCCTCGCCGGCGAAGGCTGCGGAAGCGGACACGAGAATGAGGGCGGAGAGACTTAGTAAGCGGTGGAACATAATCTAAAACCTTTCGACATTGCGGGCGGATTTCGGATTGCGGACTGGAAGGGCTTGAATGCTTTCTTCCAATCCGCAATCCGCCTCGGGCAATCCGCAATCAGTTGGACGCTGTGGCCGCGGCCTGCTTGAGCGTGATGGTGTGGCCGTCCGACTTGTGGACCGTGTCGAAGTAAGCCTTCAACTGCGGGTAGACGGCCGGCTCGTACAGGAGGCGCTCGATGCCGCCGCCCGCGCCGAAGAAGAAGTCGCGCTTGTAGACGAGCAGGCGGCTGTCCTGCGACGCCATGATCTTCACGTCGTACTTGCTGAGGTTCTGCGCGGCGAAGGGCGTCGGCGAGTCCGCGTTGTCCAGCGCGAAGCCCGACGGCAACTCAATCAGCACCTCGTCGTGCTCGGACCACGGGTAGTGGAAGTAGATGCGGTGCGTGCGCCCGCTGGTCGGGAAGAGCGGCTCCACGCCGTGCTGGAAGAAGGCCGGCTGGATGAAGAGGCGCTTGCCTGTGCGCTGCGCGTAGCCGGGGACCCTCACGTGGTACTCGTAGACGAAGGGCTTCGACGGGTCGGCCGGGCTCTCGATCCTGACGTTGGAGAGTTCGGCCGTGCTCAGCCGCCCCTTGACCGTGTCGCGCAGGCTTTGCTCGCGCTCGGCGGCCGACTCGTCTTCGGCATCGGCCTTGCGGTCGATGGCGAGGTGGCCCGTGTACTCTATGCGCACGTCGCCTTCGAGCGTGCCGTCGTCGGCGAGCTTCATCTTGGCCGTGCGCTTCTCCAGAGACTTCTCCGGCCCGGAGAGCGGCGTCTCGGCGAAGACGGGCTGTTTCGGGTCCGTGATGAGGACCTGGTTGGCCTCCTCCTTCCAGAGCAGCATGCCCGGCGGGACGTACGGGTATCCGGGGTTGAAGAAGCGCCACTGCTCGCCGACTTTGACGGCGATGTGCGCCGGGTCGAGGAAGTAGGCGAGCGAGTTGCTGGGGCTGAAGAAAACGTCGCTGCGGTCGGGCGAGAGCGAGAGCCGCGCGTCGAAGCCCGCGGCGGTCGCCATCGCCGCGAACAGCAGGTCAATGTCGGCGGCCGTGCCCACCCCGCGCTTGAGCGTGTCGGAAGGCGTCTTGTTGTCCTTGAGCTTGGCGCGCTCTTCGGGCGTGACGCCGGAGCCCGGCGCGCTCGCGTTCTTAATCTTGGTGCGGACGAACTGGAAGATGCGGTCCAATTTCTGCTCGGGCGTCGAGGCGTCGCCGACCGCCGCGGCCGTCGCCTGCTTGACCTCGTCGTTGACCTTCATGTACGGCTTGATGGCCTCGTACATGTTCTTGCCGACCTCGCTCCAGTACTTCGCGGGCTCGTGCTTTGCCGCGTCCGAGTAGTAGAGGAGCGTCCAGGCGCGGACCTCGTCCTCGGGGGGCATGCGCGGCTCCTCGCGGTAGGCGGGCATGTTGACGAGCGTCGTGCTGTAGAAGCCGTCCTTGTCCTTGACGAACCTGGCGTCCTGGTTGACGTGGTAGTTGAGCGCGCGCATCCCGAGGCCGGGGAAGGGGAACGGCTTGATCCAGTACTTAACTTTCTGGACGGGGATTTCGCGCTGGAATTGCAGGCGGATGAACTGCGCGGACTGGTTGACGCGGACCTCTTTCCAGCGGTACTCGATGATCGAGCCGGGCTCGACGGCCGGCATGGCGAAGGACTTGGCCTTGGCCTTGACGCCGCTGGCGCGGATGATGTCGCGCTCGAAGATGTCCTTCTTCTCCAGCTCGACGACCGAGCCGTCGGGCTTGACGGTGCGCCCGGCGATGTTCTCTATGCGGATGTTGCTGCGGAAGATTTTCCCGAAGAGGATGTCGACTTTGCTCTGCGTCTCGCGCCCGCGCTCGGTGAAGATTTTGATGCGGACGTAGTGGTTGAAGATGAGGTCGCCTTCGGGGTTGTCGTCGACGCGCACCTCCCAGAAGAGGGCTTCGGCGTCGGCGTCCTTCTCGACGACGGGCGTCTTCAGCGCCAGCTCGGCCGGGTCAACCGGCTTCCAGTCGGCGGCTCGCGCCGGCAGAACGGCGGCCGCCGCCGCGAGCAGAATGATAGCGAACCTGGGGGCAGACAGGGGGGGACGGAGGAACTTCATGACTCATTAACCTTTCACCGAGATCGTAAGCAGCTAGCGAGGCGATTCGGCCGGAAGAAGTGGTTGACGGAAAAGGCGGCGCTGTCGGAAAGGCCGCCGGGGGACTGGGCGACCCGAGATTCTAGGGCAAACACGGGCCGGAACGCAAGCCCCCAGCGAGGCCCGAAAGCGGGAATTTCACTCTCAAAATCAGGACCCGCGAAGACGCGCGCGCGAGACGCGAAACAAGTTCTCGGTCAGTGTTGCTTCGCGTCCCTCCGCGGTTTCGGCCTTCCCGTTTCGGAAGCGGGCGGGCTTTGCGCTTTTGAAACTACCGGGCGCGCTGAGTCGGCCGGAGGCGGCTATGTTATAATCCCCGGCCTGATTAAAATCCGGGTTCGATACGTAGAGAAATCGTATTTTCGACTTCAGGAGGAATCGCCAGATGGCTACCGAACTCAAGCGCGCCGGCACGTCGCTCGACAAGATAGAGGAACTCTTGGGCGCGGACGCGCGCCAGCTTCTCGATTACACGTCGCGCACCATCCCCAGTGAGCAGATTCAAGTGCCCGGCCCGGACTTCGTCGACCGCGTCTGGACGAACTCCGACCGCAACCCCTCGACTCTGCGCTCGCTGCAAACGCTCTTCGACAACGGGCGGCTGCGCGGCACGGGCTACCTCTCGATCCTGCCCGTCGACCAGGGCATAGAGCATTCGGCCGGGGCCAGTTTCGCGCCGAACCCGCAGTACTTCGACCCCGAGAACATCGTGCGCCTCGCGATTGAGGGCGGCTGCAACGCGGTGGCCTCGACCTTCGGCGTGCTCGGCATCGTCGCGCGCAAGTTCGCGCACAAGATTCCCTTCATCGTCAAGGTCAACCACAACGAGCTGCTGACCTACCCGAACAAGTTCGACCAGATACTTTTTGGCACAGTAGACCAGGCGCGCGACATGGGCGCGGTGGCCGTCGGCGCGACCGTCTATTTCGGCTCCGAAGAGTCCACGCGCCAGATTACGGAGATCAGCCAGGCGTTCGCCTACGCGCACGAGTTGGGCATGGCGACCATCCTCTGGTGCTACCTGCGCAACCCGAAGTTCAAAGCGAAAGAGGGCGACATGCACGCGGCCGCCGACCTGACGGGGCAGGCCAACCACCTCGGCGTGACCATCCAGGCGGACATCATCAAGCAGAAGCTGCCCGTGAATAACGGCGGCTACAACGCGCTGAATATCGAAAGCTCCTACGGCAAGACGAACAAGAAGATTTACGAGGAGCTGACCACAGACAACCCGATTGACTTGGTCCGCTATCAGGTCGCCAACTGCTACATGGGCCGCTGCGGGCTAATCAACTCGGGCGGCGAGTCGAAGGGGTCGTCGGATTTGGCCGAGGCCGTGCGCACCGCCGTCATCAACAAGCGCGGCGGCGGCATGGGCCTCATCTCCGGGCGCAAAGCCTTCCAGCGCCCGATGGACGAGGGCGCGGCCTTGCTCAACGCCATCCAGGACGTGTACCTCGCCGAAGAGATCACGGTCGCCTGATTCCCGGTCACGAAACATCAAGCCCCGGCGTCCGTGAGACTCCACGGACGCCGGGGCCTTCGCGTTAGAGACGCGCGGGCGCAAAAAAATAGACGCGGAGGGGGCGCTCAAGGGTTGAGGCTCTAGGCAAGCCGGGCGCTCGTGTGCTATACATCAAGTGCACGCGTTACCGATGTTCGCGGCCCGCCGAACGGAAGCGGACGCGAATTGTCGAGCCTGGGTTTCCGCTCTTAAAAGCAATGCTCATCCGGCACGTTCCGCGCCGACCGGGAGCGGGTTAAGTTTAATCAAAACAGTTGACAGACTCCTCGTCCCCGCGAGGTCAGTCCCCCAAAGTTATGTCTGCATCGCTGAAAGCTACCCCCGAATCTTTCGGACACAACGTCGGGCGCTGGCTCGATATTGTCAGAAGTAATGTTCTGTTCAGCTACTGGATAGGCTTCTTCACGGACCCGCTGACGATCCTCTTCCTGCTCGTCTGGGACTTGCTCGTTCTCGGCAGCAACCCGCTGCTGCTCGCGGCCTCGTTCGCGGTCGGGCTGTTCGGCTGGACGCTGCTGGAGTATTGCTTCCACCGCTGGATCTATCACCGGGGCCGGACGCTGTTGCACGCCGGGCACACGCTGCACCACGAAGACCCGAAGATGCTCATCGGGATGCCCTGGTTTTTGAACACGAGTGTGTACATGGGCGTCTGGTACGTCTTCACTTACTGGCTAGAGGCGCGCTACGTTTCCGGCTTCTCTTCGGGCGTTCTGGCCGGATTCATCTTCTACTACTGCTTCCACCACGTGCACCACCACTTCAACCCGAAGAGCGCCTGGTACAGGCGGCTGCGCGCGCACCACAAGGTTCATCACCAGATGCCTGGGACCAATTTCGGCGTGACGAACCGCTTCTGGGACCGCGTCTTCGGCACGACCTACCGCAAAGCTGAAAGTCCTACGAAAAAGAGGGAACGCGTCGGCGCGGCGTAAGACCGTTTCCTAGTTAGAGAGATTCTTGGCGCCTTTGCGTGAGACATTTATTTCACGCAAAGGCGCAAAAAGTTTTGGCTCAATTCGCGCGTCGTCTTTGCAGTCCGTCGGTCTATGCGCGGCGGCCCGAGTCTTGGTATGATGCCGGCGTCATTGTGAAGACGAAGACGCTGCGCTGAATAGACTTGCACCCCGAACAGGCAACAGACGTAGAAACTCTACGGGCCATCGCTGGCGGAGACGAGCAGGCCCTGGCCGCGCTCTATGACCGCTACCGCTTAATCCTTTTCGGCCTCATACTCCGTATATTACACAGCCAGCCTGAGGCGGAAGACGTTTTGCAGGAGGTCTTCCTACAGGTCTGGCGCAGGGCCTCGGATTTCGACGAGACGCGCGGGCGGCCGTTCACGTGGCTGGTCACGCTGGCGCGCAGCCGGGCCATCGACCGCCTGCGCTCCACGGGGGCGCGCGAGCGCACGGCGGGCGAGGCAGCGCGCGCCGTGCCCGACAGAATCTCTGATGCGGCCTCGGACGCCGTCAAATCCGAGCAGGGCGAAATCGTGCGGCGCGCTCTGGCCGAGTTGCCGGAGGATCAGCGCCGCACGCTCCTGCTGGCCTATTTTGAGGGGCTCACGCAAACTGAGATCGCCGAGCGGCTCAACACGCCGCTCGGCACCGTCAAGACGCGCATGCGCTCTGGGCTGACCAAGCTGCGCGAGCTGCTGGGCGGGCGCGCCGGGGAGCTGCTTTAGGCTTAGACAAAAACGGGAACGAAGCGGCGTCCGCGTTGGGGAAGATTCAAGGACGCAGAGAAGATTTTGAGGAGACACGAAGAGTACAAGGAGATGCTGGCGGCGCAGGCGCTCGGCGCGCTTGAGCCGGCGGAGGCGCGCGAACTCGCGGAGCACCTGGCCGCGTGCGCGGAGTGCGGCGCGGAGTTGGCCGCGTGGCAGGACACCGCCTCCACGCTCGCCTACGCGGCCCCGCTCGCCGAGCCCCCGGCGGACTTGCGCTCGCGCATCCTCGCCGGCATACGCTCCGACGGCGCGAAGAGACCGACGGCCAAAGACGCGGTCGTCGAGAGCGGGGCGCGGAAAACGTCTCGGGCCGATTCTAAGGTCGTGCCGTTAGCCAGGCCGGAGCGGACGCGCTGGAGCACTGCGATGAAAATCGGCGCTCTGGCCGCGTCAATCGCCCTCATCGCGATGGCCGCCGCGCTCGTCACGCTCTGGAACCGTTACAACGCCGCGCAGCAGGAGTTCGTACAGCTAACGGACCGCTGGGAAGTGGCCCAGGGAGAACTGCGGCGCGACCGCGAACAGCTCGCGCGCCAGCAGGAGGCGATAGACTTAATCACTTCCCCCAACGCCAGGGTGACCGCGCTCGCGGGCACGGACGTGGCGACGCGCGCGCACGGCAAGTTCGTTTTCGACCGCGACACGGGGCGCGCGATGCTGATGGCCTACGACCTGCCGCCCGCGCCCGCCGGCAAGGCTTACCAGCTCTGGTTCATCGCGGAGGGCAAGCCGCCCATGCCCGGCCGCGTCTTCAACACTGACTCTACGGGGCGCGCAGAGATGAACGAACAACTCCCTTCGGAGGCGCGCGCCGCCACCGTCTTCGCCGTCACCCTTGAGCCCTCGGGCGGCGTGCCCGCGCCCACCGGCGCGAAATACCTCCTGGGCTCCGCGTCGTAACTTCAGCGACAAACACTGGGCCAGCCGCGCAACGTTTCTTCACAAACTACAGGCCCCGAACAAAATCAACACACTCTCTCCGCAGGCCCCGGAAAACTTTTTCTCCCGGCGGCAATCCGGCCCGCCGCAGGCGCGCGTAACTCCTGCCGACAGCCCCCGAAACCTACGAACCGAGGAAGGATGAAGAAGGAAGAACTATGAAGAAGATTTTTCTCATGCTGCTCGTCGCCGCGGCGTCGCTCGCGGCCGGCACGTCAATCGCGCGCGCGCAGAACGGCAACCCCATGGTCGGCGGCGCGGCCATGTACAGCAACAAGGACATCGTTGACAACGCGGTCAACTCCGCGGACCACACCACGCTCGTCGCCGCCGTCAAGGCCGCCGGCCTCGTCGAGACGCTCAAGGGCAAAGGGCCTTTCACGGTCTTCGCGCCGACCAACGCGGCCTTCGACAAGCTGCCTTCGGGGACGGTCGAGACCCTGGTCAAGCCCGAGAACAAGGGGATGCTGACCAAAATCCTGACCTACCACGTCGTGGCGGGCAAGTACGACTCCAAGAAACTGATGAAGCTCATCGAGAAGGGCGACGGGACGGCGAGCCTCAAGACCGTCAGCGGCGGCACGCTGATGGCGATGATGAGCGGCGGCAACGTCGTGCTCCGCGACGAGAAGGGCAACACCTCGACCGTCACCATCGCCGACGTGCGCCAGTCCAACGGCGTCATACACGTCATAGACACCGTCGTCATGCCGAACTAAGGAAGGCAAAAGGAAAAAGAAAAGACCCTGAAAGGGTCTAACGTGATAGCCGGGGGCTAGCGAGTGCGCCGCACGAGCGCCGCCCCCGGAACGGCGAGGGAAACATTTCCGACCCCGGAGGGGTCGCGCCTCAACCTTGACGGCGCGACCCCTCCGGGGTCGGATTCATTTTGGCACATTAATCCGGGGGCGGCGCGAACTCGCGCTTGCTTGCCCCCGGCTATCACGTGCGACCCCTCCGGGGTCTTGTCTTCCCTTTTACCTTTTCCCTTTTCCCTTCCATGACCTCTTGTTGGAAACTTGATACACTGTAGGGCGGTCGCGCCCGCGGGCGCGGCCCGAAGCTACCGAGAGCGAGGAGAGAGAAGTGGCCGAGAAACCGAAAGTGACGAACGAGATTTCCGACGAGACGGGGCAGCACGACGCGCGCTTCCTGCTGTGGCGCAGGTTCTGCGCCGACAACGGCATCCCCGTGGAGACCATGCCCGGCGACCTCAGCGGCGAGGCGAAACAGAAGTGGGAAAAGCTGAAAGCGAACCTCCTGCCGAAAAGCATGAACAAGTGACGGGCGGTAAGACTGCGCGGGCCCGGCGTGAAAGAGAGTTCGCGCCCCGAGCCTCGTCATGGGCGACCTGTCAGTAGCCCGCGGGCGTGAGCCCTGGGTCAGCCGGCCAAACAAGTGTGTGAGCCCTGCGGGGGCGGGACATCATGCCGCCCCCGCAGGGCTCAAGTTTTTTTCTCCGATCCCGGTCGTCGAATCCGTCGCGGGCAAAGATTGCATATCGAATGTGCGAGTGATAAGCTTCGGCGCGGTAAACGACAGAACCGGGTACTTCATAACGAGCATTTCCGCCGGACTTGCTGTTCATCGCGCCCGCCAGTCTCTTTCGCCGGAGGCCACGCGTCTTGGCCGTAGCTGCTGGAACCGTCATCAACCAGTACAAGATCATCTCCCGCCTGGGTTCCGGCGGGATGGGCGAGGTCTACCTGGCCCAGGACGTGCGCCTCGGCCGCAAGGTCGCCCTCAAGCTGCTCTACCAGGACGTGAAGCAGGGCGAGGACTGGGTGCGCCGCTTCGAGCAGGAGGCGCGCGCCGCCTCGATGCTCAACCACCCGAACATCATCACGATCTACGAGGTCGGGCAGTCGGACAACTCGCACTTCATCAGCACCGAATACATAGACGGGCAGACCCTGCGCCAGCAGTTGAGGCACAGCGCCCTCGGCCTGCGCGAGGCGCTGGAAATAGCCATCCAGGTCGCGACCGCGCTCGCGACGGCGCACGAGGCCGGAATCATTCACCGCGACATCAAGCCCGAGAACGTCATGATGCGCTCGGACGGCTACGTCAAGGTGCTCGACTTCGGGCTGGCTAAGTTCGTCGAAAGGCGCATCCTCGGCCTGTCCGCCAGCGACCCGAACGCCGTGACGCAGGGCGAGTCGCCTGTCCCGCCGAACGTCAACACGAACCCCGGCACGGTCATGGGGACCGTCAGCTACATGTCGCCCGAGCAGGCGAGCGGCCTGCACGTCGACGCGCGCTCGGACATCTTCAGCCTGGGCGTCCTGCTCTACGAGATGCTGACGGGACACATGCCCTTCGAGGGCGCGACGCCGACCGAAATCGTCATCTCGATTATTCAGAAGAGGCCGCGGCCGATGGCGCGCTTCGCGCCGGACGTGCCGCTGGAGATGGAGCGCATCGTCAACAAGGCGCTCAGCAAGAACACCGAGGAGCGCTACCAGACGATCAAGGACATGCTCATCGACCTGAAGCGTCTGAAGCGCGGGCTGGACTTCGAGCTGGTGGTCGGCGACGAGCCGGAGCAGGAACTCTCGCGCCAACTGTTGAGCGGCGGCTCGCGCGGGGCCGCGAGGGTCTCCGCCGGGCAGCAGAAGGTTTCCGCCAGCCAGCACAAGGCGCAGGTCACGGAGCAGCTCGTCACGCCGACCGTTTCGAGCGCGGAATACATCTTCAAGGGAATCGCGCGGCACAAAAAGCTCCTGCTCATCGCCGCGGGCGTCATCGTCGCCGCGCTCGTCGGTTACTACTATTACAGGGCGACGCGCGCGATAGACTCCATCGCGGTCCTGCCTTTCCACAGCGGCGGCTCGGCGGCGGAGGCAGAGGATGAGCAGATCGGCTATGAAGTCACGAAGCAGGTCATCAACGGCCTCTCGAAGTTGTCGCCCAACCTCCGCGTCGTGCCGTTCAATGCCGTCCACCAGTTAAAAGGGAGGTCGCCGCAAGAGGTGGGGCGCGAGTTCAACGTCCGCGCCGTCTTAACCATCGAGGCCAAGAGGAGCAGCGACAACCTGACCATCAGCACCGAGCTTGTAGACTTGCGAGACAACAGACTCCTCTGGGGAGACTCCCCGTCGGTAAAATTCTCCGACATGACTCTCGCCGCGCAAAACATCATCGCGGCGGTCTCCGACCACATCGGCCTGAAACTGAGCGTCGAAGACCAGAAGAAAAAAGAGGTCGAGTCTCTTTACATGAAGGGGCGTAACGCCTGGAACAAGCGCAAGGCCGATGACATTAACGTGGCCGTCGGCTACTTCACCGAAGCCCTCAAGCTGGATCAGAACTACGCTCCGGCCTACGCGGGGCTGGCCGACTGCTACAACATGCTCGCCACTTACGGCGCGAGCGCGCCCGCGGACGCTTTCCCCAAAGCCCGCAGGGCGGCGGAGGCGGCGCTCAGTATTAATAATAATCTGTCGGAAGCTCATGCGGCGCTGGCCTACGCGAAGTTCCGCGGCGAGTGGGACTGGCCCGGCGCGGAGAGGGAGTTCAAGGAGGCCATCCGCCTCAACCCGAATTACGCCTCCGCTCACCAGTGGTACGCGAACTTCCTGGCCGCCCAGCGCCGCTTCGAGGAGGCCGAGGCGGAGACTCGCCTCACGCAGGAGCTGGACAGGACCTCGCTCATCATCAACTCCCACTTCGGCCTGATCTACTTCTTCTCCGAGCGCTTCGACGACGCCATCAAGGCGTGCAAAAAGACCATCGAATTAGACCCGAGGTTCTTCGTCGCGCGCAGGTACCTGGGCCTCTCCTACGCGCAGAAGGGGATGTACAGGGAGGCCGTCGAGGAGTTCGAGAAGGCCATAGAGTCTTCGAAGGGCTCGCCCCTGATGCGGGCCGAGTACGCGAGCGTGCTGGCGCTCAACGGCGAGGGCGAGAAGGCGCGGGCCGAACTGAGTAAGCTTGAGGAAGAGAAAAAGACGCGCTACATCTCGGCCTACCACATCGCGACCATCTACGTCGCCCTCAAAGACCGCGACCGCGCCTTCGAATGGCTCGGCCGCGCGTTCGACGAGCGCGCCGACTGGCTGGTCTTCATCAACGTCGACCCGCGCTTCAAGACCCTGCGCTCCGATCCGAGATTCACAGACCTCCTGCGGCGCATGAAGCTCGGCTAGCCGGCTCTTTCTGCAACTGGCGCTCCGCCCCCCGCATCAAAATCATCATCAAAGCGCGAGACCTCGTTCCCCTTTTCTCGCGCCGATCAATTAAAATAAGTACGAACAATCGCGCGAGGTTTTAAGACAATGCCTATGAGTGAGCGCTCGGCCAGCCTGGCCGAAGTTTTGGACGAGATGACGGGCGAAGGCGCGCCCGAGTTGACCGAGCACCTGCCCGACGACGCCCTGCGCTGCTACGCCTGCGGCCACCGCTGTTTAATCAACGAAGGCAAGCGCGGCATCTGCAAGGTGCGCTACAACGAGCGCGGCCGCCTGATGGTCCCTATGAACTACGTCGCCGCCCTCGCCTGCGACCCGACCGAAAAGAAGCCCTTCTTCCACGCCCTGCCCGGCTCCGACACCCTCACCTTCGGCATGCTCGGCTGCGACCTTCACTGCGCCTACTGTTTCACCCCGGACACAGTAGTCATCACCGAGCGCGGCCCCAAGACATTCGGAGAGCTGTTCTCCTCCGCCTCGCGCGTTGACAGTCATCCTGACGCCGAGATTGCCTATCACGACAATCTCCGTGCGGTGGCTGCTTCGGGAACGCTCCGACGGGTCCGCGGGGTTTTTAAACATCCCTATCAGGGTCAACTCGCCGTCGTTCGCCCGTACTACTTACCGGAATTGCGCTGCACGCCGGATCACCGCGTTTACGCAACGACCGATGCCGCAACCTCGCCGACGCCTCTTCAGGCGCGGGAGCTAATGGATAAGCATTACCTGGCGATTCCTCGCCGGTATGCTTTCTCTTCAACTCAAGTCGTAGACGTGGCAGGCGAGTTGGGCGGGCATCAGGCGGCGTATCGAGTGCCCTGGGGATTAACCGCTGGCATGCGACAGGCGATTGCCGAGGCGAGTGCGCGCGGTGAAACGTCTCGGCAGATTGGAATAAGGCTCGGCAAGGATGCTTCTTACATTCGACACGTGCGCAGCAAAATGGCGCGTGGGTTGGGGCAGGATGTCAGGGTGCGCGGATTCATCGCCGAAGAGCAGAGGGTGCGCTTCCCGAACGAACACCGGCCGGGAATACCCTCATTGATTCCTCTCGACGAGGACATGGCGCGGCTGCTTGGCCTTTATTGCGCGGAAGGGTCCGTTTGCAGCGACAAGAATCGTCCGAACAGTCACGTCCTCAACTTCAGTTTTTCTCATGCGGAGACGGAACTCGCCGAGGAAACAATCGGGCTGCTTCAAAAGTGTGTCGGGGTTAAAGCCGCGCGCGTGCAGCGAGCGACGACGCTGGCCGTCGCGGTCAACAAATCTTCAGCCGCACTGTTGTTCAGGTCGTTGGCCGGGAAACGGTCGAACGAAAAGCGCGTCCCTCAAATGATTTTCGACGCACACCGGCATATAGCTGAGGCTTTTCTTGACGCGTACGTCCAGGGGGGCGGCCACCGGTATGACAACGGGAAAGTCAGCGTCACGACCGTCTCCCGCCAGATAGCCTATGGCATTGCATGGCTGGCCCTGAAGCTGGGGCACTTGCCGTCCGTTTACGACACGGCGATGCCGGAGCAAGGTTTTATTCAGAATCGCACTGTAAGGCGCTCGCCTCACCAATACACCGTCGTGTGGTGCGAGAATGCGGCGCGTTCGCGCCGGGTAATTGAGACTGAAGATTACTACCTTGTGCCACTGCGCGGCGTTTCCTTTGTTGAATACGAGGGCGCTGTTTACAACATGGAAGTGGAGGAAGAGCATAACTACCTCGCCGGATTCTTTTTGGTCTCGAACTGTCAGAACTATTTAACGTCGCAAGCGTTGCGTGATGACGCGGCGGGCGTCATGCCGAATATGGTTTCGGTTGACAGGCTCGTGGCGATGGCGAAGGCTTACGGGGCGCGGCTTGTGGGGACGAGTTATAACGAGCCGCTGATTACGGCGGAGTGGGCGGTGGAGGTTTTCAGGCGGGCGAAGCCGGAGGGGTTCAGGACGGCGTTCATCTCGAACGGCAACGCGACGCCGCAGGTCCTGGACTACATACGGCCGTGGACGGACTGCTACAAGATTGATTTGAAGTCGATGTCGGACCGCAACTACAGGCAGTTGGGCGGCGTGGTGGACAACATCCTGGAGACCGTGAAGATGGTTCACGAGCGCGGCTTCTGGGAGGAGATAGTGACGCTCGTCATCCCGGGCTTCAACGACTCGGAGGACGAACTCAGGCGCGCGGCCGACTTCATCGCGAATGTTTCGCCCGACATCCCCTGGCACGTGACGGCGTTTCACCAGGACTACAAGATGACCGAGAACGCCAACACGACCGCGGAGCAGTTGATCCGCGCCTGCGAGATCGGGAAAGAGTCCGGGCTGCGTTATGTCTACGCCGGGAACCTGCCGGGCAGGGTCGGCCGCTGGGAGAACACCTACTGCCCGTCCTGCGACGAACTCCTGATCGAGCGCTACGGCTACCTCATACGCAAGATGAAAGTCACCCCCTCCGGTCACTGCCCCAACTGCAAGACCTCAATCCCCGGCATCTGGAAGCAGTAGGCAGCGGGCAGTGGGCAGTTAAAACAAGAAGCAGCCGGGTTAGTCATCCTCGGCTGCTTCTATTTTTGTCTTTAACTGCCCACTGCCTACTGCTTTTTGACCGTCGTGTCCTGGTGGTAGACGGCGAGCCATTTGCCGTCGCGTTTGACCCAGACGGTACTGCCGCGCGAGCCCGTCGGGGGCAGGACGCCGCCGCCTTTGATGAGGTACGTCACGACGACCGCGTCGTCGTCAACCTTGACGGTCTTGAAGTCGCTCAGCACGGCGCTCGACAGGTCTGCCTCCTGGATGCCCTTGACGGAGGCCGCCTTGTCGTTCACTCCCCACCCGAAGACCTCTATCTGGTCTTCGGCCAGGAAGCCCGCGAAGCGGTCGTAGTCCCCCGTCTTGATGGCGGCCCAGACCTGTTTCTCCCTGGCTACGGGGTCGTCCGCGGCCGGCTCTGTGGATTTCGGCCCGGCGGCCGGCGGGGCTTTCCTGGCCGCGCCTGCCGGGGGCGGGTCGCTTACGGCCGTGTCCTGGTGGTAGACGCCCAGCCACTTGCCGCCGCGGTTGGCCCAGAGCGAGCCGGCGCGCATGGGCGTTCCCGGCAGGGGCTGGCCGCCGCTCGTGCCCTTCATGGTGACGGTGTAGTTGACGACGGCCGCGTCCTTGTCGAGCGTGACGACCTTCCAGTCCGCGAAGGAGAGGTCCGTGAGCGCGAGCTGCTTGATGCCTTCCGTCGTGCCGGCCTTGTCGCGGACGCCGTCGTCCGTGACGTAGACGAAGTCGTCGGCGAGCATCGCGGCGAAGCCGTCGGGGTTCTTCGCCCTGATCGTCTCCCAAATCTCTTTCTCCCTGGCGATGATGGTGGCCGCTGTGTCGTTCGCCTCGGCCTTCGGCGTGGCCGCGGGCGAAGCGCCGGCGTTGGCGCTGGCGTTCGCGTTGGCGTTCGCGTTGCTCGGCGCTTGCGTGGTCGTCGCGCAGGACGAGGCCGCGAGCACGAGCAGCGCGAGCAGGGTGATTCGCTTCATGTGCAGAGACTCCTCGATGGGGAATGGAAAAGGCGACCGTGCTTCTATGCCAAACGGGCGGCGAAGTCAATAGCCGGAGGCCAACCAGAGGAGTGCGCGTTATAACTGAACGGCGACTTCTAAGCGCTTTATTAGGTGTTCAGGAATTTGCGGACGTGCTGTACGACGCGCGCTTCGAGGAGTTGTGAGCGCGCGCCGTGTTTGTCGATGGCGAGCCAGCGGGGCGTGCCCTCGGGCGAGCGCACGAGCAGGAGTTCTTCGTTGGCGGACGTGATGCCGAAGTGGCGGATTCGGCCGCAGGCCAGGCCGTTGCCGGGGACGAAGCCGTCGCGCGGCGCGCGCGGCCAGCCCGCCTCTACCATCAACTGCCGCACGCCCGACTTGAGCGTCAAGAGCGTGCCGACCATCGTCGCCGACCCGACCTCGAAGCGGTGCCCGCTCTGCTTAGTGACCTGCACGCCCGCGCCCCTGCGGTTGGCCTCGCCCGCGAGCAGCGTGAAAGTCTCGAACAGCCACTCGACGCCCGTCGCGCGCGCCTGGTCGTTCGACGCCCGCAGCCGCAGGTACTCCACGAGGTCGCCGCGCCCCTGCGCGCGCGCCCGCCGCTCGGCCTCCGCCAGCACCCCTGACCATTCTTCGTCCAGTTCACTCATGACTCGTGAATCGCGAATCGTAAATCTACAAACCGCTTTCCGCGATTCACGATTTACGTTCCTTAGATGTTATCATGCCCGCTCAACTCGACGCTTTAAGAATATCGCAGGGCTCTTTCATCCCGCACCGTATGACACACTCCAGCCACGCACGACGCGCCGCCGCTTTTGTCATCTCGCTCCTGCTCGTCTTCGGCTCATCCGCCTTCGTTTCTGCCTTCGGCGCGGTCGCGCAGTGTCTGCCCGAGCCGAGGTACGAAGCGCGGCCGTCTGCGCCGCCGGCCGCCGCGCTTCGGCGTAACCGCCCGCGCCTGGTGCTGCTCATCGTCGTCGACCAGTTCCGCTACGACTACTTCGACCGCTTCGAAGACCTGTTCGTCCCCGGAGGGCTGCGGCGTCTGCTGCGCGACGGCGCTTCCTGGGTCAACGCGAACTACGACCACATGCCGACCTACACGGCACCGGGCCACGCCACGCTGATGACGGGCGCGTGGCCCGCCGAGACAGGCATCGTCGCCAACGACTGGCCCGACCGCGGCGAGGACCGCTTCGTGTCGAGCGTCACGGACTCGGCTGCCAAGCTGCTCGGCGGCGCGGAGGGCGACACGGGGTCGAGCCCGTGCCGCCTGACGGCCTCGACCCTCGGCGACGAGTTGAGGCTTCAGACCAACGACCGCTCGAAGGTCATAGGCATCTCAGGCAAAGACCGCTCGGCCATCCTGCCCGCGGGCCGCCACGCCAACGCGGCCTACTGGTTCAACCAGCGCACGGGCCGCATGGTCTCTTCGACCTACTACTTCAACCAACTGCCCGCGTGGGTCCAGAGTTACAACGACACCAAGCCCGCCGACGAGTTCTTCCGCAAGCGCTGGGATCGCCTGCTTCCCGAGTCCGAATACCTGAAGCGCGCGGGGCTGGACACTCCGCCCTGGGAGAACATTGGCGAGGTGAAAGGCGACACCAACGCGTTCCCGCACACCGTGACCGGCGGGTCGAGCGAGCCGGACCAGAATTTCTACCTCGCGCTCGACTACACGCCGTTCTCCAACGACCTGCTCCTCGCTTTCGCGCGGCAGGTCATCACGAACGAGCGGCTCGGCGAGGACGAGGACACGGACGTTCTCTCCGTCAGCTTCTCGGCCAACGACTACGTGGGCCACCGCTTCGGGCCGTACAGCCACGAGGCGATGGACATCACGCTGCGCGTTGACCGCTCGATTGCCGCGCTGCTGGACTTCGTCAACTCGAAAGTGGGATTGCAGAACACGACCGTCGTCTTCACGGCCGACCACGGCGTCGCGCCCGTCCCCGAGCACGCCGCGGCGCTGGGCTTGCCCGGCGGGCGCATCAAGGGCGACGAGGTGCTGCGCGAGATGCGCAAGGGAATCAGCGAGCGCTACAACCCCAGGAACACGCAGCCGGACCCGACCGCCGACTACGTCCAAAAGTTCAAAGACCGCGACGGCTTCTACAACGGCAACCTTTACCTCGACGCGGCCGCCCTCAAGCGCGACGGCGTCCGGCAGGAGGAGGTGGAGCGCACGGCCTGCGAGGCGGCATACAAGGTGCCGGGCATCAGCCGCTGCTTCACGCGCACGCAGCTCCAGTCCGGCGCGGTCTCGCCCGCGGACCCCGTCGCGCGGCGCGCCCTGCACGGCTTCTACGCGCGCCGCAGCGGCGACGTCGTGGTCGTCTACGAGGCGTTCAAGTACCTCGGCGACTTCATCCCCGCCACACACGGCTCGCCCTACTCTTACGACACGCACGTCCCGCTCGTCATCATGGGCCAGAATTTCGCGGCCGGGCGCTACAGCCAGGACGCCACGCCCGCGGACATCGCGCCGACGCTCGCCGCCGTCCTGGGCGTGCAGGCCCCGAGCAACACTACGGGCCGGGTTTTAATCGAAGGCATTACGCAGTCGCGCGCGCCGCGCCGAGACTCACCGAATTAACCTGAAGGTTTTTTATGTTCGAGCTACTGAAACGAAGCAACCGCACGTCCCTGTTCGTGGCAACCGTCGTCTCCGTTTGCCTGCTCGCGACATCCGTCCCGGCGCTGGCCCAGGAGGGGAGTGAACTGCCGGAGTCCGAGGGCAGCGTCACGGACCTCGCGAACGTGCTCGATTCCACTGCCACGCGGCGGCTCGAAAACATGCTCGCCGCTTTGAAGGAGCGCGCGGGAATAGAACTCGCGATTGTGACGGTCAAGACGACGGGCGGCGAGAAAATCTTCGACTACTCGCAACGGCTGGCGCGCAAGTGGGACACGGGCGCGATGCAGAGCAAGGCGAGCAGCCTGCTCCTCTTCGTCTCGGCCGACGACGGGAAGTTCATCACGCAGGTCAGCCGCCGCGCCAGGAATGAACTGCCCGACGGCCTGCTCGGCGAGATGGGCAACCGCATGATGGAGCCCTTCGGCAGGCGCGCTTACGGCGAAGGTCTGGTCTCGGCCGTGGAGACGTTCATCACGAAGCTGGCCGAGCGCCGCGGCTTCAGCCTCGAAGGTCTGGACGCGCCGCGCGGCACGGTGGCGTCGGCGACCACTGCCCAAAATCCTCAGCCGACGACGGCGGCCCAGGCCGGGCGGCCGCGCCAGGTGACGGCTCCCGCCGACCCGCAACCAGCGAACCCGAAGGACGAAACCGGAGAGGCCGCCAGGGAGCAGGCAGAGAAAGAGCCGCAGGGTGAGCCCGCCGTCGCGACGAAAGAGCCCCAGACCGAGCCCGCGGCGACGGAGCCCGTGACCGACACTGTCCCGACGAAAGAGCCCCCGGCCGAAGCCGCCTCGGGGAAAGAGACTAAAGAACCGTCAGCGAGCGAGCCCGCGGCCGCGGAGAACGCGCCGCCGGCAGAGACGGCGAAGAAGTCTTCGCTGCGAGACGTTTTCACGAAAAAGTCGGAGGCGAAAGAGTCGTCCGCGAAGACGGTCGCCGCCGTCCCGCGCGACTCGCCCGAGAGGGCCGAGTTGGACGCGATTCTCGCGCTCCCGCCCGCCGAGCGCATCGAAAAACTGAAAGCCTTCATCGAGAAGCAGTCGCGCCCGCAGCTCAAGACCTTCGCCGCCGAGTTGCTCGTCAGCGCGCACGCCGCGCTCGGCGACGAGAAGTTGAAAGAGGGCGACGCGGTCGGCGGCGTCGGGCAGTTTCAGCTCGCGCTCGACGCGATCCCCCAGGACATGTCGGACACGTTCTTCATCAAGGTCGTCTCGCAGCTCCCGCTCAACCTCTACCTGCGCGGGCAGCGCACGGCCGCCCGCGACGCGTCGCGGCAGATTGAGGCCAAAGTCAAGGACGACCCGAAGCGCCTCGTCGCGCTCACGAGCTTCTTCCTCAGCATCGAAGACGCCGAAGAGGCCGCGCGCCTGAGCAACGCGGCCCTCGCGCTCGCGCCCGAGATGGCCGACGCGCACCAGATGCTCGGCGCGGCGCACCACGTCGGCCTGCGGCTGGACGAGGCCGCGGCCGAGTACGCCCGCGCGCGCGAGTTGGACCCACAGCTAGCGTCGGCGCGGCGCGCTCTGGCGGACCTGCGCCGCGCGACCGGCAAACCGGAAGAAGCGCTCGCGCTTTACCGCGAGCAGTTGGCGGCCGCGCCCGACGACAAGCCCGCGCGCGCGGGCGTCGTGCTCTCGCTCCTGGACCTGGGCCGCAAGGAGGAGGCCGAGCGCGAGTTGGAGGCGGCGCTCAAGGACGACCCGGCGAACATGGCGCTGCTGGTCGGCGCGGGCTACTGGCACGCGGCGCAGGGCGACCCGAAGCGCGCCGAAGAGCTGGCGCTCAAGGCCATAGGGATCGAGCCGCGCCACGTCTGGGCCCACGTCGCGCGCGCCCGCGCGCTCGTCGCGCTGAAGCGTTCGCTCGAAGCCGAGTTGGTGCTGCGCTTCGCACAGCAGTTCGGGAAATTCCCGACGCTGGACTACGAGCAGGCGAGCGCGCTCGCGGCCTCCGGGCTCTACGAGCAGGCGGCCGAAGCCCTCTCGCGCTCTTTCACGATTAAGGACGGGCAGCTCGAAACGCGCCTCGGCGGGCGCGTCCCCGCACGCGCGCCAGACTTCTTAGAACTGCTCGCGCCCGAGCGCCGTGCGGGCATCTTCCAGGCGACGCCGGCCGACACGGCCGCCAACGCGCGCGTGCTCAAAGGGCTCTTCGCCTTCACTAAGGCGCTCGGCGCTGCGGGAGGCCCGGCCCCGGACGCGGCCGCGCTCGCCTCCGCCCGGTCGGACTTCCTCTCGGGCGATGACCCCATGCGCGTCTTCCGCCAACTCTACGTGGCGAGCCGCCTGCTCGCGCGCGGCGTGGAGTTCGACACGGTCATCGAATTGGCGGACGCGGCCGGCGCGGGCGTCGACGCCGGACTGGACGAGCCGGTCGTGACCGTCGCGGCGATGGCCGACGAGCTGCGCGACGCGCACGCGCGCGCCGTCCTGACTGGCACAACTCTCCCGCTCGGCGTCGTCGTCCCGCGCGTCGTGCTCGCGAATATCCTGCGCGGCCGCATCGAAGACCTCAAGGGCTGGGCCTCGTTCAACCAGAACAAGGCCCCGGACGCGGTCGTGCACCTCAAGCGCGCCCTCAGCGTGCTGCCCGACCAGAGCGCGTGGTGGCGCACGGCGCAGTGGCACATGGGCGCGGCGCTCGAAGCCACCGGCAGCCGCGAGGAGGCGCTCGCGGCTTACCTGAAGGCTTACAACCCCGCCTCCCCCAACCCAGTGCAGCGCGCCATCATCGAGGCGCTCTACCGCAGAGTCCACGGTTCGCTCGAAGGCTTGGACGAGAAGATCGGCCCGGCCCAGCGCCTCTCCGCGACGGAAAAGCCGCCGGGCGAGTAGGCGGGTTTTCCAGTGATCCGGCCCATTTCATCCCTCCCGGGGCCCGGCGCGTAAACAGCCAACCGCCGGGCCGCCTGTGACATCAAAAACCCGACCGCACAGGAAGATAGACAATCCTTCTCGCTCGGTCTCGCGCAAACCGTTTATGACCGCCACCAGGCGTCGCTTGGGTTGAAGGGACGATTTCGCCGAATTGTCGTCCCCTTGAGGCCTTTCGCCGGGCGGCGCGCGGCGCGTATAATTAAGGAAATTTCTCAAACTTTGATTGACGACGGACTTCAGTTTATGACGAAAACTCTCTTCCGCGCCTACGCGCTCACGGCACTCTCACTCCTCTGCCTGCTCGTCCCGGCCACGGCCCAGGCGCAGCAGGCTCCCGGCCGCGCACGCTTCGACGTGACCAACTACCGCATCGAGGCGCAGTTGATTCCCGACCAGCACACCCTGCGCGCCGGGGCCGACGTGACCTTCACGCCGATTGACGCCACGCGCTCGATCATCTTCGAGCTGAACGGCTCGCTCAAGGTCGAGAGCATCGAGAAGGCCGGCAAGGCCGTCACCTTCGTGCAGGACGCCGCGGGCGCGGACGCCTCCATCGGCCCGAACGTCCGCATAGACCTCGGCGAAGTCGCGCCCGCGGGCACGCCCGTCACGCTGCGCTTCCGCTGGTCCGGCGGCTTGCAGTCGCCCGAGGGCGGCCCGCTCGCGACCAAGCGCCTGGCCTACGTCGGCACCGAAGGCTCGTATCTGATGTACGCGGCGCGCTGGTTCCCCTTCCACGACTACGCCGCCGACCGCGCGACCTCCGACATCACCATCATCGTGCCGACGGGCCTGCACGTCGCGGGCACCAGCGACGAGCCGGTCGCGCCCGTCGTCGGCAATGACGGCAACACGCGCTACCGCTTCGTGCACAAGCAGCAGGTGCTCCCCGGCAATTTCGTCGCCGGCCAGTACATCACCAAGGCGCTGAAGTTCGGCAACTACGACATACAGTTTTACGCGAAAGTGGGGAGCGAGAGCCGCATCGAGCGCTACGCCGAGTTGATGGGCACGGCCCTCAAGTTCTACACGGAGGAGTACGGGCGGCCCGCCTTCGGCACGCGCCTCGTGGTCGCGCAGATTGACGACGAGAGCATGGACACTTACACCGGCCTCGGCATGGTCTTTCTCTCCGCGAAGCTCTTCGACCCGTCGCGCCCCGTGCCCGAAGAGAGGTTGCAGCGCGAGGTCGCCTTCCAGTGGTGGGGGCAGACCGTGGGCCTGAAGTCCTTCGACGACGCGTGGCTTTCGCAGGGGCTCGCGGAGTGGAGCGCGTTCGCGCTGCGCGAATCGACTCTCCAGGGCGGCGCGCTCGACAATGCTCAGCGCGACATGCAGGAGCGCGCGCTGACCTTCGAGCAGACGGCCTCCATCGCCCGCGCGCCGTCGGCGCTCGACGACCAGTCGGCCGCCTACCAGTCCATCGTCTTCTACAAGGGCGCGATGGTCTTCCGCATGCTGCGCGAGGCGCTCGGCCGCGAGAAGTTCAGAGACCTGCTCCGCGACTACCTCGTCCAGTTCCGCGACAAGAACGCCTCGATTGACGACTTCGAGAAGCTGGCGACGAAGCACGCGGGCGAGAACATGCGCTACTTCTTCGCGCAGTGGATCGAGGGCACGGGCGTGCCTGAGTTCACCTTCGATTACCAGATCATCCGCACGCGCACGGGCAAGTTCCGCACGCGCGGCACCATCAAGCAGAACATAGAGAACCTGCGGATGCCTTTGGAGTTGATGCTCCGCTCCGAGGGCGGCGACAACCCGACCATCACACTCAACCTTGAGCAGAAGAGCGAGGACTTCGACTTCGAGAGCACGGGCCAGCCCGTCGAGGTGGTCGTCGACCCGAACAACCGTATACTCCGCATGTCGGACGACCTGAAGGTCGCGGTCGTCGCCCGCCGCGGCATAGAGCAGATGCGCGAGGGGCAGTACGCGGAGGCGCAGCAGCAGTTGGAGGCCGCGCTCAAACTGGACCGCTCGAACTCGTGGGTCTACTACAACCTCGGCCTCCTCTACCTGGAGCAGCGCAACTGGCAGCTCGCTTTGGACGCCTTCGACTCGGCCCTGAACGGCAACCTCAAGCCTTCGTGGATTGAAGCCTGGGCGCGCATCAAGCGCGGCAACGCCTACGACGCCCGCGGCATGAGGGCTCAGGCCGTCAACGAGTACAACAAGGCGGTGCAGACCGGCATCAACTACGACGGCGCGCAGGCCGCGGCGAAGAAGTTCCTCGCCACGCCCTACAACCCGCGCGACCCGCAGACGCAGGAGTCCGCCACGCGCGGCCCGCAGGACTAGAAGGCCGGGGTAAAAAGGTCAAAGGCGAAAGGGAGGACGAAGAGTAAGCTCTTCGTCCTCCCTTTCGCCTTTGCGTTCAGGGCGGGCAGTCATAGCTGCGAAGCGAAGGGGGCGGGGATGAACTCCGCCCCTTTGCTCTCGATTGGCTCAGTGCTCGCGGCTCGCGCCCTGCGGCAGTTCCCCTTGATAGAGCTCCGCGCCTGAGGCGACGAACTCGGCGGCCTTCTCTTTAAGCCCCTCGCGCAGCGCGGCCTCCTCGTCCAGCTCTTTCCGGGCGGCGTACTCGCGCACGTCCTGCGTGATCTTCATGGAGCAGAAGTGCGGGCCGCACATGGAGCAGAAGTGTGCGAGCTTCGCGCCTTCCTGCGGGAGCGTCTCGTCGTGGTACTCGCGCGCGACTTCGGGGTCGAGCGCGAGGTTGAACTGATCCTCCCAGCGGAACTCGAAGCGCGCCTTCGAGAGCGCGTTGTCGTGAAGCTGCGCGCCGGGGTGTCCTTTGGCTAAGTCCGCGGCGTGCGCCGCGAGCTTGTAGGTGATGACGCCGTCTTTCACGTCCTTCTTATTCGGCAGGCCCAGATGCTCCTTCGGCGTGACGTAGCAGAGCATGGCCGTGCCGAACCAGCCGATCATCGCCGCGCCGATGGCGGATGTGATGTGGTCGTAGCCGGGCGCGATGTCCGTCACGAGCGGCCCCAGCGTGTAGAACGGCGCTTCGCCGCAGGTTTCGAGTTGACGGTCCACGTTCTCCTTGACGAGGTGCATGGGGACGTGGCCCGGCCCCTCTATCATCACCTGGCAGTCGTACTCCCAGGCGATTTTGGTCAGCTCGCCGAGCGTGTCGAGTTCGGCGAACTGAGCCTCGTCGTTGGCGTCCGCGATGGAGCCGGGGCGGAGTCCGTCGCCCAGGGAGAAGGACACGTCGTAGGCGGCCATGATCTCGCAGATTTCGCGGAAGCGCGTGTAGAGGAAGCTCTCCTCGTGGTGCGCCAGGCACCACTTCGCCATGATGGAGCCGCCGCGGGAGACTATCCCGGTCGTGCGCCTGGCCGTCAGCGGGATGTAGGGCAGGCGCACGCCCGCGTGAATCGTGAAGTAGTCCACGCCCTGCTCCGCCTGCTCGACGAGCGTGTCGCGGTAAACCTCCCACGTCAGTTCCTCGGCCTTGCCCCCGACTTTTTCGAGCGCCTGGTAAATTGGCACAGTCCCGATTGGCACGGGCGAGTTCCTGAGAATCCACTCGCGCGTGGCGTGTATGTTCTTGCCCGTGGACAAGTCCATCACCGTGTCCGCGCCCCAGCGCGTCGCCCAGCGCATCTTCTCGACCTCCTCCTCGATGGAGGAGGCGACCGCCGAGTTCCCTATGTTGGCGTTGATCTTGACGAGGAAGTTGCGGCCGATGATCATCGGCTCGGACTCGGGGTGGTTGACGTTCGCGGGGATGATGGCCCGCCCGCGCGCCACCTCGTCGCGCACGAACTCCGGCGTGACGAACTTCGGTATGGAAGCGCCGAAGCTTTGCCCGGCGTGCTGGTGGAGCAGGGAATCGCGGCTCCCGTCGCCGAGCGTGTCGAGCGCGGCCTCGCGCCCCAGGTTCTCGCGGATGCTGATGAACTCCATCTCGGGCGTGATGACGCCGCGCCGCGCGTAGTGCATCTGCGTCACGCGCCGTCCCGGCTTGGCGCGCAGGGGCTGGCGGCGCAAGCCCGGAAACTCTTCGAGCCTTCCTTTGTCGCGACCGCGCGCGTACTCCTCGGCCCCGCGTGTCAGGTAGCCGTTGTCTTCCGGCTTCACGGTGCGCCCCTCGTACTCCTCCACGTCGCCGCGGCCGACGACCCACTCGCGGCGCAGGGCCGGGAGCCCCTCGCGCACGTCGCAGCGCACGGCCGCGTCGCCCCACGGCCCGCTCGTGTCGTAGACGCGCACGGGCGGGTTCTCCTCCACGCGCCCGTCGAACGCACGCGTCGCGTTCTGCGTGACCTCGCGCAGCGGCACGCGCACGCGGGCGGCGCTCCCGCCCTCCACGTAAACTTTGCGCGAATTCGGGAGCGAGACTTCGTCGCTCCGCTTCTCGTTCGTTGTGCTCATCGCTGACCCAAACTTTCTGGCCCACAAAAAGCGGCCCGAAAAAGAAAGACCGTTCCAAGCCATGAAGGGACGGAACGGCCTTCCTCGTGTTTCTCCCTTCGGCGGTACTAACCGCATCAGGTTCAAGGGGTCTCACGCGCTCGTGACTCTCAGCCTCGACTCCTAATTGAGGCTCCCCCGAAAACTTTTCGTCTTGAGGCGGAAGTTTACTACAAACCGCGCCGGCTGACACACCCCGCGGGCGTCAACGTGAAGGTTCGCTTGAACAACGGCTTCGGTCGCGGCGGCGTCCGGGGTAAATTCCTTCACCCCTCCCGCGAACGCCGCGCCCGTCCATGCGGGTGGGACGTTTGTTCTGGCGAATGAATCATTTGTCCCGACGAATGCGGCGAGTGGGGCGGGCTAGGGGGCGAACGGAGGGGCAAACGCTTCATTCGTCGCGGCAAACGTCCCATTTGTCACGACAAACGCCTCATTCGTCAGGCCAAATGCCCCGTTCGTCGCGACCTTTGCCTCGTTCGTCACGGCAAAAGCACTGTTTGTCGCGACGAACGGGGCAAAGGTCGCGACCGCCGCCCTGTTTGTCGCGACCAACGACCTGTTTGTCGCGACAAATGCCTCGTTGGTCGCGACCTTTGCCCCGTTCGTCGCGGCAAATGCCCCGTGGGGACTGGCGAATGCCCCATTTGTCCGCCCGTTTGCGTCAATCGCGGCGGCGAAAGCTCCGTTTCAGGCGCTCGCCTGGCTCCTGCTCTTCAGTTTGCCCAAAAATTTCTGCCGGAACTTGGCGACTTTGGGCGCGACGACGGCGCGGCAGTAGGGCTGCGAAGGGTTCTGCGCGAAGTACTCCTGGTGGTAATCCTCCGCCACGTAAAACTCACCCGCGGGCGCGACCTCCGTCACAATCGGCGCGTCCCAAATCTGCTCCGCGTTCAATTCGGCAATCGTCTTTTCGGCCGTCTCCTTCTGCTCCGGCGAGTGGTAGAAGATGGCCGAGCGGTACTGCGTGCCCACGTCCGCGCCCTGCCGGTTCAGGGTCGTGGGGTCGTGGATGGTGAAGAAGACTTCGAGCACCTCGCGGAAGGAGACGACCCGCGGGTCGAACGTCACGCGCACGACCTCCGCGTGCCCAGTCGTCCCCGCGCACACCTGCCTGTACGTCGGGTTCGGCACGCTCCCCCCCGCGTAGCCTGACTCCACAGACTCGACCCCGCGCAAGTCGTCGAAGACAGCCTCCAGACACCAGAAACAACCGCCCGCCAGCGTCGCCACTTCATTCTGATTCTCTTCCATGAAAACGTCGTCCCTCTAAACTCTCTTGAAAATTTCTTCTACCCGCCGATGAAACTCATCGTGCGCGCGGGCTGCATGAACTCCGGGTCGTTGATGTAGTGGCGCGGCTCCTTCTTCATCACGACCGATTCGATGTAGTCGGTGATTTCGGCCCGCGTGGCACCGTTGCGGAGGACGTCGCGCAGGCTGTGCTCGACCGTGGAGAAGAGGCACGTCCTGATCTGGCCGTCGGCGGTGAGGCGTATGCGCGAGCAGGCCCCGCAGAAGGGCTCCGTGACGGGCGCGATGATGCCTATCTCGCCGGGCGCGCCGTCGGCGAAGCGGTAACGCGCGGAAGTCTCGGAGCCGCGCTCGACTTTCAAAGGCGCGAGCGGGAAGCGTTCTTCTATTCGCTCACGAATCTCGCGGCCCGAGACCACGTCCGCGCGCGACCACTCGTGGCCCGAGTCGAGCGGCATGAACTCTATGAAGCGCATCCACACGTCGTGCTCGCGGGCGAACGCCGCGAAGTCCGCGACCTCCGCCTCGTTGTGGCCGCGGACGATGACGGCGTTGACTTTGATCGGCGTGAGGCCCGCACTTCTGGCCGCCTCCATGCCTTCGAGCACGCGGTCGAGCACGTCCACGCCAGTCATCTTGCGGAACACGTCGCGCTTCAGGCTGTCCAGGCTGATGGTGATGCGGTCCAGGCCCGCCTCTTTCATGGCCTCGGCGCGGCCCGGCAGGAAGTAGCCGTTGGTCGTCAGCGCCAGGTCGCGCAGGCGCGGCTTGAGGCGGGAGAGCTTGCTGATGATGGTCTCTATGTCGCGGCGCATCATGGGCTCGCCGCCCGTCAGCCGGATTTTCTCGATGCCGAGCGCGACGAAGATTTCCGAGACGTACTCGATCTCCTCGTAAGTGAGCATCTCGGACTTCGGCGCAATCGGCGGCTCGCCGTGCGGCAGGCAGTAGAAGCAGCGAAAATTGCAGCGGTCCGTCAGCGACAGGCGAAGGTCGCGTATCCGCCGCCCGTACGAATCTTTGAGTAAAGCGGTCACTTCTCTTCTTTCACAGACGCGAGGCTTTCACGATTATCATCCGAACACAATCATACAGCCGCCCAACGGGCGCTCCAAGCCGCCAGACGGAAAACGCCAGGGCGGAGGCGCTGAGTGCTTCAGTGTTCAAAAGCCGCCAGGGCCGCGTCTTCGGCGGCGTACTCGTCTTCAATAGAGCCTGTCTCCGCGGGCGGGTTGGCGCGTTCCCACTCAATTGTCCGCCGCAGGGCTTCTTCGCGCGGGACGCGTTCTTCGTAGCCAAGCTCGGCGCGAATCCGTCGCGTGTCCGTGGCGAGGTGATGCTCGTAGTCAACGTGCGAGGCTATGTGCGAGGGTAATGAATCTTCCGGCACGGTGACGACGCGGCCGTCCCAGCCTGCGGCGCGGCCGACGGCGCGGACCCAGTCGGCTTCCGCGAGGGCTTCCGCTTCGCCGACGTTGTAGATGCGGCCCGCGGCGCTGTCGTTCGTCAGAGCGAGCACGACGGCTTCGGCGACGTTCTCGACGTAGCCGCGCGTCCATCTCCAGCGCGCCTGCGCCTCGCCGAGCAGGATGGCGGGGCGATGGTCGTCCATCCTTTTCACGTAGCCGAAGAGCCTGTGCTGGTGGTCTCCCGGCCCGTAGACCGCCGGGAGCCTCAGGACAGTTCCGGGCAACTCGGAATCGCTCATCACGACGCGCTCGACCAGAATCTTTTCGTAATGGTATTTGAAATCGTCCGGCCCTTCGGCCCGCGCGCGGTAGGGGTAAAGGTTCGCGCGCAGCGGCGCGTCTTCCGCGAGGGGGGACGCGGCGGGCGCGCCCGTCTCCAAACGCAGCAGGCGGCCGTAAGCGCCGTAAACGTCCGCGCTGCTCGCGACGACGGCGCGGCGCGCGACGCCTTTGAAAACGCCGACGAGCGCGCGCGCGTCCGTTTCCGTGTAAGCGATCATGTCCAGCACCACGTCCGGCGCAATTGTCTTGAAGTCGGCGGCGAAAGAGGCCAGGTCGCGGCGGTCGCCGTGAATCTCTTCGACGCCCTCGGGCAGTTCGGCCCGCGTCTCGCCGCGATGAAAGACGAATACCGCGTGGCCCATTTCCACCAGGCGACGCACTACGTGCGGGCCTGTGAAGCGCGTGCCGCCGACGATGAGAATCCGCATGGTCTGGTTTCCTTCAATCAAGAAGCCGCGGGCTCGCCGGCCGGTTCCTCCTGCTCTTCGCTCGCGTCCGCGAGCAACGCGCGGGCGTTGCGTTGGAGGCCCGAGAGCTTGGCGCGCTTGATGGCGCTCCTGCGGAAACGCTCGGCGTAAGTTTCCGGGGTCAGTTCGAGGATGTCTGCGAGCCGCGCGTTGACCAGTCCGTCGCGCGGCTCGAAGCGCGGCTCATCGCTCGGCTGCTCGAAGCGGTTCCAGGGGCACACGTCCTGGCAGATGTCGCAGCCGTAGAGCCAGCCGTCCAGGTTGCGCGCCACGTCATCAGGAATCCGCTCGTCGCGCAGCTCGATCGTGGCGTAAGAGATACACTTCGTGGAGTCGACGACGTAAGGCTCCGTGATCGCGCCGGTCGGGCACGCTTCTATGCAGAGCGTGCAAGTCCCGCAGTGGTCTTCCGCGGGGCCGGCGTCGTATTCCAACTCAAGGTTGAGGAGCAACTCGCCCAGGAAGACCCACGAGCCGTACTCGCGCGTGATGAGGTTCGTGTGCTTGCCTATCCAGCCTAACCCTGCGCGCGCGGCCCAAGCCTTGTCCATCACGGGCTGAATGTCGACGCAGACCTTGCCCTCCGCCTCGGGCCACTCGCCTTTAATCCAGGCGAGCAGCTCTTTCAACTTGCCGCCGACCACGTCGTGATAGTCATCGCCCCAACTGTAGCGCGAGACCTTGCCCGTCGCCGCGTCCTCGGCGTGGTGGTGCGGCGTGTAGTAGTTGAGCGCGACGGCGACGACGGAGCGCGCGTCCGCGAGCAGCGCGCGCGGGTCCATGCGCTTCTCCGTGTCGCGCGACATCCAGCGCATCTCGCCGTGGAAGCCGCGCCCGAGCCACTCTTCCAACCGCTCGCGCTCTCGCCCGAGCGGGTCCGCGCGGACGACGCCCACCTTGTCGAAGCCGAGCGCGAACGCGCGCTCCCTGATTCGCCGCGAGAGGGTTGAAGCCCGTGAGACCTGCTTTTCCACGCCCAGGATTTTACCTTTTTGCCCGCGCCCTTGCTAAGCAGACTCCAACTCGTTAAGCTCCCCTGTAGCAAACTCTCCCCATCGTGCGTGCGGGCTCACAGGTTCGGGCGGGGAGTCGTCTGCGCGCGCATCAACACGGATGGAAAGTCAGGGGAAGTTTTGGACGGGGCGAAGCGGACACGAGAAGAGGAATCAATCAGGCGCAAGGCGGGGCGCGTCCTCTTCATAGGACTGCCGGGCACGCGGCTGACCCCGCGCACGCGCGCGCTGCTCGCCGAGGTGCAGCCGGGCGGCGTCGTCCTCTTCGGGCGCAACGTCGAGTCGGCTGAGCAGATCGCGCTCTTAAACGCGCAGATACGCGACGCCGTAGACCACCCGGTCCTGATAGGCGTCGACCAGGAGGGCGGCCTCGTCGACCGCTTCCGCGAGATCTGCGAGCCGATGCCTTCGGCGAAGGCCGTGCGCGACGCGGGCTCCTCGGACTTGGCACAAAAATTCGGCGCGCTCTCAGCGCGCGTCCTGCGGTTGCTCGGCTTCAACATCAACTTCGCCCCCGTGCTCGACCTCTCGGGCGACAACCTTGAGAACGGCCTGCGCGGCCGCACCTTCGGCAAGTACGCGGCGGAAGTCTCGCGCCTGGCTGGCGCGTACCTGGACGGGCTGCAAGGGGGCGGCGTCGCCGGCTGCGGCAAACATTTCCCCGGCCTCGGCGGCTCGGACATAGACTCGCACCGCCGGATGCCGATTGTGAAGCACTCGTGGGCGGAAATCCTTGAGCGCGACCTAGTCCCCTTCATGGACTTGATGTCTCACAGGCCGGGCGAGCACCTGCACTCCCTGATGGTGAGCCACGCGGCTTTCCCGGAAGTGTCGGAGTTCATGCAGGCGTGGTTCCGGCGCACGGGCGAGCTGCCCGCGCTCGAAAGTTTCCACCAACTGCCCGCGACCATCAGCGGCAACGTGGTGATGCGGCTCCTGCGGATGGTGCTGAAGTTCGACGGGCTGGTCATCACGGACGACATGGAGATGGGCGCGGTCGTGCAGACGCTCTCGGTCGCGGAGGCGGCGCTGCGCGCCGTCGAGGCGGGCTCGGACATGATCCTCATCTGCGAGCAGGAGGCCAACTTCGTCGCCGCGCGCGACCGCGTCGTCGAGGCGGTCGAGAAAGGGAAGCTGCCCGTCGAGGCGCTCGACCGCTCGTCGGCCAGGATGGACCGCGTGCTGAAGCTGGCGGGCGAGCCTGAGCAGTTCGACCAGGACGAGTTCGCCGCCGTCTCGCGCGACATAGCGGAACTCAAGCGCGCGCTGAAGGCCGCCGAGTTGACCGGCGAATACGCCCCGCCCTTCGGCACGCCCGAAGGCGGCGAGCGCCGCTCCTCAAATTTCTAAAACGCAGTATCGGAACCCGCCCGCCGCCCAAAGCCCTTCCCATATGCGATACGGCGCGCCTTTCCGCACGATATGGGTTGGGCCTGTTACCCCATCTCGCACACGCGCCGTCTGAAGGTGCGTACTTTCCCAAAACTTTCGCTTCTTTCGGACCACCGCCGGGCGCTCTCTCCTTCCGGCACGGAGGTTGCCGAGCCCGTTTCCAGGAAACGCTCTCCACGTTTCAGTGTCCCCGGATGAAGCGTTTCAACCACGGGCCGACCGAATGGCTAACACAATTAAAGCTGAGAAGCGCGGTCGCCGCCACGAAAGAAATCTTGTGAGGAGATAAACGAAATGGCTAACCGACCGAGACTCATCCCGACCCTGATCGCCGCCGCCCTGATGGCAATCTGCCTTCCCCTGATTGCGTCGGCGCAAGGGACTTACGACCCCTGGGGCCGCAACCGCGACAGGGATTATCGCCGGAACCGCGATTACGGCAACTCCGGCCGCTACGGCAACCGCAACCTGCGCGACGTGGCCCGCCGCCTGGACGACCGCAGCGGCGATTTCCAGCGCCACTTGGACAGCTCGCTCGACCGCAGCCGCTACGACGACACGCGCCGCGAAGACAACATCAACGAATTGGCCCGCCAGTTTCGCAACGCCGCGAGCCGCTTCCGCGACCGCGTCGACGACCGCGACGGCGGCTCGAACGAGGCGCGCAACCTCTTACAGGTCGGCTCGCGCATGGACAACCTGATGGCGCGTCTGCGCGTGGACGGGCGCACGCAAAGTGACTGGTCGCGCATCCGCCAGGACCTGCGCGTCGTCGCTGACGCCTACGGCTTAGGCTACGGCGGCGGCTACGGCCGCGGCGACGACTACTACGACAACGACCGCTACCGCCGTCGCCGCAACACCAACAACGACTGGTGGAGGCGCTTGCCCTTACCGCTGAACGGAAATTAACTCACGGCGCGCGGCAACAGTTCGGGCCTCGCGTTATTGGAGGACGAAAGCCCCTGCACACCTTTCAAAGTGTGCAGGGGCTTTCGCCTTTTGCGCGTCTTGATGCCAAAATACAGGGCATGGCAGGCACGCTCTACCTGGTGGCGACGCCCATCGGCAACCTCGAAGACATCACGCACAGGGCCTTGCGCGTGCTCTCGGAGGTCGACGTGGTGGCCTGCGAAGACACGCGGCGCACGCGCGTGCTGCTCAACCACTACGGGATTAAGACGAAGACCGTCAGCTACCACGAGCACAACGAGCGCGAGCGCGCGGAGCACCTGGGCGAGATGTTGGGGGACGGAAGGAGTGTGGCCGTCGTCTCCGACGCGGGCACGCCGGGCATCTCGGACCCGGGCTTTCGCCTCGTCAACGACGCGGTCCGCCGCGGCGCGCGGGTTGTGCCAATACCGGGCCCCGCGGCCTTCGTCTCCGCGCTCGTCGCCTCTGGCCTCCCGACGGACCAATTCTTCTTCGGCGGCTTTCTGCCCGCGCGCTCGGCGGAGCGGCGCGCGCGCCTCGCACAGGTGCGCGCGCTCGACTCGACACTCATCTTTTACGAAGCCCCGCACCGCATCGGCCAGGCCCTCGCGGACGCGCGCGAAATCCTGGGCGAGCGCGAGGCCGCGGTCGCGCGCGAGTTGACCAAGCTGCACGAAGAGATCGCGCGCGGCCGCCTGTCCGACCTGGCCGAGCGCTTCGGCCGCGAGGGCGCGGCGCGCGGCGAGATGGTGCTCTTGATAGACCGCGCGGCCGCCGGCCAAGAGGCGGCCGCGGGAGACTCCGAAGCCGACATCGCCGCGCGCGTCGCCGCGCTCGAAGCGGAGGGCCTGGACAACCGCGCCGCCCTCAAAAGGGTCGCGCGCGAACTCGGCCTCACCCGCTCCGAGGCGTACCGCCGCCTAGTCCGAGGAAAAAAGTGATGGGTGCTGGGTGCTGAGTGCTGAGTAAAAGCGTTTGTCTTTTCACTCAGCACTCAGCACTCAGCACTCAGTACTTATTTATGTCTTCTGAGCGAACACAATGTCCCGCCTGCCGCGCGGAGGTCGAGCCGGGGGCCAGCTTCTGCGAGGCGTGCGGGACGCACTTCGCAGAGACGCCGGCGCGGGAGATTATGAGCGTCGGCTACCTGTTGTCGGAGTTGGCGCGCTGGGAGGAGCAGGGAATCGTCAGCCCGGAGCTGGCGAACGAGTTGCGCGGGGGTTACGAGCGAAGGCGCGAGGAGTTGCGCGCGCAACTGGCACAGAACGGCCGGCGCACGAAACCGCCCTCGCCGCCACCGGAGGCGAACGCCCCGGCGTGGACGCCGCAAGCTCCGCCCCCGCCGCCTCCCCCGCCGACGGGCGCGGATTATCAAGCGGGGCAATTCGCACCGGACCCGAGGGTCTTCCCGCGGCCGCCCGTGGCCCCGCTGCCGGGCGATTTCCGAAGCGCCCGCGAGCGACGCGGCCCGCGCCGCCCGCTCCTCGAAACTCTCGCGGACCCGCAGACCATACGCCTGCTGCTCTACACGGGCGCGGGGATGCTCGTCGTCGGCGTAATCATCTGGCTGCGCGACGTGCTCTACCTCAAGCTGCAAGAGCCCGTGGTGCAGGCGACGCTCCTGGCTATTGGCACAATTGCCGTGACGGTCGCGGGCTGGCTCATCATCCTGCGCACGCGGCTGCGGTTCACGGGGCGCGCGCTGACGCTCGCCGGCTCGCTCCTGGTCCCCGTCAACTTCTGGTTCCTCGTGCGCTCCGGCCTGGTCCGCGACCAGGGGCGCGCGTGGCTCGTCTGCGCGCTGTGCTCGCTCCTTTACGCGCACACGGCCGCGCTCCTGCGCGAGAAGCTCTACGTCTACCTGGCGAGTGTCGCGAGTGTCGCGACCGCCTGGACGCTCATCTACCGCGTCGAGCCCGAAGCCTTCGGCCTCTACGCGCTCTCCCTGATGGCCCTCTCGCTCTTCTTCCTACACCTCTCGCGCCTCTTCCCCCTCGGCGAAGACAACGCACGAGCGCAGGCAGACGGACAGCGAGCCGAGAACGACTCGAACTCCGCCTTCCGCGTTCCGCGTTCCGCGTTCGCTTACCAACTCTGGGGGCCGCCGCTCGTGCAGGTGGCGCTCGTGGGCGCGGCGCTCAGCCTGCTCTTTTACATGCCGCTGCGGCTGGGGTCTTCGCCGTCGCTCGCGGAAGGGATTTTCCGGCTGCGCTCGGGCGGGTACGACGCGGGCGTCGCGATGCTCCTGTCCGCGCTCGCGGCTTACGCCGCCTGGTTCACGGGCCGCCACGTCTACGCGGACAGGCGCGTGCTGCTCTACGCGGCGAGCACGCTCCTGCTTTTCTGGACCGTTTTTCTGGCGACGGACGCGTTCGGGCTCTCAGGCCCCACACAGCTTCTACTGCTCGCGGCCGCGACCGCGGCCGTCGCCCTCGCGGCGCGATTGCCGCACACGGAGGCGCTCGCGCACGCGCTCCACCACGCGAGCATGGTGGCGTGTGTCGCGCTCAGCGTCTCGGCTTACGTCGTCATAGGGGCCGCGCCCGAGTTTACTCTCACGCACGGCGCGGCCCTGGCCTTCCTCGCCGTGACCTACGCCGCGTCGAGCGCGCCGCGCTTCCTCAAAGAACAAGCAGCGGCCGCCGTCGTGTTCGCCTACGCCTCGGCCCTCTTCGCCTCCGCGGCGTTCTGGGTCGCGCTCGTCAGTTTCAACCTGCGTTCCGAAACTCTCTTCTACGCGGCCTGCACGCTCTGGCCTTTCGCCCTCTACTCAGTCTCCGCGGCCACCGCGCGCCTGCGGCGCGAGACGCAGCTCACGAAGCCGTTCGCCCGCGTCGCCGACGCGGAGTTCGTTCTGCTCCTGCTGTCAGCGTCGCTCGTCGCGTTCGAGTTGAACGACGCGCAGCGCCTGCCGTTCGATGAAGTGGAAAGCCCGCGCGGCGGGATGTTCGCGGCGCTCGCGGGCGCGGCCGTCTACGGCGTGCTGCGCCTGCGGCGCGACCGCTCAATCTTCGGGGCGGCGCTGATGGCTACGGCCCTGCTCGTGCTGGTCGCGGCGGCCGGCGACGCCTTGAAGGCTGCGGGCGCGCTGCCCGCCGCCTGGCCCGTGGCGACCGCCGTCATCATCGCGGCCTTCCTGCTGCGCGAGGCCGCGGGCAGGTTACTGCGGGCGGACGACAAGGAGACCGCGGGCGAGAACCAGGCTAACTTCATCGCCCGGCTGTCGCGCGCCGCCGTGATCCATTTCATAACGGACTGCGCGACACTCGCGTGCGCGGGACTGTGGCTCGCCATCCTGTTATCCGATCTCGAAGCGGGCGCGACGAGCCCTCCGGCCGTGCTCTTTCTGGCCCTGCTCTACTGGGGCGAGCGCGCGGCGCGCGTCAAGCGCGCCTGGCCCGTCTACCTCTCGGCCGCGCACGCGGGCGCGCTGTGCCTCGCCGTGCTCTCCGTGCTGCGCCTGGACGTAGAGTGGTTCGCGCTTGTCTCCGCGCTGGCACTCTTCCCACTGTTCTTCGCGGCCGGCAGAAGGGCGCTCGCGGGCGGCGCTGAATGGCTGGCGCGGCCCCTGACCGACGCCGCGGGCGCGACCATGATGCTCGTCGCGGTCGCAAGCGTGGCGCAGGCCGCTCAGTACCTGCGCGTGGGAGAGCCTCGCCTGCTCGCGCCCGCGGTGACGCTCGGCGCGCTCGCGCTGCTCTCCTTCGGCGCGAGCCTCTGGTCCGCGAGTCACGCGCGCGTGAGGTATTTCCGCGCCGGGCTCTTCACGCTCGTCGCGTCATTCACCCTGGCCTGCCTGCGCGCGGGCTTCGACCCCGCAGAGAACGTGGAGCTTTACACCACGCCCACGGCCGTCCTGCTGCTCGCAGTGGCTTACCTGACGGTGCGGCGCTCCTGGGATGAGTACGAGGCCGACACGACTCTGTTACTGTGGCTCGGGAGTCTGCTGCTCGTGGGGCCGCTGCTCGTGCGCGCGTTCGAGTACCGCGTGCTGCTCGGCGTGCCCGCGCCCTGGCGTGACCTCGGCGTGCTCTTCGCCGCGCTCGCCCTGGTCCTCTTCGGCGTCGTGGGCCGCCTGCGCGCGCCCGTCCTCGTAGGGGCCACCGCCCTCGTGCTCGAACTCGCGGCGCTCGCCGTGACGAGCGTCCCGTGGCTACAGATACGCTTGTGGGCTTACATGATCCCGGTCGGCATTCTCCTGATACTTTTCTGGGGGCTGCTCGAATTCCGACGCGAACAACTCCTGCGCCTCCGCCAGCGCCTCGACGAACGCCGCGAAATCATGCGCGAGCGCTTCGGCGAGTGGAGATAAGGCAAAAGTAAAAAGAAAAAGTAAGACCCTGGAAGGGCCTTACTTTTACCTTTTACCTTTTTCCTTTGCCCTCTCAGTGCTCTCCCGTCACGTCCTTCGGGAGCGGCTTGTCGACGGCGGGGCGCGTCGGGCGCTCGGCCAGTTCCCAGAGGGTGACGAAGACTGTGCGCGTGACCTTCTCCATCTTCTGGTAGTCGATCTTGTCCGGGTGGTCGCCGGGGCGGTGATAATCCTCGTGCTCGCCGTCGAAGTAGAAGATGATCGGGATGCCGTTCTTCGCGTAGTTGAAGTGGTCCGAGCGGTAGAAGAACTGGTTCGGGTCTTTGGGGTCGTCGTACAGGTAGTTCAGCTTCAGGTTCAGGTAAGCGTGGTTCGTGTTCTCGCTCAGCTCGCCCAACTGCGTGCTCATCATCTTCGAGCCGATGACGTAGATTTCGTTCGGCCCGGCCAGCTTGGCGTTCGCGGGGTTGGTGTCGCCCTCGGGCTTGCTGCGGCCGATCATGTCCAGGTTAATCTGCGTGACGATCTTATCAAGCGGCACGGTCGGGTTCTCGACGAAATACTGCGAGCCCCAGAGACCCTTCTCCTCGGCGCAGTGCCAGACGAAGAGGACCGAGCGCTTCGGCGGCGGGTTCTTCGCGAGCGTTTCGGCCATCGCGAGCATCGCCACCGTGCCCGAGCCGTCGTCGTCCGCGCCGTTCCAGATGTTGTCGGAGGTGTCGCCCTTGAGCGAGGGCGCGCGGCCCGCGCCGCCCGGAGCGCCTGTGCCAACGTGGTCGTAGTGCGAGCCGACGGCCACGTACTCGTTCTTCAAGATTGAGTCGCGACCCTCGGCGATTGCGACGACGTTCTGCGTGAAGACCTGCTCGGTCTTGGTCGCGACCGCGAGGCTCACGCGCTTGTCCGCGCCGAAGTCGAAAGCCTTGACGGCCTCGGCCTGTTCGCGGTTGAGCATGGCGGCGGCCGTCTGCTTCTCGCCCTGCATGAGCGCTTCGAGCGTCTTCTCCGAGACGGTGACGCGCGGAATCTTCGGGCCCTCGCCGGGCTTCTTGAACTTCTCGACCGTGACACTGCCGCCGCTCAGGAAGTTCTGGCGCAGGCGGTCCCAGTTGGTTAGAACGTTCTGGTTCGGGACGAAGATCAGGCCGCGCGCCCCGTGCGTCTCGGCGTAAACGTCCGGCGTGATCCAGTCTACGCCCTGCTTGCCGGATTGCAGGTCCGCGAACGTGACGCCCTTCGGCAGCCCGCCGCCGAGGACGACCACGATCTTGTCCTTCACGTCAACGCCCTGGTACGGGTCTATGTTCTTGGCCTTGACGACCCAGCCGTGGCCGACGAAGACGAGCGGGGCGCTCGCCGTCCCCGCGAAGTGCTGTGCCAGAATGCCGTCGCCGAAGTTGAACTTCTGGCCGTTGATGTCGAGGCTCGTGTTCTCCCCGTCGAGCTTCACGCGCTGGAGCGCGATGCGCTGGAAGAAGGTGCCGTTGTCGCCCGCGGGTTTCAGCCCCCAGCGCGAGAGGTTCGTGGCGAGGAACTTGGCCGTCAAGTCCAGGCCGCGCGACGGCGTGTCGCGCCCCTCCATCTCGTCCGAGGCGATGAAGTAAAGATAATCCTTCAACTGCGCCGCGGTGATCTGGTCGGCGTGACGGCGTGCGACCGCGAGCGACGTGGGCTGCGTAGTCGCGGCCGCCGCGCCGGCAGTGGTCTGGCGCTGCGCGTAGACGGCCGGGAGCTGGCAGACGAGCGAGGCGGTTAAGACGAAAAACAGGACGAATCTTCGAAGCATACTTCCTCCGCTTGAGTTTAATTCCGAAATTTCGGGAGCGGCCCGGACTGCGGACAAGCTCTGATGTGAGCCGTGCCGTCACCCGTTGGCCGGACCCCCGCGCGTTTTATTCGGGCGATTTTGCTAAAGAAAAGACGGACTTTCCCGCAAGAAGGACTATACGAAGGGTGTGGAATAAATGTTTAGAAGGAATTCTGAAGAAGGAAAAGTGAAGACCCCGGAGGGGTCTTCACTTTTACCTGTTGCCTTTTGCCTTCCGTCAGGCGTGTTGGACTGCCTGCACAAGCTTAGTTAGCGAATCCTTCGCGTCGCCGTAGAGCATACCGGTGACGGGTTTGAAGAAGAGCGGGTTTTCGATGCCGGCGAAGCCTTTGCCCTTGCCGCGCTTGAGGACGACGACCGAGCGCGCGCGGTCGACTTCGAGGATGGGCATGCCGGCGATGGGGCTCTGCGGGTTGTCGCGCGCGTCCGGGTTGACCACGTCGTTCGCGCCGATGACGACCGCCACGTCCGTCGAAGAGAACTCGGGGTTGATCTGCTCCAACTCGTAGAGCGAAGAGTACGGCACGTTCGCCTCCGCCAGCAGCACGTTCATGTGGCCCGGCATGCGCCCGGCCACGGGGTGAATCGCGTACTTGACGCTCACGCCGCGCTTCTCCAGAACGTCGGCCAACTCGCGCACGATGTGCTGCGCCTGCGCCGTCGCCATGCCGTAGCCCGGAACGAAGATGACCTGGTTCGCGTAGGCCAACTGCACGGCCACGTCTTCCAACCCGACCTCGCGCATGGTCCCCTGCTCGCCCTCCGCGGCTTGCGCGGTCGCCGCGCTCCCGAACGCGCCGAAGAGCACGTTCGTCATCGAGCGGTTCATCGCGCGGCACATCAGGATGGAGAGGATGAAGCCGGAGAAGCCGTCGAGCGTGCCCGCGATGATGAGCACGTTGTTCGAGAGCGCGAAGCCCGTCGCGGCGGCCGCGAGCCCCGCGTAAGAGTTCAAAAGCGACATCACGACCGGCATGTCCGCGGCCCCGATGGGCATCACCAGCATCACGCCGAAGACGAAGGCCAGCCCCAGCATCGTGTAGAAGACGGGCGCGGAAGTCGGGAAGATGAGGACGTAGACGAAGCACCCGATGGTGGCGGCCAGGAGCGCCATGTTGAAGACGTTCTGCCCGCGGTAGGTCATCGGCGTGCCGCGCACCAGGCCTTGCAGCTTGGCGAAGGCCATCAGGCTGCCCGTCGTCGTCAGCGCGCCGAGCATCACCTCGAAGCCTATGGCCGTCAGCTTAAACTGGCCCATGCCCGCGCCGTGCTTGTAGTACTCCGCGACGCCGACGAGCGCGGCGGCGAACGCGCCGAAGGCGTGCGAGAGCGCGGTCCGCTGCGGCATCGCCGTCATCGGCACCCAGATAGCCATCGCCGCCCCGACGGTCGAGCCGATCAGGAGGCCCGCGATGATCCACTCGTAGCTGATGATCTCGTGGTGGAGCAGCGTGCCTACGACGGCCATCAGCATGCCGAGTTCCGCGAGGTGCATCCCGCGCTTGGCCGTCTCGGGGTGGCTCAGGCCCTTCAGCCCGAGGATGAAGAGGATGGAGGCCGCGAGGTAGCTGAACTCTATGATGTACTTGGTCGCGTTCACGGCCTGTTCCCGTTCTCGCCCCTCTTCTCGACGGCGGTCTCTTTGCGCCTGAACATCCTGAGCATGCGGTCCGTGATGCCGAAGCCGCCGACGACGTTGATGGTCGCGCAGGTGACGGCCGTGAAGCCCAGAATCTTACTGACGAGGTCGCCCCCCGCACCCGCGATGACGATTGAGCCCACGAGCGAGATGCCCGAGATGGCGTTCGTCGCCGACATCAAAGGCGTGTGAAGCAACGGCGGCACGCGCGAGATCACCAGGTAGCCCAAGAAGGCCGCCAGCGCGAAGACGTAAAGCGCCGCGATCAAAGTTTCAGAAGCCATGAAACGGTTCCTTTCATTTGCTCGTTAGTTCGGCGAGCGCGGCCGCGACGCGCGGGTGGACGTACTCGCCGCCGCGGTGCGTGACGCAGGAGGGGCCGACCACGTCGTCCGTCATGTCGACGCTCAGCTCGCCGTCTTTTATCAGGAGGCTCAGGAAGGCGGTGACGTTGCGCGAGTAGAGCTGGCTGGCGTGGACGGGGACGGTCGCGGCCAGGTTCAGGGGCGACATGATGGTGACGCCGCCGTGCTCAATCGTCTCGCCCGGACTGGCGACGGCGCAGTTGCCGCCGGTCGCGCCCGCGAGGTCAACGATGGCGGCCCCGCGCTTCATGCCGCCCACCGCCTCCTCCGTCAGGAGCAGCGGCGCGCGCTTGCCCGGAACTTGCGCGGTCGTGATGACCACGTCGGCCGTCCGCGCGTGTTTGGCGATGAGGTCGCGGCCGCGCTTCAGGGCCTCTTCGGAGAGTTCGACGGCGTAGCCGCCCGCGTCTTCGGTCTGAAGCCCGCCGAGGTCGACTTCGAGGAACTGAGCGCCGAGGGACCGCACCTGCTCGCCCGCGGCCTTGCGCACGTCGTAGGCTTCGACGACCGCGCCCAGGCGGCGCGCCGTCGCGATGGCCTGGAGCCCCGCCACGCCCGCGCCGAGCACGAGCACGCGCGCGGGCGGCACCGTCCCGGCCGCCGTCATCAACATGGGGAACATGCGCGGGATGTGGTCCGCGGCCATCAGCACGGCCTTGTAGCCCACGACCGTCGCCATCGAAGAGAGCGCGTCCATCGCCTGCGCGCGCGTGATGCGCGGGACCAATTCCATCGCGAAGGCCGTCAGCCCGCGCGCCACGAGCGGCGCGAGCGCCGCCGGCTCGTCCAGGGGGCGCAGGAACCCCAGGACGACCGCGCCGTCTTTCAACTGCTCTATGTCTTCCGCGGAAGGGCGGTTGACGGCGGCGAACACGTCCGCGGCCGCGAGTAGACCAGCGCGGTCTTCGGAGACGACCGCGCCCGCGGCCTCGTAGTCCGCGTCGGCCGCGCCGGCGGAAGCGCCCGCGCCGCTCTCGACGGTGACGGACACTTTCTGCGCGGCGAGCTTGCGGACCGATTCGGGCACGAGGGCGACGCGCTCTTCTCCGGGCTGTGTCTCTCGCAGCACAGTAATGTTCATCCCGTTCTCCTCCGAGAGTTTTGGGCCGATTCTAATTTGACGTGTGCGGCTGCTTCGATGGTCTTCAAAGGGTGCTAGGGCTGCGGCCAGACGAGCCGTCAGCGTACTCCACGCGGACGATGACCACGCGGCCCCTGACGCTCCGCTGCTCGTCCTTGCCGAGCGCGTAGACGCTGACGGTCCGGGTCGGCGGCGTGGCGATCAGGACCTCCAGCCCTTTGGTCTTGCCGGGCGCGATCTTCGCGTCGCTGGTGAACTGGCGGCGCTCGACTTCGTGCTCCGTGTCCGGCTCGTAGAAAACGTAGTCCCAGTCAATCGCCTTGATGGTCTTCGCCCCGGTGTTCCTGACCGAAGCCTTGTACATGAAGACGTAGCGGGGCGGGGCCTTCTGGCGTATGAGCTCGATGTTCGCGTCGTCGGCCTTGGCCTCGCGCGTTATCTTGTCGACCTCCATCGGGCTGCCGGTTTTCTTGGCCTCCTGTATGCGGCGCTCGTTCCTCATGCGGACGCGCATCTCGTCGTAGTTCTCGACGGGGCCGGCGAAGGGGTCTCGCTCCCAGCCGATGCGCTCCTTGCTCCAACTGGATTTGAGGACTTCGACGCCGGGCGGCTCTGGCTGCGCCGCCGAGTTTTGTGCCAGTGCGATGGCCGGCAGGGAAACGACGGCCAGCAGTCCGGCGGCGGCAACGATTGAAGCTCTGCGCATAGGGAACTCCTTTTCTAAAGTCGAAACGAAACGTCGTCTATGGCCTGGGGAGGGGCGGTCTCGGCCCCCGAAGTATAAGCCCCGGCCGTGCCGAAATCCAAAAAAAAATCGGGCCGGAGGAGACTCTCTCCGGCCCGAAGTTTTCAAGTTAACTGGCGACCGCCTCGAAGGGGGCCGCCAGTTTTGGCTCAATTTAGAAAACGTACCTCAGCCCCAGGATGATGCGGCGTTTGCCGCCGTCCGTGCCCCACTGGTTGAGGAAGTTGGCGTTGTTGATGCGGCCCTCGGGGACGCCGAAGTCGCGCGTGTTCGTCAGGTTGAAGAAGTCCGCGCGAAGCTGTAGGCGCTGGTTCTCTCCGAGCCGCGTGTTCTTGACGATGCCGAAGTCCACGCGGTTGATGCCGTCCGTGCGGAGGATGTTCCGGCCTGCGTCGCCGACGCGCTGGGCCGCCGTCACGGGGATGAAGAAGCAGGCCGCGCCCGTGACGGTCGCCCCGCCGCGGGTGCAGCTCACGCCGCCGCCCGCCACCAGTATCTCTTCGATGGACATGCTGCCGAGCGCGAGGCTGGTGTTGATGTTCGGGCGGATGGCGTTGCCGACGAAGCCGACGCGCGGCTGGAAGTTGTTGTTGTCGCGCTCGGGGACGGGCGTGAACCTGAAGCGCTCGTCGCCGCCCGCGGTCGCCACGATGGCGTCGTTGACCGAGACCAGGTCGCCTATGGGCTGGCCCGGACTCTCGTAGCGCAGGCCGAGCGTCAGCGTGAAGTTCGGGGTGATCCTCCACTCGTCCTGCCCGTAGGCGAAGACGTCGTGCCAGTCGTAGTAGAAGATTTCCTGGCCGCCCGCGAGCGGCTTGTTGGCGGTCGCGGTGTCCGCGATGTCGTCGACGAAGCGTTGCAGGCTGCTGTAGACGAGGCGGCCGCGGATGGTCGGGAAGAAGAACTGCTTGAGCTGGTTGCGGCGTATGTCTATGCCGAACTTCCAGGCGTGGTTGCCCTGAGAGAGCGAGAAGTTGTCCTGTCACAGTGACACTCTCCTTTGCTGAACAGCTTGTTGTTGGTGAACGAGTGGAAGCTGACGGCCCCTGGCTAAACCCTTTGAGTGCGAGGTAAAGAGCCCTTGAGTATTAGGTATATAAAGCCCTGAGGAGTAAGTATAGAGACCCCGGGCGGTGTACGAAATTTTAGATAGGCAAGCCACATTCCTTTGGCGGGAAAATTCTCGGCCGGGCGCTAAGGCTCTCAGATTTGTCTGTTTAAGGTCCGCCCCCTGTAGCTCGTCGAAAGCAGGTTATCCAAAAATTGGACGAACAGAGGATATTTTGAATTTTCGGCCGGGTCGTCTGAAGTGTTGGAGGATAAGCTCTGAGGAGACCCGAACGCGTTTGAACCGTCTCGCCCGAACATCCGCGCGGGCTCGCTGCTGAAGACCCGGGTGCGCGACTTGCCAATTATGCGAGTTGAACTTTATAATCTGGATTCGATTTGAGGCCCGTTCGTCTAGGGGTTAGGACGTAGCCCTCTCAAGGCTAAAACACGAGTTCAATTCTCGTACGGGCTATATCAACTTCAAAACTCCCACCCGCAGTCATCTACTATGAACGCTCGTGGCGCTCGCAAGAGTGCCTTTCTTGGCATGCCTCATGGCACGGCCGCCAACCGTCTGCGGAAGATGGTGATGTTCTCTCTCCTGGAGAGGCACGGCGAGAACGTCTGTTTCAAGTGCTCGGAGAAGATCGAAGCGGCCGACGAGTTGAGCATCGAGCATAAGCAGCCGTGGGAAGGCGTCAGCGTAGAGCTTTTCTGGTCCCTGGATAACATCGCCTTCTCGCATCTCAAGTGCAACCGCAATCACCGCCGCGCCGGCGGCGGAGCCAAAAGACGAAAGGTCGGCCCCGAAGGCACCGCCTGGTGTAGAGGGTGTAAGGCATTTCATCCTGTAACTGAGTTCAGCCGTAACAGGACCCGCTGGAACGGTCTTCAATCCTGGTGCAACAAGTGTTTGGGTGAGCGTGTCAGGCGAGTTCGCAGGAAGTAGCGACGTGCCTTCGAATTTCAATCCCCGCTCTCCGCGCCGATTTTCGTCGCGTCCTTTTTGACCTCTTCGAACAGCTCGCCCTGCTCGGGCGCGTCTTCCGCTTCCGCCTTCGCGCGGCTGCGTCGTGCGGCGAGGGCCGAGCGGAGGCGTGTGGAGGCGAGGTGGACGGGCGTTGCGATTTTGTGCCAGGCGTGGGTCGCGCGCAGGTCGTCGAAGAGTGAGTAGGCGACGGGCGTGGCGATCAGTGTGAGGAGGAGCGAGAGCGTCTGGCCGCCGATGACGACGACGGCGATGGAGCGGCGCTCCTCCGCGCCTGGGCCGGTGCCGAGCGCGAGCGGGAGCATGCCTGCGACCAGAGCGAGCGTCGTCATCAGGATGGGGCGCAGGCGGTCGCGGTTCCCCTGCATGATGGCCTCAGAGCGCGCCATCCCCCGCGCGCGCAGATTGTTCATGTGGTCGATCTGCAAGATGGAGTTCTTCTTGACGACTCCGAAGAGCACCAGCACGCCGAGCGCCGAATAAAGGTTGAGCGTGTCGCCCGTCGCCCACAGCGAAAGCAGCGCGAAGGGGACCGCGAGCGGCAGGCTCAACAGAATCGTCACCGGGTGAATCGTGCTCTCGAACTGCGACGCGAGGATCATGTACATGAAGGCTATCGAGAGCAGGAAGGCCCAGATGAATTCGTTGAACGTCCTCTCCAACTCGCGCCCGCGGCCCGAAATCGCAGTCGTGTAGGCCGCCGGAAGATTCAGCTCCGCGACCGCGCCGCGCAGGGCTTCGAGCCGGTCGGCGAGCGCGAAGCCGGGCGCGACGCCCGCGCGCAGGCTCACGACCCGCTGGCGGTCAAGGCGGTCGATGCGCGAAGGGCTCGTTTCCTCTTTAATCGTCACGAGGCTGTCCAGGCGCACCAGCCCGCCGCGCGACGAGGGGACGTAGAGGCGCGAGATGGTCGCGGCGTCCCTGCGGTCGCGGTCCGTCAGTCGCAACTGCACGTCGTAGTCTTCGTTGACGGACGCGTCGCGGAAGCGCGAGACCTCCTCGTCGCCGCCGACCATCAGCCGCAGGCTCGTCGCAATCGCCGAAGTGTCAACGCCCAGGTCGGCCGCGCGCTCGCGGTCAATCTTCACGCGCAGCTCGGGCTTATCCAATTTGAGCGTCGTGTCCGCGTCGACAATCCCGCCGAGCTTGAGCGCGCGCTCGCGCAGGCTTTCGGCGTACTTCGAGAGCGCGAGCAGGTCCGGCCCGCGCAGGACGAAGTCTATGTCGAAGTTGCCGCCGCCGAGGTTGAACGACGGCGCGTTGCGCACGGAGATGCGCAAGGGGGCGAACTTCCGCAGGCGCGCGCGCAACTCCTGCATCACGTCGCGCTGCGTGTAGTTGCCGCGGAAGGCGTCGAAGGGGCGGCCGCGCTTGACGCTCTCCCAGAGCTTCGTCGGCGAGAAGGTGCGCTCCTCGTGCGGCGCGATGCGGACGTAAGCGCCGCCCTGGTTGACGCTGCCCAGGAACGAGCCGCCCGCCGAGGCGAGCACCAGGCGCACGCCCGGCGTCGAGCGTATTTCGTCCTCGACGGCGAGCATCGCCTCGTTCATCACCGGGAGGCTCGTCCCCTCGGGCGCGCTGACGTACACTTCAAACTCCGCCTCGTCCACGTCCGTAGGGATGTACTCCTGCTTGACCACGCGGTAGAGCGGCACGCTCGACACGATGACGAGCAGGGCCACGCCCGCGACAATCAAACGGTGGCGCATCGCGAACGCGAGCGCGCGCGAGTACTCCCGGTCGAGCAGCGCGTAGAACCCGCGGCGCGATTTATTAAGGGCGGAGGGATGAGGGCTGAGGGATGAATCCGGGTTCTCTCCCTCGTCCCTCATCCCCCCGCCCTCATCCCTTAACAAGCGCGCGGACATCATCGGCGTCAGCGTGAAGGAGACGAGCAGGCTGACGAGGATCGCGACCGCCGCGGTGATGCCGAACTGGTAGAGGAAGCGGCCCGAGATGGAGGACATGAATGAAACTGGCACAAAGATGACGACGAGCGAGAAGGTGGTCGCCATGACCGCCATCCCAATGTCGCGCGTCGCCTCGCGCGCCGCGTCCATCGGCTTCATCTTCTTCTCTTCGACGAAGCGGTAGATGTTCTCCAGCACCACAATCGCGTCGTCAATCACCACGCCGACCATCAGGACGAGCGCCAGCATCGTCACGCTGTTGAGCGTGAAATTGAGCGCGCGCATCATGCCGAAGGTGGCTATGACGGACGCAGGGATCGCCACGGCCGCGATTAATGTTGAGCGCCACGAGCGCATGAAGGCGAGCACGACGAGGCTCGCGAGGATGCTCCCCAGGATGAGGTGGGTCTCGATCTCGTGCAGCGCGGCGCTGATGTAGCGCGACTGGTCGCGTATGACTTCGAGCTTCAAGTCCGCGGGCATCTGGCCGCGTATGCGCTCCAGCTCGCGCTTGGCGTTCTCGATGACGGCGACCGTGTTCGCGCCCGACTGGCGGCGAATCTCCAGCATCACGGTCGGCACGCCGTTCAGCCGCGCGACAGACCTCTGCTCCTTCGTCCCGTCCTCCACGCGGCCCACGTCGCGCAGGCGCACGGGCGCGCCGTGCGGGCTCGCGACGACCAGGTCGTTGAACTCGCGCGCCTCCGCGTAGCGCCCGAGCGTGCGCAAAGTCATCTCGCGGCGGCCCGCCTCGACGTTGCCGCCGGGCACGTCCGCGTTCTGCCGGCGCAAGGCGTCGCGCACATCCGTGATCGGGATGCGGTACGCGGCCAGCCTTTCGGCGTCGACCCAGACGTTGATGGCGCGCTCCAGGCCGCCCACGACCGTGACCTCGCCCACGCCGCCCGCGCGCTCCAGCTGCACCTTGACGATCTTGTCGGCCAACTCCGTCAGCTCGCGCAAGGAGCGGTCGGCGGAGAGCGCGACCGTCAGCACGGGCGCGCTGTCGTTGTCGAACTTCTGGACGATGGGCGCGAGCGCGTCTTCCGGCAGGTCGCGTATGACCGTGCTGACGCGGTCGCGCACGTCCTGCGCCGCGGTGTCTATGTCGCGGTCGAGTTTGAAGGTGACGATGACGATGGAGACGCCCGCGCCCGAGACGGACCTGAGCATGTCTATGCCGTCGACCGTGTTGACGACTTCCTCTATGGGGCGCGTGAGTTCGGACTCGACCTCCTCGGGGGAGGCCCCCGGCAGATTCGTCCGCACCGCCACGGTCGGCAGGTCAACCGACGGGAAGCGGTCAATCCCCAGGCGGAAGAAGCTCGCCGCGCCGACCACCACCAGCGCGAGAATAATCATGGCCGCGAACACCGGCCGCCGGATGCAAATTTCCGCGAGCTTCTGCATGAAAATCAGCGGGCGGTTGGCAGCAGGCAGTGGGCAGTAAAAACAAAAAGCATTCTTTCAACTGCCCACTGCCTGCTGCCTACTCCACATTGACCGGCTGGCCCGATTGCAGGTTGCCGGGCTCGACGATGACGCGGTCGCCTAACTGGACGCCGCCGAGGATTTCGGTCCAGTCGGCGTTGCGGCGGCCCGTCGTGACGGGCTTCTCTTTGGCCTTGCCGTTCTCGACCGTGATCACCTTCTCTATGCCCGCGAAGGTGACGATGGCGCTCGTCGGCACGGTGACGGCCGCGCCGCTCTCGTCCGTTTCGATCTCGGCGCTGACGAACGCGCCGGGGCGCAGGGTGCCGTCGTTGCTGATCTCCGCCTCGACAACGAGGACGCGGTTCTGTTCCGAGATGGTCGGACTCAGTCGCCTGATGCGCCCCTCGTAGTCGTGCGCGCCGCCCTCCACGCGGACGCTCACGCGCTGGCCCCCGCGCACGCTCTGGGCCTCGCGCTCCGGGACTTCGGCGCGCAGCCGCAGCGGGTTCATCTTGACGACGGTGACGACGGGCGCGCCGGCCGCCAGGTACTCTCCCACGCTGGCGAGCTTCTCCTGCACGACCCCGTCGAACGACGCGTAGACGTTGGTGCCAGCGAGCTGCTGGCGCGCGAGCGCCAATTCGGAGCGGCGCTGTGCCAAAAGCGCCTGACGGGTGCGCACCTCCTCGACCGCGTCCTGGTAGCGCGCGAGCGCGACCTTGAGCGCGGCGTCGGCCGCGTCGTACTCGGCGCGCGCGATGACGCCCTCGGCCACGAGCTTCGCCGCGCGGTCGCGGTTCGTCTGCGCCTCGTTCAGCGTGGCGCGCGCCTCGCGGACTGTGCCAGTTATTTCCGCGTCCACGCGGTCGTCCGTGCCCTCCGGCGGCAGCCCCAGGCGGGCGCGCGCCTGCGCGAGCGCGGCCTCCGCCTGCTCGACCCTGAGCTGGTAGTCCTGCGCCTCAAGCTGCGCGACGACCTGCCCGCGGCGGACGACGCTGCCCAGGTCAACGGTGATCGAGCGCATGCGCCCAGGCACTTTCGCGCTCAGCGTCGCCTGGTCGAACGCGGCCAGCGTGCCCGTCACGGTGACGCTGCGCCCCACGGGCATCTCTGCCACCTGCACGGTGCGGACCTGCTTGGGCGTTCCGCCTGCCTCGCCCCCCGCCGCGGGCTGGCGCGCCGACGCGGGGTAATCACTCTTGCACGCGGCCGAGGCGAGGGCCGAGAGGGAGAGCAACAGGCACGCGAGCATGACGCGGCGGCGTGCGCGCGGGTCGTGTGCGAAAAGTTTTGCCCGTGTAGATAGGGGCACGGTTAACATTCCTACGGCTTCGGCTTGGTGTCGTCACTGGGGATGGCGACCGTCAGAACTAGAACACCGATGATAGTGTCTACGGCTGCGAGCGGGCAAGCGCGCATAAAAAAGTACGAAGGGCACGGCGGGAAAGTTTAGCCCTCCCGCCGCGCCCTTCCGGGTGAGCGCGTGATTCGCCGCCCGGCGCTCCTAGTTGCGGCTGATGCCTCCGCCGTCGAGCGCGGTGTAAACGTCCGGCGAGTAGAGGCCGAGCCAGGGGTCTGAGCCGGGAGTCTTGAAAAGCTCGGCGTAGACCATCTCGTTGAAATTATCCACGAGGCCGTCCGCCATCCCGGTGGCGAACCAGGCGTGCAGCTTCGTGCGCATCAGGTACTCGTTGCGCACCGTGTCGAGCGCGAGGTACTGCTCAAGGTTGCGCTGCGTGCGGGCGAGCAGCGCCTGGTCCGCGCGCAGGCTCTCGTTCTGGCGTGTGATGAGCGCGAGGCTCGCCTTGTCCAACTGAACGTCCTTCGCGTGGAGCGCGGCGATCTTGTTCCAGGAAGAGATGTCCGTCGCGGCTTCGAGCGCGGTGGCGTCCGCCGTGATGCTCTTCAGGATGTCCACCTCCGTGGCCCTCTTCGAGACGGCGAGCGGGGCGATCTCGATTGCGCCAGGGTTCTGACGCCTGCGCTCGATTCTAGCCACCACGTCCGCGGGCACGCGGCCGCCCGACTTCGACACGTCCGCGGACCATTCGCGCGCAATCGCCTGAATCCGCCCGTTGTGGTAGCGGCGCAGCGCCTCCCAGCGCGCGCCCGCGTCTTTACCGCCGAGTTGCCTGGCAAGCGTTTCGGACTGTGCCAGGGCGCGCATGAAGGCCGCCGGGCCGTAGAGTCCTGGGAGCGCGTCCACGAGCTGCCCCTGCGCGTCCAGGATGTAATGGATGCTGTTGCCCGTGACGGTGCGTTCGAGCTTGCGGCCGTCGCCGAAGTCAATCGTCACGCGCGGCGCGGGGCGGACCGATTTCCAGTGGAGCACGAAGTGCTCGCGCAGGTACTGCGCGACTTCCGTGTTGGCGTAGAGCACCGTGCGGAAGAAGCGGCTGTTGGCGCAACTGAACTCCTCGTCCAACTGGCCCAGCAGGCGGAGCGAAAGGATCGGCTTGCCGCTCGCCTTGGCGGCCGCCTTCGCCTCCTCGAAATCGGTGTACCAGTAGAGCCCGGAGGCGTAAGCGTTGCGCTGCCGGCCGACGGCGTCGAGCGCGGCCGAGAGGCGCTGCCACTCCTGCTCGTTGACGGGTTGGCCCGATTTGGCGAGCGCGATTTCGGCGGCGTGGGCGTCGAGCAGAGTTTGCAGCCCGCGCGGCCCCATCGCGCGCAGTTCCTTGATGGCCGGGGCGGACTCCGCCGAATTTTCCGAGAGGGCCAGGCGCGCCAGGGCTTCGGGCCGCTCGCCCGCGAAGGCGGACGCGGCGAAGGACAGACAAAGGAGCGCGAAAACGGGCGTGAATAGTTTGAAACGCATGAAAATTCTCCTCAAGAAGCGAAGAAGGCATGTACGCGGGGAGACCCGGCCTGCCACTTTGAATGCTTTAGTGCGGGGCGCGTTGCATGCCTCACGCCGATGGACGCTGGGCGGGGCCGGATTTTGCGGGGAGGGGTTGTGAGGTCGGGCGCTGGATGAGTTTCCCAGACGCCCGCGCAGCCCTCCCCGGCGTGGGGTGAGAGTTTTAAGGGCAGGGCGTGGTCACGCCGCCGCAGCGAATTGGCCCGGAATCGCCCCGGCCGCCGCCGCGCGTCGCGAGGACGATGATGACGGCGATGCCGGCGGCGATGGCCGCGCCGATGCCGATCTTCGCGCCCGTCGAAAAATTATTCCCCTTGACCTGTTTGACCTCCGAATAAGCGACCGTCATCGCCGCACCCGTCTTCGCGCCGGCGATAACGGAGGAGTCTTTAGTTATGCTTTCGACGTAGCCTTCGAGCGTGGTCTTGTCGCGCGGCTTCACTTTTATGCGCGGCTCCGGGACGGTGCCCGATTCGTAAATGCCCGCTTTGACTTTCTGTGCCAGCTTCGCGTCTTCGCCGCCGCCGCCAGCGCGCGCCCGCGCGGAGACCGCGGCCGCCGCGCACGTCGTCTGGAATAGCAGTCCGGCGAGCACGAGCGACAAACATTTCCTGAGCATGATTTTCTTCCTCCCGAACTTATTTGCCACTCGGCGGCTTTGCGCCTACAGCGCGAGGAAAACAAGTTTCACGCTGTAGGCGCAAAGCCGTTAAGGGATGAGCCGGCGGGTCAGCTTGTAGATAGTCGTGTCGACTACTTGCCGCTGACGCAGGGAAGCGGCCTCATGGTCTTAGCGTCGAAGCAACTGCCGCCGATGTAGGTGCAACGGCACGAGAACGGACTCCACTCCCAGTCCGGCCCGCGGCTGTAGCAAGCCTGCTCGGCCGCGGGGTCGCAGCCGGTGCCGCCGCTGCCCGTGACGTTGACGACCACGTTGGCCGTGTAGTCGCCGAACCACTCGACTCCCTCCTGCACCATGCGCCACTGGAAGTTGTAGTAGCCGGGCGTGCTCGGCGCGGTGACGTTGAAGTAGAACGTGTAGTAGGAGCCCGGCGAGACGGTCGTGCCGTAGGGCAGGTAGATGCGGTGCGTGCCCCAGGTCACATTGTCATGCGGGTTCTGCGCGCCCAGCTTGTAAACGTCCGAAGTCCAGGTCGTCGTGCCGGAGTTGTACATCGTCACGGAGACGCTGTAGGTCTGGCCGGCAGTCATGCTCGTCGGGACGGACTGCGAGACGAAGATCGCGCCGTTGTAGCCCGGTCCGGGGCCGCCGGGGCAGGAGCCCACGCCGACTGCGCACCAAGCCTGCGCCGTGGAGTTGTACTGCGCGCTGCCCGTGCCGTAGAGGTCCGCGGCCGCGCTCAGCGTCGCGTTGCGGACGTTCGCGAAACCGGCGCTCGGCCAGAGGTAGAGGGCCAGCGCGCGGTAGAAGATGCGCTGCGCCGCGTCGAGGCCGACGCCGGAGACAGAGATCCCGCTCGTCGAATTGGTGCCGCCCTGCGAGAGCAGGTAGAAGGCGTTGTTCTGGATGCCGCTGCTGTAGTGCACGTCTATGCCGTTGTAGTATTGACTGTAGTGGTCAATGCTCGCGCCGTCGGCGCGCGGGTTAGACATGTAGCGCAGCGCGTCGCCGGGCGAGTACGGCGTGAAGCAGTCCTCGCCGACGTTGAAGTCCGGGTTGATGCCCGTGTAGTGCTCGACCGCCGTGCCGAAGATGTCGGAGAAAGACTCGTTGGAGCCGCCCGACTCGCCCGAGTAGGTCAGGTTGGCCGAGAACTGCGTGACGGCGTGCGTGGCCTCGTGCGCGACCACGTCGACGGAGACGAGCGGGCTGAAGGTGTAGCCGTCGCCGTCGCCGAAGTAGCAGGCGTTGCCGTCCCAGAAGGCGTTGTTGTAGGCACCGCCGTAGTGCACGTAGCTGTACATGCGGTAGCCGTTGTTGTCCACGCCGAAGCGCCCGAGCACGTTGTAGTAGTAGTCCCAGGTCTTGATCTGGCCGAAGTGCGCGTCGACGCCGGCCGTCTGGCGGCTGCTGGTGCTGAAGTTGCCCCAGTAGTCGTCCGGGTCTTCGAAGATCGTCCAGGTCCCGGCGTCGATGGCGCTCATGTAGCTGCGGTTGAAGGCCGTCAGGCGGAAGCGGCCCCACTGAATCTGGAAGGTGTCGATCCAGACCGTGCCGCTGTAGAGGCTGTAGCCGACGCCCGTGTCCATGGCGTTGAAGTGCCAGACGATTTTGCCGTCCCTGGCGTCCACGAAATACTGGTGGCGCGCCGTGGCGGGCGTCCCGTCGTTGATTAACAACTCGACCTTGTAGGTCAGCGTCGCCCCAGGCTTGTTCTCGGGGTTGATGACCTGGTGGGGCAGGATGACGAGCTGCGCCTCGGGCGCTTTGGCGAAGTCGCCGCCGTGGCCGAGCGCGGCCTTCGCCGCCGCGATGGCCTCGTCGGCCGTGATCTTGGGCTTGGTGTTGACGCCGCGCGCCTCCTTGAAGACGCGGCCGTTGACGTTCCTCACGGTGCTGGCGTCCGAGTGCGTGACGAGTTGGCCGCCGAAGACCGGGACGCCGTTGAAGACTTGGTCCAGTCTGAGGTGAGTCAGGCCGAGGTCGTCCTCGTTGGCGTCGAGCAGTGAGAGTTCGGCCTGGGCGTTGCTCAGGCCGAATGCCTCACCCTGCCGCTTGAGGTGGCCGATGCTGCGCCCGAGCGCGTTGCTGACCCAGGCGGGCTTCTCGCCCTGACCTTTGCGATAAGTTTTTACTATCTTCCCCTTGGCCGTATCCTTATCCTTGTCTTTAGCCTGCGCCCTGGCCGGCTCCCGCCCAGGCATGAGCAGGGACGAGAACGCCATCACGCACAAGGCGATTATGCCGAGCATCACTACGACTCTTTTCATGGGTGGTTCTCCTTGATGTCAATGAAGTGTGGCTGAGGAGAACGCGCGCGGACGGGCAGCGCCGGGGCGGAGCACGAAAGAGACTCTTTCGGGCGGAATCCGCAAGGGTGAGCGCGCACGCGTCGTCGGCTCCTCAAATCATTAAGGTTGAGCCGCCGCCGCGTTGTGCGCTAAGATGCAGGCTGCCACGCGATGCGTCTTCGGCGCTGAAAATGCGGCGGAGGTCGTGTTGCAAAACGAAAGCTCCGGGGCTGCTGTCAGGCAGCGCCGGAGCTTTCGCTCTAATCATTCCAAACTCTGCGGCGAATAATAGACCGCCCGCGCCCGGACGGACCCCGCCCCGCGCGAAGCCGTGGGACTGCTTCTCTGCGCACGAGACGAGTGGGAGCGAGGCGACGACATGATTCTACCTTCGTCAGAGCGATTGAGTTTCTGATTGTAGCTCGATGTTAAGACAGCCTTCCGATGAAGAGGGGGAGCAGACGGCTGTCTCGTAAGCGACGAGCAAAGATATTGCAAGATTTATTTCAAGGCAACAGGATTTAGGTGTCGAATTCTACTATTTGGTGTCAGAACTCACTGCCCGATTTTCGGGCTCGCGGCCGGCCCCCAGCGCCCGCCTGTACAGTGTCGGCGTCATCCCGTAAGCCTTCTTAAAATCCTTCACGAAGTGGCTCTTGTTGTTGAGCCCGGCCGACGCCATCACCTGCTTGACGCTCAGGAACGTGGTCTCCAAAAGCTCCCTGGCGCGCTCCATCCTGAGTGCTTTGAGGTATTGGTAAGGGGGCGTGCCGGTTTCGGCCTTGAACAAGTGATGGAAGCGTGAGGGCGAGAGATTCACCAGGCGGGCCATCTCGCCCAGAAGTATCTCCCGGTGAAACTCCGTCTCCATCAAGGCGATGATGATTCGCACCCGCCGATCCACGCGTCGTCTCCCTTCGAGTTGAGAGCAAATCGTGGCTGGTGGCGGCAACGTGACCTGGGGAAAGCGCGCGTGAGCGTGTCCGCAGGTCGCGGCAGCCAGCATTGCCGGACCTGTGATCATTCCGTCTGCCAACCAAAACGTGCGGCAATAAAAGGAGAGGTGCCGTCACGGGTGAGAAGTCTGGTCAGCGCGGCCGGGCTAAGAAGACTTCGGCAGATGGCCCGGATTATAGCGCCCCGCGGTTGGAATGAACAGCAATCTGCGGCGCGCGCTTACCCTTTCAAGATTCCTTTAAGCGGCGGGCTTCGGCTTGGCCGTTCGGACGCCTTGGCGGACGACCCAGATACTGCGGCGGTCGTTGACCCCGCTGATGTAGCCGACGAAGAGTCGGTCGCCGCTGACGGCCGCCGCGGGGAGTTCGCCGCTCGCGACGAGCGGAGCGGCCTCGGCCTTGTCCGCGAGCGGCGCGTACATCACGCGGGACGAGCCCGTCTCGGCGCTCTCCCAGACGGCCGTCGTGCCCATCACCACGCTCATCAGCAGGAGCGGGTTGCCGCGCGCCCGGCCCGCGGCCAGCGGCCTGCTCTCGGAAAACGTCTGGCCGCCGTCGCGCGACTCGGCCCAGTAGAGCCCTGGCGCGCCCTTGTCGCCTTCCGTGTACCAGACGGCGCGGACAGTCTCGGACGCGCCGTACGCCGACAGGGCCGGCCCCGATACGGGGCACGAGGCCGTCATCCAGCGGTCGTCGCTGACGATTGTGGGCTGCGAGAAAGTCGCGCCGCCGTCTCCCGAATAGGCGAGCGCGATGTGGCGGAATTCGCCCGGCAGCACCTGCCGCCAACTGGCGTAGACGCGGTCGTCCGCCCCGACCGCGAGCGCGGTCTTGCAGCAGGGGCAGGCTTCCTTCCCGAGGCGCAGGTTATGCGCGAACGAGCGCCCGCCGTTGGTCGAGGCCGCGAAGAAGACTTCGCGGTTGGCCTCCATGTGCTCCATCTTCTTCCCGTCCTTGCCGGGCGGGGGCAGAGGCACGTTGCGCTCGTCGAGCCACACGACGTAAACGCGCTCGTCGCGGCCGACGGCGAGCGAGTGCATCCCGTGCGTCACCTTCTTGCCGTCGTCGTTCACCTTCACGGGCGGCTCGAAGGTCTTCCCCTCGTCGCGCGAGGCCGAGAGGTAGAGGTCCGTCGCGTGCCCACGCTCGCTTGCGACGCGGGCCGTCCAGCCGACGTAAACCGTGCCGTCCGCTCCGACGGCCACGGTCGGCGGGTCGCCGCGCCACGCCGTGGCCTCGCCGCCGTTCGGGTTGACGCGCACGGGCGCGCCCGCGGGCCGCCCCTCGCGGTCCAGGTGCGCGAGCATCACGTTCGCCTCTTTGTTGGGGAGGTGCTCGACCCAGGCGATGAAAGTCGTGCCGTCGAGCGCGGGCGCGATTGACGGCTCGGCAGCGTCCGCGTACTCGGCCGAGATTCGCACGGGTTTCGGCGACGCGTCCGCGTCCGCCCCCGCCTTACTCGTATCTTGCGTGGCCCGTCGTGCGCAGCCCGCGAGCAGAAGTGCGAGCGCGATTGCCGTGATGATTGCCGATCTCTTCGTCAACATATTCTTACTGATGATTCCTTTCAAAAACTGAAGCGCAGGCCGAGTTGAATCTGGCGCGGGTCGCTTGCGGCCGTGGGCCGTCCGAAAGCCGGGAGCGGCACGCTGCCGGTGCCGAAGACGTTGTTGGGGAGTTGCAGGTTCGCGCGGTTCAGGACGTTGAACCCTTCGACGATTGCTTCGAGGCCGAGACGTTCCGTCAGGCGGAACTTGCGGCTCAGGCGCAGGTCGAGCGAGGCGTAGTCGAAGCCGCGGCCCGTGTTGCGCCCGACGCCCGCGGGCCGGTCGTTGAAGTTCGTGTCGAAGTTGCGGTCGTTGCCCGTCAGGACGTTGAACGGGAGCGCCGAGGCGTAGGTGAAGATGTAGCTCAGCTCGAAGCCTTCGAGCGAGCGGCGGAAGGCGGAAGCCTTGTCCGCGCGCGGCGCTTGGATTGAGCCGCTGATGGTCAGGCGGTGGCGCTGGTCGTTGTCGGAGAGCCCGCGCTCGTCGCCGAGGTCGAAGTTGTTCTGCGGCGAGCTGAAGAAGAAGTTGCCCGCGTCGTCAATCGCCTTCGAGAAGGTGTAGGAGACGCGCGCGCTCGCCCAACTGGCCGGGCGCTTGTTGAAGGCGACGACGAGCGCGTTGTAGCGACTTCGGCCGGAGCTTTCGAAGCGCGCGACGTTGCCGAAGTTCGGGTCGGGTCGGCCCAGATTTGGCACACCGGCGGAGGCGGGGAAGCGCGGGACGTTGACGTTGCGCGAGAGTATCAGGTGGAGCCCGCGCAGGTGTATGTAGCCGACGGAGAGCGAAGAGTCCCACGGCAGCTCGCGCTCGACCTGCACGTTGAATTGCTGGCTGTAACTGTTCTCGATCTCGGGGTCGATCCGCGTGACGTTCGGCTTCGTCTGCAAAGTCGTGGGCTGCGCGCCGAGCACGTTCGGGAAGACGGGCGCGCCCGCCTGCGCCGGGGACAACTGCACGACGACGTACTTCGTGCCGTCGCGCTGGAGAGCGTTGGAGACGGCGCGCAGCGGGACGCGGTCGAAGTAGAGGCCGAAGCTTGCGCGCACCACCGTTTTCCTGTCGCCGGGCGAGTAGGCGAAGCCGACGCGCGGGGCGAAGTTATTCGCGTCCGTCTCGACGGGGTCCGGCAAAAATTGCGCGTCGTAGCGCAGCCCCAGATTCAACGTCAAGTCCTGACGCGGCCGCCACTCGTCCTGCACGAAGAGACCTATGTTCGGGTTCGACTGCGACTGCGAGGGCGCGCCGAAAGCCTGCTGGAAGCTGCTGTAGCCGCCCGAGAGAAAATTGTTGAGCGAGGTGAAGGTGTAGACGCCCTGCAAGGCCCCGGGGAAGTCGATGTCCACTCGGTTGTAGAGGAAGTCCGCGCCGGCCTTCAGAGAGTGCGCGCCGCGTTGGAGCGAGACGTTGTCGACCAGCTCGTAAAGGTCTATGGCGCGTGCGAGCGGCGAGAAAGTCGCTGTGCCAAAACTGGCGACGCCGGAGATGTTGACTGCGGGGCCGACATCGTCGTTGACCGGCGCACTCAAACGGCTGCGCGTGAACTGGAAGCGCGCCTCGTTGATGGCGCGCGGCCCGAGAGTGGTCACGTTGTTGGCCGCGAAAGTCTGGTCGCGGTCAACGAGGCTCGTCCCGCGGCTGACGCTGTTGAGGCCGCCGACCGTGCGCGAGTTGACCGCCGAGATGTCGTAAAGGCTGTAGCGCGCGGAGAAGAGGTTCGCGGCGTTCAGCTTGTGGTCCACGCGCGCGAAGAAGTTCGTCGAGTCGAAGCCGCCGGGGACGACGCCCGTCTCGACGCGCGGCCCGCCGTAGCCGACCTGGTTCAGCCGGTTGTTGATGGCCGTGACGGCAGAGGGCGCGATGGTGATGACGTTCGAGTCGTTGCGCCGCGTCTGCTCGAAGTTCGTGAAGAGGAAAGTGCGGTCGCGCTTGAGCGGCCCGCCGAGGCTCGCGCCGTACTGCGTCTGCGTCAATAAATCTTTGCGCGTGGCGAGCGGGTTGCGCGCGTCGAGTCGCTGGTTGCGCAGGAAACTGTAGAGGCGGCCGCGCCAGTTGTTTGTGCCAGTTTGCGTGATGATGTTGACGACGCCCGAGGAGGCGCGGCCGAACTCGGCTATGCCGCCGGAGGTGACGACCTGGAACTCGCGTATCACCTCCTGGCTGTAGAACGTGCCGGCGAGGTCCGCCGCGTCGTCGTTGGCCGAGAGGCCGTCGACGACGAAGCCGTTGTTCAGGTTGCGCTGGCCCGCGACCGAGAGCCCCGTGCCGGGCACGGCCGAAGTCTCCGCGAAGCGCTGGTTGCTCCCCGTGTTCGTGCGCGAGACGGCCGGCACGAGCAGGGCGAGGTCAAGGTAGTTGCGGCCGTTCAAGGGGAGCGCGTCGATCTCGCCCGGCAAGACCGTCTCCGCCACCTGCGTGCGCGCGGCCTCTATGAGCGGCACGTCGGCCGTGATGTTGACGCTGCCGGTCACGCCCGCGACCGCGAGCCTGAGCGGCACGTCGAGCGCCTGTCCGAGCGTGAGCGTCAATCTCTGTCGAAGGGGGTCGAAGCCCCCGTGCTCGGCCGTCAACTCGTATGGGCCTGCGGGCAGGTAGGCGAATCTGTAGCGGCCTTCGGCGTCGCTCGTGGCCGTCTGAGTTTGGTTGGTGTCCAGGTGACGGGCGGTGACGAGCGCGCCGGGGACGGCAGCGCCCGCAGAGTCTTCGACGCGGCCGCCGAGCGTGGCGGAAGTCACGGTCTGCTGTGCCAGAATTGAATAGCCGCACAGGGCGACGAGCGCGGCGACGCGGAGCGCGCGCGCGACGGACCGCGGCGCGAGGGCGCGGGGCGGGGGGTTGTTTCTCATCTCCAATAGCCTTTCGACGGCGCGCGGATGAAAGCGCGCGCCGTCCAATGTGCCCTATGGTCGTGTGGCCGGCGTTCCCTGGGAGCGCAGCATCTCTGCCTGCCATGAGCCGCGAGAGCGCGAACAGGGCGTGACGCTGGAAGGGCGTAAGCTTGCTAGAGCAAGCTTGCAGGCAGAGATGCCTGCGCTCCCAGAGTGCACGCAGCCGGTAGTATTTAGGCCGAAAGGTTGACGAGAGAAGAGGGCGGGGCGCGCGGGCGCGCCTGCCGTGCGTGGCCGGCGGACTTGGGCGAAAGCTGAACGGAGTGGCCCACGAAAGAACGTGCGGTGGGCGGGCGGGGCTGTACCTTGACGACGACTGACGCGGCGTGGCGCGGCCGGCGCACCTGCGAAGAGTTGAAGGCGGCCGCGGCGCACTCGGGCGAGCAGGGCTTCGTCAGAGCCTTCACGGCGACGCTCGCCGTCCGGCGCGAGTCTTTCCGAGTCGAGTGATGTGCCGAAGGGTGATCCGAGGCGTGCGCCGCGTGGCCGTGAGCGGAATGCTCGTCGCCCTGTTCGTCGGGCGCTTCGGCTTCATGCTCGTCGCCGCCGAGGGCTGTGCTGCAAGAGCCCGCCGTGTGCGGCGACTTGCCGGCGCAGCAGGCCATCCCGCACTCGTGCGACGAGGCGAAGGACCCTGTCGGCACGACGCCCGCGAGCACGACGAGCGCCAGCGTCAACGCCAGAAAGATTCGGGCGATTGGCGCGCGGGCCGTGACACATGCTGGGCGCGAGACTGGCACAGGGAAGCTCCGTTCGGGCCGCGAGGCGTTTACCGTTGACGGGCGGATTCTGTCACAAGAGCAAGGCAAAAGGCAAAAGAAAATGGTAAACGACAAAAGTTAAGACCCCGAAGGGTCTTAACTTTTGCCTCGCTTTTATCTTTTGCCTTTTGCCTTACACCGTCGGCGCTTCGCTCGTCGTCGCGGCCGTCTCTATGTCGCCCGCGAGGACGACCGTCAGGTGGTCCGGGCGGAAGTACTTGCGGATCGCGCCGTTGACCTCTTCGAGGGTGACCGACTGGATGATCTGCGGGTAGCGGTCTATGTAGTCCATGCCGAGCCCGTAGAACTCCGCGTTCCACATCGCGGCGGCGAGGCCGGCGTTGGTCGCGAGGCCCACCTTGAAGGAGCCTATGGCCGAGGACTTCTCGTCGGCCAGCTCGTCCGGGCGGATGCCGTTATCGACGTAGTCGCGCAGGACGTTCAGCGCCGAGTTGATGGCCTTCTCGATGTTGTTCGGGTTGACGGAGACGCCGACGTACCACGGGCCGGCCGCGAGAGACGGGGCGCGGAAGCGCGAGTTGATGCCGTAGGTCAAGCCCTCCTGGTCGCGCACGCGCAGGCCGAGGCGCGACGAGAGCGTCGATTCGCCGAGCGCGCTGTTGGCGATCACGGCCGCGTAGTAGTCCTCCGAGGAGCGGCGCAAAGAGGCGGCCGAGCCGAGCAGGATGTCCACGTTGGCCTTGTCCTTCAGGAGCACGACCTCGCGCATCGTGCCTTCCCGCGGCGACGGGTCCGTGACGTTGATGTCCACGCTCTCGGGGCCCGCGAAGCCGCCGAACGCTTCCGCGAACTGCTGTGCCACTTCGTCCGCGCGCACGTCGCCCGAGACGGAAAGCATGAGCGAGCGCCCGCCGTAGTATTTCGAATAAAAGGCGCGCACGTCCTCAGTCGTAATGGAGCGGACGCTCTCCATGAGCTTCTCGCCCGGCGGCATGTAGAAGGGGCTGGCCTCGTCGAAGATTAGTTGCGTGAAGCGCTCGCGCGCGCGGTAGCCCGTGTTGGACTGTTGTTCCTGTATGCCTGCGACGATCTGCTGCTTGAGCTTCTCCAACTCTTCCGCCGGGAACGAGGGCTCGCGCAGCACCTCCGAGAGGGCGGTCAGGACGAGCGGCAGGTCTTTCGAGAGGGCGCGCGCGGCGATGTTGACGGCGAACGGGTCCGCCGAGAAGGCCAGTTGCGCGCCGACCTGTTCGAGGTCGCCCGCCAGTTCCAGCTTGTTGCGCTTCAGCGTCCCGCGCTCAAGCATGTTGGCTGTAATCTGTGCCAGGCCGGGTTTGTCGCGCGGCTCGAAGTAGGAGCCGGCGCGGAACGAGCCGCGGAGCGAGATGGTCGGGGTGGCGTTGTTTTCGAGCACGAGGAGGACGGCCCCCGTCTCAAGCCCCGTGCGGCGGACGCGGCCCGCGAAATCGGAGCGCCCCGCGGTGGCGGGAGTCACAGGCTCGGCCGCGTCGGAAGACTTGTCGCCGCGCGGCGGCACCCCCTGCTGCTCCCTCTCCTGCGGCGTGGTGGAGCCGCCCGCCGCGCCCTCGTCTTCAGTCACGCGCAACCCCTCACCGAGCGAAGAGACTTCGGCGGCGGCCGCGCCGTCGTCGGTCTCGCGGTAGAACTGCACGCCGCGCCGCGACAGCTCTTTCAGTGACGGCGGCTGATGCCCGTTGCCGTTGCTTCCGCCTCCGCCCGACTGCCTGGGAATGAAGTGGCCGACGGTGCGGTTGTCTTCGGTGAAATATTTTTGGGCCACGCGCTTGACCTGCTCGGGGGTGACGCGCGAGATGTGCTTCTCGTAGTCCTGGTAGAAGCGCCAGTCCGCGACCGCCTCGGCCTCGGACATCTGCATGGCGATGTTGAAGGTGCCGTCGCGGCTGTAGGCCACCTGCGCCGCGATCTGCTGCTTGGCCTTCAAGACCTCCGCCTCGGTCAGACCTTCCTCGGACACCTTGCGCAACTCTTCGAGAATCGTCTCCTCGACCTTCTGCACTTCCACGCCCGGGTGCACGGTCGCGTAGACGTTGAAGAGACCTGGGTCGCGGTGCTGGTCAGCGTTCGAGTGCGCGTCCACGGCCAACTCGGTTTCGACCAGCGCCTGGTAAAGGCGGCTCGTGATGCCGTGCGACATGGCGACCGAGAGGACCACGAGCGGGTAGATGTCGTTCTCCTCGGGCGGATTCGCGGCGCGCGCGGCCAGTTCCTCGTTCGAGAGCACGGTCATCTGCCCGAGCACGCCGGGCGTGTGAAAGGCCATCTGCACGAGGGCCAATTCCCCGGCGCGGCGAATCACCAGGCGGCGCTCGCCCTGCTGCTGCGGCTCCTCCGTGTAGACTTCCGGGATGGGATGATCGGGAACAGTGTACGCGCCGAAATACTTGTTGATGAACTCAAGCGCCTGGGCGCGGTCGAAGTCGCCGACGAGGATGACGGTCGTGTTGTTCGGGTGGTAGAAGGTGTCGTAGAACTCTTTGAGGCGCGAGGTCGGCACGCCCTCGACGTCGGCGCGCCAGCCGATGGTCGGGTGATGATACGGGTGCTCGCGGAAGGCCGCCGCGTAAACGGCTTCGTCTAAAACCTCGGACGGCTCGTTCTGCCCGCGCTCAAGTTCGTTGCGAACGACGGTCATCTCGGACTGGCGGTCGGCGTCCGCGATGAGCGAGTTGCGCATCCGGTCGGCTTCGAGCTTGATGGCGAGTTCGAGTTGGTCCGACGGCACGGTCTCGAAGTAGTTCGTGCGGTCGTACCAAGTGGTGGCGTTGAAGGCCGCGCCGATTTTTTGCAGCGTCGCCGCGATCTGCGTGTTCTGTTCCTTGTTGAAGGTCGGCGTGCCCTTGAACATCATGTGTTCGAGGAGGTGCGTGGAGCCCGTGTAGCCGACGGCCTCGTTGCGCGAGCCGACCTTGTAGAGGACCATGACGGTGGCGACGGGCGCGACCCTGTTCTCCACGAGCAAAACTTTCATGCGGTTGTCTAACTTGTATTCCCGAATCCCGTCCGATTCAGCCACGAACGTGAGGCCGGCGGGCAACTGCTCCTCAGTCATTTGACCATTCTTCTCCTTCTCTCTCTTCTCCGGGCGGCAAACACAGAACGAGATTGTCTGACCATTTTTGCCGCGCTTTCGCTATAATCCGGGGACAAGAGGAGATTACCACAATGCAGCCGATTGCCATACGCTACTGCGTCGTTTGAAACTACCGCCCGCGCGCCGCCCGTGTGGCGGACCTGCTCGAACGGGAGTTGAAAGTCAGCGCGCGATTGGTCGAAGGCGACCGCGGCGAGTTTACGGTCTGGGTGGGCGACCGCGTGGTCTCCAAAAAAACCTGGCTCGGCTTCCCCGCGGACGAGAAAGTCTTGGAGGCCGTCCGCGAGGCCCTCGCCGGACAGGAGCAGAAGTGATGAGAAGAACGCTCGTCGCGCTCGCCTCGCGCCGCCCGATGTGAAGGTCCTCGGCCACCTGAAGAGCCCGTACGAGCCGCGCGTCGCCGTCGTCCTGATAGAAGCCTGGCGGGGCTACGAGGGGCCGCCGCACGCCACAAACGTTAAAGTCGTCGGGGCGAGTCTGACCGCCGGATTCAAATAAGAACTCAGTTCAAGAGTCGCGCGGACCCCTGAGGTGCTCCGCCAGCATGTTGCAGAAGAGCGCGCCCTGTTCGAGGGCGTCGTCGAGGGCGAGGTGCGTGTGCGGGAGGTCGTCGAACCAGCGCTCGGGCATGACGGCCTTGGTCGTCTCGCGGAAGTCCGTCTTGAGGAACGCCATCGCGTAGGTCTTGATGTCGAGCGCGAAGAAGGAGAAGGGGCTCGCGCCCGTGAACTTGTGCAGGTACCACTGGACGAACATGTAGTCGAAGACGACGGGGTAGCCGACGAAGACGGGCGCGCCTGGGAGACTGCGGAGCCAGGCGGCGTACTCGCGCATGACCTCTTCGGGCGGGCGCAGGTCGCGGCGCGACGCGGCCCAGGCTTCGGGCTGCGTCTCCCACCAGCGCATCGTATCCGGGTGGCCGCTCGCGCCGGGCAGCATTTCGAGGTTGGCCGAGAAAGTGCCGACGAGAGTCTTGTCCGCGAGGTACGCGGCCGAGGCCAGGCTCAGCATAGAGTGCGGCCCAGGGATCGGCCCGTCCGTTTCGACATCCGTGCTCACGTAGATTTCCGCCATGCGGGAGAAGCTAGCAGAAGTCAGAGCGTGAAGGGAAGGAGGAAAGCAGAAGGCGGTAAAAGCAAAACAGCTTTCTTTCTGCCCACTGCCTACTGCCCACTGCTTTTTACTGTCTGACGCGAGAAGGCCGCGGCGGGCGCGCGTTCTTGAAGGACGGATGACGAAAGGGAAGCTCTCCTGAGTTTGATTTCCGCCGCGGGTTCGGCGGGGTTAGAATGACCGGGCGCGGGACGGTTCGCCCGGCGAGTCTTTGAGATTATCGGCGGGGCCGGTGCCAGGGCAATCCGCCGTGTGACAGTTCCGGGATTGTCACACGGCGCAAACCCGTTGCCCCGCGGGCAAACCTTTCGCCGCCCGCCAGTCATCGTACGTGACGCCAAGCCGCAATTCCCGTCCGACGTTCCGCTTCCACGGAAAGGAGCAACGAAAGTTATGCGCCCCTCTTTCAAAGCCGTCCTGGCTGCGCTCGCCCTTTTACTCTCTCTCGTCGGCGTCGCCTCGGCGCAGGCGGGCCGCCGCCCCCAGCAGCAGGCCCCGGAGGCGAAAAAGAAATCGGAGCAGACGACGACTACTGCGCCCGCCGAGCAAAAGGGCGAGCAGCCGCCGCAGCAGGAGGAGGAAGCGCCGCCCGCCGGAGACCAGCAGGACGTGGAAACCGTGCGCGTCGAGACGAATTTGGTAACTGTGCCAGTCATCGTCAGCGACCGCGGCGACATCTACCTGCCGGACTTGAAGCAGGAGGACTTCGCGGTCTTCGAGGACGGGGTCAAGCAGGAGGTCTCCTTCTTCGAGACAGTCACCGCGCCCTTCCACGTCCTCCTGATGATCGACACGAGTGCGAGCACGCAGGAAAAACTCGGGATGATTCAGCGCGCGGCCATCGCCTTCACGGAGCAGCTTCAACAGGCGGACCGCGTCAAGGTCATCTCGTTCGACAACAGCGTGCGCGACCTCTGCAACTTCACGTCCGACCGCGCCGTGCTCCAGTGGGCCATACGCGACACGCGGCCCGGGACGGGGACGAAGCTCTACGACGCGATGAACGCCGGCATCAAAGCCTTCCGCGGCGTCAAGGGGCGCAAGGCCATCGTCATCTTCACGGACGGGGTCGACTCCTACAGCGACCGCGAGACTTACAACAAGAACGTGCGGCTTCTGGAAGAGGCCGGAATCATCGTCTACCCGATTCGCTACGACACGCGCGCCGACGTGGAGGAACTGGTTCGCCGCCAGCAGCAGCAGGGCCAGATCGTCGACCTCGGCACCATCCTCGGCAGCAAACTTCCGGGCGGCGGGGGCTCGGGCCGCACGACGCCGACGACCTTCCCAGGCGGTACGACCGTCCCGAGCGGGGGCGGCGTGGGGACGACCTTCCCGCGCCTGCCGGGCGGCGTCGTCGTCACTAGGACCAGGAGGGACAACCGCAACGACCCGTACCCGCCGGGCGACCCGCGCAACAACGACCCGACCGTCATCGACCCGTCCGGCACGAGGCGCAACGACCCGACCTACCCGTCGGGCACCGCGAACGACAACATCAGCCGTGAGCTGGACATGATGTACAAGACGGCGGACGCTTACCTCGCGGAGCTGGCGGAGAAGTCCGGCGGGAGGCTGCACCGCGCCGACACGCTCGGCTCGCTGCCCAGGGCCTTCGGCCAGATCGCCGCCGAGCTGAGGACGCAGTACTCGCTCGGCTACTACCCGCAGAAGCCCGAGCGCGACGGCAAGTACCGCAAGATCAAAGTGACGACCACGCGCAAAGGCGCTGTCGTGCGCGCCCGCCCGGGCTACCGCGCCCCGAACGGCGCGAAGTGAAACATCGGCTGAGAATCTGTGCCAACTCGTGGCCCGCATGAACGGAATCTTCTTGACGCTCGCGGCCGCCGGTCTTCTCCTGCTCGCCCCGGCGGCCCGCGCCTGTAGCTGCCTGATTCGCGACCCCGCCTCGGCATTCAACGACGCGAAGGCGGTCTTCGTCGGGCGGATGCTCGGCGGGACCGAAAAGCTCTCCTTGAAGGACGAAGGCGGGAAGCCCTACCACCTCGAAGCCGGGGACGTACGCTTGACCGTCGAAGAGGTCTTCAAAGGCGACTTGCCGAGTGTGATTACCGTCGAGGTCGCCAGCATGAACGGCACGAGCTGCGGCCCCTACGGCCTGGCGCGGGACGAGCAGGGGCGCTTCCGGCTCCAGGGCTTCACGGGCGAAACCTACTGGCTCGAAGCGCGCGGGACGATGACGGCCGGCGGGGGCGACGATTACTTTGCCTTCCACTCCCCGCCGAGGAAGATCGTGCTGACCGAGAATTTGAGGGAGGCCGAAATCGTCCTGTCCGAGAAAGGTCTCACGAGCGGCTGCGGGAAGTAGCGCGCAGGCCGGGCTACCCGTTCAGTCCTATCAAGCGTGCCGGCTTGCGATGCGGAGCATGGCGTCCAGGCTGCGCTCGATGTCTTCGTCGGTCGTGGCCCAGGAGGAGACGCTGATACGCATGGCGGTGCGCCCCTGCCAGACGGTGCCGCCGCACCAGCAGGTGCCGTCCGCCTGTAGGTCCGCGATCACGCGGTTGGTCGCTTCCGCGTCCCCGAAACTCACCAGCACCTGATTGAGCACGACCTCGTTCAGCACTTCATGGCCCGCGGCCCGCAAGCCCTCACTGAAGCGGCGCGCCTGGCGGCAGTTGCGCTCGATTAACTCCGCCACGCCCGCGCGCCCGAGCGAGCGCAGCGCGGCCCACACCTCGACGCCGCGCGCGCGGCGCGACAACTCGGGCGTGAAGTCCGAAGGGTTGCGGAAGGGGCTCGTCGTGGGGAGGTACTCGGCCGTGATCGCCATCGCGGCGCGCAGCGCGTCCGAGTCGCGCACGAGCGCGAGCCCGCTGTCGTAGGGGACGTTCAGCCACTTGTGAAAGTCCGTGGCACAGGAGTCCGCGTCCGTCAGGCCGCGCGCCAGGTGCTTCGTGGACGGCGCGGCCAGGGTCCACAGGCCGAAAGCGCCGTCGACGTGGACCCACGCGCCCCCCGCGTGCGCGCGCTCGCAGATTTCCGTCAGCGGGTCGAACGCGCCCGTGTTGACGTTGCCCGCCTGGGCGCACACGATGGTCGGCCCGTCAATTGGCGGGAGTTTGTCCGCGCGCATCCTCCCGTGCGAATCAACCGGAACTTTCACCACACGGTTGCGGCCGAGCCCCAGCATCCCCAGCGACTTGAAGAGCGTCGGGTGCGATTCGTTGCTGACGATGACGGTGATGGGCGGCGCGCCGAAAAGTCCGTCGGCCTCCACGTCCCAGCCCGCGCGCTGTAGGAGCGCGTGGCGCGCAGCGGCCAGGGCGGAGAAGTTGGCGGTGGTCGCGCCCGTGACGAAAGCGCCCGCGCACGTCAACGGCAGGCCGAAGAGGTCTAAGAGCCAGCGAAGCGCGACCTGTTCAATGTGGGCCGTGGCGGGCGTCGAATTATGAAGCCCCGTGTTCTGGTCCCACGCGGCGGCGAGCCAGTTTGCGGCCAAGGTCGCGGGGAGCGCGCCGCCTATCACGAAGCCGAAGTACCTGGGGCCGGCCATCGCCGTCGTCGCAGGCCCGCAGACCTCATCCAGCGTTTCTATGACCTCTTCGGGCGAGGCGGGCTCTGCCGGCAGCGGCACGTCGAGTTCGGAGAGCCGCGCGATTGCCTCGGGCGACGGGGCGACCCTCCGCTCGTCGAGTGTTTCGAGATACGAGATGGCGCGCCGCGCAGTCTCCTCTAAAAGCTCCCTCATCCGTTCTTCCTCCGATGGCGTCCCTGGCGTCCAGAGAAGATACTCATTCCGCCCCGCGAATGTTCCCGCCGATGATGCAGCATCTTATATAACATGAGTTCGGCGCTAGAATGACCGGACGCCGACCCCCGCCGGGGGCGGAAGATTTATAGCCCAGGGCGTCAGCCATGAGTTAAGAGGCAAGAATAAAATTCGAGCCCCGGAGTGGCGAAAGATTCTTTCGCCACTCCGGGGCTCATCTATTTATTTGATGCTCTGTCCCCACAGCTTACGCTGTGAGCTACTGCTTTGCCGCCTCGGACTGGGCTATTCCGTCTATCAGGGGGCCGTCCATCGGACACCAGTCGCGCAACGGGGGCGTGGCTCCCGGCATGAGGAACGCGCGCAGCGCCGAGCCCTCGCCGCGTGTTGTGGCCCACGCGTCGCCGAGCACCGCAGCCAAAGACTGCTCTTGAGACTTCGGGGCGGCGAAGAGTTGCGGCGGCAGCATCATGGCGGTGAGCACGCGCTCTTGCTCGGCTTCGAGCGGCGACATCGAGGCGGTGGTGGAGCAAGCGTACGCCGTGATGATGAGCGAGAAGGTGCGCACGTGGCCTGTGTCGACCGCTTCCTGGTCGGAGACGAGCAGCGTCCACGTGCCGTTCGGGTTCTGCCCGTCGAAGGCCGAGAGGGGGCTGTTCGGCTTGAACGACCCCGTGAAGGGGGCCTGGGTCGACGTGGTGTTCTGAATCGACGCGCCGGCCGATTCGTCGTCGAGCGTCGTGTTGCAGAAATTCACTCCGCCGTTGTCGCCACCGCCCATCCGGTCGATGAGCGTCACGACTGTCCCCTGCGGCGACCTCAGTTTCACGACGAGGTCACCGACCCAGGTGTGGTTGAGGCCGACGGTCGTGGCATTCACGGCCGTCGTGCAGGTGGTCCCGCCGATCTTGAAGTTGAGGTCGGAGATGCGGCCCGTGAAGCCGCTGACGGCGAGCGGGACGCTGACGCCGGTGGCGTTGTTGTCTGGAATCGCCACGGCCGTGCCGGTGCGCGTCTTGGTGACGGCGGCGGCCGGCTTGCCGGTCGGGACCTTGAAGGTGAGCGTCACCGGGCTCCCGCCGCCCGTGTACGTCACAGTCAGCTTGAAGCTGATGGGCACGCCGCACGGGTAGGTGGACGCGACGTTGAACAGGAAAGGCGTCGCGTTGTTGCCCGCGCCCGTTGACGCCGCGAGGTTCGGGTACGGCTTCGTCCCCTGGCCCGAGACGATGGTCACGCCCGTGCTCAGACTCGTCAGCGTCCCGCTCACGGCGGTCGCCGCGGCGTTGCCCGTGTTCCTCAGCCGGACGGTGAGCTTGTTGTTGCTCTCGCCGGGCTCTATCAGGGTGTCCGCGTCGGCTGTGTTCCCGTCCGTCGCCGTGACCGTGCTGAGGGTGATGTTGGGCGTGGGCGTCGTGGGCGCGCGCGCGATGCGGCCCCACCAGGTGCCCCAGCGGCTGAAGCCGCCAGAGACGGCCGCCGCGTGCTCCTGGATAGTCCACAGGTCCAGGTCGTTGAGGGGGTCGACGACCGTGTTGCTGTAGTCGCCCCAGCGGTTCCGGCCGCCGCCGAAGTCTTTGAAGTAGGGCGCGGCCCCCGCCTTCAAGACCACGTCAGTCCCTATCGTGTTGACGGGGTCCGTGCCCGCGCGGAAGGCGTAGTTGGCGCTCGCGTACTGCTGCGAGGAGAAGCGCGAGTAGCCCACGAGCACGTCGTTGTTCTTGTTCACGGCGATGCTCGGGAAGGCGTAGAACTTCGCGCCCGTCGGGTCGTCGACGCGCCCGCGCTGCTGTATGGCCCCGGCCGGAGTAATTTGCCACCACTGGACCGAGCTGCGCGTCGGCGTCGCCGCGTTGGGCAGGAAGATGGTCTGCGCGGCCCAGAGCGAGCCGTTGCGGTAGACGACCGATTGGATGCGCGAGTCGTTGGTCTGAATCTTTGCGGTCGAGCCGAGCTGCGGCGCGAAGCCGCTCCCGCTGGGGGGGGCGAACGTCCAGGAGTTCGCCGCCGAGACGGGCGGCGTCACGGGGTGCGCGGAGCTGTAGGCCGGTGCCGACGGCGACCCCGTGATGCTGCTGATGCGGAGTTGCGTGTGCCCGTCCCAGTCCTCGACGAGGTAGAGGGTGTTGAGCGCGTTGTCGTAAGTCAGGGCCGGCGTCTGCGTGAAGGCGCAGAAGCTCGCGCCGGCGCTGCAGACGTCGTGGAAGACTTTGTAGCTGGCCGCGGCGGCGAAGCTGTAGAGCGTGGCCTTGTTGAAGACGAAGATGCTGGAGCGCTTGAAGCCCGTGGCGGGCGCGACGGCGAACATGTTGACCGTGACGACGATCCAGTTCTTGTTGAAGCCCATGCGCGGGTAGTCGGCCCAGGCCGTGCCGGCCGAGTCCACGTCAGCCTTGTAAATCTTCCAGTTGCCCGTCGGGTCGCTCGTCTGCGAGACGGCGAGCAGGATGGCCGAGGTCGCGGCGTCGCCGTCTGCGACCACGACGAACATCCAGCGGCTGCTGAACGGGTCGTAGAAGACTTGCGGGTCGAAGGTGCCGGGCTGGCCGAACTCCCAGGGGCCGGGCACCGCGGCGAAGAAGCTGTCGAGCGAGACGGTGCTGACGGTCGCGCCGGCCCTCGTCTGGATGCGCATCTGCGTGTTGAGCGTGACCATCAGGTGGTTAGGGCCGACCGCGCCGTGCGTGTCCGGCGGGATGCTGGTGTTGTTGTCTTCGAGCGCCTTGAAGCTCGAAGAGGGCGCGGGCGATGCCGCGAGGGGCTCCGTGCCCCCGACGGCGGCGGCCGCCTCCATCCCGTCATCCCCGGCGGGAGCGCCTTCGACCTGGATGGTCTTGTTGCGCCGCGCGCGCCCGGGCTCGCGTATCACCTTCGGCTTCTTGTAGACGGAGGGCGCGAGCGCCTCCTTGCTGGCGAGCTTCGAGAAGTTGACGACGACGCCCGTGTCCGTCAGGCCCGACTTCTCCTCGACTTGCTGCGCGGGGCCGTTACCGTCCTGCACGCCGTAGGCGCGCGCGTCCCGCGCCTCGACGGGGCCGCGCTCCTGCACCTGCGCCAGCGCCAGGTAACCGGCGGTGAACAGCGTGACCAGCACGACGAGATGTGGGAGATACTTTCTCATGGCTAAATCCTTTTCACTGGAAAGCGGCGCGACGCTGCTTCGACAGTCGAATCAGTCGGGAGCCCTGGCCGTGACCGGCCGCTTGGGGGTGAAGACGAGTGATGCAGGCGCGGCCCAAATTCCGGGGGCACGACGCCGTGAAGGCGAGGCGTGGGACGCGTGTCCGGCCACCGGTGGAGTTTACTACTTACGGACCAGTGACTTCAAGGCAGTCGAGGTCGGGGCGGGCCTCATTCGCCGCCGTAAAGCTCCTCGATGAGCTGGCCGTATTTCTCGTCCACGACGCGGCGCTTGACCTTGAGGGTCGGCGTCATCTCGCCGCTGTCGATCGAGAACTCTTCGGGCAGCAGCGCGACGCGGCGGATGCGCTCGTAGTCGTGGAGCCCGCGCGTCAACTGTGCCACTTCCTTCTGGACTATCTTGACGGCCGCGGCGTCGCGGCTCCACTCGGCGCGCGTCGCGGGCTTCTGCTCGCCCGCCTCCGACATGGCCCCGGCCAGCGCCTCCCAGTCGGGCACGACGAGCGCGGCCGGCTGCTTGCGCCCCGCGCCGATGACGACCACCTGGTTGACCAGCTCGCTCTGCTTGATGAGGCTCTCGACCAGTTGCGGCGCGACGTACTTGCCGTTCGAGAGCTTGAACAGGTCCTTCTTCCGGTCGGTGATGTAGAGGTGCCCCTCGCCGTCCATGTGGCCCACGTCGCCCGTCATGAACCAGCCGTCCTGGATGACGGCCGCGGTCGACTCAGGGTGGTTGTGATAGCCCTTCATCACGTTCGGCCCGCGCACCAGAATCTCGCCGTCCTCCGCTATCGTCACGTCGATGCCTGGGAAGACGAGGCCGACCGAGCCGGTCTTGTTGTTGTCGGGCCGGTTCGCGGAGACGATGCAGGTCTCCGTCATCCCGTACCCTTGCAGGATGGGAATGTCCGCGGCCCAGAAGGCGTAGGAGAGCGTGGGCGAGAGCGCCGCGCCGCCCGAGACGAAGTAGCGTAGGCGTCCGCCCACGCCCTCGCGCCACTTGGAGAAGACGAGCCTGTTCGCGAGGTCGCGCTTGAGTTCGAGGAGCGGCGGCACGGGCTCGCGCTTGTCCTTCAGCTCGCCGTAGCGCTGGCCCACTTCGAGCGACCACGCGAAGAGCTTGCTCTTCCAGCCGCCCGCCGACATGCCCTTTTTGACGATGCGCTGGTAGACCTTCTCGAAAAGTCTGGGGACGGCCGTCATGATCGTCGGGCGGACTTCGCGCAGGTGCTCGCCGACCACGTCGAAGGAGGCCGCGTAGTAGACGGAGACGCCCGTGTAGCAGAAGACGTAGAAGCAGGTGCGCTCGAAGATGTGCGAGAGCGGGAGCACGGAGAGCGCCGTGTCCGTGTTGTAGATGGGGAGCGCCGAGGCTATCGAGAGCATGTTCGAGACGAAGTTCGAGTGCGTCAGCATGACGCCCTTCGGCTCGCCCGTCGTCCCGGAGGTGTAGATGATCGTCGCCAGGTCTTCTTCGCCGCCGGGCGCAAGAAGCGCGTCGTAGGCTTCGGGGTCATTCCGGTCGCGCTCGCGCCCGCGCGCCTCCAACTCTTCGAGCGTCATCGCGCCCTCGGCCTGCGAGGTGGAGGCGTCCGGGTCGAAGAAGATCATGCCTTCGAGCGTTTCGACCGCTTCGATTCCGGGGCGCGCGTGCTTGAAGACTTTGCGGCCGGAGACGAAGAGCAGGCGCGCGCCAGAGTCTTCGAGGATGAAGCGCACCTGCTCGACGGCCTGCGTCGTGTAGATGGGGACGTTGACCGCGCCGATGCTCAAGATCGCCAGGTCGACGATTGACCACTCGGGGCGGTTCTCCGAAAGGAGCGACACGCGATCGCCGCGGCGCACGCCGATCTCGTCGAGGCCGAGCGCGATGTGGCGGACGCGCTCGGCGAAATTCTCTCCCGAGATGTGGTGCCAGTCGGGCCCGCGCTTGGTGTTGAGCGCGTCGGGTTTGGCGTGCCGGCGGGCGGCGTCGAGGCAGAGCTTCGCGACTGTGTTCAGTTGTGCTTCGCTGGTCGAGTCGGTCACGTGCGGGATACCGGGCGCTCGCGGCGGGCGTCCGTGCTCTCCTTTTTGTTCTCACTGAAACCGAAAGCGCGTGGGTGTTCGGCGGCGCTCACTCCGTAGATGATAATGCGCTGCCCGGCTTGAGCGCCAGCGTGCAGCGCGAGACGCAGACGAGGCGGTCGCGGTCGTCGCGGATTTCGATTGACCAGACGGTGATCTGCCGCCCCTTGTAAACGGGCACGGCCACGGCCGTGACGGTCCCGCGCGAGACCGAGCGGACGTGGTTGGCGTTGATCTCGACGCCGACGGGCGTGAAGCGCGCGAGGTCCGTGTTGAGCGCCGCGCCGATGGCCGCGGCCGTCTCCGCCAGCAGGACCGAGACGCCGCCGTGCAGCAGCCCCGTGTACTGGTGGACGCGCTCGGTCACGGGCATCGAGAGGCGCACGCGCTCCGGCTCGGCCTCCTCGATGCTGATGTCGAGCGTCTTGAGGACCGTCTCCTTCCCCCAGTTGCGCATGTTCTCAAGCAGTGTCGTCATAGTCATTCGGCAATACGTCAGGGTCAGTACCGCCTGCCGCAAGCGGGCGGCACTGACTTCAACGAACGGGCGGGGGCAGAGCGCCGCTTTCGGTGACGCCGGGGATGCCCGGCTGCCGGACGGAGCGGTGTCGCCGCCGCCTTCGCCTCTGCTGCCCGCCCTCCTCGACGCGCCCGTTGATGGTGGCGAGCGCGGCCAGCACCAGGAAGAGGAGCGCGTTCGAGGTCGTGTGGAGCGTGAAATCGAAGAAGCTGTGAACCAGCACGGCGAAGCAGCCGACGAGCGCGCCCGTGGCGACGCCGCGCCGGAACAGGTCTTCGGTCTCGCGCCGCGCGAGCCCGGTGCGGAAGAGCGCGACGACGAAGAACAGCCCGAGGGCGACGCCGACCGCTCCAGCGTCCGAGGCGAGCTGCAAGTAGTCGTTGTGCGCCTGCTCCAGGCGGTAAAGGCCGTTGCGCGTGTCGTAGCGCGTGTAGGCCAGGCCGAAGGAGCCGAGGCCCGTGCCGACGAGCGGGTGGTCTTTGATGATGTTGAGCGTCACGTTCCAGAAGTGCGCGCGGCCGGTCGTCGGGTCCTCCGAGTTGACCGTGCCGACGAGGCGACTCAAGGCCGCCTCGCCGCCGAAGAAGAGAGCGCCGCCGACGAGCGCCAGCACCATCACGAACGCGAGCCCCGCGCGCACGACCAGAGCCTTCAGCCGCCCCTTCGCCCGCCCGCCCTCGGCCACCTCTTCGTCGCCGCGGCGGAAGCCGGCCAGCATCAGCAGGAAGACGATCTCGGCGGCCATCGCGACCAGCCCGCCGCGCGAGTTGGTGACGACGAGCGCGATGCCCATGAACGCGACGGCGAAGATGTAGAGCGGCCGCTTGTCGCGCTCGATGGCCCCGGAGAAGAGCAGGCCCAGCGGGAGCGCCATCGTCAACTCCATGTAGCCCGCGAAGTGGTGGCGGTTGTAGAACGGGCCGAAGGGCGTGCTCTGCGGCAGCTCCTTCAGCCAGTAAATCTTGTTCGGGCTGCTGAAGTACTGAATGAGTCCGAAGAAGGCGAGCGCGAAGCCGAAGATGGTGACGACGCGCACCACCAGCCGCAGCCGCTTCGGGCTGTCGATGTAGGCGAGCGCCGCCGCGAAGTAGACCAGGAGAGCGGCCACCTGCACGAGCGCGAGCCGCGTCGAGTAGGGGTCAATGGAAAGGCTGCCCGCGGCTGTGCCGGAAATCGCGTCGCCCGCGCCGCCGCTTCCTCCGCCGAGCGGGAGGAGTTGGAAGAGTCCGAGCAGGAAGAGGCCGACGAGCGGCAGTTGGAGCAGGCTGCGGCTGACGCGCAAGGTTCGGCTGCGCCAGGCGTCCACGGCCCAGAGGACCACGAGGGCGGCCGCGCCGAGTTCGAAGACGGCGAGCGCCCAGTAGTGCACGGTGCCGTAGGCGAGCGCCGAGAGCACCAGCGCCAGGCAGAGCGTCACGACGACGAAGCGACTCGCGACCGTCCTGACGGGCTCAACGGGTCGCGGCTTTCGGTCCGCTTCCTTTCGCGCCCGCGGCGCTTCCGCCGGCTCCCCCGGCGGCGCGTTGGAGATTGAAGTCGTCATACCAGACAAGGCCAAAAATCGGACAGACCGCGTCGTCGCCGCACGTCTCGCGCCGGACGCGTACCAGCACCGCCTCGGACGCGGCCGGCGCTCTGAACTCCAGCGTCTGCCGCTCCCAGTCCTGCGTGCCGTTCGCGAGCGCGGGCGTGGCGGCCAGCACGGTCTTGCCGTCCGCGGCGTCCAAAACTTCCACGAGCGGCGTCCCCCCGCTCTTCAGGTCGTTCGTGCGGACGTAGAACTCCAGGCGGTAGGCTTGGCCCGGCTCGACCACGACCGTCTGCGAGATGTTCGCGAACCCGAGCGTCGAGGGCGACTTGAACGCCACGCGCAGGCTGCGCGCCCCGCCGTGCTTGACCGCCGGGTCGAGGCCAATCGGGGCCTGCGGGACCGAGCGGACTTTCCACTCGAACGTGCTCGCGCCGGTCGCCTCTATGTCCTCCTCGAAGCCGGGGTTCGACATCTCGCCGACCTGGGCCTTGAGCGCGTCCGCGCCGCCCATGTCGCGCGCCACCACGAGCGCCGAGCGGTGGCGCTTCGCGGAGAGCAGGGCGTTGACTATCGCCTCGCCGCTCGCGCGCTGCTCCTTCTTCTCGGGCGGCGTCAAACTGGCCCACAGGCGGAGCGCGTCGTCGAAGCGCCCGCGCCCGGCGACGTAGACCGCGAGTTCCGCGCGCGCCGCGGCCGAGCCGCCGGCCGCGCGGTTGATGGCGTCCACGTCCTCGCCGAAGACGACCCAGGCGGCGTTGAAAATCTGCGGGCGCAGTTTCGGGTCGGCCTCGGCCGCGCGCGTCAACTCCCTGAAAGCCTCTTCGCCGCGGCCGGCGCGCAGGAGCAGGTTGCCGAGGTGCCAGCGCGGGTCCGCGTAAGAGGGCGCGAGTTCGACGGCGCGGCGCAGCGCCTTCTCGCCGCCGGCTGAATCGCCCGCCTGCTCGCGCACGCGGCCCAGGCTCACCCAGAGGCGGTAGTCGTTGGGCGAGAGGCGGGCCGCCTCCTCGTAGTGGCGGACGGCGTCCTCCATCTCGCGCGGGTCGAGGCTGTTCTTCTTCAGCCCGGCCACGACCCAGTGCGTCTGCGGGTCGTCCGGCGCGAGCCTCATCGCCGTCTCCGCGGTCCGCAACTGCTGCGCCGCCAACTCCTGCTCCGAGACGTTCTCGTAGGTGATCTGCGGCGCGTACTCGGCGACGAAGTTGCCCACGTACCAGCGCGTCGCGTACCAGGCGCCCACGAGCGCCAGCACGACCGGCAAGACCAGCAGCACGCGCAAGAGCGGCGCGCGCCCCAGGTCCACCAGCTTCAATTGGTCGGGTGTTGATTCAGACACGGTAAAAGAAGTACTGAGTGCTGAGGACTGAGGAAAAGCGACTGGTCTTTACTCAGTCCTCAGCACTCAGTACTTTTCATTCGTCGTTGACCTCTTCGATCCTGATTCTCATCCGCTTGAGCACGACCTGGGCCTCCGTGCAGTCGTGCAGGATTTCGGCGACGCGCTCGCGGGAGAAGCGGGAGCTGGAGATGAGCACCTCGTCCACGCGCTGCTCGCGGCAGATGTCGCGGAGCCGGCCGTTGCCGCCGAAGACCTTCAGGCCGTGTATCACCTTGCCCTTCTTGTTGGGGTCGTCGTCGACGAAGCCCACGGGCGCGTATTGCAGCTCGCGGTTGTTCATGAGTTCGCGCAGGAGAAGCTCGCCGCCGTCGCCAGCGCCGTAAATCAGAACCCTACAGCCCTCGCGCGACGTCTGCGTCGGCAGCAGTTGCCGGAACAGGCGGAAGGCCATGCGGCTCCCCGCCAGCAGCATGAACATCAGGATGGCGTCCACGATGAAGACCGTCCGCGAGATGCCCTCGAAGCGGAACGCGAAGAGGATGCCGAGCAGGCTCGCCACCTCGCCGACGACGACGGCCTTCGCGTGGACGACCAGGTCGTCAACGCTCGTGTAGCGCCAGATGCCGCGGTAGATGCCCATCACCAGAAACGCCGCCATCTTGATGAAGACGAGCACGGGGAGCGTCCGCAGGAAGACGCGCCACACGCCGGTCTCCTCCATCGGGCCGAAGCGCAGGACGTAGGCCCCGTAGTAGGCCAGGATGATGAGCACCACGTCGAGCGAGACCTCGAAGATGCGGCGCTTGTAGGAGAGGTCGACCAGGAAGGCGAACAAGGGCTTGTCGCGCGCCGCCTTGACCTCGTCCTCGTCGTAGACCTTGACGCCCGCCAGGTAAACCCCGAGGAGCGTGAGCAGGACAGTGAAGCCTCCGATGGCGGCGAGGCTCACGTCGATCTTCATCTCGCGCACGACCATCGCGATCAGGCCCGAGAGCCCCGCGAACCCGTAGAGCATCCAGACCGCGCGCCGCTCGGACATCCCCAAAGCGACCAGGCGGTGCGAAGTGTGGTCGCGCCCGCCGACGCGGACAGAGCGCCCGGAAAGTTTTCTCAGGATGGTGACGAGTGTGGTGTCGAAAATCGGGATGAAGAGAATCAGGATGGGCACGGCGAGCACGGGCAGGAAGCTGCGCGAGCGCCCGCCCTGCGCCGCGCTCATCAGCGCGGTCGAGGCCAGAAAGAACCCTATGAACATCGAGCCGCAGTCGCCCATGAAGATCGTCGCCGGGTTCGAGTTGTAGACGAGAAACGCTATCAGCGCGGCGGCGAAGACCCCGAGCATCAGGGCCTCCGTGGGCTGCTGGCTCGCGAGAAAACTGAGGGCCAAAAAGATCGAGGCGATGGCGGCGATGCCTGCGGAGAGGCCGTCCATGTTGTCGAGCAGGTTGACGGCGTTGGTGATGCCGATCAGCCAGAAGATGGTGATGACCATGTTGACGGGGGGCGAGCCCGTCCAGGGGAGGTACAGCCCATAATAGATGACGAAGGCCGCGCCCATGATCTGCCCGATCAGTTTCTGGTACGGCTTGGCGTGGAGCAGGTCGTCCGCGAGCCCGACGCAGAAGAGGAAGGCGCTCGCGCCGAGCACGACCCAGATGTAGTCGCGGTCGTGGTTCAGAATCTCGTCCGGCCGCGGGGGCACGAAGAAGAGGTAGGCGACGATGACGAGGGCGACCGAGAGAAAGATGGCAACGCCGCCGAGCATGGCCGTGGGCTTTTTGTGCCAGCGGTCCGTCTTCGGCCTGGCAATCGCGCCCCAGCGCCGCGCCAGCGCGCGCACGACGGGCGTCAGCACGAGCGCCAGCACGAAGGAGGCTGCGACCGGAATGAGATAGACTGGCTGAAAAGGCATCACTGGAACACGGCGGTTGTGATTTTCGAGTTTGTGAACCTGGAAACCCTATTAAATTAGCGGCGACAAATCAAGCGGCGGGAGAAGAAAAACAGGGAACCACGAAGTCACACGAAAGGACACGGAGGGGGCCGAGCTTGCTCCGTGTCCTCGCGTGTTATTTCGTGGTCCGTCGCGCGCGCCCTTACCTGGCCGAGCCGAAGGCGGACTTGATGCCTTCCTTGAGCATCAGGCGGCGGCTGCTCAGGGTCGCCATGTGGAAGGGGACGACGCAGCCGCAGCGGTCGCAGTCGGCGTTGTCGCCCATCATGCACTTGCCCTTCGGCTCGCCCGTCGGCCCGAGCGCGAAAGCCTTCAGGCGGAACTCGCAGTTGTCCGTCACGCGCTTAGAGTTCTTCGAGCGCATCAATTCGAGCGTCGAGTCGAGCATGTTGATCGTGCCGGGGTACTTCTTCTTCAGGAGGAGAATCTGGTCAATCAACTTGTCGCGCTTCTCCCAGTCGAGCCAGAGCGCCTCGTCCAGATTCGTGACGGGCGTGAAGAAGTCGAAGATGATGCCGCCGCGCGCAATCGGCCCCCACTCCTTGACCAGGTCCTCGACGCAGTCGGCCGTGATGGTCGTCAGCACGCACGAGATTTGAATCCGCAGCTCGGGGTGGCTGATGACGTTCTGCTTGATCTTCTGGTAGATGCCGGGCGCGCGCATCCGGCTGAAAGCCTCCTCGGTCCCGTCAATCGAGATGACCCACGTACAGTCCTCCCAGTCCGGCAGCTCCATCGTCCCGTTGGTGACGACGGTGTTGTTCTTGAAGTACTTTCGCCCGACCTCGATCAGTTGCTTGCGCACCATCGGCTCGCCGCCGACCCAGGTGCAGAGCATCATCGGGTGGCCCGCGGCCTTCATCTCTTCGAGCTTCTCGACCCACTTCTCGACGGACAACTCTTTCTCGCCCGCGTGGTCTTCGGCGAAGAAGTAGCAGTGCTCGCAGCGCAGGTTGCAGCGGTTGGTCACGTCGATGGAGCCGACGGCGTACCTGGGCAGGCCGAAGACGAAGAGGCGCGTCACGTTCGCCAGGCGGCGGATTTTCTTAGTCAACTTCATAAGGCAGGCAGTGGCACAGGGTGATTTAAACGAGCGGCCTCGACGGTGAGCTAACGCGACCCGTTCCGCAGAACGGCCAATAATATACTATCGCGGGCCGTATGGCATAACGACGCCGCAGGCCGAGGCGTCCGGGATTGTGCCGAAAATTCCGTCGCCGCGCTCGGTCACTCCCTGGCCTTCTCGCAGCGGGGGAAGGGGAAGACGAGCTTGATGTCCTGCGCGTCGCTGTTGATTTCCATCTTGAGGGGCTTCGTCGTCACCTCCGTGCTCCGGCCGTTCGCCCTGAGGATTTTGTCCAGTTGCGGGCAGTTGGCGTACTCGCCCTCGTAGGTCAGCATCACGCCGTAGAGCGAGCCCCTGAGCCCCTGTAAAACTGTCAGCGAGAAGCGGCCCTGCGCGTCGGTCTTCATGCTCGTCTCGCCGTCGTAGCCCTCCTTCACGCTGTCGGCTTTGAAATTAACGAACTCGCCTTCGACCGGGTGCCCGTCCGAGTACAACAGCACCCCGCGAAGTACCCTGGTCGCCTCCTGCGCGGGGATGTGTATGTCGTAGCCTTCGAGCCGGTCGCCCGCGGCGAGCGTGATGACCGTCGCCTTCTCCTTCTCGAAGACGCCGGGGTAGTAGGCCGCGGGGAACGGGGCGTTGCTGCTGATTTTGTTCTCGTCGTTGACGACGATGAGGTATTCGCCGGGCGGTATCTCGTCAACGTTGTAGCGGCCCCGCTCGTCCGTGCAGTCGAATTTCCAGTTGCCCCTCGTGGCGGGCTTCCCTTTCGGCAGCAGGTTCAGGCAGACGTGCGGCAGCGCGCGCCCGTCCGCGCCGAACAGCGTCCCGCTGACGCTCGTGTCGGCGCTGTAAAGGAAATCCATCGCCACACAGCCCTTGTCTCTCAGCACCAGTTTCGCCGACATCTTGTCGGTGTAGGCGACTTCGCCGAAGCGAATCGGGAACCGCAGCCTCAGCCCGGGAGGGGTCTCCGGCTCGACCTGGTACTTGCCGGGCGGCAGGCCGTAGACTTCGTAGACGCCGTTCTTGTCCGTGTAGACCTCGTAAGTACGCTGCTCGCCCTTGATCGTGACCTTCGCCCCGATGATGTTCTTGACGAGGCTGAAGCCTTTCGCCGGGTCGTCCTCGTAGTGCTTCAGCTCGCCTGAGATGCGCGTCTTCTGCGCGGACGCGGGGAGAGCTTGCAGGTAGAGCAGGTCGTCCGCGGCCGATTCGATGCGCGTGCTGCGGTCGCAGGCGTGAGTGCTCCACCTCCCGCTCTTCTTGTCGTAGTAGGCGTAGAAGAGCCAGCGCTCGCCCTCCTCGTAGACGGCGTCGCACGAAGAGCCCTCGGTGCGGAAAATCACCTGCGTCTGCTTCGTCCCCTTGAAGACTTTCTCGACCTGGACGTAGGCGACCTGGCCCGCGACGTACTCCCTGCCCTCGTCGTCCTTCTGCGGCTTGGGCAGCTCGATTCTCTGGACCGAGCCGACGAAGACCGCGTCGGCGGCCCGGAACGACCCGCAGACCGCGGGGTAGCCCCCGCACGAGCAGGCGCAGGCGACTCGCGCCGAGAAGATGGGCACGCAAGCGAAGACCGCGAGAAGAAAAAGTTTCCTCATGCCATGGGAGAGGCCGAGGGAAAGGGATGAGGGATGAATGAAAGGCTCTCCGTCTTTACTTCATCCCTCAGCCCTCAGCCCTCATCCCTTCTACGTCATCCCTACGGGATATTTAAACGATACCTATCTGTTGGTTGAGGCTCGCGAAGTCGAAGTTGTTCCACGCCTCGATGATTTTTCCGTCGCGGACGCGGATGATGCACATGCCCGTGAATTCCACGGGGTTGTTGGTGGCGGCGACGCCCAACCCGCCGCCCGTGTGGGTCGCGCGGACGAGGCAGCGGGCCGCCGCGCGGTCGCCCTCGCAGACGCAGTCTTCGATGATGACGTTTATGTCCGGGAAGGCGTCGCGGAACTTGCGGAAGAAGGGCTTGAAGCCGGCGGGGCCGCGCAGCTCCTCGCCGTTCTCGTCGAAGAGCCCGTGCGCGACGCCCTCCTCGGCGAACAGCTCGTCGATGGCCTCCTCGCGCCCCTTGTGCCAGACCTCCTCGAACCAGCGGTGCATGACATCTCTGCTTTCCATCTCGTACACCTCCGCGGTTGACACAGTCGGGCGCGCCCGGCGGGCAAAAGGTCAGGGCCGCCCGCTGTGGAAATTGATGACGCTCTGCAAAATCCCGTCGAGCGTCATCTCGGGGCGAAAGCCGACGAGGGCGTTGACCTTCGAGATGTCGGGCACGCGGCGCGGCATGTCCTCGAAGCCCTCCTCGTAAGCCTCGTCGTAGGGGACGAAGACGATCTCCGATTCCGAGCCGGCCAGCTCCTTGACGCGCTGTGCCAGTTCCAGAATCGTCACCTCCTCGCTTGAGCCGATGTTGAAGACCTGGCCCACAGACTGCGGGTGATCCATCAACTTGACGAGCGCGCCCACCACGTCGCCGACGTAGCCGAAGCAGCGCGTCTGCTTGCCGTCGCCGTAGACGGTGATGGGCCTCCCGGCGAGCGCCTGCTTGACGAAGGTCGGGATGACCATGCCGTACTGGCCGGTCTGGCGCGGGCCGACGGTGTTGAAGAGGCGCACGATGACGGTCGGCAGCTTCTTCTCGCGCCAGTAGGCCAGGGCCAGAAACTCGTCAATCGCCTTCGAGCAGGCGTAAGACCAGCGCCCCTTCGTGGTCGCGCCCATGACGAGGTTGCCGTCCTCGCGGAACGGCACCTGGTCGCTCAGGCCGTAGACTTCCGAAGTCGAAGCGACGAGCACCTTCTTCTTCTTCTTGTTCGCGAGCGCGAGGACGACTTCGGTGCCGCGGACGTTCGTCTCGATGGTCCGCACGGGGCTCTCGACGATTAACTTCACGCCGACGGCCGCCGCGAGGTGGAAGATCACGTCGCACTGGTCGACCAGCTCCGCGACGAGCGGCTGGTTGTGCACGGATTCAATCGTGTAGTGGAAGCGCTCGTTGGTCTTCAGGTGCTGGATGTTTTCGATGCTGCCGGTCGAGAGGTCGTCGATGGCGTAGACCTCGTCGCCGCGCTGCAAGTAAGCGTCGGCCAGGTGCGAACCGATGAACCCGGCCCCGCCCGTAATCAAGACTCGCAAAATTTTCTCTTCCCCTTTTTAGATGCTATCCAGAGTCGAAGACTCGTTTTTGACCTCGGCGTTCGGACTTTGGACTTTGGACTCTGCGGCTTCTTCTGTCAACTCGCGGTAAAGATTGGTCACGTCCGCGAGCAGGCGGTCTTTCGAGTAGCTTTGCTCGACGAAGAGGCGGCCGCGCTTTCCCATCTCGTCGCGCAAGGTTTCGTCGTTAACTAAGAGGGCCAGCGCCCCGGCGAACGACGCGGCGTCTTTCGACGGCGAGCGCACGCCGCGCTCGCACACGGCCCAGGGCGCTGCCGTTTTCGCGTCGCTCTTCGCGCCGAGCAGGTCGACGACGCCGCCGACTTCCGTGGCGACGCAGGCGCGCGCGTTCGCCATCGCCTCGATCAAGGTCAGCGGCGTGCCCTCGTTGAGCGAGGTCAGCGCCACCACGTCGAGCGCCGGGTAGAAGTTCTCGGGGTCGCTGCGCGTCCCCAGGAAAAGCACGTCGTCCGCGAGCCCGAGCGCGCGCGCCTGCTCTTCCAAATCTTTCCGCAACTGACCGTCGCCGATGATAACAAAACAAACGCGCCGCGCGCCGGTCGCCGCGCCGAACTTCTCTTTGAAAATCGCGGCGGCCTGAAGAAAGAGCGCGTGGTTCTTGACCTCGGTCAGCCGGCCCACGATGCCGACGAGCACGTCACGCTCGCCCGCCTTCAACTCCTCGCGCAGCACCGGGCGGCGCTCTTTCCAGTTGCTGAAAACCCCCGCGTCGAGGCCGAGCGGGATGACGCGGAACTGGCCCACGCGACCCACGCCGAACTCCTCGTGAATCTCGCGGAACTGCTGCGGGCTGATGACGACTATCCGGTCCGACATGCGCGCCAGCGTCTTCTCGACCAGCAGGAAGAAGCGCGTCTTGGCGCGCCCGTAGTAGCTGTGAAAGATGTGGCCGTGGTACGTGTGCACGAAGCGGCAGGGGCGCGGGCGGCCCATCAGCGTGGCAGGCGTGAGCCAGCGGTAAAGGAAGCCCGCGACGCGGCCCACGGTGCCTGCCTTCGCCGTGTGCGTGTGGACGATTTGTGGGCGCTCGCGGCGGAAGAGTTTGTAGAGCTTCCAGACCGTCACCGCGTCCTGCGGTGAAATCTCGCGGCTCATCTGCGGGATGACGTGCGGCACGACGTCGTTCGCCTCCGCGAAGTAGCCCATGTCGTCCTCGCCGGGCGGCACGACGCCCGCGACGAGCACGGTCTCGTAGCCGGCGGGGACGAGGCCCGCCGTCAGCCAGACGACGTGGCGCGCGGGCCCGCCGACGTTCAGGCGCGCGATGATTCTCACCACGCGCGTGCGTCCGCTAGAGGAATCAGTCCCTGTCATCGCGGCGAACATTGTAAGTGATTCTGCTTGATGTCAACAGCCCCGGCGCGAGGCGCAGTGGCCGCCGAATCGAGTCCCTAGCCGCCGGGCCGCTCCGCGCCGGGGCGGTTGCGGTCAAGCCACGCGGCCGCGTCCTCGGGCGAAGTGACGTCGCCGCCGAGGATAGCCCGTATGAGTCCCCGCGTCAGGACTGTGTTGAATTCTTCGTCGTAGGTCGTCCCGGCCTGCTGCCCCGGCAGCTTCACGATGAAGGGGACGCGCCTGTCAATCTTCCCGTCCGGCGGGCTCCTCCACCAGTGGTCGGAGGAGACTATGACGGTCGTGCCTTCCCACAGGCCGGCCGCCTCCATCTCGCGGCGCAACTCGCCGAGCACGCGGTCGGTCAGCACGAGGTTCCCTTCGTACGTGTTGTCGGGCCGCGAAGAGAGCGCGCCGCGCGAGCGGTCGTAGATGAACGGGTGGTGCGGGACGGGGAAGTGTAGCAAGGTGAGGCCGAAGCCCTTGTCACGCGCCACACCGGTCGCCCGCTCCATGACGTGCTGCTGCTCCAACGTGTGGTCCTCCGCCCTGTCGCTGTCGTACCAGGGTTGGAAGATGCGGAACGTGCCCGGGATTCTGAAGAGGCTGCGGGCCGCCCAGTTGGACATGCTCTTGAGCAGCGTCGGCTGCCCGCGCAGGGGGCTGATTTCGTCAACCGTCGGCTCCCAGAAACAACTCGTCAGGCTCTTGCCTACGACCCTGCAATAAGGGTGATACCAGCCGACGAGCGCCGTGTCGAAGCCCGCGGCGCGCGCGTCCGCGAAGACGTTCGGCTGCGCGCTGAAAGGCACGCTCTCCTGCTCGCCCTTGTAGCGAATCATCAACTCGTCGGGGCGCTCGGGCATGGCCGTCAGGGCCACCTTGCCCGTGACGAGCGAGGGCATCGAAAGCAGCGTCTGGTTCGACGGCGGGTAGGCGTTCGTGGCGAAGAGCGATTGGCCGCGCAGGCGGTCCAACTCGGGGAGTTCGAGTCCGGCCGCGCGGCCCGTGAAGGCCACGCGCTGATCAAGCTCGTCGAAAACAATCCAGACCACGCGCGGCGCGTCCTTTTGGTTGAGCCGCGGGGCGGGCGGCGCGTCCGCCGCGTGGGCCGCGTTGTCGCGGTACTTGTAAGTGAGCCACGCGCCCTGCAAGAGCGTGACGACGGCGAAGGGCGAGAGAATCAGGACGGCGACGTAAGCGGTTCTGATGATCTTCAGCCGCCACTTCTTCAGCGCCGCGGCCGCCAGCACGACGAGCCCGAACACACTGAAGAGGACGAGCGCGGCCACCAGGCTCTTGCGGCCGCGGGCGAGCGGGTCGAAGAGCTGCTGGCGCAGGTCGTTGAGCGGGATGATGAGCGACAGGAGAAACGCCCAGCGCACGGCCCAGACGAGGATTCGGTTGCCCGTGCGCCGCGCCAGGGTCGCCGCGCCCCAGAAGAGCGCGGCCAGGAGCAGCACGTCGATCAGGAGCGCGGCGTACTCCAGGAAGCCGGGATGATATTTCCAGTGGTAGTAGGTGTAGTGCCGCGGGTTCAGGAGGACGACCCACGCGCCCATGAAGCAGAGGTTGGCGAGCGAGAGGGCGACGAGCCCGTCCTTCGTGGTCTTAGACAACTTGTCTCCTCCGCATCATGTAGATGCGCCGGGGCGTGTCGCCCAACTGCTCCGAGCGCACGATCTCGAAGAACCGTGCGGAGACCGCCTCGAAGTACTCGCGCGTCAGGAACTCGTGCAGGTGGTCGCGCCCGCGCGCGATGCGGCGGAACATGGGGTCTTCGGGGGCGACGTACTCGACGACCAGCAGGTCCGTGGTCAGCCGCGCGGCCAGGCCCATAATCTCTTCGAGCGGGATGCGCTCGCTGACGAGCATGTGGTGTATGACGGCGAGCATGAGCACGCCGTCGAAGGAGCCCACGGCCCTGTCGAGGAAGGAGGAGTTCTCCATGTTGCGCCAGCCGAGGCTGGGGGTCGGGCGCGCGAGGTTGACCACGAGCGGCAGGATGTCCAGCTTCCCGGCCGACGCTCGCGCCCACGTTTTGCCGACCACCACGGGGTCGTAGTCTATCGAGACCACAGACGCGCCCGCCCGCGCGGCCAGTTCGCTGAAGTGGCCCGTGTTGCAGCCCACGTCCAAAACCCGGCGCGGCTTCGCCTCGTCGAGAGCCTTCTGGACGAATTGCTCCTTGAGCGGTAAGTAGTCCTCCGTGTACCTGTTCTGCTCCATGTAGTCGGACCAGGCCGAGGCGCGCGCGCCCGCGGGCCGGACGCTGTCGAGCTTTCGCCGTAGGCCCTTCAACACGCGGCCCAGGATGAACTGCGCCTTCTCGGGGCTGCTCGCCGTGTGCTTGCGGTAGATGGAAGGGTCCGAGGCCGCGGGACGGCGCGAGAGGCGGGCCGGCAGCGTGACGAGCGTCAGAAACGGCGGGCGCACGCCCTGAAGTCGCCCGACGAGCGGCGCGACCTCCTCGGGGTCCAGGCCGTCGCGGTTGGGCATGAAGATTTGGTCCAGCTTGATGCCGAAATGTTTGTTGACGAGCAGCGGCAGGAGGAAGGTGCGTGCGAACTGCGCGTAGGCGAGCCAGGTCTGGTCGGCCGGGTCGCGGCGCTCGAACGAGAGCAGGTCTATGAAGACGGGGCCCGGCCCGCGGAAGAGGACGTTGTAGGGCGTCGCGTCTTTGAGGCCGATCCCCGAGGGCAGCAGCCGCTCGGCCAGGTCGAGCGTCAACTCGCCGGCCGCGTGCAGCATCTCGGGCGTCCACTCGTAGGGGAAGCTCGCGAACGGGACGCGCTCGTGCTCAACGAGGAGGCTCTCCCCGTCGCCGTCTTCGAGGGCGGACGCGACTTCGCCGCGTGCGGACAGGGCGCGGGCCTCGTCGGCGTCCAGAAAGTCCGTCCGCACCAGTTTCCCTTCGGCCAGAAATTTTTTTAAGGCGGCGGAAGAGAGGGCGGCTCTGAGGTCGGGCTCGGCGGACTTCTTGACGACTCGTATCACACGGCCGTCCAGAATCAGCAGGCGGCCCGCCGGGTCACGGAAGGAGGCAATCATGAACTGTTAGCTGCGCGCGGAAGGAAACGGCCGCCTCGTTTGTGCCAAACCTACTTGGACTTTTTCGCGAGGTCGGACGAAGACTCGCCCACTTCCCCCGCTTCCGCGGCCGGGACATCTTCGCCTGCGTCCTTCTTCGAGAAGAGGCTCTTGGCGCGGCGGGCGAACTGGCGCGCGTAGAAGGCCGCGCCGATTAGGCCGGCGGCCAGCAACTGTAAGATCAGGGTCCCCGTGCCGGGGTCCGTGTAGAGCAGTATCAGCGTACCGAGCAAATCAGTGCCGACGAGTGGAGAGGACGTGCCGAATAACATAATGCGCTATCTCCCTGGGTCAAAAGTAAGCAGCCGTTAAGGAGCCGTTAATAGGCAGGCAACAGTTGTGAAATGTATGTTAAATGGCGGGTATTGTCAAAGCGGGACCGGGGACTAATGCCGAATTGCGGAACAATAAACAGGGGGGCGGCGCACGAAGGCGGCGGGGGCAGTCCCCTCCTCCTGACCCGCGAGGCCGCGGCGCTTGAATGATTCAAGACAGCTTGCCCCGCAGGTCAGGAAGAGCGGGTTGCCCCCGCCGCCTTCGAAGACTCCCGCTTACACTTCGGCCTTCTGGACGCCGTAACTGGCCGCGCCGGCCTCGGCCGCGCGTTTCAGCTCCAGCTTGTTCGCGCCGGTCTCGGCTACCATGTTCGAGGCGCGCAGGAGGCTCTCGAAGGTTCCGGCGTCGGTCCACCAGCCCTCCAGCTCGTCCCAGGTCAAGTCCTCGCGCTCGATGTAGGCGTTGTTCACGTCCGTGATTTCCAGCTCGCCGCGGCCCGAGGGCTTCAGGGTGCGTATGATGTCGAACACGTCCGAGTCGTAGAGGTAGATGCCTATGACGGCGTAGTCCGACTTGGGCTCCTTAGGCTTCTCGTCTATGCGGACGACGCGGCGGCCGTCCAGCTCGGGCACGCCGAAGCGCTGCGGGTCCGTGACTTTCTTGAGGAGGATTTTTGCGCCGCCGCCCTGGTGGCGGTAGGCGCGCACGGCCGAGCGGATGTTGCCCTCGATGATGTTGTCGCCGAGGATGACGCAGATGGGCTCGCCCGTGGCGAAGTGCTCGACCAGCGAGAGCGCGGCGGCGATGCCCCCCTCGCCCTCCTGGTAAGTGTAGTTGAGGTGTTTGAGGCCGAACGCCTTGCCGTTGCCGAGCAGTTTCAGAAAGTCGCCGGCGTTGTTGCCGCCCGTGACGATCATGATGTCGTTGATCCCGGCGTTGACGAGCGCCTGAATCGGGTAGTAAATCATCGGCTGGTCGTAGACGGGCAGCAGGTGCTTGTTCGTCACAACCGTCAGCGGCCGCAGCCGCGTCCCCAGCCCGCCGGCCAGTACGATACCTTTCACGAAAGAAACCTCCAAAAGAAGTTGGCGGTTGGCAGCGGGCAGCGGGCAGTTAAAAGAAAAACGCCTTCGTTCTTAACTGCCAACTGCCAACTGCCTGCTGCCTACTAATCTATAAATCTCTTAAACCAGAGTTCCAGCATCAGGAGCGACCAGAGTTGGTGCGCGAAGTCCTGGCGGCCGTCCGTGTGCTCTTCGACCATGCGGCGGACGGCTTCGGGGCGGAAGAGGCCGCGCTTGGCCGCGCTCTCCGAGAGCAGGACTTCGCGCAGGAAGCCCTGCATCTGGTTGCGGAACCAGTGGCCGACGGGGACGCCGAAGCCCATCTTGGGCCGCTCCAGATTCTCGGCCGGCAGCAGCCGCTTGAGCACCCGCTTCAAGAGGTACTTGGTCGTCAGGCCGCGCAGCTTGTACTTCTCCGGCAGGCTCGCCGCGAACTCTATGACGTGGTGATCCAGGAAGGGCGAGCGCGCCTCCAGGGAAACGGCCATGCTGGCGATGTCCACCTTGACGAGCAGGTCGTTCGGCAAGTAGGTCATCGTGTCCGTGAGCAGTGTCGCGTCGACGACGCCCGCGCCGTTGGCCCTCCTGAACCAGGGCTCCAGGATGCTCGCCTCGCGCGCGTCCCTCGTCTCGCGCCGGAAGCTCTCCGTGTAGAGCCCTTCTTTCGTGTCCTCGTTGAAGACGCTGACCCAGCGCAGGTAGCGCTCGACTTTGGGCAGAGAGGCCGCGCGCATGAAACGCTTGATGCGCGCCGGGCGGCTGCGCTCGCGCTCCGAGCCGGGCAGCAGCTCGACCGCCTGCTCGACCAGCCCGCGGCGCAGGAGGCCGGGGAGCCGGTGGTACTTCTCCGCGATTCGCATCGCCGCGTAGCGCTCGTAGCCCGCGAAGCACTCGTCTCCGCCGTCGCCGTTCAGGGCGACCGTGACGTGGCGGCGGGTCTCGCGCGCGACGTAGTAAGTCGGGATGGCCGAAGAGTCCGCGTAGGGCTCGCCGTAGTGCTCGACCAGGGTCGGCAGGACTTCGAGGGCGTCCGGGCGGACGATGAACTCGTGGTGGTCTGCGCCGACGTGCTCGGCGACGCGACGCGCGTGGTGCAGCTCCGAAAAATCCTGCTCGTCGAAGCCTATGGAGAAGGTCTTGACGGGCTCCGTCATCTCCTCGCTCATCAGCGCGACGACCGCCGAAGAGTCTATGCCGCCGGAGAGGAAAGCGCCGAGGGGGACTTCCGACATGAGGCGCACGCGCACGGCCTCGCGCAGGACTTCGACGGCGCGCTCGCCCGCCTCCTCCTCGCTCAATTTCACTTTCTTGTTGAAGTCCGGCTCCCAGTAGCGCTCAACCCTGACCTCGCCCGCCTTCCAGCGCAGGGTGTGGCCCGGCTCCAATTTTCTGATGTCGCGGTAGGCCGTGAGCGGCGCGGGCACGCACATGAACGAGAGGTAGTAGTGAAGCGCGTCGCGCTCCACGTCGCGGCCCACGTCCGGGTGGAGCAGGAGCGCCTGGAACTCGGAGCCGAAGACGAGCTGGCCCTTGACCTGCGCGTAAAGGAGCGGCTTCTTGCCGACGCGGTCGCGGGCGAGGAGCAACTCCTCCGTGCGCTCGTCCCAGATGGCGAAGGCGAACATGCCGCGCAGGTGCTTCGGGCAGTCCGCGCCGTATTCGTCGTAGGCGTGGACGATGGCCTCGGTGTCACTGTTGGTGCGGAACTCGTGGCCCAGTTTTTCGAGCTGCGCGCGCAGCTCTTTGTAGTTGTAGATTTCGCCGTTGAAGACTATCCAGGCCGTGTGGTCGCGGTTCGGGATGGGCTGCTGGCCGCCCGCGAGGTCGATGATCGCGAGGCGGCGCATCGCGAGCCCGACGGGGCCGTTGAAGTAGAAGCCGTCCTCGTCGGGCCCGCGGTGCCGTATGGCCTCGCACATGCGCGCGACGAGGTCGCGGTCGACGGGCGGCCCCTCAAAGGGGCCGGCAATTCCTACGATTCCACACACGTCAGATACTCACTTCCGAAAGACGCGGCCTCACTTCAGCCGCCTGATTACCCTGTGGCTCTCCCGCTGTAGCTTCCGGTTCTCCCTCCGCTCCTTGAAGATGACGTAGCCGACCGCGATGAAGATGAAGTAGAAGACCATCAACTGCGCGCGCTGGCGGTAGGCCGTGCCGACGTTGCCCTGGAAGACCGAGTAGGCGATGGTCAGCATCGAGGTGAAAATCAGGATGGGCAAGACCTGCCGGAAGCGGTACTTGATTGAGAACCAGATGCCCAGCACGAGCGCCGGGAACGAGAGCCACCAGACGATCATCTCCGGCATCGTGATGCTCGAACGAAGCGATGTCAACTGCCAGGGGAAGGGCGCGAACAACAAATAGACCGTCCCGATGGGGATGGCGCTCAGCGCGCCCTCGGTCGTCGAAACGTCGACCTCCGTGGCGAAGCCGGAGCCGGCGGTCGTGGCGGCGTCGGAGCGGCTGCGCTGGATGCGGCTCAGGTCCGCGTACTTTTCGAGCTGCACGCCCGCGAAGCGGTTGACGCCGAAGGCGGTCAGGACGAGGGCGAGCGCGCCGACGACCGCCACCTGGCGCAGGATGCTCTGCGCGGAGACGGCGCGCATGCCGATGATGAAGGAGATGCCTATGGCCGCGAGCGCGATGTAGAAGACGTAAAACCTGAGGCTCAGCAGCCCGAAGAGCGCGCAGGCCAGGATCAGCAGGTACTTGACGTTGAACCTCTCGCCCAGCTTGAGCGTGCAGAGCATCGAGAGCGCGAGCAGGAAGATGATCGGGCCGTCCTTGAGTCCCTGCGACGACCAGAGCACGAGCGACGGGAAGAAGGCCGCGAAGATGGCGGCGATGCGCGCCACGCGCATGTTCTGGAAAATTTGTTTGGCGCAGAGGAAGATGATGGGGGCCGTGGCCGCGCCGACCACGGCGTTGATGAATTGAATCGCCAGCAGGTTGCGGCCGATCACGCTGTAGATGCCCGCCACGAGGTAGATCATCCCCCAGCCGCCGATGCCCTCGCCGACGAACGTCTTGACGAGCCCCTGGTAATAGCTGCCGCCGCCGTAAAAGGCGCTGGCCTGGATGGAGCCGAGCGTGTCGTAGGTGAAGGCGTCGCCGCCGAAGAAGTCTTGCAGGCGGAAGGTGAAGATGATGACGCCGATGAGCATCCGCAGCAGCAGCCCGCTGACGAAGAGGCGGAGCAGGAACTGCTTGTCGGTCTTGTCCTGCGAGATGATGAGTCCGGCGATGCCGGCCAGCACCGCGCAGAGGATGATGGCCGAAGCCCCGTAGGCCGGCGTCGGCGCGACCTGCACGACCAAGACCGTCAGCACCAGCGCCAGGATTGTCAGCAGTGCGTTCATAAAAAGGGATGAGGGATGAGGGATGAGGGACGAGAGGGATCAAGTGAGCCGCCCGCCGGAACAGTGTCTCAACGGGCCTTCACTTCATCCCTCATCCCTCATCCCTCATCCCCCTCATGATACTAACCCGCCCCGCGCATCGCAAGCAGGGGCCTTCTTGGGAGGGCGCTCAGCCGCGGCTCTCCTTCCAGCGCAGCATCGCGCCGACCTGCTCGCGGATCATCGAGACGTCCTTGTTGTGCAGGTAGGCCAACTGCGCGAGCGGCGTCCGCGTGACGCGCAGGTAGATGACGAGGTAGACGACTGCGCCGAGGATTTGCGTGAGCGAGAGCGCCCAGGCCGCGCCGCGCTCGGCGAGCGCGGGGATCATCAGGAGCGCCAGCGCGAGCCCCGCCAGGACGTTCCCCCAGGCCAGGATGGAGACGAGCCCCGGCCTGTGCATCTGGTTGATGAAGTAGGCGTCCAGGAGGAGCGCGAGGCTGGCGAAGGCCGTGCCCAGCAGGAGTATGCGCGCGACGGGCACGGCCCCCGCGTAAGCCTGACCGAGCGGGATCGAGATGACCCACGGGACGACCGCCAGGCCGATGAGCGCGACCACGAGCATCCCCCACCAGGTGATGCGCAGGTAGCGGTTCATGGCGATCGTGGCCGTCGGGCTCGAAAGCACGGACATCTTCTGGTAGATCACGTCCTGCATGGCCTGGACGGGGAGCAGCGCCTTCTCCACGAGTTGCTGGGCCACGGAGAAGATGCCGACGGCGACCGCGCCGTGCGTCGCGTTCAGGATGAAGACGGGGAGGCGCGTCCAGAGCAGGGCCGAGAGCGAGCCCGCGTAGCCGCGCAGGCCGAAGTGGAGCATCTGGCGCTGGAGGTCCGCGGGCGGCTCATTCGTCGCCCCGTCCGGGTTCAATCGGAAAGCCATCCAGAGCATGACGACGAACTGGACGAGCATCAGGGCCAGGTAGATGAGCGCGGCCGCCATCACGCCGCCGCCGAGCGCGACCACGAAGATGAGAGTCAGCGCGAGCGAGAGCGAGCACATCACGAGCTGCACGACGTTGACGCGCCAGACGCGCCCCACCCCGATCATCATGCTGTTCCAGAGGTTCGCGTAGAGCGAGAGCGGCAGGATGGCGAAGGCGATGAGCGCGAGCGCGTGCGGGAAGTTCGGGAGCAGCCGGTCGCCCGCGAGCCAGACGATGACGCCGCCGACGGCCGTCACGCCGAGCCAGAACCTGGGGATGAGCCCGAGCACGGTGCGGTGCAGGTAGCGGCCCCACTCGCGGTAGCGGCCGAAGAAGGCGTTCGCGCTTTGCGAGAGCCCGAAGTCGGCGAGCGCCGCCAGCACGGAGACGAGCCTGACGAGCAGGAAGTACTTCCCGAACTCCAGCGGCCCGAGCTTGCGCGCCAGCAAGAGCGCGTTCACTACGACCACCAGCACCAGCGCCACGCGCAGCCCGAAACTGACGACTGATAACCTCAGAGTAGACATCAGGGGAAATGATGAATGCGGAATGATGAACGCGGAATGAAAAGGCCTTCTGTCTTTCATCCCGCGTTCATCATTCCGCATTGCCTTTCACACGTCGTCGGGCAAATCGGGGCGCGTCTTGTATTCGATTAAGAACTGGTCTTCCTTGCTCAGGGGCTTGACGGCCTCGGCCGGGACGCCCGCGATCAGGTGCATCTCGTCGGTCAGCGGCTTCGTGATGACGGACCCTATGCCGACGACGCAGCGCGAGGGGACGGCACCCCCCGGCGCGATGCGAATCTCCGAGCCGACGTAGGCGAACGAGCCGATTTTGATGGGGCGCGTGCGCTGGCGGTTGTGCGTCCAGAGGCTGGAGTTGCGGCCGCCGATGATGGAGCGCCGCCCGATCTCGACCGTGTCCGTGAAATCTATCTTGTGCCCGGTCGTGACCACGCTCCCGTCGCCGAGGATGAAGCGCGGGTCCACGGGGTTGACCACGTCCGGCTCCGTGATGGAGTTGATCTCGTTCATCCGTATGATCTCGACGTAGCGCCCGAGGCGTATCTCGTCGCCGCCGCGGAGGATGTTCAGGTGGCCGATGCGCGCGTGGTCGCCGATGCTCAGGCGCTTGACGCCGAGGACGGCGTTGAAGTGCCCGATGGAAACGTCGTCGGCGATGACGCACTCGTCCGCGTCGATGATGCTCAGGCCGATGCGCACGCGCTTGCCTATCTTGTAGCCGTAGAAGAGGCGGTAGAACGCGCGCTTCAGCGACGACGGGAGCAGCGCGATGAGCAGCAGGTCGAGCAGGCGGAGCTTGCCCCTGAGGCCCGCAGAGCGCGCGGCGCGCACGCGCACGCCAGCCGCGGCTGACGCCTCGCGCGCCGCGGCGAACGGCTTGACCTCGTCGTGTCGCTCTTCCATCTCTTAAAAGCCGTGAATCGTGAATCGCGAATCGTGAATAGAAGAACGGCCTTTCTTTTTCGATTCACGATTTACCATTCACGATCCACCGTTATTTTTCCCGGCCGCCTCCCGCAGCGCCTGTGCCAGTTTGTCCGCCTGAATCGGCACGGTGTAGTGCTCGACGGCATGACGCCTCCCGGCCTCGCCCATCAGCCGCCGCCTCTCTTCGTTCGAAAGGAGTTCGCCGAGCGCGGCCGCCCACTCACCCTGGCCCGCGGCCGCGAGGTGCGTGCGGCCTTCCTCGCCTATCTCGGCGCAACTGCCGACGGGCGAGACGACGAAGGGGATGCCGACGGCCATGTACTGTATGGCCTTGAAGCCGGACTTGCCGAGCGACCACTCGTCGGCGACGATGGGGTAGAGCCCCACGTCGAACGACTGAAAATCCGCTATCTCGCGCTCCATGCTCCAGTCGAGGCTTTCGACTTCGACTCCGGGCAAATCAATCTCGCGCGTGCCGGCCCCGACGACCTTCAGGCGGAAGCGGTGCGAGCGCGAGAGCTCCTGCAAGGCAGGGAAGATTGCTTTCAGGTATTGAAAGGTAGAGTGTGTGCCGACCCAGCCGAGCACCGGGGGGCCTTCGCGCGCGGGCTCAGCAACCGCGGGGCGGAAGCGCTCGGTGTCGACGACCGTCGGGATGACGCGCGCCCGCGCGCCCTTGCCCGAGACGTACTCCGCGATGTGGCGGTTCCCGCAGGTCACGATTTTGGCCCAGCGAATCAGGTCGTCCGTCTTGCTGAACCATTTCAGGGCGCTCCCGAGCCGCCCGTACGTCGGGCTAGTATAGGAGACGTAAGTCGCATCGTCCAAGTCGAGAACCATCGGGCGCTTGCCCCATCGGGTCGTCAGCCACTCGACGACGGGCGGGCCGAACATCATCGCCTCGCGCTGGACGAGCACCACGTCCGCGCCCCGCGCGCGCGCCACGTCGGCGAAGCGCCTGAAGGCCGAGGCGGCGAGCCCCGCGGCCGTGCGCGGCAACTGCTCGCGCCTGTAGAGCGACGCGAAGAGCCGCGAGTTGAGGAACGGGCGCACGTCCAACTCGATCCCGCGCTCACGAAGCGGCCCGACGAATTGCGTCAGCCGGTAGCGCGTCGCCGCCGCTTCCACCGGGTACGAGGCCAGGGCTAGAACTTTCATCGGCTGCAAACGGTAGCATAAAGGCGCGCGTAGCGCTCAAGGCCGAGGCCGCGCACGTCGAAGAGTCTTTCGGCGACGCCGCGCGTGTGCGCGCGCACAGTTTCCACGTCCGCGAGCATCCCGAACAGTTCGGAGGCCGCGCGCCTGTAGCCGTCCTCGTTCAGGTCCGCGACGAGCGCGCCGACTCGCTCCTCCGTTATCAGGAGATCGGAGTCGCCGACGCCCGCGTTGATGACGACGGGCAGCCCGCACGCCAGGTACTCGGCCGTCTTCGTCGGCGACGAGGCGAGCTTCGAGAAGCAGCGCTTGATGAAAGCCACCCCCGCGTCCGCCGCCGAAAGGTAAGAGGGCACGTCGCGCGGCGCGCTCGCACGCACCGTGTAACTGCCGGCCGCCACGTTGCGCTCGCGCATCAAGGCGTGAACGCGGTCGTGGCCGGCGGGCGTGAGCCAGAGGAAGTGCGCGTCGGCGCGCACCTTCAAGAGCGCGGCGAAGAAGTCCGCCATCTCCTCGGTCAGATACCACCCGCCGATTGAGCCGCTGTAGACCAGGACGAAAGCGTCTTCGACGCCCAACTCACGGCGGCGCGCTGCCCGCTGCTCCGCGTCGAAGCGAAAGCGGTCAAGGTCCGCGCAGCAGGGGATGACCTCGTGCGCCACACGGCGTCCGCGCAGGCCGTCCCACTCTTTGATTATGGGCCAAATCGTTTCCGTCAGCGTCACGACGCCGTCGGCGGCCGCGAAGCAGCGCCGCTCCATGCGCTTCGTCAGGCGGTAGCGGAAGCTCCCCTCGCGCCAGTGACCCGCGTCCGCGTACTCTTCGGCCATCAGCCCGCGCACGTCGAAGATCAGCTTGACGCCGAACTTCTTCTTCAGCGAGAGCGCGACGGCCGCAGGGACGTGGGCGCGCGCGTGCACGACCTCAATCCGGTTGCAGCGGACGAGCTCGCGCGCGAGCCGCGCGCCCGCGAAAACGTCGTAAGCGGTCGCGGGCAGCGAAGGCGTCTGGTGGTAGCGTAAGCGGTGCCACTCTATGTCGTCTTCGGCCAGTTGCCGCCGCAGGCTCTCGCACGCCTCGACGCCCTCCGGCTCGAACGCCGGAGCGCGCTCGAAGCTCAGGAGCGTGAAGCGCAGTCCCTCCTGGCGGCTCAGCTCGCGCAGGTACGGGATGACCTGGCTCTGGCCGAGCGGGTCGAGCATCCCGTTGTAGGAGATAAAGAGCGCGCGCCTTCCCTTGAGCGCCGTGTGTTCCATCGGAGTGAAATTTTCAGTTGGCGGGCGCGGACGCGCCCTGCCGACGCCCGCGCCCGGCGAGCTTCCGCACGAACCCGCGGCCGAGCAGGCTCTTGATAAAAAGGACGCCGAGGGGGAGGCTCGCGCCGCCGCGCTTCAGCGAGCGGAAGATGTGCCGGAAGGCGTCCCCGCGGTTGTTGTCCAGGTAGCTGTGAATCGCGCAGAAGTAGTGCGTGTGGCCCTCCAGGATTTTTATCTGGCTCGCGGTCAGGGGGACGTTCTGCTTAATCCACTCCAGGGCGAGCAGCTTCCGCTTGATGACCTCGCGGTTGTCGCTCCGCATCGAGCGCTGGTCGTGGTCGTTGACGAGCATCGTCGCCCTGTCCCTGATGAAAATCTTGTCCTCGGTCAGGTTCTGCAAGAGGAACATCCAGTCTTCGGAGGTCGCGTAACACCTGTCCTCCTCGAACAACTTTAGATTGGGGTTGTCCTTCCTGACGCAGAAGACGGAGCCGATGGGGTCGCCGCGCAGGAAGAAGTCCGTGCCGTACTCGCCCTCGCGTATGCCCTCCAGGCCCGCGGAAGAGATTTGCCCGTCGCGTATGAATTCGTACTTGGTCGCGAGGTAGTTGACGCCGGGGCGCTCCTCTATGATTTCCCTCAGGGTGCTCAGGTGGTCGGGGCGCATAAAGTCGTCGGAGTCGAGGAAGATGACGAATCGGCCGCGCGCCTCGCGTATGCCGCGGTTGCGCGCCGCGCCCCTCTCGGCGTTGGCCTGGCGGACGTACCTGACCTTCTCTAATTGGCCGAAGTCGCGGCGGACTACGTTCTGCGTGTCGTCGGTGCTGCCGTCGTCCACGACGACGACCTCGAAGTCGGCGTCCGTCTGTGCCAGAACTGAGTTGATCGTCTCCACGATGAAGCCCGCGCGGTTGTAGGTCGGGATGACGACGGTGAAAAGCGGCATTAACCTCTGAGGCTCCTCAAGTATTTAATGAGCGGCCGGCCCAAAAAACGTGTCCGCCAGCGCACGCGCGCCAGAGCGGACGCGCGGTAAAACTCCGGGTCGAAAGTCTTGACGAACGAGGCCAGCCGCGCGGCCGTCTTCGTGTCCAGGCCGACGTAGTCGTAGGAGACGTGGCTCTCCAAAAAGTAGAGGAAGGCGCGGCGCAATTCTTCCTTCGTGAAACTCTTCGTCACGCGGTAGCGGTCGTCGCCTTCGCTGTAGAGGCCGAGCCCGCGCATCTCGTCAATCAGGTCGCCTGTGAAATCGAAAGACCGCAAGACCTTGCTGAAGACTTTCGCCCAGTCGCGGGCGAAGCCGAGGCTCTGCGCCACGCTCTTGCTCTCGCCGTGCAGGCGGTATTTCGAGAAGAGGTCTTCGACCGCCAGCATCTCGTAGTTCAGGGCGACGCGGACGAAGAGGTCGTAGTCCATGCCGTAGTGCATGGCCTCGTCCGGGTAGCCCTGCTCGTCCAGGATACGGCGGCGGAAGAAGGATGACGGCTGCGGGAACGGAATGCCCGCGAGGTAGCGCACGCGCAGGTCGCGCCTCTCCGCGCCCTTCACACGCTCCTTGAAATTCTCGCCGTAGAGCAAGGTCTTGCCGTGCACGAGCGCCACGTCTTCGTGCTTCCTGAAATAGTCCGCGGCCGCGTGCAGGGCACCGTCCGCGAAGAGGTCGTCGCTGTTGAGCCAGGTGACGACCTCGCCCGTGGCGCGCTTCAAACCTTTGTTGAGCGCGTCCGTCTGCCCGCGGTCGCGCTCGCTCACCCAGTAAGTCAGCCGGTCTTCGTACAGGCGAATAATGTCAACGCTCCCGTCCGTGCTCCCGCCGTCCACGACGATGTATTCGAGAGGCTCGTACCCCTGCCCCAGCACGGACCGAATGGTCTCCTCCAGAAACTCCGCCTGGTTGAAAGAGATTGTGACGACGCTCAGCTTCATAGAGCAGCAGGCAGTGGGCAGTGGGCAGCCAGAAATTTCGATGCGTAATCTTGAGCCTTAATTTTCAGGCGGCAAGGCAGCCGGCAATCAACTACTGCCTACTGCCCACCGCCTGCTGCCTGCTGCTCTTCGTACCAGTCAATCGTGCGGCGCAGGCCGTCTTCGAGTGAGGTCTGGGCGCGGAAGCCGAATTTTTCGAGCGCGCGCGTCACGTCGAGGCGGCGGCGCGGCTGCCCGTCGGGCCTGGACGCCTGCCAGCGGATTTCGCCCTCGAAGCCCGTGAGCCTGGCAATCGTCTCGACAAGCTCGCGGATCATCACCTCGCGCCCGTTGCCGAGGTTGACGGGCAGGCTCTCGTCGTAGCTCGCGGCCGCGCGGAAGATTCCCTCGGCGCAGTCCTCCACGTAGAGGAACTCGCGCGAGACGCCGCCCGAGCCCCACGCCTCTATGTAGGGCGCGCCGCTCCTGCGCGCCTCGACGCACTTGCGAATCAGCGCGGGGATGACGTGCGAAGTCTCAAGGTCGAAATTATCGAAGGGGCCGAAGAGGTTCGCGGGGAGCAGGAAGATGGAGTTGAACCCGTACTGCTCGCGGTAGGATTGCGACTGGACGAGCATCATCTTCTTCGCCAAGCCGTAGGGCGCGTTGGTCTCCTCGGGGTAGCCGTTCCAGATGTCGTCCTCTTTGAAGGGCACGGGCGTGAACTTCGGGTAGGCGCAGACCGTGCCGGTGGCGACGAATTTTTTCACGCCGCGCAGGCGCGACTGCTCTATCAGTTGCACGCCCATCATCAGGTTGTCGTAGAAGAAGCGGCCCGGGTTTTTCTGGTTGTGGCCGATGCCGCCGACGACCGCGGCGAGGTGTATGACCATCTCGGGTTGCGCGTCTTCGAGCAGACGAATGACGCCCTCGTTTTTGACGAGGTCGTAATCCTTGCTCCGCGGCACGAAGACCTCCGCGCCCGCGTCCCGCAGTTTCTGCACCAGGAAGCGGCCGAGGAAGCCCGCGCCGCCCGTGACCACGACTTTCTTGTAGGGGAAATTAGAAGTGTCCATCAATTAGTTCGCCCGTCCTCAAATTTGACGGGGCATGTTATCAAAAATGGACAGGACTGCGAAATGAGGCCCGCCCCGAGGCGGTCGCAAACTTTCTTGACATCGGCGGGCGATGCTCATATGCTCGGCCGCGTCACGCGCCCTTAACGGAAGCGCGCGATTCGTCCATCCACCCTCGAAAAGTGTAGCCTCAGCCGCCGGCTTGAAGGGATGGCCCCCCTCTCGGCAAAGGAGAATCGAAATGGCCGCCTCACAGCGTCTCAGAAAACTGGCCGCCTTCGCCCTGACCTGGTCTCTCTTCGTGACCGGGTTGACCGCGCTCACGACCCGGCCGGGCCGCGCCTCTGACAAGCCTCTGCCGCCTTCGCCCGTCAACGCCGCGCCACCTGAGAAGGAGAGCGCGCCGAAGGCCGCGTTGGTTGACGAGGCGACGCGAGCCCGCGTCGGCGAGACTTTCAGTAAACTCCCTTTGAGCTTTGAGGAGAACCGCGGGCAGGCGGACGCTGAGGTCAAATACCTGGCGCGCGGCTCCGCCTACACGCTCTTCCTCACGCCGACCGAAGCGGTCTTCTCGCTGTGGAAGCCGGGGGCGGGCGCGCGCGGGCGTGTGGACGACCCGCGCGGCCGGAAAGAAGAATTGCGCCGCGGGCACAAGACGCGTGCAGCCGACCGCCAACCGACGGCGACCGTCCTGCGTATGAAGCTGAAGGGGGCCAACCCCGCGCCCGCCGTCACGGGCGAGGGCAGGACGAAGGCGCGTACTGACTATTTCAAGGGCAACGACCCGAAGAAGTGGCGGACGAATGTCGAGCGCTTCGGGCGCGTCAGGTATGCGCAGGTCTACCCCGGCGTGGACATGGTCTACCACGGCGAGCAGGGACAGTTGGAGTACGACTTCGAGGTCGCGCCCGGCGCGGACACGCGACAAATCGCGTTGGAGTTCGCGGGCGCTGGAAGCGTGAAGGTGGAGCGCGCGACGGGCGAGTTGGTCTTGAAGACGGCCGACGGAGGGGAAGTCAGGCAGCGTAAGCCCGTCGCCTATCAGGGGGAAGGGAACGAGCGCAAGGAGGTCGCGAGCCGGTACGTGCTCGGGGGCGGGCGCGAGGTCCGAATAGAGGTCGGCGAGTACGACCGCGCGAAGCCCCTGGTGATTGACCCCGTCCTGACCTACTCGACCTACCTGGGCGGCACAAACGGCGACTTTGTCTACGACCTCGTCGTGGATTCCGCCGGCATCGCTTACCTGACGGGCTACACCCATTCGTACGACTTCCCTGTAAAGGGCTACTACCGGCCATATTGGGGCAGCGCCGACGTTTTCGTCACCAAGCTGGACACGAAGCGCTCCGGCGAGGACGCGCTCCTCTATAGCACCTACGTGGGCGGCTTCAGCGACGACTGGGCCGGCGGCATAGCCCTCGGCTCGCCCGGCGTCGTTTACGTGACGGGCGAAACCTACTCGACAGACTTCCCGACGAAGAACGAGTTTCAGTCCTACCCGAGTAACCACTGGACGAACGTCAACGACGCCTTCGTGACGAAAATAGACACAAACATCTGGTTCGAGGACCCGCTCGTTTACAGCACTTACCTGGGCGGCAGCTACGCCGACAGGGGCGTTAAAATCGCCGCCGATTCCGCCGGCATCGCCTACGTCGTGGGCCAGACCGCTTCCAAGAACTTCCCGCTCAAGGACCCGTTCCAGAGGTTCCAGCCGAGCCCTTACGACTACGACGGCCCCGATGGCGTCACTTTCATTTTCCACGTCTTCGTCGCGCGGCTGAACACGAACCGCTCGGGCGCGGCCTCGCTCGCCTACAGCACCTACCTGCACGGCGCGGCCGACGGCGAGGAGTACGCCTCCGACATCGTCGCCGCCGGCCCGCCCGGCGTCGTTTACGTGGCGGGCACGGGCTGCTCGCCGGACTTCCCGCAGCTCAACCCGGCCCAGCCGCACGGCGGGCTCCTGGACTCCTTCATCACGAAGCTGGACACGAACCGCTCGGGCGCGGCCTCGCTCCTCTACAGCACGTGCCTCGGCGGCGAGGGCTACGACTGGGCCAACAGCATCGCCGCGGACGCGGACGGCAACGTTTACGTGGCCGGCTCGACGCGCGGGCCCGGCTTCCCGACGAAGAATCAGTACCAGATACACACGGGCGACAACTTCAACTACAACGGCTTCGTGCTGAAGCTGGACACGAACCGCTCGGGGCCGTCGGCGCTACGCTACAGCACCTACCTGGGCGGGAGCGGCCGCGACAGCGCCCTGGGCGTCGCCGTGGACTCGTCCGGCAACATCTACGTGACCGGCTCAACTAATTCACCCGACTTCCCGACGAAGAATCAGTACCTGACGGACCGGCGCGGGGCGGACGCCTTCGTCGCGAAGTTCAACCCGCGCCTTTCGGGCGAAGCTTCGCTCGTTTACAGCACCTACCTCGGCGGACGCCGCGCCGACGAGGGCAGCGCCATCGCGGTGGACTCGGCCGGCGGCGTTTACGTCGCGGGCACCACGTCTTCGCCCGACCTGCCGAGGAAGAATCAGTCCCAGGGGTATCAGGGCGATTCTGACGTGTTCCTCATGAAGTTCGTCGATTCGGTCGGCATCAGCGGGCGCGTGACGCGCGACGGCGCGGCCGGCCTCAGGGGCGTCACCGTCACGCTCGAAGGCCCACAAAGCCGGACGGCTCTTACGGACCGCGACGGCCGCTACGTCTTCGCGGACCTCGTGGCGGGCTTAGACTACACGGTCACGCCCTCCAAAGGCGGCCTGACCTTCGACCCCGTCCAGCGGACCTTTAACGGCCTCGGCGAGAACCAGGCGGACGTTAATTTCATGACGCAGGCGGCCACCGTCAGCGGCCGCGTCACAATTGGCACAGAGGCGGGCGCGGGCCTGGGCGGCGTGAGCATGACTCTGACGGGCGGGCCGGGCTTCGCGCCGCGCACAGTGGCGACGACGGGCGCGGGCGACTACTCGTTCGGCGATGTCCCGACGCCGGGCAACTACAGGGTGACGCCTTCGCTGCCCGACTACGACTTCGGCCCAGAGCAGGCGGTCCTGCTCGACGTGACGGCGAACCGGCCGGCGACGAACTTCACAGCCTCGCTCAAGACTTACACCGTGAGCGGCGCGGTCAGGCTCGGCGGCGTCGGCCTGGGCGGCGTGACCGTGAAGCTTGAGAGCCCGGCCCCGACCGGCTTCGCCGCCAGGATGACGACGACGGACGCCGAGGGAAGGTATTCCTTCCCCAACCTCCCCGCGGGCAGAAGCTACACGGTGACGCCGTCGAAACTCGGGTATCAGTTCGCGCCGGCCAGTCAACCGCTCGCGGACCTCTCGGCCGACCGGCCGGGCGTGAACTTCCCCGTCAAGGTCTACTCGGTCGGCGGGCGCGTGACGCGCGCGGGCACTACGCACGGCCTCGGCGGGGTGACGGTCACGCTGACGAGCCCCGTGCCCGCTGGCTTCCCCGCGCGCACCGCGCAGACCAACAGCCTCGGCTATTACCTCTTCACGGACCTGCCGGCGGGGCGCAACTACACGCTCAAGCCCGCCAGGACCGGCCTGACTTTCAGCCCGGCCGAACACGATGTCGCCAAGCTGGGCGGCCACACCCCTGCGGGCGCGGCGACGAGCTTCACGGGCACCGGGCCGTAATTGATTCGGTAATGCGCCGGTAAGTCAGTACCGCCCGCTTGCGGCAGGCGGTACTGACCTGCGCCCCCAAACAAAGAGACTCCTCCCTGCTTGCCGAAAATCACGTCATTAGCTATCGTAACGAGTTCGTGAGTTCGGCCAAACGCTCTCTATACCGACGAAAACTATCTTTAGACAGGTGTTCTTCTTTTTATGACGAAACGCGCTCTCATCACTGGCATCACCGGGCAGGACGGCTCGTTCCTGACGGAGTTGCTGCTCGAAAAAGGCTACGAGGTTTACGGCATCGTCCGCCGCTCCTCCTCCTTCAACACGGACCGCATCGACCACCTTTACCAGGACCCGCACGAGCCGAACACGCGGCTGCGCATGTTCTACGGCGACCTGAACGACTCCAGCTCGCTCAACACCATCCTGCGTAGGGTGCAGCCCGACGAGATTTACAACCTCGGCGCGCAGAGCCACGTCCGCGTCAGCTTCGACGTGCCCGAGTACACGGCCGAAGTGACTGGCCTCGGCACGGTCCGCATCCTCGAAGCCATCCGCGAGACGGGCATCCGCCCGAAGTTCTACCAGGCTTCCTCGTCCGAGTTGTTCGGCAAGGTCCTGGAGACGCCGCAGACCGAGACGACCCCCTTCTACCCGCGCTCGCCCTACGGCTGCGCGAAGGCTTACGCCTACTACATCACGGTCAACTACCGCGAGTCCTACGAGCTGTTCGCCTGCAACGGCATACTGTTCAACCACGAAAGCGAGCGCCGCGGCGAGACCTTCGTCTCGCGCAAGATCACGCGCGCCGCGACGCGCATCAAGCTAGGGCTACAGGACAAGCTCTACCTCGGCAACCTGGACGCGCGGCGCGACTGGGGCTACGCCAAAGACTACGTCAGGGCGATGTGGCTGATGCTGCAAGCGGACGAGCCGGACGACTACGTCATCGCCACGGGCGAGACGCATTCGGTCAGCGAATTTTTGGACGAGACTTTCGGGATGCTTGACCTGGACTGGCACGAGTACGTCGAGCAGGACCCGCGCTACTACCGCCCGGCCGAAGTCGACCTGCTCCTCGGCGACGCCACCAAGGCGCGCGAGCGCCTGGGCTGGGAGCCCGAAGTGAACTTCAAACAACTCGTGCGCCTGATGACCGAGCACGACCTCGAACTCGCACGCCAGGAACTCGCACGCCACCCCGCCGACGGGACCGCCGCGACGAATAAAGTCCGCTGGGGCACGGTCTAAAACCGGGTTCGAACAAGGGTGGACAGAATGAAGGAATGATGAATTAAAGAACATTTGTCTTTAATTCATCATTCCGCATTCATCGTTCATCAACTGCTTTCAGCCTGTCCATCCCTGTCGATTTCCTACCTTACAAACTCTCGAATCTTCTCGACCACGTAGTTCTGCTGCTCGGCGGTTAACTCAGGATAGATGGGCAGGGCGAGCGATTCGCGCGCGGCGCGCTCGGCTTCGGGGAAGTCGCCCGGCCGGTGGCCGAGGTAACTGAAGCAGGCTTGCAGGTGCAGGGGGATGGGGTAGTAGACGTCCGTGCCGACGCCGCTCTGCTTGAGGTGCTCCGCGAGCGCGTCGCGCCCGCCGCCCCGGACGCGTATGACGTACTGGTTGAAGATGTGGCGCACGCCGTCGCGCACGAAGGGCAGGCCGATCTCCTCGGCCAGCCCCGCGTCCTCGAACAGCCGGTCGTAGCGTTCGGCGTTCGCGCGCCGCGCGTCGGACCAGGCGTCCAGGTGCGGCAGCTTGACGCGCAGGACGGCGGCCTGAAGCGAGTCGAGGCGGCTGTTGACGCCGAGCAGGTCGTGATGATACTTCACGCGGCTGCCGTGCACGCGCAGGGCGCGCAGGCGGTCCGCGAGCGCGTCGTCGTCGGTCGTCATCATCCCCGCGTCGCCCGCCGCGCCCAGGTTCTTCGACGGGTAGAAACTGAAGCAGCCGATTGCGCCCATCACCCCCGCCTGCCGCGCGCGGTCCTCGGCCCCTATGGCCTGCGCCGCGTCCTCTATGACCGGAAGGCCGTGCCGCAGGCTCACGTCCGTCAGCGCGTCCATCTCGGCGCACTGGCCGTAGAGGTGCACGGGGAGGACGGCGCGCGTGCGCTCGGTGATGGCGGCCTCGATTTTCGAAACGTCAAGGTTGTAGGAGGCGGGCTCTATGTCGACGAAGACGGGGCGCGCGCCGAGCCGCGCGATTGACGCGGCGGTCGCGAAGAAGCTGTAAGGCGTGGTGACGACCTCGTCGCCCTCCGCCACGTCGAGCGCCATCAGGGCCAGCAGCAGGGCGTCCGAGCCGGAGGCGCAGGCGACGGCGTGGCGCGCGCCCGTGTAGCGCGCGATTTCGTCTTCGAGCGCGGCCACGTCCGGCCCGAGGATGAACTGCTGCGAGTCCATCACGCGCCGGACGGCCTCCTGCATCTCGTCCCTGAGCGGCGCGTACTGCGCCTGCAAATCCAGAAGCGGCACTCTCATCCTCGGCTCACTCTGCTTCTCGGCCACGCTCATCAAAAATCCCTCATCCGTATGTCCCAAGTTTCTTCATCGCGCCCTCGCGTGAGACTAAATCTTCACGCGAGGGCGCGATGAAGAGTTAAAGCTTTATGACGCGGCCGTCCTGGCTGATGGACTGCTGGGCCGCTTCGAGCAGGCGCACGACGCGCAGGCCGGACTGGCCGTCGGTCAGCGGGCGGCGCTTCTCCGCGATGGCGCTCAGGAATTCGTCGCAGACGTAGTGCAAAGCCTCGGTCGAGTCGAGCTTCGGGACCCACACGTCGCCCGTGCGGTAGCTGACCAGGGTCTTGTACGCGACCTCGGGGTCCGCGGCCTCCGCGACCAGCACGCCCTTGTCGTAGACGCGCACCTTCTCCGTCGGCTCGATGTCGTCGTAGACGACCATCTTCTTGCTCCCGGCGATCAGGGTGCGGCGAATCTTGACGGGCGAGAGCCAGTTGAAATGAAAGTGCGCGATGAACTCTTCGGGAAAGCGCAGCATCACGTAGGCTATGTTCTCAATGCCTCGCTCGACGTGGCAACTGCCCGTCGCCGTCAGGCTGAGCGGCCTGCGGTCGAGCAGGTAGTCCATGATGGCGAGGTCGTGCGGCGCGAGGTCCCAGACGACGTTGATGTCGCGCTGGAAGAGGCCGAGGTTGATGCGCGTCGAGTCGAAGTAGAGCAAATCGCCCAACTCGCCGCCGGCGACCATCTCTTTGATCTTGCGGACCGCGCCCGTGTAGATGAACGTGTGGTCCACCATCAGCGCGAGCCCGCCCCTCTCGGCCAGCTCGATCAACTCTTCGGCCTCGCGGGAGTTCGCCGTGAAGGGCTTTTCGACCAGGACGTGCTTGCCCGCCTGCAAGGCCCGTTTGGCGAAATCGTAGTGCGTGCGGACGGGCGTGACGACGGCGACCGCGTCCACTTCCGGGTCGGCCAGGAGGCGCGTGCAGTCGGTCGTCGTGCGCGCCGAGGGGTAGCGCCGGCCGAGGGACTCCAGGCGCTTCGTGTCCACGTCGCACATCCAGCGAAGCGCCGCGCGCTCGTTCTCCGCGAAGTTGCGCAGCAGGTTCGGCCCCCAGTAGCCGCAGCCTATGACGCCGACGGTGATAGGACTCATCTCTTCTCCGTGAATCGCCGGACGGTTTCCGCGACGTGCATTATCTGCTTTTCCGTCAATTCTGGGAACATCGGGAGCGAGAGCACGCGCGCCGCCTGCCGCTCGGCTTCGGGGAAGTCGCCCGGCTTATGGCCCAGAAAAGAGTAGGCCGGTTGCAGGTGAACGGGCACGGGGTAATGAATCCCGGTCTGCACGCCCGCCTCGCTTAAAGCCTTTTGCAGCGCGTCGCGCCCGTCCGCCTGCACGACGTAAAGGTGGTAGACGTGCTCGGCGTACGGCAGCTCGCGCGGCAGGGCGAGATTGCTCCCACTCAACAGTTCGCCATAGCGTTCTACGTGCTCGCGACGCATTCGGTTCCAGCGCTCCAGGTGTTTGAGCTTCACATTGAGCACCGCGCCCTGGATGCCTTCGAGGCGGAAGTTGTAGCCGATGATTTCGTGCCGGTACTTGCGCTCGGAGCCGTGGTCGCGCAGGAGCCGCACGCGGCGCGCGACCTCCGCGTCGTCAGTCACGACCGCGCCGCCCTCGCCGTAAGCGCCGAGGTTCTTGCCTGGGTAGAAGCTGAAGCAGCCGGCCCGGCCGAGCGCGCCGACGCGACGCCCCTTGTAGCGCGCGCCGTGCGCCTGCGCCGCGTCCTCGATGACAATCAGGTTGTGCCGCCCGGCGATTTCGAAAATCGGGTCAAGGTCGGCCGGCTGCCCGTAGAGGTGCACGGGGAGGATGGCGCGCGTGCGCTCGGTGATGGCGGCCTCGATTTTCGAAACGTCAAGGTTGTAGGAGGCGGGGTCGGCGTCGACGAAGACGGGCGTCGCTCCAGCGGTCGAGACGGCCTCGGCGGAGGCGAAGAAGGTGTTGGCCGGCACGATCACTTCGTCGCCCGCGCCGAGCCCGCACGCCGTCAGCGCGAGCTGGACGGCGGCCGTCCCGTTGCTCACGCCGACGCAGAAGCGCGCGCCCACGTACTCCGCGAACGCCCCCTCGAACGCCTCCACCTCGCGCCCGAGGATGAAACTCGCGCTCTCCAGCACGCGCGCGATTGCCGCGTCAATCTCCGCCTTGATCGAACGGTACTGCGCCTGTAGGTCAACGAAAGGAACGAGCATAAAAAGGGATGAGGGATGAGGGATGAGGGATGAAAGGAGTTGAATGAAAGACTCACCTGACGCCGTGACTCAATCATTCATCCCTCATCCCTCACCCCTCATCCCTCCTTTATAATTTTTGCCGGGTTGCCCGCGACGGTTGAGCCGGGGGGGACGTCGCGCGTGACGACCGCGCCCGCGCCGACGATGGCGCGCTCGCCGATCTCGACCCCGCCGAGGATGGTCGCGCCGGTGCCGACGCTCGCGCCGCGGCGGACGACTGTTTGCTCGACCGTCCAGTCCTCGTCAGTCTGGAGCCGGCCGTCTTCGCGCGTGGCGCGCGGGTACTTGTCGTTGATGAACTTGACGCCGTGGCCGATGAAGACTTCGTCCTCGACGGTCACGCCCTCGCAGATGAAACTGTGGCTGGAGATTTTGCAGTTGCGCCCGACGCGCGCGCCCTTCTGAATCTCGACGAACGAGCCGACCTTGGTGTTGTCGCCGATTTCGCAGCCGTAGAGGTTGACGAAGTTGTAAATGGCGACATCGCGCCCGAGCCGCACGTCGGGCGCGATGACGCAGAACTGGCCCGGCATTAATTCGCCGCCCCGCCCGCCGCGCCGGCACCCGCCGAAGAGGCGTCACCCGCCCCGTCGTCGTCCGTGTAGTAGCTCGAATAGTAGCCGGCGTAATAGTAGTAGTTCGTCGACTCCAGCTTCACGTTGTTGAGCACGACGCCGAAGATGTTCGCGCCCACGTCGAGAAGTTGCTGCTTGGCGCGGCGCACGACGGCGCGCGAGCTGCGGCCGCCGTGGACGACGAGCACGACGCCGTCGACCATCGTCGAGAGGATCGAGGCGTCCGTGAACGAGATGGCCGGCGGCGAGTCGATCACGACGTGCGTGAAGCGGTCGGAGGCTTTGCTGAGCATCTTGCGCATCTCGTCCGAGCCGAGCAGCTCGGCCGGGTTCGGCGGGACCGCGCCCGACGTCAGCAATTTCAGGTTCGGCAGCTTCTCGTAGGGCTGCATCAGGTCGTCCAGCTCCGACGAATCGCCCGAGAGGAAGTTGGTCACGCCCTTCGCGTTCGGCACGTTGAAGTGCGCGTGCAGGCGCGGGCGGCGCAGGTCGCAGTCGATGATTAAGACTTCCGCGCCGGTCTGCGCGAGCATGACGGCGGTGTTGACGGCCGTCGTCGTCTTGCCCTCCGAGGGCTGGCTCGAAGTGATGAGAATCGTCTTCGGCGGCTGCCCGGCCGAGGAGAGCAGGAGCGAGGTGCGCAGGTGGCGGTACGCCTCCGCAATCGGCGAGCGCACGTCGTTAATCAGGGCGAGCGCCGTCGTCTCGTTCGGTTCGGGTTGGCCGTGGCCCTTGCCCTTCAGGCGCGCACGCTGCTCGCTCTTGTTCGACGGGATGAGCGCGAGCGCCGGCAGGTGGACGTAGCGGTCAACGTCCTCGATGGACTTGAGCGTGTCGTCCAGGTAGTCGAGCAGGAAGGCGAGGCCGATGCCGATGCCGAGCGAGAGCAGGAGCGCGATGATGACGTTGCGCGTGCGCGCCGGGCCGATGAGCGCGCCCGAGCGGCTGTACTGCGTGACCGTGACGTTGTTGGTCTTCGTCGGGTCGTCCTTCTGGTTTTCGAGTTCCGCCTTGCGCTGGAGGAAGGTGTTCAGGAACTGCCTGTTGTTTTCGATGCGCTGGTTGAGCACGCTCAGTTGGAGCATGTCGCGGTTGTTCTGCGTGACGCGGCCGTTCTGCGAGGCGTATTCCGCGCGCAGCCTGGCCTCGGTGGCGGCGGAGGCGTCCAGGTTCGCCTTCATCGCGTTGATGACTTCCTTCGGGGCCTTGTTCAAGGAGTCTTCGAGCATCTTGATCTGCGCGTCGACCTTCCTGACCTCGGGCCACTCCGGCTGGTAGATGACGAGCAGCTCGTCGCGCTTCTGCCTGAGCGTGTCGAGCTTGCCGCGCAAATCCTGGATGCGCTTGTTCTCGGCCACCGAGGGGATGTCGTTCGGGTCCGACGCCTTGACCGCCGTCTCGTAGAGCGACCGGAGGACCTTGACCTTGCTCTGCTCGTCGAGCAGTTGCGTGCTCAGGCGCGCCAGCTTGTCGGCCTCTATGTTCGGCGGCGGGGTCATAGTCTTGTCGGACCCCTGCGAGAAGGGGAGGCCCTTCGACTGGATGTAGTTGAACCTCGCCGCCTCGTCCTGCTCGATCTTGGCTTGCAGCTCGGCGATCTTCTCGCCGACGGTCTTGAGCGCCGTCGCGTTGCCGGTCGTCATCCGCTCGGCGTTGTTGTGCGCGAAGGTGTCGGCGTAGGTGTTGACGATGCGCTGTGCCAGTTCGGGGTTGGAGTGGCGGTAGCGCAGGTTGACGAGGTTGGTCCCGACGACCGGGTCGACCGAGAGGTTCGCCGCCAGCGTGTTCTCGTAGGGCTCCAGCTTGGTGAGTTCCTGCTGGGACAACTGCCCCTCCACCACCTTGTCCGAGTCCACGACTTCGAGCTTGTTGGTCTCGGGGGCGAGGGCCGGCTGGGTCGGCTCCTCGCCGTAGACGAGCCTGCGCAGGGCGGAGCTGATGCTGGTCTGCCCGGACGAGCCGAAGAAGGCCGGGTCCTTGTGCAGGTCGAGCGTCAGGATGACCTGGCGCGCGAGCGCCGGGTTTTCCAGGAGCTTCAACTGCGTGTTCCAGTAAGCCGGGTCGCGGTCGCCGCCCGTGTTGATGACGACGCCGCCCTGGCCGGTCTGAAGCACGCTTTTCGTCTTCGTGTCGATGAGAATCATCGCCGACGCCTGGTAGACGGAGGGCTGGCGGTACATCTGGACCGTCACGAGCGAAGTGACGACGACGACCAGCGTCAGGATGAGCCACTTGCGCTTGAGGACGACGAAGAGGTAGTCGCGCAGGTGCGTCGGCTCGGACGCCGAGACGCCGTAAGGCTTCGACTGCGAGAGGTCGCCCAGCGGGCGTTCGAGGCCGCGCTCTCCGGCGGGCAGGGGAAGCAAGCGATTGTCTTGTGAAACCATAATCCTACACCTTAAAGAATGACGATGGACGATAGGCCGCGGGAGATGGAAGACGGCGACACCGTATCGCTCACCTCCCGCCCCAACACAGAAGCGCTAAAGCATACCATCAAAAGCGTGCCGCGGAAAAGCAGTGGGCAGTAGGCAGCGGGCAGCGGGCAGATAAAAACTCAGCGCCTGATCTTGACTGTTAACCTTCAGGCTTCAGGATTGCCAACGCTCAACTACTGCCCGCTGCTTTCCACGAACTCCCTGAGCGCGGCGCGCCAGTCGGGCAGCGGTTCGAGGCCGACTGCCTCCGAGAGCAGGCAGCGCAGGCGCGAGTTACGCGGGCGCGGGGCCGGCCTCGGGAGCGAGTCCATACTCACGCTCTCCAGGTTCGACCCGTCCAGGCCGGCCGCGGCCAGCGCCTCGCGCGCGAACTCTTCGAAGCTCGCGCCCGCGCCGGCGTTGACGACGTGGTAAACGCCCGGCAGGTCGAGTTGTGCCAACTCGCGCAGGCGGCGGGCCAAATCCGCGGCGTAAGTCGGCGTGCCCCAGGCGTCGTTGATGGCCTTGAGGCGCGTGCCCGCGCGGCTCAGCTCGACGACGCGGCTCAAAAAATTGCGCCCGCCCGCTCCGAAAATCCAGCCCGTGCGGACGACCGCCGTCCGCGCGCAGGCTTTCTGTGCCAGCCGCTCGCCTTCGAGCTTGGCCTCCGCGTAGACGCCCTGCGGGTTCGGGTCGTCGCGCTGCGTGTAGAAGCCCTCCTTCGCACCGTCGAAGACGTAGTCCGTCGAAACCGTCAGGAGCCGCGCGCCGACTGCTCGCGCGCCGCCCGCGAGATTTTCCGGCCCGCGCGCGTTCGCGTCGAAGGCGCGCTCGCGGTCCGACTCGCACCCGTCCACGTCCGTCCACGCCGCGCAGTTAAAGACAGCCTCGGGCTGCTCGCGCTCAAACACAGCCGCGACCGCGTCCGCGTCCGCGATGTCCAGGCTCGCGTGGTCGTGCGCGAAAACTTCGTCGCCGAGCGCGCCGCAGTGCGCGACGACCGCGCGCCCAAGCATCCCGCCCGCCCCCGTCACCAGCACTCTCAAGGCGCGCCGACCTCCGTCCCGTACTGCCGCGCGTAGAACTCGCGGTAAGCGCCGCTGCGCGCGCGCTCGACCCAGGCGGTGTTCTCCTCGTACCAGCGTATGGTCTTCTGTAGCCCGCTCTCCCACGTCTCGACGGGCCGCCAGCCCAACTCCGTCTCGATCTTCGTCGGGTCGATGGCGTAGCGGCGGTCGTGGCCGGGTCGGTCCTTGACGTGACGGATTAACGAGCGCGGCTTGCCGAGCGCGCCCAGGACGGCTTCGACCACGTCAATGTTGCGCCGCTCGTTGCGCGCGCCAATGTTGTAAGCCTCGCCGGCGCGCCCGCGCGCCATCACGGCCCGTATGGCGCGGCAGTGGTCCTCTACGTAAATCCAGTCGCGCACGTTGCGCCCGTCGCCGTAGAGCGGGATGGGCTCGTCGTGCATGGCGTTGGCGAGCATCAGCGGGAGGAACTTTTCGGGGAACTGGCGTGGGCCGTAATTATTGCCGCAGCGCGTGACCACTATGTCCAGGCCGAAAGTGTGCGCCGCGGCGCGCACCAGGTGCTCGGCCGCCGCCTTCGACGCCGCGTACGGGCTGTTCGGCTCGAACGGCGAGGCTTCGGTGAAGAACGCCCCCTCGTCCTCGGGCAGGCTCCCCATCACCTCGTCGGTCGAGACTTGCACGAAGCGTTTCACCTTGCGCTCGCGCGCGGCGTCCAGGAGAACTTGCGTGCCGAGGACGTTGGTCCGCAGGAACTCGTCGGCCGAGGCGATGCTGCGGTCGACGTGGGATTCGGCGGCGAAGTTGACGACGGCGTCCGCGCCTTCTTCGAGCGCGCCGAGCACCGCCGCGCGGTCGGCTATGTCGCCGCGGACGAAGCGGTGGCGGCCCCCGTCGAGCCCCTCAAGGTTGTCGGGGTTGCCGGCGTAAGTCAGCGCGTCGAAGTTCGTGATCCGGCAGGACGGGTCTTCGGCGAGCGCCAGTCTGATGAAGGCCGAGCCGATGAAGCCCGCGCCGCCCGTGACGAAAAGTTTGAGCATGGTTTCCTTATAAATGTGCGCTTCGACGGGCGGCCTGACACTCCCCGCCGGCGAGCTTTCTTGAAATCGGCGGGGGCCGTGATATAGTACGCCCGGCTCAAGCGCGTATCCTAAATTTTCCCTATTCTACATCAACTGAGTTCAATGCTGACAAAGCTCCGTCTCAAGCTCTCAAACTTCATCGAGAGAATCGCGAAGGCCGAGGCCGACCCTTACTTTCTGGCACTCTTCCGCATGGGCTACGCGCTGGTCGCCATCGTCGTCGTCTGGCGCACGTACCAGCAGGCGGGCTACCTCTGGGAGCCGGGCTCGTTCTGGTACAAGACGGCGGTTTACTTCATCTTCCCCGCGCTCGTGGCCCTGCTGCTCTGCATCCTCGTGGGCCTCGGCGGGCGCACCGTCGTCATCCTGCATTTCATAGTCCTGTGCTTTCTCAACTTCGCTTTCCCGAACGTCAGGTATTTGGACTTCAGGTTCAACCAGGCGGCCGCGTTCTGGATGCTCTTCATGCGGCTCAACAAGGTCTGGTCGCTCGACGCCTACCTCTCAAGGGAGCGCGTCAGGAAGGAGCCCGCGCCGCCCGCGTGGCCGGTCCATTTTCTGGGCGTGACCCTGAGCCTCTGGCTGCTGAACGCGGGCTGGCTCAAAGTCGTCGACCCCCTGTGGCGCGACGGCCTCGGGTTCTACTACGTCTTCCTGCTGCCCTGGGTCAAGTCCGCCTCCTTCAACTTCCTCCTGGACCACCTGTTCCTGCTCAAGCTCCTGAACTACGTGGCGATGGTCTTCGAGGTCTCGTTCATCTTCCTCTACTGCTTCCGCCGGACGCGCTTCACGGCGGTCGCCCTGGCCGTCGGCTTCTTCATCTACCTCATCGTCCCCTTGCGCGTAGACCCGGTGGGCCAATTCGGCCTGGTCTGGTGCTTAGGCATACTGAGCGTCACGCCGCTGCCACAAAAGTTGCAGCGGGCGCTAAAGCGTTTCCGCAGAGACGAGTCGACCGCCGCGGCCGCCGAAATCCCCGCGTGGCATCTGAGGCTGCGCAAGTACCTGATCGTCGGCTTCGCCGCCTACATCGTCTACCTCTTCGCGGTCTTCCACGTCCGCGCCATGCCCTTTTATGTTTTCAGGAAGGGGCTGGTGACTTTCGTCGGCTACCCGTTCGCGCTGCTCGACGGGACCGAGAAGGCCCTCGCCAAAGAGCCCCGCGCCTTCCGCGGGATGAAGTGGGCGCTCGACAAAGCCTACCGCCCGCTCAAGGCCGTGGACGGGCCGCTCTTCACGCTCAACCAGTACACGACGAGCCTCCAGTTCAACGGCCTCTTCGGCATAGACCACTCCATCGCGATCTTCCTCTACAGGGTCGAGTTGGAGATGGACGACGGCACGCGCGAGGAGCCGGTCAAGGTCTTCAACGAAGACATGACGGCCGGGCCTTACTCGGACGGGCTGTTTACGCCGCGCTACATACAGGGCGCGATGTACGGCGTCACGGGCATGTGCCACAGGATGACGAACAGGCCCGGCTACACGCTGGCCGCGTGGGAGGCCGACGTGCTGAAGAGGCTCATCGGCTTCAGCCTCTTCAAGCTCGGCGAGGAGCGGGCCGCGCACGTCAGGCGGGCGGTGCTGAAGGTCCGCCCCATCCTCGTCCCGTACGACTACGTCGGCAACGCGCGCACCTGGGAGAGTCGCCCCTGGACCGATTTCTACGTGTACGAGCCCGCGAGCGGCGAGTACCGAATCGAGAACCTGCCCGAAAGGTATCCGCTGCAAATACCCCTGAAGACCTTCTCGGACGGCGTGCTGGTGCTGGAGCCTTAGGCGCGCGCCGCGGTGCGGGCGCTGGGCCAGACGCCCGGCCAGGGCACAGGACCAATTTGCGGGCGGCGCGCGCGCCTGCCGCGGCCCGCTCGGCGTCCTTTCGTTCGCCGTTCCGTGACAATTGGCGAGACCCTCGCCGGAGAATTGGCACAGCGCGAGTGAGAAAAACCGCCGTAAAACTGTGCCAAAAAAAAAGTCGTTGACAAACCACGCTCCACTAGTATAGAAGCTGTCCCGCTCAATTGGTGCCCAGAGCCGTCCCGATGGTGCTGTGCCTCGCTTTGCCCCGACTCCACTACGAGATTCTCTTCTAGTGCAGTACAACAAGTCCCTTACTTATCTCCGGGATCGTTTGAGCCGAGTTGATTCTCATTAGCTAAACCCGTGAGCATTACCCTTTAGGCAATAATCAAGCAGATTAGAAGGAGCGCCGCACTATGAACCCCCGCAAAAAATCCTTTGCGAAAATCAATTTTGTCGGATCCTTTTTTCAAACCGCGCGCGATCTTCCCGGCCGCTTCCGCCGGCTCGTACGCCCCCTGGCGGCCCTCGGCCTGGCCGCCCTTTTAACCGCCGCCTTCCTCTACTCGGGCTCTTCGGCCGCTTCGCGCCAGGCCCGGAAGAGTAACGCGGCCGCCACCGACGCGGGGCGTCTGCTGAAGGGCGGACTCGACCTGTCATTCCTGTTCCCCTCGGCAGGCCCGGTCGCGCGCTTCTTCCAGCCGCAGGCGGTCGGAAACATCAGCACCTTCGCGGCCGACTGCACCACGGCGAAGACCTCCTTCGAGCTCGGCGAGACGGTCTGCGTGAAAGTAGATAGCGTGCCCACGTCGAGCGGCTATTTCATCAACTGGCTCGACCCCGGCACGAACATCGTGCACGGGGGCATCGGGGTGACCGACATCACGTCGGACCCGCAGACGTTCACCTACTCGATAGCGCCCAACGCGCCTGTCGGCGGGTGGAAGGCGACAATCGCCGACAACAGCGACAGCTCGATTAACCCCGCGGCCTTCACCGTCACGGCCCCGCCGGGACCGAGCGTCGCGACCTACGCCTACGACAGCGGCTCGAACGCTTGTACGAACACCGCCAAGTCGGTCTTCAACTACGGCGAGACGATCTGCGCGAAGGTGACCGGGCTCGACCCGGCCATCAGCAGGCGGCTCGCGTGGATCGACCCGTCGGGTTACGTCCGGGAGAACGGCGGCAACAACTTCACGCCGCTCACCGCGAACCCGCAGACGGAATCCTTCCTGCTGCCCTCGGCCGACAGTTCGGTCGTGGACGTGTTCACCGTCGAAAACCGCGGGGTGTGGAGGGTCAACGTGGTCTCGAACAGAGGTTCGGCCGTGCTGACCGCGCCCTTCACTTTGCAGGGGCCGGCCCCGGCCACGGACCTCGCGGTCGCCACCGGCCTCGCCAGCGGCGACGAGAGCGCGGGCGAGCCGATCACGTACCTCGTTAACGTCACGAACCAGGGTCCGAACGACGCGGCGTCAGTCCAGTTGTCGAACCCGACGCTGATCAACGCCACCTTCCAGTCCGTCACGCAGACGGCCGGCGGCACCACTTTCACCTGCACCGGCACAGGCCCGGTGACCTGCTCGGCGGCGAACCTGCCCGTCGGCGAGTCGGCCATCTTCGAGTTCACTTACACAACGGGCACGGGCAGCGCGACCCTCGTCAACACGGCGAGTGTGACGAGCTCCACGCTCGAACTCAACAGCGCGGACAACAACGCCATCTCGCCGACGGTTCACGTCGGCGGCGGCGACGGCGGCGACACCTGCACCCTGACGTGCCCGGCCAACATGTTCGTCTACGCCGACACCACGCAGGAAGGCGTCCGCGGTGCCATAGTCGAATTCGGCGTGGAGCCCGCCGGCAGTTGCGGCGCGGTGACCAGTTCGCCGGCCTCCAACACGTTCTTCCCGATTGGCACGACGACCGTCACCACTCAGTCGGGGACGGGCGGAGGCGTTTGCAGCTTCACCGTCACCGTGGAAGAGCCCGTCGCGCCGGTCATTCAGTGCCGGCCCGACGTGACGGTCACATTGGGCGTGGGTGAGACGACAGCCGACGTTGCCGTCGCGAGCCCGCAGGTGAATAGCGGCACGCCGGTCGGCGTCCGCAGCGACAACCTCGCCATCAACGACCCGTACCCGGTTGGCACGACCACGATTACCTGGACGCTGACGGTCGGTGATCACGCGCCGGTGACTTGCACGCAGAGAGTCATCGTGCAGTCCGCTCCGGGCGACGAGCCGCCGACCATCAGCTGCCCGGCCGACCAAGAGGTCACGGCCGCCGACGGCGCGTGCTCGGCGAGCGTTTCAGTCGGAACGCCGACGTTTACAGGCACCGGCGTGACGACTTCGGGCGAGCGCAGCGACGGCTTGGCGCTGAGCGCGGCGTACCCGGCCGGCACGACCATCATCACCTGGACGGCGACGGATTCGAGCGGGCGCAGCACGGCCTGCCTGCAAACCATCACGGTGAACGCGACCGACACTTCGGCCCCGACTGTCACGGCCCCGTCGAACAAGACGTTCAACACGCCGGCGGGCGAGTGCTCGATATACCTCAACGACGAACAGATCGGCTTCCCGAACGCCACCGACAATTGCTCCGGCGTGACGATCACCACGACCGGCATGCCCGCCGGTCGCCAGTTCCCGACCGGGGTGACGACCCTGACTTACACGGCCACGGACGCCGCGGGCAACACGTCCGGGTCCGTGACCCAGACCATCACGGTGAAGGAGAACCCGGCGGTCAAGCCCGTCATCACGCTCAACGGCAACGCCTCGATGACGGTCGAGTGCCACACGAGCTTCACCGATCCTGGGGCGACGGCCGAGGACAACTGCGACGGCGCGACCCCGGTCACGGCCAGCGGCACGGTTGACCCGGACACGGTCGGCACCTACACCATCACTTACACGGCCGCCGACAAGTCCGGCAACGCGGCCGTCCCCGTCACCCGCACGGTGACTGTCGTTGACACCACCGCGCCGAACCTGACGATCACAGGGGCCAACCCGCTCGTCCACGAGTGCCACACGCCGTTCACCGATCCGGGCGCGACGGCCGACGACTCTTGCGCGGGCGACCTGACGAGCGCCATCACGAAGGTGAGCAACGTTGACCCGGACACGGTGGGCGACTACACGATCACCTACACGGTCAGCGACGGCTACAACACGACCACCAAGACGCGGACCGTGCAGGTCAGGGACACCACGGCACCGGTCATCACGCTGACGGGCGCGGTGATCTCGCTCTGGCCGCCGAACCACGGGTACCAGACCATCAACCTGACGCAACTGGTGGCGAGCGCCTCCGACAGCTGCGACTCGGGCGTGGACCTCAGCGACGTGGTGATCACGAAGGTCACTTCGGACGAGACGGAGAATGGTGGCGGCGACGGCAACACGCTCAACGACATCATCATCGCCCCGAACTGCCGCTCCGTGCAGTTGCGCCGCGAGCGCAACGGCAGCGGCAACGGCCGCGTCTACACGTTCACGTTCAAGGTCACGGACCCGAGCGGGAACTCGACGACGGCGACGGCCACGGTGACGGTGCCCAAGAGCCAGAACGGGGCCGGCGCGGTGGACAACGGGCCGCTGTACACGGTCACGAGCGGTTGCAACTGATGCGTCAACAGGGCGACCGGCCCTCAAGGCCCGCAAGCCTTGAGGGCCGGGACGCCCGGCAATCATTCTTCACTTTTATTCTCGTACGAGAGAGGAGTTCGGAAATGAGAAACTTCCTTACCGCAATCTTAAAGTCGAAAGCGATTCGCCGGCTGATGGTCCCGGCCGCCGTCTTCTGCGCCCTGGCGTCAACGTCCCTGCTCTCGGGCGCGGCGCGGCCGGCGACGGCGCTGACCATCAATAACAATTCCGGGTGGGAGCTGCGTCACGTCTACCTGTCGGCCCCGAACAACGACAACTGGGGGCCGGACCAACTGAACGGCGCGGTCATCGCGCCGGGCCAGTCGCTCACGCTCAACGTCGAGTGCGGCGGCGGCGAGGTCAGGGTCATCACGGAGGACAAGGACGGCTGCTTCCTCTCCACCGTCGTGTCCTGTTCGGCCAACGCCGAATGGACGATCACGAACAACGCGACCCCGAACTGCGGAGGCTAGGTCCGCAACCCAGTGCAGTGGCGTCTGGTCGGACCCTGGGCCGTCGGCGAGAGATTCGAAGGGCCAAACAACTTGAGATAAGCAAGGTAATGATCAGGCTACAAAACGGCAATTAACCCCTAAAGGAGATTATGATTATGAGTAAGGTCCGCTTCACCTTGAACATTTTGGCCGCCGTGATTATCACTGTTGCGGCCAGCTCAATGGCCCACGCGCAGGCGACCCGCACCTGGGTCTCGGGCGTCGGCGACGACGTTAACCCGTGCAGCCGCACGGCCCCCTGCAAGACCTACGCCGGGGCCATCTCGAAGACCGCCGCCGGCGGCGAGATCAGCACGCTCGACCCCGGCGGCTTCGGCACGGTGACCATCACCAAGCCCATGACCATCGAGGGCACGCAGGGACAGGGCTACGGCTCCATCCTCGCCTCTCTGACCACCGGCATCATCGTCAACATCACGGCCCCCGCGGCCGGGGCGCAGGCCGGTAACGACAACGTGACGCTCAGAAACCTGTCCATCAACGGGGCCGGGACCGGGACCAGGGGGATTGTTATCCTCTCGACGGTCACCAACTCGCAGGTCTACATTGAGAACTGCCAGATCTTCGGCTTCCGCGCCACAGGCGGCGGCGACAACGGCAAGGGCCTCATTGACAAGCGCACCGCCTCGGGCTCCAAGCTCCACGTCTCGGACACCGTCATCAGGGGCAACCTGGTGCACGGCGTTCAGATCGGCGACGCCACCGGCATCGTCAGCTCAGTTGACGCGACCTTTGACAACGTCAACATCCAGGGCAACGGCATCGCCGGCATGTTCCTCGGCGGCGGCAGCAACGTCAGCGTCAGGGGCTCCGTCATCACCGGCAACGGCGGCTCGGGCATCCAGTCGAGCGAGCAGGCCGGCGGCACGACCGAGACGGAAGTCACAGACACCGTGCTCTCGCACAACCAGACGGGCATCACCGCGGGCTCCGGCGCTTCGGTCGTGCGCCTCTCGCGCGTGACCATCACCGACTGCAACACGGGCGTCAGCGCATCCGGCGGCGCCTTCGTCTCGTTCGGCGACAATAATATTGTCGGCAACGGCGGCGGCAATGCTCTGCCGGCGGCCATCGGCCAGCAGTAACAGGCCGGCTCGGCGCCCTTACTCCGACGCCCTCCTGTCGCCCGCCCCCCGGCGGGTGACAGGAGGGCGCTCGTCTGCCCTCCCGCGCCCCAGTCAACGCCTTCCCGCCCCGCCCGAAACCCTCCCGTTTCCCGGCCGCTTGCTTGACCCTCCCCGACGTGTGCGGCTAAACTGTCACGCTTCATCGAGGTCACTGCCGAGAAGAGTCGGGATTCGACGGCCTTTTTGTCCCCGAAAAGTTTACAAGGAATCAGGTCGAGAGGTTTGAGCACGAGAGAGCTGAAAGCAGTCATCGAACCACAAGCCACCAACGCCGCTCACGGATCGTCGCCCCTTTCCACGCAGCACTTGCCGGAAAAGCCCGTCGTCATCATCGAACCGAGCCGGACGGGTGCGGGCCTCGGCCTGCGCGACCTCTGGGCCTACCGCGAGCTCTTGGTCTTCCTGGCCTGGCGCGACCTCAAGGTCCGCTACAAGCAGACGGTGCTCGGCGTCCTCTGGGTCCTGCTCCAGCCGCTTCTGATGACGGTCATCTTCACCGTCTTCATAGGCTTCCTGGTGCGCATCCCCACGCAGGGCCGCCCCTACGCGCTCCTGGTCTACATAGGACTTCTCCCCTGGACGTTCTTCTCGTCGGCCGTGCTCCAGAGCGGGACGAGCATCGTCAGCAACGCGCACCTGATAACCAAAGTCTATTTCCCGCGACTCATCATCCCGGCCGCGGCCGTCACGGCCCGCCTCGTCGACTTCGCCATCTCGTTCATCATCCTGGCCGGGCTGATGATTTATTACCGCGCGGGGCTGACGGCGCAGGTCGCCATGCTGCCGGTGCTGATCATCCTGGTCGCTTTGACGGCACTCGGCTTCGGGATGCTGGTCTCGGCGCTGAACGTGAAGTACCGCGACATAGGCGTGATGCTGCCCGTCGTGTTGCAGCTCTGGATGTTCGTCTCGCCGGTCATCTACCCGCTCTCGCTTGTGCCGGAAAACTGGCGCGTCGTATATTCGCTGAACCCTCTGGTCGGCATCATCCAGGGCTTTCGCTCCGCGATCCTCGGCGACGCCTTCGACTGGCCGGCGCTCGCCGTCTCGGCCGCCGTCGCAATCATCTTGCCGATTTACTCCGCTTACCTGTTCCGGCGGGTCGAGAGAGGATTCGCCGACATCATTTGAGGGCGACCCCGAAGTTGTGATGAGACCGATCATCAAAGTCGAAAACATCGCCAAGCGTTACCGCATCGGTGCGTCGCAGGCGGCCTACCAGACCTTGCGCGACACCATCGCCGAGAAGGTCAGGACGCCTCTCAGGCGCTTGCGCGGGGGCGGCGCGGGCCGCGCCGAGGAGAGCATCTGGGCGCTCTCGGACGTTTCGTTCGAGATAGAGCCGGGCGAGGTGGTCGGCATCATCGGCCGCAACGGCGCGGGCAAGTCCACCATCCTCAAGATTCTCTCGCGCATCACGGAGCCCACGCGCGGGCGCGTCGAACTTTACGGACGCGTCGCGAGCCTGCTCGAAGTCGGCACGGGCTTTCACCAGGAGTTGACCGGCCGCGAGAACATTTTCCTGAACGGCGCGATCCTCGGGATGCGCCGCGCCGAAATCTCCGAGAAGTTCGACGAGATAGTCGCCTTCGCCGAGATTGAGAAATTCATAGACACGCCGGTCAAGCGTTATTCGAGCGGGATGTATCTGCGCTTAGCTTTCGCCGTGGCCGCGCACCTCGACCCGGAAATTTTAATTGTTGATGAAGTCTTAGCGGTTGGCGACGCCAACTTCCAGCGCAAGTGCCTGAACAAGATGCAGGACGTGCGCGAGAGCGGCCGCACGGTCCTCTTCGTCTCGCACAACATGACGGCGGTGACGAGACTGTGCCAGCGCGCCATCCTCCTCAACGAGGGGCGCGTCATGGAGGACGGCCCTTCGCACCAGGTCGTGAGCGCGTACCTGAGTTCGGGCCTGCGCGCGACGAGCAGCCGCGAGTGGCCGGACCCTTCGGAGGCCCCCGGCAACGGGAAAGTTCAACTGCGTCGGGTCCGCGTTCGCACCGAAGAGGGCGCGAACGCGGACGCCGTGGACATACGCCGTCCCGTCGGCGTCGAGATCGAGTTCGACGTGCTTGAGCCGGGACACGTGCTCGCGCCGAATTTTCATTTCTACAACGAGGAGGGCGTCTACCTCTTCATGGCCGCCGAGCGCGACTCGACGTGGCGCAGCCGGCCGCGCCCCGCCGGGCGTTACAAAAGTACGGCGTGGGTGCCGGGCAACCTGCTCTCCGAAGGGACGATGGTCGTCAGCGTCGCCGTCAGCACGCCCGAGCCCGTCGCCATACACTTTTACGAACGCGACGTGGTGGCCTTTCAGGTCGTGGACAAACTCGAAGGCGGCTCGGCCCGCGGCGACTACAGCGGCCCGATGCCCGGCGTCATCCGCCCGCTCCTTGAGTGGGAGACCGAATACACCCCTGCGGCCGACGCGCAGGCGCTCTCGGAGGGCCAAAGGGCATGAAGGTTGTCATACTCGCGGGCGGCCTGGGGAGCCGCCTCGCCGAAGAGACGGAAATGAAGCCGAAGCCCATGGTCGAGATCGGCGGGCACCCGATTCTCTGGCACATCATGAAGCTCTACGCGCACCACGGCTTCGAGGAGTTCTTCATCGCGCTCGGCTACAAGAGCGAAGTCATCAAGCGCTACTTCCTGGACTACTACAGCCTCAACGGCAGCATGACCGTCAACCTCCGCAGCGGCGAGGTCAGGACGCACGAGAAGGAGTCCGAGGACTGGACCGTGCACCTGATCGACACGGGGCTGCACACGCTGACGGGCGGGCGCGTCAAGCGGCTTGAGCCGTGGCTGAAGGAAGGCACTTTCATGGTCACTTACGGCGACGGCGTGAGCGACATAGACCTCTCGGACCTCCTGCGCTTTCACCGCTCGCACGGGCGCATCGCGACCGTCACGGCCGTCCGGCCCCCGGCGCGCTTCGGCGGCCTCGTTTTCGACGGCGACCTCGTCGCCGATTTCACGGAGAAGCCGCAGATAGGCGAGGGCTGGATCAACGGCGGCTTCATGGTCTTCGAGCCGGAGGTCTTTAATTATCTGAGCGGCGACGACAGCAGCCTCGAAGCCAACGGCCTTGAGGGCCTGGCGGCGGATAAACAACTCTGCGCCTACAGGCACGACCGCTTCTGGCAGTGCATGGACACGATGCGCGACATGCGATTGCTTGAGAGCTACTGGCAGAGCGGCGACGTGCCGTGGAAAGTTTGGGAGTGAAATTAAGGGATGGAGATTAACAGGGAGTTCTGGCAGGACCGCCCGACGTTCGTCACGGGCGCGACGGGGCTCGTCGGCGGCTGGCTCGTCCGCCGCCTCGTCGCCTCGGGCGCGGACGTGGTCTGCCTGGTGCGCGACTGGGTGCCGCAGAGCGAGCTCGTGCGCTCGGGCGCGATTGAGAACGTCAAGGTCGTGCGCGGCGACGTGCGCGACCGGGAGTTGATGGAGCGCGCGCTCGGCGAGTACGAGATTGACACCGTCATACACCTCGCGGCGCAGACCATCGTCGGCATCGCCAACCGCAACCCGGTCTCGACTTTCGAGGCCAACATCGCCGGCACCTGGTCGCTGCTGGAAGCCTGCCGCCGCAGCCCCGTCGTCAAGCAGGTCGTGCTGGCCTCTTCCGACAAGGCGTACGGCGACCACGAGAAGCTGCCCTACGACGAGGAGACGCCGCTCCAGGGCCGCCACCCTTACGACGTGAGCAAGTCGTGCGCGGATTTAATCGCGCAGTCCTACGCGGTGACTTACAAGTTGCCCGTCGTTTCGACGCGCTGCGGCAACTTCTACGGCGGCGGCGACCTCAATTGGAACCGCATCGTGCCCGGCACGATCCGCTCCGTCCTGCGGGGCAAGCCGCCCGTGATTCGCTCCGACGGCCAGTTCGTGCGCGACTACTTCTACGTCGAGGACGGCGCGGCGGCCTACACGCTGCTGGCCGAACAACTGGCACAGAACCGAAACTTGGGCGGGCACGCTTTCAACTTCTCGAACGAGATACAGGTGACGGTCGTGGAACTCGTCGAGCGGATTCTCAAGCTGATGAACTCCGACCTCAAGCCCGAGATACGCAACGAGGCGACGAACGAAATCCGCCACCAGTACCTGAGCGCGGAGAAGGCGCGGCGTGAGTTGTCCTGGGGGCCGCTCTTCACGCTCGACGAGGGCCTGCGCAAGACCATCAGTTGGTACGAGGAGTTTCTGAAGACCTCCGCATGACAACGAACGCCGCCACACCCTTCGCGTGCCGATCCTGCGGCGCAGCCTCGCCCGAGACGATCCTCTCTCTGGGCTCGACGCCGCTGGCGAATTCGCTCCTGACCGCGGAAGAACTGGACAAGCCCGAGCCGGTCTACCCGCTCGACCTGGCCTTCTGCGCCTCGTGCTCGCTCGTGCAGATAACGGAGACGGTGCCGCCCGAAAAACTCTTCAGCGAGTACCTCTACTTTTCCTCCTTCTCCGACACGATGCTCCGCCACGCCGAGGAGATAGCCCGGCGGATGCTGGCAACGAAGCGGCTCGGCGCGCAGAGCCTCGCCGCCGAGGTCGCGAGCAACGACGGCTACCTGCTCCAGTATTACAGGCGCGAGGACGTGCCCGTGCTCGGCATAGAGCCCGCGCGCAACATCGCGCGCGTCGCCGAAAGTGAGCGCGGCGTTCGCACGCTCAACGAATTCTTCGGGGAGGATTTGGGGCGCGCCCTGAGCGAGCGCGGCGAGCGCGCCGACGTGGTCCACGCCAACAACGTGCTCGCGCACGTCGCGGACCTCAACGGCTTCGTCCGCGGCCTCCGCCTCTTCCTGAAGGACGACGGCGTCGCCGTCATCGAAGCGCCCTACGTCAAAGACCTCGTCGACCGCTGCGAGTTCGACACCGTCTACCACGAGCACCTCTGCTACTTCTCGCTGACGGCCCTGGACGCGCTCGTGCGCCGCCACGGCCTCTCGATTCAGGACGTGGAGCGCGTCGCGATTCACGGCGGCTCGCTGCGCGTCTTCGTCGCGCGCGAGGGCGCGGCCGAGCCCGAGCCTTCGGTCCGCGCGCTGCTCGTCGAAGAGGCCGCGTGGGGCGTCAGGGATTTCAACTTCTACCGCGCGTTCGCGGGCCGCGTCGAGAGTCTGAAAGAATCACTGCGCGAGTTGGTGACGGGGTTGAAGGGGAAAGGGAAGAGGCTCGCGGCCTACGGCGCGGCGGCGAAGGGGAGCACGCTCCTTAATTACTTCCAGATCGGGCGCGACGCGCTCGACTTCGTGGCCGACCGCAGCACGTACAAGCAGGGGCGCTACATGCCCGGCGTGCATGTGCCGATTCACCCGCCGGCGAAGTTGCTCGAAGAGATGCCGGACTACGTGCTGCTGCTGACGTGGAACTTCGCCGACGAGATTCTCGAACAGCAGGCCGAGTACCGCCGCCGGGGCGGGCGCTTCATCATCCCGATCCCGGAGTTGAGAATAGTCTGACAAGGAATGCGGAACGCGGAACGGCGGGCGCGGAATTAAACGCCGTTCGTCGCCCAGGACTTTTATGATCTTCACAGAGACAAAACTGAAGGGCGTCTACGTCATCGCGCCCGAGTTCATAGAGGATGAGCGTGGGTTCTTCGCGCGGCTGTGGACGCCGGAGGAGTTCAGCGGGCGCGGGCTGAACCCGCGGCTGGTGCAGGCGAACATCTCCTACAACCACAAGAAGGGCACCTTGCGCGGGATGCACTTTCAGGTAAGCCCGCACGAGGAGGCCAAGCTCGTCCGCTGCACGCGCGGCTCGCTCTACGACGTGGCTCTCGACATACGGCCCGACTCGCCGACCTACCTGCAATGGGAGGCGGTGGAGTTGACCGAGGAGAACCGCCTGATGTTCTACGTCCCGGAGGGCTTCGCGCACGGCTACCAGACGCTGGAGGACGACACGGAGATTTTCTACCAGATGTCGGAACTCTACCACCCGGAATCCGCGCGCGGCCTGCGCTGGGACGACCCCAAACTCGCCCTCCGCTGGCCCCTGCCCGTCTCAGTCATCTCGCAGCGGGACACGCAGTTCGAGTTGCTTTAAGCGAGTTACCCTGAGCGCCTCCAGCGCCTCTGCGTGAGCGGTTTTCATTTTTCACGCGGAGGCGCTGGAGGCGCTCAGGGGTTGAGTGAATCTGTGGCTTGAGTCTTGAAATGTCTAAGCTCGCGGGGAAAAGAGTTCTCGTCATCACGGCGGGGGCACTGCAACAGACGGTCATCAGGAAGGCGCAGGCGATGGGCCTCTGGGTGCTCGCGACCGACAGGAGCGCGGCGGCCCCGGGGCTGAAGATTGCGGACCAGTCGGAGGTCGTGGACACGCTCGACATGGAGGCGGTCCTGAGGGTCGCGCGCGCGCACAAGGTCGACGGCGTCATCACGGAGCAGACGGACGTGGCCGTGCCGACCGCCGCCTACGTCGCGGAGAAGATGGGGCTGCCCGGCATAGGCTACGAGGTGAGCCTCAACGTGACGAACAAGTGGCTGATGCGCGAGCGTTGCAGGGAGGCCGGGCTGCCTGGGCCGAAGTACAGGCGTGTGACGACGCCCAGCGAGGCCGTCTCGGCCGCCGAAGAGATAGGCCCGCCCGTCGTCCTCAAGCCGCTCGACGCGCAGTCGAGCCGCGGGGTGGCGAAAATCTGGGACGCGGCCGAGGTTCCCGCCTGGTTCGAGCGGACCAAAAATCACAGCCGCGACGGCTCGCTCCTGGTCGAAGAGATGATGACGGGCACTGAGTCTTCCGCCGAGGGCTTCGTCGCGGACGGGCGCGTCCACGTCTTCGGCGTCTGCGACAAGGTCAAGTGCCCGCCGCCCTACAGCTACGACCTGCGACTCATCTACCCGGCCTTCTTCCCCGACGAGACGGTCGCGGAGATTCGCGCGCTCAACGAACGGGTCGTCCGCGCGGTCGGCATCACGATGGGCACGACGCACGCCGAGTACATCGTGACGCCCGGCGGCGTGCGGCTGTTGGAGATAGCCGCGCGCGGGTGCGGCGCTCGCGTCGCGACGCACCTGATTCCGGCGATGACGGGCGTCGACCCCGTAGAGGCGCGCATCCGTCAGGCCGTGGGCCTGGACGCGGGGCCGCTTGAGCCCGCGTCTCAAAAATCCGGCCTGCTCGAATTCCTGATGCTCCCGCCGGGGAAGATTAAAACGGTCGCGGGCGTGGAAGAGGCGCGGCGCATCCCCGGCGTCATCGAGGTGGGCTACAACGTCACGGCGGGCGACACGGTCGGCGTCGTCGAGAGCGGCGAGGGGCGGCCCGGCTACCTGCTGGCGGTCGCGGAGAGCCGCGAGGGGCTGCTGTCAATCCTCGAAGAGGTCACGCGCACGCTGCGCGTCGAGATGGAAACCTGAAATCGTATGCTATACTTCCGGGCCTTATTTAACAGTGACTCTCGACAGTCATCATCTTTACCACTCGCGCCCCCCGTGTCAGGGGTGTGGGCAGCCTGTTGAGGGCGTTGCATTCATACGACGAGTCAGCCAATGGACGAAACATTCGAGAGAGAAAAACGCGAGAACATCGGGCGCATGGGCGGGGCGCGCGACCTGCAAGACCTCGCCCTCCGGTTCATGCGCGATTCGAGCGCGTACAAGTACACGTACAACTTCAACTGGATGGGCCTGCCCATCATCCAGTTCCCGCAGGACATCCTGGCGATGCAGGAGATCATCTGGGACGTGAAGCCGGACCTCATCGTCGAGACCGGCATCGCGCGCGGCGGGAGCCTGGTCTTCTACGCCTCGATGCTCGAACTCCTCGGCGGCGAGGGCCGCGTCCTCGGCGTGGACATAGACATCCGCCCGCACAACCGCGCCGCCGTCGAGGGCCACCCCATGAGCCGGCGCATCCAGATGATTCAGGGCTCTTCGACTGACGACTCGACGGCCGAGCAGGTCTACGCCGTCGCGCGCGACTACTCCCGCGTGCTCGTCTCGCTGGATTCGAACCACATGCACGAGCACGTCCTGCGCGAGCTTGAGCTTTACTCGCCGCTGGTGAAGGCGGGCAGTTATCTGGTAGTTTTCGACACGACCATCGAAGACCAGCCCGAAGACTTCCAGCACGGCGGGCCGTGGAACAAGCACGACAACCCGAAGACCGCCGTCCGGGAATTTCTCAAAAAGAACGACCGCTTCGTGGTTGACCGCGGGATCGAGGACAAGCTCTTGATTACGGTCACGCGCGAAGGCTACTTGAAGTGCGTGCGCGACTAGGCGACGAACTAAGGGGGGAAGAAGGAACATCGCATGAAGGAGCAAGACGACATGAGCCCGAGCGTTGAGATTTTGGACTGCACCCTGCGGGACGGGAGCTACGTCATTGATTTCCAGTTCACGGCCGAGGACACGCGGGTGATTTGCAGCGCTCTGGAGGACGCCGGGCTGCGGATGATCGAGGTCGGGCACGGCGTCGGCCTCGGCGGCTCGGACGCAGGCTGCGGCCTCGCGGCCGCGACCGACGAGGAGTACGTGAGCGCGGCGGCCTCCGCCCTGAAGAGGGCGCAGTTCGGCGCGTTCTTCATCCCCGGCATCGGGACGAAAGAGCACCTCGACATGGCCCGCGACTACGGCATGAGCTTCGTCCGCATCGGGACGAACATCACGCAGTCGGACGAGGCCGCCCCGTACATCGAGTACGCCAAGAAGCTCGGCTTCGAAGTCTCCTACAACGCGATGAAGTCTTACGTCGTCTCGCCGGAGGAGTTTTTGGAGCGCGCGCAGAAGACGATTGACGCGGGCGCGGACGTTGTCTACCTGGTCGACTCGGCCGGCGGGATGCTCCCGCTGGAGGTCAAGCAGTACATAGAACTCTTGCGCGCGAAGCTGACGGCGCGCATCGGGTTCCACGGCCACAACAACTTCATGCTGGCGAACGCCAACAACCTGGCCGCGCTCGAAGCGGGCGCGACGATGCTCGACAGCACCGTGCAGGGCATGGGCCGGAGCAGCGGCAACGCGCAGACCGAGATCATGGTGCTGCTCTACGAGAAGCTCGGGATAGAGACGGGCGTGGACATCGTCAAGCTGATGAACGTCGGCGAGAATCTCATCCGCCCGCGGATGCGCACGGCGTCGGGCGTCTGCGCGCTCGACATGACGATGGCGCAGGCGCAGTTCCACTCCAGCTTCCTCGAACGCATAGAGCGCGCCACCGCCATCTACGACGTTGACCCGAAGGTGCTCATCATAGAGGTCAGCAAGATCGACCGCGTCAACCCCTCCGAGAAAATGATTCAGGAGATCGCCGCGCAACTGGCCGAACTGAAGACCGCCGGCGTCGGCAAATGACTCGTGAATCGTGAATCGTGAGTCGTAAAAAACCGTCCTCCGATTCACGATTCACGAGTTTCCGAATTGCGATAAAAACATGACTAAAGCTGAGAGTAAGACGGCGTATTCGATGCTCGACCCGCGCGCCCGGACCGCGGCGGACAACGAGTACGACGCCGGGATGGAGTCTTATTTCGACCGCAGCCTCGGGACGAACATGGACAAGCTGCGCAGCTTCGCCAAGTTCGTCCCGCGCCAGATCATCGGCACGTTCCTCGGCAAGCTCGAACTCTTCAAGCTCGCCCTCGGCGTCCACGGCCACATCGTGGAGTGCGGCGTCTACCTCGGCGCGGGGCTGATGACGTGGGCCAATTTGAGCGCGATCCTTGAGCCGTACAACCACATCCGCCGGATCGTCGGCTTCGACACTTTCGCGGGGGACGCGAGCCTCGCCGAGCAGGACGCCTGGGGCGGCTCGACGCACAAGCCTGGAGGCTACGCCGCCCCCGCGCTCGAAGACCTGAGGGAGTGCGTCCGCCTCTACGATTTGAACCGCCCGATAGGCCACATCCCGCGCGTGGAGTTGGTCGCGGGCGACGCGACCGAGACCATCCCCGCGTACATCGCTGAGCACAAGCACACGGTCGTCGCGATGCTCTACCTGGACTTCGGCCTCTACGAGCCGACGAAGGCGGCGATTGAACATTTTCTGCCGCGCATGCCGAAAGGGGCCATCCTCGCTTTCGACGAATTGAGCCAGGCCGCGTGCCCCGGCGAGACGCAGGCCGCGCTCGACACCATCGGCCTGCGCAACCTCAGGATTCAAAGGTTCCCCTTCGCGACGGCCATCTCGTATGCGACGCTGGACTGAGGGCGTGACGGCGGGCGCGCTCCCAGGGTGAAGAGGTCTCTTAAGTTTTAAGTGGAGTTTTTATGTTGAAGGTTGAGGAAACTGGCACAGTCGCGGAGTTGCTTGAGGACGAGGGCTTGCGCGAGCGGATGCGCGAGAAGGCGTGCGGCGGGACGGTCTGCATCACGCCGCGCGCGCTCGACCCGGAGTTCGTGCGCAGTGTGAAGGAGTATCTGAGTCAGGTCGGCCGCCACTCGCTGCCGAGCCGCCACCCCACGCTGCCCGGAGCCCCGAACCATCACCGCGTCTACCAGTGGGACGAACTCTCCTACGTCAAGGGCTGCTTCCACCAGTTCTCCTTCTTCCCGTGGAACGAAGACGTGTTCGAGTTCTACAAGGTGCTCCGGCCCGCCTTCCGCTTGCGCAACGTGCTGAACGGCGTCCCCGAAGAGCGCTTCCTCGGACAGCGGCCCGAGGACGGCTGCACCGCGCGCATCGCCTTCCAGTTCTACCCGCGGGGCAAGGGCGCTATGAACAAGCACTCGGACCCCGTGGACATACACCAGAAGCTCGTCCCGATTCTGATCCTGTCGAAGCGCGGGCGCGACTACGAGGAGGGCGGCCTCTACTACGAGGACTCACAGGACGGCTCGCGCGTCTGGGCCGACGAGGTCGCGGAGCCGGGCGATGTCGTGTGGGCCTACGCGCAGACGCCGCACGGCGTCGAGTTGATAGACCCCGGCGCGGAGACGGACTGGCTCTCCTTCCGCGGGCGCTGGTCGGCAATCGTGGCGGTCAACAAGCTGGTGACGAACACGAATATCGGCGACGCGGTCGATTTGGAGAGCCCGCGCAGCGACGGGTCGCGCTAGGGTTTCTTTGAAGATGAGATATTTCGACGCTCACCTGGGCTTGCCCAGCCCGGACCGCGCGGGGTTGGACGCGCTCGTGCGCCACGTCGAGAGCGAAAAAGATTTCGTCGCGGGGAATTTGATTCTCAACACGCCGGAGGAGGTCGAGCTGGTCTCACGCCACTTCCACCTTCTCCCGCCCGCGCTCAACACGATTCCCTATTACACGCCCGCGTTCGACGCGCCCGCAGAGTTGAGCCGCAGCGGCTGGTACAAAATCCACCCGCGCCTCCACGGCTTCGAGGCGAAACACATCGAAGGGATTAAAGAGGCGCTCGTCAGCGCGCCCGTCAAATTGAAGGGGATGGTCGTCTGCTGTTTCCCGTGGGGGCCGGACCTCGAACACAACATCAGCCTGCCGCTCGTGATAGAGATCGCCAGGACTCTGCCGGACGTGCCCGTGCTCGCCACGCACGGCGGGGGCTACGAGTCCTGGCAACTGCGGGCGCACGCGGGGCCCCTGAAAAACGTCTACTTCGATTTCTCGGCCACGATGTCTTACTACTTTCGCTCGGACTGCCTGCGCCCCTTCCAGCGCTACCTGCGCCACACGCCCGAGCGCCTGCTCTTCGGGAGCGACTGGCCGACCGGCGACACCGAAGAGCACTTGAACGAGTGCCTGCGCCTGGCGGAAGAGATAGGCGTCTCGCCGGAGGAACTCGAAACGCTTTTGCTCGACAACGCCGCCCGCCTCTGGCCCCAGACGTTCGGCGCAAACTGATTGGACTGATGAGAAAAGAAGATAAGGAAAATATCCTGCGGCTTTACCAGGGCCGGTACGAGGAGATAGGCCACGACGTGCGCACCCTCGGCTGGCACGCGCAGGAGGATCAGTGGCTGCGCTTCAAGGTGCTCTGCGACATCGCGGACCTCTCGGGCGCGAGCGTCTGCGACGTGGGCTGCGGCTACGGCGACCTAGCCACCTACCTCAAGACGCGCTTCGCGAACGTCTCCTACACCGGCGTCGACATCGCCCCGCTCTTTCTGGAGCGCGCCAGGGAGTTGCACCCCGAGCACGAGTTCTTCTGCGTGGACATCGTCGAGGAGGAGTTCGACCGCCGCGCGGACTACTTCGTCCTCTCCGGCGCGATGAACTTCCGCGTGGACGACAACATGAAGCTGACGACCGGCATGATCAGGAAAATGTTCGAGCTCTCAGACAAGGGCGTCGCCATCAACTTCCTGAGCACCTACGTCAACTACGAGAAGCCGCACAACTTTCACCACAGCCCGGAGGAGATGTTCGCCTTCGCGCGCACTTTGACGAAGTGGGTCGCCCTGCGCCACGATTACCCGCTGTGGGAGTTCACGCTCTACCTTTACAAGGAGCCGCGAGAGCCGAGAAGTGTTACCGAGGAGCAGCCCGGAGGAAGTGATGATTAAGGAGATCGAGTACGTCGGGCGGGACTGCGACTGCTGCGGGGGCGCGCGGCTCGACGAGATACTGAAGTATGACACGAAGGCGCGCACGCGCTCGCGCACGTACCTGTGGAGGGTCAGGAACGTGGTGTGCCGCGACTGCGGCTTCGCGTTCGTCTCGCCCGTGCCCACCGAAGGATCGCTCTCGGAGTATTACGCCGACTGCTACTCGTTCTGGCGCGGCGAGGCCATAGAGTTTTCGGTCGAGAACAGGCTGGCGCTCCTGCGGCGGAACATAGAGCCCGGCACGCGCCCGCTGTTCGTGGAGATTGGGAGCAACGCGACCGAGCCCTTCCAGCAGGCCCTGGCCGAGCACGTCGGCGAGTACCGCTGCGCCGAGCTGAACAACGACTGCGCCAGCGACTTCGAGTCCTTGCAGTCGCTCGCGCCCGCGAGCGTGGACATCCTGAGCGCGTACTTCGTGCTGGAGCACGTCACGAACCCCGGCGAGTTTCTGGCACAGTCGGCGCGCTGTCTGAAGGAGCGCGGCCTGCTCGTCCTCGAAGTGCCCAACCTCTACATCTACCCCGTCAACCCCGCGGGCATCGTCTGGTACGAGCACACGAACCATTTCTCGCCGCGCACCCTCGCGGCCGTCGCCGAAGCGCAGGGGTTCGAGTTGGTCGAGGTCAGTTATCAGGATTGCAGTCGCCCCTACGGCTTCGCCGCCGTCTTCAGGAAGACGGGCGCGGCGCGGCGCGAGGCGACGGCGCATGCCGACGAGGCGGAGTACAGAATCGCCAGGGCGTGCATGACCGAGGGGGCCAACCTGATTCAGAATTACTACGCGCAGCTTCGTGAGGCGCGTGAAAGAATCCGCGAGGCGGCGCAGAGCGGATTGCCCATAGTGCTCTGGGCGGCCAACAAGTATTGCGTCGACCTCCTGGACGGGATGGAGTTGCCGGAGTCGGCCGTCATCGTCGACTCGGACCCTGGGAAGAAAGACTACCTGCACCCGCTGCCCGTCCGCCTGCCGAGGGAGGCCGGGGACGCAATCCGGCGCGCGGGGCTCGTCGTCGTCAACACGAGTCTGCACGCGGGCGAGATTCTGGGCCAGATTAGAAGCGAGTTCGGGCGCGAGCTGGGCGAAGAGGAAGTGGTCATCATCGAGCCGGGCTTCCAGATTCTCAAGAGCGCCTCGGGGCGCAGCGAAGCGGCCGTCCCTGTGTCTTAGCCGATTGGGGAAATTATCGTCTATGGAAAAAATTCTCGTCTCCGGCCCGTCGATCACGCAGAAAGAGATTGACTACGTGACGGACGCCGTCGCCAACGCCTGGTACGCGAACGCCAACGTCTACCACGAACGCTTCGAGCGCGCCTTCGCCGAGTACCTCGGCGTGCGCCACGCCATCGCGCTCCCGTCCTGCACCTCCGCGATTCACCTCTCGCTCATGGCGCTCGGCGTCGGAGAGGGCGACGAGGTGATCGTGCCCGACGCGACGTGGATCGCCTCGGCCGCGCCCATCACCTACGTCGGGGCGACGACCGTCTTCGCCGACATCGACGAACGGAACTGGTGCCTCTCGGCCGAGTCTTTCGCCGCCTGCGTCACGCCGAAAACGAAGGCCGTCATCCCCGTAGACCTCTACGGGAACATGCCCGACATGAACGCCATCCTGGCGGTCGCCAAAGAGCACGACATCGCCGTCATCGAGGACGCGGCGGAGGCCGCGGGCGCGGAGTACGAGGGGAAGCGGGCGGGCAGTTTCGGCGACGTGGGCGTCTTCAGCTTCCACGGCTCGAAGACGCTGACGACGGGCGAGGGCGGGCTGCTCGCGACCGACCGCGAAGACATCTACCACCGCGCGCTCTACCTGCGCGACCACGGCCGCCGGCCCGGCGACAAGATGTTCTGGAACACGGAGGTCGCCTACAAGTACAAGATGAGCAGCATGCAGGCGGCGCTGGGATTGGCACAGCTCGAACGCATCGAAGAGTTGATGGCGCGCAAGCGCGAGATTTTCGGCTGGTACAAGGAGGAGCTCTCGGACATTGAAGGCGTGACGCTCAACCCCGAGCCGCCGGGCACGAAGAACGGCTTCTGGATGATGACGGTCGTCTTGGAAGAAGGGCTGGGGATTGATAAGGACTACCTGATGAGCGCGATGGGCGAGAGGAACGTGGACTGCCGCCCCTTCTTCCACCCGTTAAGCTCCATCCCGGCTTACGCCGAGAAGGAGGAGGCGCGCGCCGCACGCTCTCGCAACCGCACGAGCTACCGCATCTGCCCCTACGGCGTCAACCTCCCCTCGGGCCTCAACCTGACCCGCGAGCAGGTCGCCTACGTCTGCGACGCCTTCCGCGAGATTCTGGAAGAGAGGGCGCAGGCCGCGAGCGTTCGCGGTCGTTGACCCTTTGGCGTCATCGTTAGCCGAACATCCCCGGAGGGGATGAACACGAGAGCCGGGGCGAGCGAGCGCGAGCGAAGCGCCGCCCCCGGCTCTCATGTGCGACCCTTTCAGGGCCCCGGTGAAACGCACGCTCGCGGCCCAGGTGATTTCGGCATATACTTTTGACGTATGTCCGCAACGCAGCCTTTAGTCAGCATCGGCCTGCCGGTTTTCAACGGCGAGAAGTACGTCGGCGCGGCACTCGAAGCCCTGGTCACGCAGGACTACGAGAACATAGAGTTCGTCGTCTCGGACAACTGCTCGACCGACCGCACCGAAGAGATCTGCCGCGAGTACGCGGCCAGGGACTCGCGCGTGCGCTACTCGCGGACCGAGAGGAACGAAGGCCCCGCGCCCAACTTCCACCGCGTCTTCGACCTCTCCAACGGAAAATACTTCATGTGGGCCGCGCACGACGACTTGTGGGAGCGGTCGTTCGTGACGAGGTGCGTGGAGAAACTGGAACAGAATCCCGAGGCGGTGCTCGCTTGCAGCTACGTGAGAATCATTGACGAGGACGGGAACACCGTTTCCGAAAAACAACTCGTCGGCGCTCCCCAGTCCGACAGGGCGAAGCGCGTCCGTCAGTTACTTTCCTGCCAGGATTTCGCGTACCCTGTCTACGGCCTGACGCGGCACGAGGCGATGCGGCGCGTGCTCCCCTTGCAGCTCGCCTGGGGCAACGACTTCATCCTCCTGACCAAGCTCTGCCTGCTCGGCACAATCGTGGTCGTGCCGGAAGTGCTCTTCTCCTACCGCACTTTCCAGAAGAAGACGCACGACTCTATGGCCGTCAACATCGGCCTCGCGCCCGGCAACACCATGCTGGCGCGGAACAAGGACACTTACTTCGGCGTGCTGCGGGCCATCCGCGACGCGGACGTTCCGCGCGGGGAGAAGAGGAAGCTGAGCCTGATCGCGGCCGTCACCTTCGGCAGGCAGTGGCCGGGCTGGATCAAGACGAGCCTGCACGCCAACGCTTACCCGAAATATCTCTTGCCCGCCATCAAGAACCGCGAGAGCGGGAACCGCGGCCGCGCCGCCTACTACGCGCTGAGGGCGATGGCCGCCAACCCTTTCTACCTGCTCTCGCGCGCCTGGATCATCCCGCTCGAAGCGGCCGCCGGCCCGCGCCTCGCCGGGCTGGCCCGCAAACTCGCGCGCCGCTTGAGGGACGGGAAAAAGCAGTCGCCGCTCACCAAGAGCAACTGAGGGCGTAATCCCGAAACCGCGGGCGGGTGCCCGCACGACCCGTGAATAAAATGAGCGGCAGCCCCTGGGAAGGGAACTGCCGCTCAGGTCGTCTAAAGTTGGCCCACGGCCTTCAGTCGTCGTTGGTGATGGTGCCTAGCCCCTGCGCGTCGAGGATGGCCGCGCCCGCCGCGCCGCTCAGGTTGACGAAGAAGGTCTCGCTCGGCTCCCTCAACAAATCCCCCTTCGCCTGCACGACGACGGTCTTGCTGGTCTGCCCCGGCAGGAAAGTTAAAGTCGTCAGCGCGACTGCCGTGTAGTCCGTGCCGGCCGCCGCGGGGTTGGTCGCGCCGTCGGCCGTCGCGTACTTGACCGTCACCGGCTGCCCGCTCGGGGCCGAGAGTTTTATGGTGAAGACGGCGGCGCGCGTGCCGCTGTCCGGCTCCGTCACAGCCGCGTTGCCGATGGCGACGGAGGGCGGCGGGTCGTTGTCCGTGACGGTGCACGTGCCTGTGCCGGCCGCGATAATCGCGTTGGCCGGGTTGGACAGCACGAGCTTGAAGTTCTCCGCGGGCTCGTCCAGGAAATCGCCGGCGACTGTCACCGCGACGGTCTTCGTGGTCTGCCCCGGCGTGAAGGTCAGAGTCGTCAGCGCCTTCGCCGCGTAGTCGGCGGGGGCCGTGGCCGTGCCGTTAGCCGTGGCGTAGTTGACGGTGACGGTCTGGGCGCTCGGGGCCGAGAGGGTGACGGTGAAGTTGGCCGTCACGGCAGCGTTGCCCTCGGTCACGGAGGGGCTGCTGACCCTCAGACTTGGCGGCAGGTCGTTGTCCGTGATGGTGCAGACGCCCTGGCCGTCTGCGACTGTCACGTTTGTAGGGTTGGTGAGCTTGATGGCGAACCCCTCGCCGGCCTCCGTCACCGTGTCGCCGACGACCGCCACGACGATAGTCTTGCTCGATTGGCCGGGGGCGAAAGTCAGGACGCCGGACCTGGCGACGTAATCACTGACGGATTTCGCAGCGCCGTCGGCGGTCGCGTAACTGAGCGTTATCTGTTTGGCGCTCGGCTGAGACAGGCTGACGCTGAAGGCGACTGATTTCACGCCCGAGTCGCCTTCGGTCACGCCCACGTCGTTGACGGAAACCGCCGGCGGCGGGTCGTCGTCCAAAATCGCACACGTCCCCTTCCCCCGCGCGATGATTCCGATGGTGGGGGCAGACAGGTTCAGGGTGAAAGTCTCATCGGCCTCGTCCAAGCTGTCTGCGATGAGAGGGACCGTGACCGTTTTGCTCGTCTCGCCGGGCGCGAAGGTCAGCGTGCCGCGGGTGTCTTGATAATCCGAGCCCTGGGTCGCGACGCCGCCGGCCGTGGAATAGTCTACTGTCACGGTGCGGTTGGACGGGGCCGAGAGCGTGACCGTGAAGTCTGCGGCGGAAGTCCCGCTGTCGCCCGCGGCCGTAGTGTCCGCGACAGAAATGCCGGGCGGGTTGGCCGGGAACGACCCGAAAATGCTGATGAAGCCGAACGTGTCGCTTATCTGCCACGCGCCGAGCACTTCTTCGGGCTGCCCGAACACGGCGACCTGATGCTCTATCGTGACCTCGCCCGGAACCGTCCGCTCCCAAGCCCTGGTGAACGTGGGCAGGTTAAAGGCCATCAACTTCTCTGTGCCGACCACGAACAGCTTCGAGCCGTCACGCGAAAACGCCAGGTCGCTTTTGTAAGAGCCGGAATCGGTCACGACATACTGTTTGATGACGGACAGCCTCGTCGGGTCCGTGGCGTCCACCAGGAGGATGACCCCTTTGCGCGGGGTGGACCCCGCCGCCGTGGTGCTCTGGATGGCTAACAGCCTGCGTGTGCCGTCCTCGAAGACCCGCACGCGCCCGCAGCGGCGGTCGCCGCCCATCGAAGTGACGACGCGCGACGCGGCCACGTCGACCACGGAGAAGTTGACGAAATGATTGCCGACGAAGACGTAGCGGCCGTCGCCGCTGAAGGCGAGGCCGGGCGTGCCTATTCCGCTCCACTCCGAAGTCGGGGGGAGCGGCACGTAGGGCAGTGTGACCGGGTCTGTCGGGACAGAAACGTCCAGCAGGCCGAGCGCCCCCGGGCCGTCCTGAAATGCCAGCAGACGCTTGCCCCCGGCCTCGTTCATGACCAGCGTGTCGGAGTAGTAGGTCTGGGATCTTTTGAGAATCGCGCCGTTGACGAGGCTGAAGGTGATCAACTCATTGCTCGCCACGAGGGCGAAGCCCACCTGGGCGCTGCCGCTCAGGACGATGTTCGAACCCCCGTCTATGATGGAGTCTGTAATTTTGGTCGAGGCGAGCTGCGTCAGTTTGCCCGCCGCGCTCACGTCGAAGAGGTAAATCTTGCGCGGCCCGCCTTCGCTGGTTAAAACGACCGCCCGCAGCTTGTCCCCGACGCGCGCCAGTTGCACGCCCAGAGGGCCGAAGCCGAAAGTTTTACTGTCGAATTGTTTGCCCGACACGGGGTCGAAGGTGGTCAGCCTGGCCGGGTGGACCGAGACGGGGTCACTCCTGAGCGCCGCGGCGATTTTACCGTCCGGGCTAACGTCCATCACCGGTCTGATGGAATTCAGGGCGTAGGTGAAATCCCCAGGGAGTTTGAAATGCTGCGCCTGACAGACGCCCGAAGTGAGGAGGCAGAGGCAGACGTACGTCAGGAACTTGATAAGCTTCATAACCGGCTCCGTGCTGGGACCCGACCGATCCCCTGGTCGGCTTGCGGGAAGTGCGTTTTACTTGGGATGCGCTGTCAGAGTTGAAATCAACGACGAGGGGGAATCTTGTCGGCGAACTCGCGAACCATTTCAGATTACAATTCCGGCCGCCAGGTTGCCGCGCAATTCACGAAATCTTTGAATAAATTGGGCTAAATGCCTCTCGGCCCGGTGAGCTTTGGAGGGCCGGGCGCGTGGGGTCAGCGCGCCGCGCCCGTCCCGCCCGAGCACTTTCGCGGCGGTGAGTAGCTTTGACAAATGCGGCCCGTTTACTGAATACTTTTTCGGCAATCAGGTCTGATACTCAGCGCGGAGAGAAAATTCCCCTTGGAAAGAAACGGGACCGAGGCAGAGTCTTTGAGACGTGCGCAGTCTGTGCCGAAGCGCCTCTACGGCCTGCTGCACACGACCGCCGTGGCGGCCGCGCGCAAACTCCCCATCCCGTCCAGGGTCTTCGGCCCGCCCAAAGGCATCGTCAAGGACATGGGGGCCTGGGTCGCGTCCTACAAGAGTAAGCACCAACTGGCGGACGAGGAGTGCTGGTACTCGAAAGTCACGGACGCGACTTTCGTCAAATACCCCGAGCCGCGTTCGCTCTCGCCGGTCGAGAACGTTTTCCGGGACGAGCCGACGGGGAACGTGCCGGAGACTTTCACGGCCTGTCTGCCGCAGGTGCGCGTCATCTCGCGCGCGGGCTGGGTCGTCTCGCCGGACGACCGCGTCTTCGAGCAGTCTTGCAGTTGGGGACAAAGATTCTTCCCGTCGGCGATTGAGTACAACACGCTGCGCCGGCTGCTCAACCCCGTCAAGCTCAAGGGCCACTACGCGACCATCATGGGGCGCGCGTGGCGTAACTTTTATCACTGGAACGCGGAGTGTCTGACAAGGCTCGCGCTCCTGGAGCGCCTGCCGGACGTGCCGCTCCTCTTCTCGGACAAGCTGACGTGGTGGCACAAAGATTCGCTCTCCGCGCTCGGCGTGGACGCGAGCCGCATGGTCGAACTAGAAGACGGGTGCTACGAAGTCGACCGCCTCTACTTCCCGTCCTTCGCGGGCGTCACGGGCGACATAGCCGACTGGGCCTGGCGCGACCTGCGGCGGAGATTTTGGCGTGGGGAAGAGCACAGGCCCAAAGCGGGGAAGCGCGTCTACCTCAGCCGCGGCGGCGCGGTCCACAGGCAGGTCGTCAACGAAGACGAGGTGGTGCGCGCGCTTGAGCGCGAGGGCTTCACGGCGCTTGAGCCGCACCGCATGACGAGCGCGGAGAAGGTCGCGGCGCTCTGCGACGCGGAGACAATCGTCGGCGTGCACGGGGCCGGGATGACTAACGTCCTGTTCGCGCCCGCGGGGGCGACCGTTCTGGAGGTCCTGGACCCCGCGCACACGGTCGGGGTCTTTTACGCGATGGCGGCGAGTCTCGGGCAGGACTACTGGTACCTGACGGGCGAGAACGAGGCGTCGCGCGCCGGCCGCGTCGGGCGCAAAGGCTTCGAGAACCTGGCCGTGCCGGTTGACCTCCTCCTCAGAACGCTTGAGGCGGCCGGCGCGAAAAGAAACGCTCAAGATTTGTAAAGTGTATTTATCATAATCCGACGAAAGAAAGCTGATTGATGAAGCAGACTGTTTTGGTGACGGGCGGGACGGGTTTCCTGGGCAGGTACCTGGGGCTGGCGCTCAAGGAGAATTACAACGTCGTGCTGGCGGCGCGCAACAACGCGCAGAACGCGCTGGTGCAGGAGTTCACCGGCTGCGAAGTGCTCCCACTCGACATCGTCAACATCGAGTCCGTCCGCGACGCCTTCGTCGAGACGCGGCCCCAAATCATCATCCACGCCGCGGCGACCAAGTACGTTGATTTGGCCGAGCGGCAGCCGATGGAGTGCGTGGACGTGAACATCCTCGGCTCGCAGAACGTCGCGCGCGTGGCGGTCGAGCGCGGCACTGAAGTAGTCATAGGCATCTCGACGGACAAGGCCGCCCCTCCCGTGCGCAACACCTACGGGCTGTCGAAGGCGATGATGGAGAGAATCTTCTGCTCTATGAACGGCAAGGCCGGGACGAAATTCGCCTGCACGCGCTTCGGCAACATCGCCTGGTCGACCGGCTCTGTGCTCCCCGTCTGGAAGCGCATGCACGAGACGACCGGCGTCATCGGCACGACCGGCCCAGAGTGCCGCCGCTACTTCTTCTCCGTCCAGGAAGCCGTCAAGCTCGTCCTGACCGCGCTCGAACACATCGAAGAGCTGCAAGGCAAGGTGCTCTCGCGCGACATGAAGGCCGCGCAGGTCCGCGACGTGCTCGACACCTGGATCAAACACCGCGGCGGCCAGTGGGAGAAGATCGCGAGCCGGCCGGGCGAGCGCATCGACGAGGTGCTCATAGGCGAGTTGGAGTTGCCCTACACGACCGAGGTCGAATACGACGGCGTCAAGCACCACGTCATCTCGTTCAACGAGAAGGCCGAGCGCCCGCTGACGAAAGTTTTGACTTCGGAGGACTCCGAGCGCCTGACCGAGCAAGAGATTCTGGCCCTCATCGACAACGAGCCGGAGGAATTTTAGAACGATGCCGCTCCTGCAACACGCCGTCATCATGGCCGCCGGGCGCGGGCAGCGCATGGTGCCGCTCACCGACGAGATGCCGAAGCCGATGGCCCCTTACCTCGGCACGACGCTCATCGCGCAGGGCATCTCGCGCATCATCCACCGCATCCCGAAAGTCCACGTCACGGTCGGCTACAAGAAGGCCATGCTCGCGCAGCACGTCATCGAGCACGGCGCGAGTTCCGTCTTCAACACCGAGGGGCAGAGCAATTCGTGGTGGCTCTACCACACGCTCTTGAAAAATCTGGACGAGCCGGTCGTGGTGCTCACCTGCGACAACGTCGTGGACATCGATTTCGACACGCTCGAAGAGAACTACATTGAGCTTGAGCGGCCTGCCTGCATGCTTGTGCCGGTCCTTCCCGTGGCCGGCATCGAGGGCGACTACATTTTCCACGAGAACCACACGGTCACGCGCCTCAGCCGCCAGGACAAATCCGAGATGTATTGTTCCGGCATACAGATTCTGAACCCGGCGCGGGTAAATGAGCTGACAGAGGATCGCGGCGACTTCTACTCGGTCTGGGGCCAGTTGATGGAGCGGCGGCAGTTGTGCGTCTCCTCGATTTACCCGAAGCGCTGGTTCTCCGTGGACACGCTCGAACACCTGACGATGTTGCAGGAGTTGGCGAAGTAAGGTTGAGATGAGTTTGGGCAGACTGAAGAACGTCAAGGGCATCAGGGGAGTTGTCTACCGGCTCGGCCAGTTGCAGACGCGCACGGCGTTCGCGGCGCGCGGGGCGGCCAACTACGCGCGGCTGCGGTTCGGGAAGAACGGCGAGCGCCCGCAGGTCGGGGCGGTCGTCGTCGGCCGGAACGACGACTACATGTCGGACTTCGCCGAGCGGCTGATCGCCACCATCGAATGGAACACGCGCTACTTCATCGACGAGGTGGTCTTCGTCGAGTGGAACCCGCCCGCCGACCGCGAGCTGCTCTCGCACAAACTGGCACAAAAATTCGAGTGCCTGCGCGCCTACGTCGTCCCGCCCGAGGTCCACCAGGAAGTCTGCGAGAACCCGCGGCTTCAGCTCCTCGAATACCACGCGAAGAACGTCGGAATAAGGCGCGCCCGCTCGCCGTGGATCATGGCGACGAACGCTGACGCGGCGCTCGGCCCTGACGCCGTCCGCCGCCTGCTCCACGCGGAGCTGCGGGACGACAAGTTCTGGACCGCCGAGCGCGTCGACATCCCCTGGCGCGAGGGCCGGCAGCACAGCATCGGGCTCGTCAACAGCCTGCGCTACCGCCGCGTGATTCCCTACAACCGTTTCGGGACGGGCGAATTCTGCCTGGCGAGCCGCGAGTTGTGGCAGCGCATACGCGGCTACGACGAGTCCCTGGTCAAGCACCGCATCGGGTGCGACGCGCGCGGGACGGCGCAGATGATGGCCTTCGGCGCGAGTTCGAACAGGGCCGGGACCGTGCTGCATCTTTCGCACCCGTCCTCCTGCGTCGAGGGCATACGCCCGCACCACGGGCTAGCCGCGCCGCACGAGGAGGGCGTGCCTTACACTAACGACGAGGACTGGGGCCTGGGCGCTTACCGCGAAGTGCCTTTGGGCGAGAGGGTGTGGCGGCTGGAGCCGCCTGCTGCGGCGGCGGTGCGTCAGGCCGGTGAAAATTCGTCTTCGAGGAGCAAGGATGGCGAGCGTGATGCGTGAGTTGGTGTTGGGCGGCGACGGGCTGATCGGCTCGACGCTCGCCGGGGCGTTGCGTGCCAGAGGGCACGAGGTTTCGGTGCTAGACCTCAAGAGCGGCTGCGACCTGCGCGAGGTGGGCGACGAGCCTTTCCTTGAGTGTGACCGCGCCTGGTTCCTCGCGTGGGACACGGGCGGCGCGAAGTACATAGAGGCCGCGGACCAGCAGCACGCGCAGTTCAAGAACAACACGGAATTGTCAGCGCGCGTCTTCGACGCGCTGGCGCGCACGCGGAAGCCCTTCGTCTACACGACCTCGCAACTGGCGGGGCTGCCGAACGCCTACGGCCTGACGAAACTCGTCGCCGAAAAATGGACCGAACAGTTGGGCGGAAAGCTGGCCCGGCTGTGGAACACGTACGGGTGGGAGCGCCCCGACGTGAAGAGCCACGTCGTCACGGACCTCGTGCTCGCGGGGCTCGCGAAGGGGCGCGTGCGGTGCCTGACGAACGGCGAGGAGAAGCGCCGCTTCATCTACAAGACCGACTGCGTCGCCGCCATCATGGGGCTGTTCGATTCCGACCTGGCCGTAGCGGACATAGCCGGCGACCGCTGGCTCTCCATCCGCGAGGTCGCAGAAGAGATCGCCGGGCAGTTGAACGTCGAGACGGAGTTCGGCGAGCGCAAGGGGACGGAGATCATCGTCGACCCCGAAAAACTCCTGCCGGGCTGGCGGCCCCGCGTCAGCCTGAACGAAGGAGTCGCGACCGTCATCAATGACGCCAGAGAGTTTTTGAAGAGCGGGGAAGAGAAGTAATTTTAATGTTCGAGCAATTGTCCAGCGGCATCAGGAACCTGCGCGCGAGGCGGCACACGTCGAAGCTGCGCGGCAAGCTAAAAGCCGAGGTCGAACGGCTTGCGGCGCGAGGCGCGCCGCTCAGGCTCGTCGTCGGCGCGGGCTCGCCCGAGCCGCGCTTGGGCGAGGCGGGCACGCCCTACGAGGGCTGGCTCCTGACGGACGTGGACGCTCTCGACGCGCTCCGCCGCGAGGAGTGGGCCGCGCTCTTCCGCCCCGCGAGCATTCAGAACATCCTGGCCGAGCACGTCATGGAGCACCTGACCGAGGAGCAGTTCCTCGAATTCCTCGGCGTCGTGCGCGACTTCCTGGCGCCCGGCGCGCGCGTCCGCGTGGCCGTCCCCGACGGCTTTCACCCCGACCCCGCGTACATAGAGCAGGTCAGGCCGGGCGGAACTGGCCCAGGCGCGGACGACCATAAAGTCCTCTACACCTACTCGCGCATGGCGGAACTGCTGGCGGGCGCGGGCTGGCGTCATGACTTCCTTGAGTACTTCGACGAGCGCGGCGAGTTTCATCTCAAACCCTGGGACGAACGCGAAGGCATCATACGCCGCTCGGCCCTGAACGACCCGCGAAACCGCGAGCGCCCGCAGAGTTACACGAGCCTCATCGTGGACATCCGCCCCGACTGACCCGACCACAGGACTTGCCGTTTGCGACTACTGAAGATCACAAACTTTTACCCAGGCTACCTGAGCGGCTTCTACGACGCGCGCCCGGAACTCACCGGCCGGCCCTACGGCGAGCAATTCTCCGCGCTCATGGCCGACTGCTTTAGCTGGGCCGATTTCTGGGCGGTGGCGCTCAGAAAGTTAGGCTACGAGGCGGACGAGGTGGTCGCCAACGTCGAGCCCATGCAGAAGCGCTGGGCCGAAGAGCGCGGCGTCAAGTATGACGAGGGCGACTGGCAGGCCGAGATAGCGGTGGCGCAGGTCAAGGCGTTCGCGCCGGACATTCTTTTCTCGGCCAACCACGCGGCCTTCGGCGCTCAGTTCCTGCGGCGGCTGAAAAGTGAGTGCCCGAGCATCCGTCTCGTCGTCGGCTGGTGCGGCGCTCCGTTCGACGACCCTTCGGTCTTCCGCGAGCACGACATAGTGCTCTCCTGCGTCCCCGAACTGGTCGAGCACTTTCTGCGCGAGGGCCACCGCTGTCACCACGTCAACCACGCCTTCGAGCCGCGCGTCCTTGAGCGAATCAACTTGGGCTCCGAGCCGACGATTGATTTCAGCTTCATAGGCTCCGTCGTCAAGCGCGACCAGTACCACGTGCAGCGCGAGAAGCTCCTGCTGGAGCTGGTCAGGAAGACAGACTTGCAGCTCTGGGCGGGCGTCAATCGCGTCGGCGCGCGCGAGCGTTACAGCGTCGGCGCGCGGCAGTTGGCCTACGACGCGGCGCACGGCGCGCGTCAGCTCGGGCTGCCGGAGTCCCTGCTGCGTTCTGTGCCAGTCGTGGGCAAGGCCGCGCGGTGGAAGGCGCGGCCCGCGCTCCCCGCGGAACTCGCCCCGGAGATCGCGCGCAGGGCCAAAGAGCCGCTCTACGGCGTGAAGATGTACCAGACGCTGCGCGACAGCCGCGTCGTCCTCAACACGCACATAGACATCTCCACGACCAGCGCGTCGAACATGCGGCTCTTCGAGGTCACGGGCGTCGGCTCGTGCCTGCTCACGGACTGGAAGGAGAACATCACTGATCTTTTTGAGCCGGGTTCCGAAGTGGTAACCTACAAGAGCGCCGAAGAGTGCGTGGAGAAGGTGAGTTACCTGCTCGGTCACGAGCGCGAGCGCCGCGCCATCGCCGAGGCGGGCCAGCGCCGCACCCTGCGCGACCACACGATCCCACAGCGCGCCGCGCAACTGGACGAGATAATTCGCGCCGCGGTCTGAAGGGCGCGAGGATTCGAAAACGCACGGAGCGTGTTAGAGTGAACCAGTCGATGAGCCAGCTTTTACCGCCGCAAGTCAAGCACTGGGGCAAGGCCCTGCTCCGGCCGGACTACCGCCGCCGGCAGCGTGCGCTCGCGCGCCTGCGCGCCGTCCCGCGCTACCAGCCGGCGACGACAGACATCCTTGAGCGGCCCGTTGACCTGGTCGACTCCCTCTCCTTCGTCTACTCGTTCGACGAGATTTTCGAGCAAGAGATTTACCGCTTCGACGCGAAGACGGAGAGCCCTTGCGTCCTCGACTGCGGCTCGAACATCGGCCTCAGCGTCATCTACTTCAAGCGACTTTACCCGCGCGCGCGCGTCGTCGCCTTCGAGGCGGACGACGAGATTTTCGCGGTCCTCAAGCGCAACGTCGAGCGCTGGGAGTTGAACGAGGTCGAACTCGTCTGCCGCGCCGTCTGGTCGGAGGAGACGACGCTCAACTTCAAGCACGAGGGGGCAGACGGCGGGCGCATTGAGCGCGCCGACGAGAACGTGCACGACAAGAGCGTGCGGACGGTGCGCCTGCGCGACTACCTGGACCGCCGCGTGGACTTTCTCAAAATAGACATCGAGGGCGCGGAGACGGAGACTTTGAAAGACTGCGCCGACCGGCTCGGCAACGTCGAGAATTTGTTCGTCGAGTACCACTCGTTCGACGGCGAGCGGCAGACGCTCGCGACGCTCGTCCGCGTCCTGGCGGACGCGGGCTTCCGCCTCCACGTCCACAGCCCCAACGCCTCGCCGCAGCCCTTCGTCCGCCGCGACCTGAACGCGGGCATGGACCTCCAACTCAACATCTTCGCCTTCCGTTAATGGTCACGCCCGCAACCCGCAATCCGCAATCCGCGAGCCGTCTGCGTGTCGCGTTCTTCAACGCGTCGGACCGCGGGAGCGGGGCCGAGGCCCTGATTGCCAAGACAATCGAGGGGCTCCGCAAGCTCGGCGTGGACGCGCGGCTGTTCGCCATGAACCGCATGACGGAGGCCGAGTACGTCCACGCCTTCCCGCGACTGCCGGGCGAGCGCCGGGCCGAACAGTTGTTGCGGAAAATCACCGGCTGGAACGACTACTTCTTCCCCTCGACGCGCCTGCTCAGCCGCCGCCCCTGGATACGGGAGGCAGACCTCTGGCACTTTCACAATTTACACGGGCACTACGTCTCCATCCCGGCGCTCGCCGCCGCGAGCCGCGCGCGCCCCGTCGTCCTCTCGCCCGTGGACCAGTTTCTCTCGACGGGCTACTGTCCTTACACGCTCGGCTGCGAGCGCTTCCGCGACCACTGCGGCAACTGCCCGCAGATTGATCTGCCTTACCCTGGGCTGAGCCGCGACACGACGCCCCGGCTTCTGGACATGAAGCGGAAGGCCGTGACCGCGTCAGGCTTTCACCTGCTCGTCCACACGAAGTATTTGGCGGAGCATTACCGCTCGACCTTCGTCGGCAGCCGCCCCGTCGAGCAGCTTTACTACGGGATTGACGTTGACGCCTTCCGGCCGATGGAACGCGAGGCTTGCGCGCAGGCCCTGGGGCTTTCCGCGCCCCCGCGCCGCTTCGTCGTCGGCCTCTTCCACAGCTTCGTGAGCGAGAAGCGCAAGGGAATCCTGCCGCTCCTCGAAGGCTTGCGCGAGGTGGCGTCGCGCGCGCCGGGCCGGTTCGAAGTCTTGGTCGTCGGGAACGCGAGCGAGCGCGCGCGCGAGTTCGAGACGCCTGCGATGCCCGTCCTGACGCTGCCGTTCATCAAGGAGGAGGAGCGGCTGGCGATGGCCTTCAACCTCTGCGGCGCTCTGCTCTACCCGACGCAGGCCGACAACCTGTCGCTCACCTGCCTGAACGCGCTCGCCTGCGGCGTGCCCGTCATCAGTTCGCGCGTCGGCGGGCACCCCGAGGCGATTTCCGACGGCGTCAACGGCTTCCTCTGCGACCCAGGCCGCGACGACCAGATCATAGAGCGCGCGGCGCAACTGGCCGCGGACCCGGAACTGGCACAGCGCATGGCTGCGGCCGCGAGACAGACAGCCGCCGAAAAATTTGATATTAACGACTACGTCGCGCGGCTCGTCGGCTACTACGAACAGGTTCTCCGAGGCGACCCGAAAGTATGAGTGCCCCTCCAGACATCAAACGCGAAAGCGAGCGCGCGCCCGTGGTCGTCCTCGGCGGCCTCGGCTTCATGGGCAGCCACATCTCGCGCGCCCTCGTGCGCCGCGGCGAGCGCGTGCGCATCTTCGACAGGCTCTACGCCTCGCACGCCCTGGTCGCGGACATAGAATCTCAGGTAGAGATCGTGGAGGGCGACATCAACCGCCCCGGCGACGTGATCGAAGCCGTCAACGACGCCGGCACGGTCATACACCTCGTCCACACGACCGTGCCGGGCTCTTCGATGGCCGACCCGGCGTTCGACATCACGAGCAACGTCGCGGCCTCCGCCGCGTGGCTCACGCGTCTTTCGGAGACGAATGTTAGGCGCATTCTCTACTTCTCCTCGGGCGGGACCGTTTACGGCGTCCCGCGCGAGCCGCTGATTGACGAAGGGCACCCGACGGACCCCATCAGCTCTTACGGCATCACGAAGCTCGCCATCGAAAAATACGTCGCCATGTACGGCGCGCTCTCGGGCGTGGAGCACCGCATCCTGCGCCCGTCGAACGTCTACGGCGAGGGGCAGCGGCTGCACATAGGGCAGGGCGTGATAGGCATCCTCGCCGACCGCGCGCTGCGCGGCGAGCCCGTGGAAATCTGGGGGACTGGCGAGAGCCTGCGCGACTACCTGCACGTGGAGGATTTGGTCGCGGCCACGCTCGCGCTCGTCGACTACGACGGGCCTGAGCGCGTCTTCAACGTTTCGAGCGGCCGGGGCCACTCAGTCCTCGACATAGTCCGCGTCGTCGGCGAGCAGTTGGGGATTAAGCCGGAGATAGTTTTTCAGCCGGCGCGCGGCTTCGACGTGCCCGTCAACGTGCTCGACCCCGCAAGGCTCAACGCCGCGACGGGCTGGCGCGCGGCCGTCGGGCTGGGAGAGGGCGTGGCCCGCACCATCGACTGGATCAAGGGGCTGCACAAGCACGAGGCCGGCGGCGATGTGATATAAACTGACGGGCGCGCAGAAAAGATGACTCTACCGAACTTTCTCATCATCGGGGCGCAGAAATCCGCCAGCACGTTCATACACGTCTGCCTGGCGGAGCACCCCGAGGTGTTCATGCCGCTCAGCGAAATCCCGTACTTCGAGGACCCGGAGTTCCAGCAAATCAAGCGCGAGGAGTTCGAGCAACTTTTCAGCCGCGTGAGCGGCGAGAAGGCCGTGGGCATCAAGCGGCCGAATTACCTCGCGAAGCCCGAGGTGCCCGCGAGAATCAAGGAGATGGTCCCGGAGGCGAAGCTGATCGCGGTCCTCCGCAACCCCGTCCAGCGTGCCGTCTCGGCCTACTTCCATTACGTCAACAACGGCTTCATCCAGCCCGCGCCGCTCGAAAAGAGCCTGACGCGGCTGCTCGACGGCGAGTACAGGAAGAGTTTCCCGAAGGCGGAGGAGATTCTGGAGTACGGCCTTTACCACAAGCACCTGGAGCGGTATCTCTCCTTCTTCGACCGCGAGCGCATACTGGTGCTCTTCCAGGACGAGATCGCGAAGGACAATCTGGCACAGTTGCAGCGGGCCTACCGCTTCCTCGAAATCGACGACTCTTACGTCCCGCGCCAACTGAACGACAGGCCGCAGGCCGTGGTCTACTCCATCCCGCGATTAAAAATTTTGAGGCTCCGCAACGAGCGCCTCTACGACTACAACAGCGAACGGACGCGCCTCTACATACGCGAGCAGAGCCGGCTCGACAGGGCCGTCTGCCGGACGATTGACAGGCTCGACCGCCACTTCCTCTCGCGCGTCTTCGGCAACGAGAAGCCCGCGCTCGGCGAGGAGTTGCGAAGGAGGCTGCACGAGTTCTACGCGGGGGACGTGGGCCGCCTGGAGGAGTTGTTGGGCGTCAACCTGGAGCGCTGGAAGTACAGAGAGAAAAGGTGAGTCAGTGCCGCAGGCGGCACTGACTCAGGCGTAAATTTTTATGTCGAAGGGCGAAGTCTTTAACGAACTCCTGTCGCGGCTGAACATTCACCCGGTCCTGATAGACATCGGGTCGAGCGGCGCGCCGCCCGAAATCTGGGACCCGATTGCGCGCCACTCCGTCTACGTCGGCTTCGACCCGGACCTGCGCGAGATGCACGAGGTCCCGGACGGCCGCTTCCGCAAGGCCATCACGGTCAACGAGGCCGTCATGGGCGAGCAGGGCGGCGAGAGCGTGACCTTCTACCTGACGCGCTCGCCCTACTGTTCGAGCACCCTGAAGCCCGACCTGGAGTCGCTCTCGAACTTCCTCTTCTCGGACCTCTTCGTCGTCGAGCGCGAGGCGAGCGTCAAGGCGTCAACGCTGAACTCAATTCTGGACCGGCTCTCGCTCGACCGCGTCGACTGGTTCAAGACCGACTCGCAGGGGATTGACCTGCGGCTCTTCAACAGCCTGCGCGACGAGGTGCGCTCGCGCGTCCTGGCCGTAGACATCGAGCCGGGTTTGATTAGCGCCTACCTGGGTGAAGACACCTTCGTCGACGTGCACAGGAGTTTGACTCGGGAGGGCTTCTGGCTCTCTAATGTCAACGTCTGCGGCACGGTCAGGATGCGCCAGTCGGCGCTCGCGGAGGCGGCCCGGCTGGAGCGCGGGATTGACCGCGCGTTCGTCGAACAGAACCTCAGGAAGACGCCGGGCTGGTGCGAGGCCAGGTACTTAAGGACGATAGAGTCGCTCCCGCGCGGCGGCGCTGAAGAGGACCGGCGCGACTACGTGCTGCTGTGGACGTTCAGCCTGATTGACGAGCAATTCGGCTTCGCGCTCGACGTGGGGATGGAGTACGAAAAAGTTTTCGGCGCGGACGACGTGTCGCGTGCGATGAAGGCTGAGGCGGCCGCGCGCATCAAGCGTGCGAGGCCCGCCAGGCCGCGCGGGCCTTCGACGCTCGCCAGGGCCAAGTCGCTCGTCCCGGCCCCGGCCAAGCGCCTGATTAAAAAAATCATTCGTTGAAAACTTTCGTCTCGCCAGCCGATTTTCTGTTTCTCGCAAATGAGCCAAAAACGCGACACGGCCGACACGCTGACGGGGACCGTTAAGGGTCCCGGCGAACTGCCGCACGAGTACCTTTTCATCACGGCCGACAACTGGCGCACGCGCGTCGGCGAGTTCGTCTACTACGTGGCGCGCGACGGCAGTGAGGAGCGGCACATCATCGGCAACATCACTTCGCGCCGCCTCGTGCGCAACCTGCCGGACGTGTTCCTCTCCGACCCGGAGATTCCGCCCGCGGTCGTCTCCTCGTTAATCGGCCTCAACTCCGACTGCGGCGAGTTGTACGAGATTACGGTCGAAACCGTCGGCTACTTCAGCCGCGCGCTAGGGGACTTCGTCAACCCGCGCATCCCGCCCAACCCAGGCGACCCGGTCTTCCTGGCTTCGTCGGAAACTCTCGCGGGCGTGCTCTCGCCGCGCCGCGCAGGCGACCAGGGCTCCGCGCACGTCGGGAGCCTGCTGACGCGCAGCGCGGGCGAGGTGCCGGTCGTGCTTTCGATCAAGGATGTCGTCTCGACGCACCTGGCTATCCTGGCCTCGACGGGCGCGGGCAAGAGTTACACGGCGGGCGTGCTCGTAGAGGAGTTGATGCGGCCTTACAACCGCGCCGCCGTGCTCATCGTCGACCCGCACGGCGAGTACGACACGCTGCGCTCGATTGAGGGCGACCACAATTTCACTGGCCCGGACGGCTACCAGCCGGAACTCAAAATCTTCACGCACGACCGCATCAAGGTGAGGGTTTCGACTCTGACCGAGGCCGACATCAAGTACCTTCTGCCCGAGGGCACGTCGGACAAGATGCTGCACTACTTGTCGCAGGCGTACCGCAAGCTGACGGCGGGCGAGCGCGGCGAGAGAGGGACGTGGGGCTACCACGACTTGCGCGACGCGGTGACGGCCGAGAAGTACGGCGAGGAGGACGGGCGCGGCTCCGGCGGCAACGTCGGCTCAATCGACGCGCTGCTCTGGCGTTTGGACAACCGCTTCGACCGCCCCGACTCGATCTTCTCCGACAACGAGCACATCCCGCTCGACGAGTTGTTCAAGCCTGGGCGCTGCACGGTGCTCCAACTCTCTGACATAGAGCAGAACGAGCAGCAGGTCGTCGTCGCCACGCTCCTGCGCCGCGTCAACAAGGCGCGCATGGCGACCGTCCGCCAGGAGTCGCAGCCTGGGACCGACAGCCACCTTCCTTACCCCGTCTTCGCGCTCCTCGAAGAGGCGCACCGCTTCGCGCCCGCGGGCCAGACGGTCGTCTCCACGAACATCCTCAAGCAGATTCTCTCCGAGGGTCGCAAGTTCGGCGTCGGCATCGGGCTCATCACGCAGCGCCCAGGCAAGCTGGATCAGGACGTGCTCTCGCAGTGCATGACGCAGGTCATCATGCGCATCGTCAACCCCATCGACCAGGACACGGTGGCGAAGTCGGTCGAAGGCGCGGGCCGCCAGCTCCTGGACGAACTCCCGGCGCTCACCAAAGGCCAGGCCGTCATCAGCGGCGTCGGCGTCAACACGCCCGTCATGTGCCGCGTCCGCGAGCGCATCACCCGCCACGGCGGCGAGACCTTCGACGCCCCCGCCGAGTGGGCCACCTGGCACTCGGCCCGCGAGCGCGAGCACCGCGTACAGGACAATTCGGTGCTCGTCAAGCCCGAGAAAAAATCCGAGAAGATTCGCGGCATCAGGATTTGACGGCGAAAAATCTTGCTCGACCGAAAGCGATAAAAATATTGCTCGACTAAAACTGAGGAGGACCGTACGTTGCAGAAAACATCGAAGTTGTTCCTGTTCGCGCTCCTGTTGGGCCCGGTTCTGTTTTTCGCTTGCGGGGGCGTGGCGGCGGCGCAGGACGGGGGCGAGATTACGAAGGCGAACTGGCGGCAGCACCCGAAGATCAGGGAGGTGCGGGCCATCTACCAGGCAGTCAACTCGGGCCGGAAGAGGTTGAGAACTCAGAAACGCAGTTTCGAGTATTGCGAGCCCCACGAGGACACTTTGCGCGTCATCGGGACGGACGCGCAGGGGCGCGTGAGGCTCTACCAGAGGGAGGGCGGGTCGGACGACTCGTCGCTCAAGTTCGAGCACTATTACGACGAGGCGGGGAGGCTGCGGTTCGTCCTCATCACGGGCGGCGCGGTCAGCGGCTCGAAGCTGGAGCAGAGGATTTACTTCGACGCGGACGGGAAGAGAATCTGGGAGGAGCAGAGCGCCACCGCGCCCGGCTACACCTGGCCCGAGGTCTGGCCGGAAGAGCAGTTGCAAGTCAGCGACCCGTCGGCGAAGTTTTCGTCCAGCTCGCCCTGCCCGGAAATAAAGGCGCGCGCCGGCAGGCGTCGGCGCGCGTAGTTAGAACTAGCGGAGGATATTCTGACGGGCGTTCGGGGTCGTCCCCGGCATCAGGCGTCCGTCAAGGTCAGGCGCTCTTTTTCGTAGACCGGCTCGGCGAGGGACTCCAGGTTGAGCGGGACCGCGCCGAGCAGGGTCTCCGCGAGCCAGCGCAGGTTGGCGGGCATGGCCGTGACGACGCACTCCTCCTGCGCGGGCGGGGCGTGTTCGGTCAGGAGCTGAAGCTCCGCGCCGCAGAAGTCGCATTCGCCCAGGTGCGAGGCCACCCAGACCATCCGCTCCGTCTCAAGCTCGCAGGTGCGGTACATGAGGAGCGTCTCCGAGGAGGGGCAACTGGCTCTTTTACAAAATGCGATTGCGCTGAGAATCATGGTCTTTGAAACCCCCTTCGCTGTCCACTACCGCTGAAATAGTCGTCGCACACTAGACTTTTCAACTCGCCAGGCTCGAAGCGCCCACTTGTGAAGGTGGCAGAAGGGGCAAGGTAAATACTGTAGATAACTGTTCGACCCTGTGCAGGGCACTTCGCTTGGTCAAGTTAATTAAAACGTTAATCCCCGCCCGCTTCCAAAGTTGCGGGGTCCGCGCCGCTCATTTTTATCTGCAATTTCAAGGTTTTGGCCGTTTTGTAAAAAGATGTTGCTCAATTCGGTGATTGCTGATAACATCTTTTCTGTGGTCAGGAGGACTTCCAGTTCTCCTTGATTCTTTCCTGGATGGTCGCGCCACTTCCCCCTTTGTGCGGTCATCGCGGCGCGCCCGACGGGCAAAGTCCAAAAACGAGGCAGAGCGGGTATTGAAGCGCCACCTTCCCCAGGTGAGAGTTTGACTCGAAAGTCACCGCCTAAAACACGCTTGTGGTCCCTCTTGAGTCTACGACTCGTCCGATCCTTTCATCTCCGGCCCCGGCGTGCCGTTCGTCCCGGAAGTTTTCCGCGCGGGTTCGACGCCGAAAATAGATGATCAAGCTAAGGGGGCGATCTTACCTTTCGGTTCGCGGGCCAGCGGAAAGCCTGACTTGACCGTCGACCTGTCCGAGAAAAAAACTCTCCAACCCGACATAACCAGCCGCGGGCTTAACAGACAGCGACGATAAATCGGAAGTCAAGGGGGCTGACGGTCTCCTCATCCAGCGAGCCGGGGCGTTGAGAAAAAGTTTCGCTCATGCCAAGCTACACTTTGCGCGACTGCCATAACCATACTGCCGTGAAATCAACCAGCGACAACCAGCCGAAAGGTTCTACGATGAGCGCCATCAGGGAACAGCCGCCGCGCGCCGGAGCGTTCTCCGCCCGGCAATCCCGGAGCGGGCCGTGGGTCGAGAGCCTGCGCTCGTCGGACGTGTCCCGCCTCTGGGCTGAACTGCACCGCATCGTCTGCCACCACCCTTTGGTTCGCGCCTCCCGTAGCGCCGGCCTGCTCGTCGAAGAGGGTTCGCATAACGCCTACACGGACCTGACGCAGGAACTCTTCGTCCAGCTCCTCAGCAAGGGCCGCTTCCAGCACTACCTCGACACGGAGATGACCGACGCCGAGATCGAGGGCGAAATCGGCCAGATAGAACTGACGAACCTTTTGACCTCGGAACTCAGGAAGCGTCACCCCGAGTCCTACCGCCTCGCCCGCCGCATCTCCACCTTGATTCAGTCGAGCGCCAACTTCCGCCGCTTCGACACCTCGGGCATTGACGACGAGCCGCACCGCCGCCTCGCCGACCGCGTCTACGGCCTGAGCGAGTGGCCCATCGACAAGCCGCGCCGCGAGGCGCACGAGCTTGAGCAGCGCATACACATGATCCCTGTGCGCCAGCGCGACACGCGCATGGTGGGCTGCACGGGAGACTCGCAGATCGTCATCGGCAACGCCGACCTGGAAGACCTGATTATTTCGGTCCTCGAAGCGGCCGACGCGCCGGCCGACGTGCGCACGCTCCGCAGCCTGGTCATGTCGCGCCTGCCCGTGATGGACATTTATCTGGTGCCCCTCGGCGGCGACGACCCGGACGAGGGCGGCAATCAGTTCGAGCCCGTGGACGGGTGCGAGAACCCGGAGCAGGGCCTCCTGCGCCGCGAGAGCGAGCGCGAGGCCGCGAATTTCGTCGACGGATTTTTGAAGCGCCTGCACGAGACCGTGCGCGGCAAGGTCAAGCAGTACAACCGCATGCTCGGCGTCCTCTGGCACTGCTACCTGAGCCCGGACCACGCGACGCAGCTCGAAGTCGCCGCGACGCTCGGCGTGTCTGACTCGCTGGTCTCGGACTACCGCCGCCGCATAGAGCAGGAGCTGCGCGCCCTCTCCTTCTCGGAGATCGAGGAAGCGCGCCGGTTCGAGATGGCGCTCAGAGAGCGCGTGCGCGCCCTGGTGCTCATCGGCGACGAAGAAGGTGTGGTAGTTTAGAGGGCGGCCGCGCTGAGAGCCCCGCGGGGGCTTCAGAGGTCGCGGCCCCGTTTCATTCGTCGCAACGCTTTATAGGAGGCCCGGCCGGAGCCGCCAGACGCAGTTGCCCTGCGTCCCGTGAGTTCGGAGCGGACGCCCCTTGCGCTCGAAGGTCAAGAGCCTGGGACGAGGCCGCATCGCCCGCGAAGCGAAGCCGTAAAGCCAGAGTGCCACACATGCCGAGGGGTCGTTCACAGACCGATTACGACGTGCGGCGCACGACTACGAGCGTGCGCCGCGCGCGCCTGTTCGAAAGCGAGGACGCCGGGGAGGCCGAGGTCTGGCCGCAGAGGCGTGCCGGCGGCGACGGCGACGGCGCGGACGGTGCCGTGCCCACGCCCGCGGCGGCCGCGGCCCCCAAGAAGGCCGCCCCCAGTTTCCTGCGGCGCGGCCACGGGCTCACCTACATCGCGCTCTTCCTCTTCACCGTCATCCTTTACGCGCGCCCGGCCGAGTTCTACCCGTCACCGTGGACGGCCTCCATCGCCTTCATCGCGGGCGTCGTCGTGCTCTGCTTCTTCCTGCCCACGCAGCTCGCGCTCGAAGGCAACGTCACGGCGCGGCCGCGCGAGGTCAACCTCGTCCTGCTCTTCTGCCTGACGGGCGCGCTCTCCGTCCCGCTCGCCATCAGCCCCGGCGAGGCGTGGGCCACTTTCAGCGACACCTTCATCCGCTGCGTCTTCATCTTCGTCGTGATGGTCAACGTCGTGCGCACGGAGGCGCGGCTGCGCGGCCTGCTCTTCCTGGCGCTCGCGGTGAGCATCTGGCTGAGCTTCGGCGCGATCAACGATTACCGGCTGGGCCTGATGACCGTCGAGGGCTACCGCGTGGGCGGGCGCGGCAGCGGCATCTTCGGCAACTCGAACGACATGGCGCTCCACCTCGTGACGGTCCTCCCGGTCACGGTCGCGCTCCTGCTCGGCTCGCGCCGGCTCCTCGGGAAAATCTTCTACGGCGCGTGCGCGGCGCTTCTGATTTCGGCCATCGTCCTGACCTACTCGCGCGGGGCTTTCATCGGCCTGCTCGTCGTCTTCGCCTTCATGGCCTTCAAGCTCGGGCGGGGCCACAGGCTCGGCGTGCTGCTGCTGTGCTTCCTGGTCGTCGCGGGGCTCCTGCTCTTCGCGCCGGGCAACTACGGCCGCCGCGTCCTCTCCATCTTCGTCCCGAGCCTGGACCCCGTCGGCTCGTCCGACTCGCGGCGCGGCGAATTGATCCGCTCGATTCAGGTCGCCGTGCGCCACCCGCTGCTCGGCATCGGGATGGGCAACTACGCCACGCAGATGTCCTACCGCGGGCTCGTCACGCACAACTCTTACACGCAGGTCGCGGCCGAGATGGGAGCGGCGGCGCTGGTGCTTTACACCATGTTCGTCGTCGCGCCGCTGCGCCGCCTGGGCCAGATTGCGCGCGAGACTTTCGCGGCGCGCAGGGAGTCGCGCTACTACTACCTGGCCGTGGGCCTACAGGCGTCGCTCCTGGCCTACATGGTCACGAGCTTCTTCGCCTCGGTCGCCTACCTCTGGTACGTTTACTACCTGGTGGCTTACGCCGTCTGCCTGCGCCGGCTCTACGAGTCGGAGACGGGGCGCGAGGTGGTGCCGGAGAGGCAGAAGGCGAAGGAAGAGAAACGCGGGCGGCGCGTCGCCGCCCGCTTGGCCGGGAGCGAGGGCTGAGACAAGAGACATGGGCTTGAGACTGGCGGCTGAAATCCTATTCTGGCTGAGCGCGGCGGCGCTCTTCTACACGTACGTCGGCTACCCGCTGCTGCTCGTCGTGGCGAGCCGCCTGCGCGGCCGCCCCGTCCGGCGCGCGCCCGAGTTCAAGCCCTCGGTCAGCTTCGTCATCACGGCCTACAACGAGGAGCGCGACCTCGCGGCCAAGCTGGAGAACACGCTGGCGCTCGACTACCCGAAGGAGTTGCTGGAAGTCATCGTCGCCTCCGACTGCTCGTCCGACCGCACGGACGAGATCGTGCGCGGGTTCGCGGCGCGCGGTGTCCGCCTCCACCGCCAGCCCGAGCGTTTGGGGAAGACGGCCGCGCAGAACGCCGCGGTCGAATTGGCCCAGGGCGAAGTCATCCTCTTCTCCGACGCCACGACGCATTACCAGCCGGACGTGCTGAGAGTGCTGATGCCCAGCTTCGCGGACCCGACGGTCGGCTGCGCCACGGGCCGCGTCGCCTACACGGACCCGGGCAAAACGAGCGTCGGGCACGGCACGCGCTCCTACTGGAGCTACGAGTTCCTGCTCAAGAAGCACGAGAGCAACGTCCGCTCGCTGATTGGCGTCTGCGGCTGCCTCTACGCGGTGCGCCGCTCGGCCTACGTCCCGCTCTACCACGAGGCGTGCAGCGACTTCATCATCGCCACCAAGATGGTCGAGCAGGGCCTGCGCGCCGTCTACGAGCCCGACGCCGTCTGCGTCGAGGAGACGAACCAGCACACGGAGAAGGAGTTCAAGACGCGCGTCCGCATCATGACGCAGACCATCGCGGACCTCTGGCGCAACCGCGGGATGATGAACCCGCTCAGGTCCGGCTTCTACGCCGTCGAACTCCTCTCGCACAAGGTCATGCGCTACATGGTGCCGCTCTTCCTCTTCCTGGCCCTCGTCGCGTCCGCGGTGCTCGCGCCGCGCTCGCTCTTTTACAGCGTGGCGCTCGCCGCGCAGGTCTTCTTCTACGGCGCGGCGGCCGCCTCTTGGCTGCTTGAGCGCGCGGGCTGGCACAACCGCCTGCTCGCCATCCCGCAGTATTTCGTCCTCGCCAACCTGGCGTCGTTGATCGCCTTCTACAAGTTCGTCCGCGGCGAGCGCTTCGCGCGCTGGGAGCCTATACGCGCGGGCGCGGAACAGGGGGCGCAGAGCTGATGATGAGAGAGAACAACGGGAAACCCGTCCGCAACGCGATGTCCATCGACCTCGAAGACTGGTTCTGCGTGCACAACCTGAGCGGGGTGATTAAGCGCGAGGACTGGGACAAGTGCGAGCTGCGCGTTGGCGAAAGCACGCGGCGCATCCTGAACCTCTTCGACAAGCACGACACGAAGGCCACCTTCTTCGTCCTCGGCTGGGTCGCGGAGCGCCTGCCCGAACTCATCCGCGAGATCGAGGAGAAGGGGCACGAGATCGCCGTCCACGGCTACGACCACCTGCTGCTGACGGAAATCACGCCCGCGGAGTTTGACGAAGACCTCGCGCGGGCGCTTGAGACGCTCCGCGCCTGCGGCGTCAAACAGACCCCGCTCGGTTTCCGCGCCCCGTCCTTCACGGTCGTCGAGAAGACGCGCGAGTGGGCGCTTGCGGCGCTCGAAAAATATAATCTCAAGTACGACTCGTCCGTCTTCCCCGTCGGCTTTCACCCGGACTACGGGGTCGCGGACGCCCCGCTCACGCCGTACAAAATCACGGACGCGCTCTACGAGTTCCCCATGAGCTGCCTCGAAGTCTTCGGGCGCAGGCTCCCGTTCAGCGGCGGCGGCTACTTCCGGCTCTTCCCTTACGCGTACACGAAGCTCTGCATGAAGAGGTGCAACGCGTTGGGGCGGCCGGCCGTTTTTTACCTACACCCCTGGGAGCTGGACCCTGGGCAGCCGAAAATCAAGCTGCCCCGCTCCAAGGCGATTCGTCACTACCGCAATTTAGACCAGACCGAGAAGCGCCTGGACGCGCTCCTCGGCGACTTCCAATTCACGACCGTCAGAGAGGTACTCGGATTATGAAGAATGAGATCGAAGTGCAGCGCAACTTCTGGAACAGCGAGGCCGACGCCTTCGAGCGAATCTACTCGCACGAGAAATCGAAGCTCTCGACCTTCCTCGACAAAGTCTTCCGCAAGGACATGTACGAGCGTTTCGTGTTCACCATCAGGAACTGCGAGCCCGCAGAGGGGCGCAGCTTCCTGGACGTGGGCTGCGGCAACGGCCTCTACTCAGTTGAGCTGGCGAAGAAGGGCGCGCGCCGCGTGGTCGGCCTGGACATCTCGCCCGTGATGATCGGGCGCTGCCAGCAGTCTGCGCGCAAGGAGGGGCTCGAAGACCAGTTGGAATTCGTGCAGACGGACCTGCTGGAGTACAACACGGGCGAAAAGTTCGACGCGAGCTACGGCATAGGGCTCTTCGACTACATCAGCGACCCGCTGCCGGTCCTGCGGAAGATGCGCGAGGTGACGACCGACAAGGCGATTATGGCCTTCCCGCGCTTCTGGACCTGGCGCGCGCCGGTCCGCAAGGTCAGGCTGACGGCGAAGGGCTGCCCCGTCTTCTTCTACACGAAGGCGAAGATCGACCGCCTGATGAAAGAGGCGGGCTTCGCGAGCTGGGAAGTCACGCGCGTCGGCAAGCTCCACTGCGTCGTCGCCAAGACGGGCGGCAAGTCGTAGCGCTTTTCTTTGCGCCTCCGGCGTGAGTGTTTTTATTTCTCACGCCGCGGGCGCGAAGAGGTTGAAGTATGTGCGGCATAGCTGGATTCGTGTCGGGCGGTGAGGGCGCTGTGGGCCGGGGCGTCGCGCCGGAGGAGCGCGCGCGCGTGCTCGACCGCATGTGCCGCATCATCTCGCACCGCGGGCCTGACGACCAGGGGACAACCGTCATCGACGAGGCCGCGCTCGGGATGCGCCGCCTCTCGATCATCGACCTCGCCGGCGGGCACCAGCCGATGGCGGGCTGCGGCGGCGCGGTCACGATTGTCTACAACGGCGAGGTTTACAACTACCGCGAGTTGCAGCGCGAACTCGAATCGCGCGGCCACCGGTTCACGACCCACAGCGACACGGAGACGGTCATCCACGCCTACGAGGAATACGGCCCGAGTTGTGTGGAGCGCCTGCGCGGCATGTTCGCCTTCGCCCTCTGGGACGCGCCCCGCCGCGAACTATTTCTAGCGCGCGACCGCGCGGGCAAAAAGCCCCTCTACTACACGGTCACGCCGCGGGGCACGCTCATCTTCGGCTCGGAGCTGAAGGCGCTGCGCGAGCACCCGGAGTTTCGCGGCGAGATGAATCTAGAGGCGCTCGACGCCTACCTGACGTTCGGCTACGTGCCGGACCCGCTGACCATCTTCCGCGACGTGCACAAGCTCCCGCCGGGCCACCACCTGACGTTCGCGGGCGGGCGCGTCCGCGTCGAACAGTACTGGGATTTCCCCTACGAGGAAGAGCAGTCGGACCCAGCGCGGAGCGAGGAAGAGTGTCTTGAGGAGTTGCGCGCGCTTCTGGACGAGGCTGTGCGCGTGCGCCTGGTGTCGGACGTGCCGCTCGGCGCTTTCCTCTCGGGCGGCGTGGATTCGAGTGCGGTCGTCGGCCTGATGGCGCGCCACACGGACAGGCCCGTCAAGACCTTCTCCATAGGCTTCCACGAGGACAGCTACAACGAGCTGCGCTACGCGCGCGTCGCGGCCGAAAAATTTGGCACAGAACACCACGAGTTCATCGTCACCCCCGACATCTGCGACGTGGTCGACGACCTGGTCTGGCACTTCGACGAGCCGTTCGCGGACTCCTCGGCGATTCCCACTTACATGGTCTCGAAGCTCGCGCGCCAGTTCGTCACGGTCGTGCTGTCGGGCGACGGCGGCGACGAGCTGTTCGCGGGCTACACGCGCTACGCCCTGGACCGCCGGCGCAGCGGCTTCGCGCGCCTCCCGCGGGCCGTGCGCCACGGGCTGATGCAGCCCTTGAGCCGGCGGCTGCCGCACGGCGTCTGGGGGCGCAACTACCTGCACCACATCTCGTCGGAGCCGCTCGACCGCTACGTCGAAGACATCTCCATCTTCACGAAGCTCAACAAGCCGCTGCTCTACACGGACGACTTCCGCAGGCAGCTAGGGCAGAGCGAGGCGGCCGAGCGCTTCCGCTCTCTGGCCGCGCGCTCGCGCTCCGGCGACATGCTGGACCCGCTGCTCTACCTCGACAGCAAGACCTATCTGCCGGGCGACATCCTGACCAAAGTCGACCGGATGAGCATGGCCGCCAGCTTGGAAGCGCGCGCGCCTCTGCTCGACCACAAGCTGATCGAGTTCGTCTGCACGCGCATCCCCGCGGGCATGAAGATGAAGGGGCTTGAGACCAAGCACGTCTTCAAGCGCGCCGTCGAAGGTCTGGTGCCGGCGGAAATCCTGAACCGCCCGAAGCAGGGCTTCGGCGTCCCCATACAGCAGTGGATTAACGAGCAGTTGCGCGGGCGCGTGCGCGGCACGCTCGCGGAGCCGCGGACGGAGCAGCGCGGCTACGTCGAGAAGCGTTACGTCCGGGTCCTGCTGGACGAGCACGAGCGCGGGCGTCGCGACCACTCCGCCGCCCTGTGGGCGCTCTTCGTCCTGGAGTTGTGGCACCGCACGTTCGTCGACGGGGAGAGAAAAGTCAGCGAGGCGGACGACCTGGTCGGGGTGGTCGCCTGAGAGAGAGATATTTTTTCGTGGGAGGCGGAAAGCTGTAGGTGAAAGTCTTACTGGTCGAAGTCAACGAAGTGACGTGGAACCTGATCGACCCGCTGATCGAGCGCGGTCAGCTCCCGACCTTCGCGCGGCTCAAGCGCGAGGGCGCGTGGGCGTCGCCGACGAGCGTCGATTTGCCGCCGCAGCTAGACCCCTGGATCACCTGGACGACCGTCTACACGGGCCGCCCGCAATCGGACCACAACGTCTTCTTCCTGCAACAGCCGCCCGAGACCATCCGCGCCAAACGCATCTGGGAACTGTGCCACGAGGCTGGCCTGAGCGTCGGCCTCTACGGCAGCCTCTGCTCTTGGCCGCCGCAGCCGGTCAAAGGTTTCTACGTCCCGGACACGTTCGCGCCCGACGCGGCGACTCACCCCGAAAGCCTCGCGCCCATACAGAAATTAAATCTCACTTACACGCGCTCGGTCCGCCTGCCCTCGGACGAGGACGGGCTCGCGTTCAAGCTGAAGCTCGGCGCGAAACTCCTCGGCCTGGGGCTGAGCGCGGGGACGATGACGCGCATCGCGGGCCAGCTCGCGCGCGAGCGCCGCCGCCCGCAGACGCGCTGGCAGCGCGTCTCGTTGCAGCCCGCCGTCAACTTCGACTTCTTCAGCCGGCTCTACCGCCGCCACCGCCCCGCGTTCGCCACCTTCCACACGAACCACGTCGCGCACTACATGCACACCTACTGGAAGGCCATGCAGCCGGAGCTGTTCCCGCAGGAGACGAGCGCGGAGGAGCGCGAGAACTACGGCGGCGCGATAGAGCACGGCTACCGCGCGGCGGACGAGCTTCTGCGGCGCATGATGAGTCTGCTCGACGACCAGACGGTGATGGTCGTCGCCTCCAGCATGGGCCAAAAACCTTTCATCACCTCGCTCAAGAAGGGCAAGCGCGTCGGCCAGCTCCGCTCGCTCGACAAGCTCGTGGACATCCTCGGCGCTCAGGGGCGCGTGCGCGCCCTCTCGACCATGTCGGACCAGTTCAACCTCTACGCGGACACCCCTGCCACGAGAGAGCTCGTCCTGAACAATTTGAAGGCCGTTTACATAGACTCGCCGGAGCGCCCGATGTTCAACATAGACGCGGTCGAGAACAGCCTGACCGTCACGCTCAGGCACTACGACGAGACGAGCGAGGAGTCGCGCTGCGTCTTCCCGCACAAGGGCGACGACAATTCTTTCCGCTTCGAGGATTTGGTCTACGGCACGGGGATGGTCAAGTCCGGGTGCCACGACCCCGTCGGCGTGATGATGCTCTACGGGCCCGGCGTGCGGAGCGGCGCGCGCCTCAATGATTGCACGAACCTGGACATCGCGCCGACGCTTCTCACCCTGCTCGGGCTGCCCGTGCCGGAAGAGATGACCGGGCGCGTGCTGAGTGAGGCGTTCGACGAGGGGCGGTTGAATTCGTGATTCGCAGGATTGGGTGCGGGAATTAATTTCGGAAGTCTCCAAAGTTGAAACCGAACGTCCTACACATCATAGACAGCTTCGACCAGGGCGGGACCGAGCGCCAGGCCGTACAACTCCTGCGCCTGCTCGCCGAGAGCGGCCGCTACTCCGTGCACCTCGCCTGCATACACGACCGCGGCGTGCTGCGCGCCGAAGTCGAACGGATGGGAATCGGCCGCGTAGAAGCTTACCCGCTGGACAGTTTCTTCAACCGTAACTTCGCCGCACAACTCCGACGCCTCAGGCGGTTCCTGGCCGAGCGCGAGATAGACGTCGTTCACACGCACGGCCTCTACACGAACGTCTTCGGCATCCTCGGGGCGGCGCTGGCCCGCGTGCCCGCGCGCATCGCGTCGCGCCGCGAGACGGGCGGCCTGCGTAACGGCGCGCGCCGCTGGGGAGAGCGCCGCGCCTTCAATCTGGCCCACGCCGTCGTCGCCAACGCCGAAGCCGTGCGGCGCGAGTTGATCGCTGAGGGCGTCAAGCCCTCGAAGGTCGTGACCGTTTACAACGGCCTGGACGTGACGCGCGTCGCCCCGCGCGAAGAGTTCGCGCGGGGCGACGCGCTCAAGGCTTTAGGCTTGCCGCACGACGGCGAGCGCCGCTTCGTCACGATTGTCGCCAACATACGGCACCCCGTGAAAGACCACCCAACATTCTTGCGCGCCGCCCGCCGCGTCCGCGAATCGGTCCCGCAAGCCGCGTTCGTCGTCGCAGGCGAGGGCGAGTTGATGCCCTCGCTGCGCGACCTCGCGGCGGAGTTGGGCATCGAGCGCGAAGTCTTCTTCACGGGCAGGTGCGAGCGCGTGGCGGAACTCCTGGCGGTCTCCGAGGTCTGCGTCCTGAGTTCCAAAGCGGAAGGCTTCTCGAACGCGATTCTCGAATACATGGCCGCGGCACGGCCCGTGGTCGCGACCGATGTCGGCGGCGCGCGCGAGGCGGTCGCGGAGGGCGAGACGGGGCACCTCGTGGCGGCAGGCGACGAGCAATCGATGGCCGAGCGCATCGTCGCGCTTCTCAACGACCCGAAGCGCGCGCGCGCGATGGGCGGGCGCGGGCGGCGCGTCGTCGAGCAGAAGTTCTCCTGCGAGGCGCAGCTTGAGCGGACCGAAAGACTTTACGACGAGTTGCTGACGAAGAAGGCCGCGGCGCGCCTGGCACGCGGCGTTGACACTGTAGAGAGCGCCGGGCGCATGAACTGAGGTAGCGTGATGAAGATTAAGAAACTGGCCGCCGTGACGCTGAACAAGGTCTTCAGGAATCAGACCTACACGGTGCGGCACGGCCTGGCGAAAGGCTTGAAGCGAAAAGGCGGGCTGGCCTTCCTCCCCGCGGCAATCGCCTCCGCCCCGGAGCGTGTGGCCGAGGAGGGCTTCCTACTGAAGCTGGAACTGGCCGGGCAGACCGTCTACGATGTCGGCGGCGACCAGGGGATTTACACGCTCTTCTTCGCGAGTCGCGTCGGCGACGAGGGGAAGGTCGTCACCTTCGAGCCGAATCCCGAGAGTCACCGTCGGATTGTCGCCAACGTCGAACTGAATCAGTTCCGAAACGTGGACGTGCGGCACCTGGGGCTCGGCGCGGAGAAGGGCAAACTGACTTTCGTCTTCCCGGAAGGCGAGCCCGCGCGCGGGAGTGCAGACGCGGGGATTCAGGCGCAGCTTCTTCAAGAGAAGAACCCGCGCACCATCGAGATCGAGATCAACTCGCTCGACTCGGAGGTCGCGGCCGCCACGCTCCCGCCGCCCGACCTCGTCAAGATTGATGTCGAGGGGCTTGAGATGGACGTGCTGCGCGGCATGACGGAGACGCTCCGCGTGCGCCGCCCCAGGCTCTTCATAGAGGTGCACGGGGCAGACACGCAGAGCAAGGACGACAACGCCCGCCGCGTCGTCAGTTTCCTGCTGGACGCAGGCTACTCTGTCTTCCACGTTGAATCTCAAGAGCAGATCACGCGCGCCAACGTCGAGACGGCGCGGCAGGGGCACATCTACTGCGAGCCGCAGGCGGCCGCGGCCGATTGACGGGCGTACTTCCGACGGGGAGCGCAGCGGACTGGAGTGTGAGACGAGCGAGTGAAAGCGGATTCGGCCACGGACGTAGAGGAGCGTGCTCGCGCGAAGCGGCCGCGCGGCCGCGCATGGCGTCGCGCGCGCCTCGCGCTCGTCGCGTTCGTCGCGTGGTCGCTCCTGGCCTGGACGGCCGCCGAGGCGCTCATCGTCAAGGCGGAACTGGCACAGCCGGACGCGCTCGTCGTCCTCGCGGGGTCGTCCACTTACGTCGAGCGGACGCGCCGCGCGGCGCAACTCTTCCAGGAGGGGCGCGCGCCCTCGATCGTCCTGACGAACGACAACGAGTTGAGCGGGTGGTCCGTGGACGAGCAGCGCAACCCGCTCTTCGTCGAGCGCGCGGCCGGCGAGTTGAAGCGGCAGGGCGTCCCGGCGGAGAAGATCGAAATCGCGCCGGGCGCTGTGTCGAGCACTTACGACGAGGCCGTCCGGCTGCGCGAGTACGCGAACGCGCGCGGCTTGAAATCGATTCTGGTCGTGACCTCGGCCTACCAGTCGCGGCGCGCGCTGTGGACTTTCAGGCGCGTCTTTGAGGGGAGCGGCGTCGCGGTCGGGGTCAGTGCGGTCGAGCCCGGCGAGCAGTCGCCGCGCGCGGGCGTCTGGTGGCTCTACCCTCTGGGCTGGCAGATGGTGCCCGGCGAATACGTGAAGATGATTTACTACTGGGTGAGATATTAAGAGATGAGTTCACACGCCATAGAGATCGCGCAGGGCGAGCGGTTCGAGTTCGGCAAGAACTGGGGCCGCTTCCTGGCCGTGCTCGACGACGAGCGCATCACGCGCGCCGAAGAATCGCTCAAGGCGATGCTCGAAGTCGAAGACCTGGAGGGGCGCAGCTTCCTCGACATAGGGTCCGGGAGCGGCCTCTTCAGCCTCGCCGCGCGCCGCCTGGGCGCGCGCGTCCACTCGTTCGATTTCGACCCGCACTCCGTGGCGTGCGCGCTCGAACTACGGCGGCGCTACTTCCCCGGCGACGACCGCTGGAGAATCGAAGAGGGCTCGGCGCTCGACGCCGCTTACGTCCAGTCGCTCGGCGAGTTCGACGTGGTCTACTCGTGGGGCGTGCTGCACCACACGGGCGACATGTGGAAGGCTTTGGACAACGCGCGGCTGCCCGTGGCCGACGGCGGGAAATTGTTCGTCGCCATCTACAACGACCAGGGGAGCCGCAGCAGCCGCTGGAAGTGGGTCAAGCGGACCTACAACGACCTGCCGCGCTTCCTCCGCCCGCCCTTCGCGCTCGTCACCATCGCGCCGCAGGAGTTGAAGGCGCTGACGCGCTCGCTCGTGACCCTGAAGGTGGGCGAGTACGTACGCACCTGGACCGAGTACGACAAGAACCGCGGCATGAGCCGCTGGCGCGACATCATCGACTGGGTCGGCGGCTACCCGTACGAGGTGGCGAAGCCGGAGGAGATTTTCGACTTCTACAGGGAGCGCGGCTTCGGGCTGACCAAGATGAAGTGCGGGGGCGTCGGGCTGGGCTGCAACGAGTTCGTCTTCGTGAAGAACAGGCCGCGTTAGAAACGAGCCGCGCGTATTCAACATGAGCGTCCCGAGTCAGGACAATCGTACTGCTCGCCAGACCCCTCCGCTATACGTCTGCTGCGTCCTCCTGCTCGCGGCGGCCCTGCTCGCGATGAGCCCGGCCAGGACGGCCCAGCCCGCCGTCGCCGTCGCTGAACGCCTGCCGCCCGATTCTCGTTCTTCGAGCGCCGGCAACGTGCTCCTCGGTGCGGACGGCTTCGCCGACCCGCTGGCAATCGCGTCGCCGCCGCAGGAGCGGGGGAGAATCAGGACTGACCGCAGGGCGTACCCGGAGCCGCCGCTGCCGACGCTGCCGCGCGGCGGGGGGAAGTTCATAGACCCCGTCTTCGGCACAGAGATCATGCGCGCCACGGACGAGGCGGACGGCCCCGCGCCCGGCCTCGGCACCTACTACTCACACTGGCCCACTTTCAACCTGGACAACACGAAGCTCCTGGTCCGCAAGGGCGAGACGGGCGAGGCCGTCATCAAGGGCTTCGACCCGGAGACCTTCACGGTCAAGCGTGGCTCCGCCGCGCTGCCGCAGTCGCTGCCGGGCGGCGGCGGGCCGCAGTGGGAGAGCGCCACCTGGTCGAACCTCGACCCGAACGTCATTTACACTTTCCCGAACTACTACGACGGCGGGATGAAGCTCTACAGCTACAACGTCGCGGCCCGCGCCTTCAAACTGATTAAAGACTTCCGCTCGCTTTCGGGAGGCCCGAAGGACTACCTGAGGCAGATGTACGTCTCGTCGGACGACGACGTTTTCTGCTGGCTGCAAGTGCGCGAAGGCTCCAACAGCAACGGGCCCGTCGCCTACATCGTCTACCGGCGCTCGACCGACACGGTGCTTTATCACAACCCGTCGAGCGCCTACGCCGGAGGGGTTAATGAAGTCCACGTCGACAAGTCCGGCAAGTGGCTGACCATACACCTGAACCAGAAGCAGCCCGACAACACGCACACGCTCGTCCTCAACCTGCGGACGGGCGCGGTTGCCGCGCTCAAGTGGGACGCGAAGGACTCGCCGCCGGGGCACGGCGACCTCGGGACGGAGACGATTGTCGGCGCGGACTCGTTCGCCGGCGGCATCAACAAGCGCCGCCTGGACAAGCCTCATTCGCCCCTGGTCATCCTGCGCTTTGAGGCCGAGCAGGGGAAGACCGACTGGACGTTCGGCCAGCACGGCACGATGTACGCGGACGACGAGAGCTGGGAGACCGTCGGCACGTTCAACGACACGTCAAGCACGCTCCCCGAGTTTCACCTCTTCGACGACGAGATTTTGCAGGTGGCGACCGACGGCAGCCAGCGCATCCGCCGCATCTGCCACACGCGTTCCACGATAGACAACAAGACCAAGACCTCCGGCTACACGGCGATGCCGAAGCCGACCATCAGCCGCGACGGCCGCTTCATAGCCTTCACGTCCAACTGGGAGAAGAGCGGCCGCTACGACCTCTTCATCGCCAGAATCGACCCGGCCCCGCCGCTCCCGGCCGCCCCCACGAACGCGCCCGCCCCGGCCCGCCGCGAGCGCCGGGCGCGCCCTTCCCGGTGAAGGAAAACGACGAACCACGAATCAAGACGAAGCGACACGAAGATAACGAAACCTTCGTGTCGCTTCGTCTTGTTTGGTGGCTCGTCCCTGCTCTTAATTATAGTCCGGTATTAAGCGGCGGGTCGGTTACTGCGGCGGCGGCGGTGGCGCGCTGCCAGCCCGGCCAGTCCCGTGCCCAGTAATATCATCGTCGCGGGCTCGGGCACGGGCGTGAAGTCGTAGCGGATATTTGAGAATATGTAGCCGCCGGGTCCCAGGTTCGGGAAGTAGTTAAGAGTCAGAGTCGCAATCCCGCTCCCGCTAACGTCGGTGCTGAAAATCACGGCGTGGCCGGGAATGTCGTCCAGCGAGTGGACGATGACTGTGCCAGTCATGGTAAAAGACGAGGTGAGGACGAGCGTCGGTTCGGTCGAATCCGGGATGATCACGCCCGGCCCTTCAAAATTTAAAACACTGTCGCGTCCGAACCACCAGGCCGCGTGCTGTACGCCACTGATAGTCGCCCCCCCGGCCCCGTCTAGACGGACCACGCTGTTAGGAAAAATGGTCACGCCCGGCGGGCACGGGCCGGAGCATGGCGAATTAACCTGCTGCGTAATTCCGTCGCCTACGCCCCCGCCCGCGCTGAAGTTGTCCCCGGCGAAATTGAAACCCAAATTTCGCCACGCGTTCCGAGTAAAGGGCGCGCCGCCGATTACGACGCTGCCGCTCGTGAGGACAACGTTATCGGCACGGGCTTCGAGGGGGAAAACAAGCGCGGTGAAAAAAAAGAGCACGGAGGCGAATAACGGGAGCGCGGCTTTGCGAGAGTAGGTCATCTGTTTGTCACCTGAATAATTGAAACCATGACGAGCCGAGGCGGACGGGAAATCTGGCTGACTTCTCGGGTAAATATACCATCAATCGCCCGGTAATTTCATAACCCGGACCAAAATCTTTACGCCCGCCGGACCCGCCGGCCCTTCGAGCAGGCCGGCGGATTACGACTCCCGCCCGGGGGCCGCACGCATGACCCCGCGGTAGATTTCGACCAGAGAGCGCACATAAGTCTCCGGCGAGTAGCGCGTGCGGGCGAGCGCGGAAGCGTTCGCCGCCAGAGACTGGGCCAGTTCCGGGTTTGTCAGGACGCGCGTCAGCGCCGCGGCCATCGCCCGCGGGTCGCGCGCCGGGACGAGCAGCGCGCTCACTTCGTCCTCGACCATTTCGGGGACGCCGCCGACGCGCGTCGCGACGACGGGCAGGCGCGCGGCCATCGCTTCGAGCAGCACGTAGGGCGAGCCCTCGCTGTGGGAGGGGAGCGCGAGCACGTCCGCGGCCGCGTAGCAGGGCCTCACGTCGCTCATCTGTCCCGTGAAATGAGTCAGGGGAAGAATGCCTAGCGACTGGGCGGCCGCTTGCAGCCTTTCCCGCTCCGGCCCGTCGCCGACAATCACCAGCCGCGCCCCGAACTCGGGGCCGGTCTCGCGCAAGTGCCCGAAGGCGCGGAGCAGGTCGATGTGCGCCTTCTCGCTCGACAGGCGGCCGATGGCGAGGACGAGGCGTTCGCCCGAGCCTACGCCGAGTCGCTCTCTGAAGGCGCGCGCTTCGCCCGCGTCCGCCGCCCCGTCCGGGCTGATCGGATTGTGTTGGACCGAAATTCGCTCCGGCGCGACGCCCGCCCGCACCAGGTCGCGCGCGAAGGCTTGACAGACCGTGATGACGCGGTGGGCCGCCGGGAGCGAGAGGCGGTCCATCTGGTTGTAGAGGCGCTCGCGGCGCAGCGTCTTCGTGTAGCCGTGGTGGAAAGCCACCCAGGGGAATCGCCGCCAGAGCCGCGTGCGCTTCATGACGAAATGCGACTTGACGTGGTGGGTCAGCACGATGTCCGGCCCGCGCCGCTCGACCACGTCTCGCAGGCGCGCGATGACGCGCGGGTCAAAGCGCGTGCGCTCGTCGATGATGTCAACCTCCAGCCCGTGCGAGCGCGCGGCCGCGACGAATTCGTTCGGGGATTCGCTCGCGGCGGTAGCTTCTCGCCCGCGCCCGCGCTCGAACGTCACGATGGAGGTCTTTACGAGCGGGGCCGCGGAATCTTTCGGGCTGAGGTCGCGCGCGAAGCGGCAGAAGTCGAGCATGTTTTTGGCCGCGCCCGTGACGGTCTTAGCCTCCATCACCGCGAGCAGCTTAATCGTCCGGGGGAGCGCTCGCGCCCGGCTGCTCGATTCGTCGTCCACCTGTGGCTTGGTTGTAATCACGATGCCATTGAGAAAGGCTTGCGGCCCGCCGGAGGGGTTTTTAAGCTTCGGTCAACTCGTCTTCGGCGAGGAGGCCCTGGTATTTCGCGAAAAGCGCCGTCCCGAGCGTGGACCAGTCGTAGCGCTCGGAGACGAGCGCGCGGCCGCCCGCGCGAAGCCGCCCGCGGCGCTCCTCATTCTCCCCCAGGTCGATAATCGCCTCGCGGAAGTCGTCGCCCGTCTCCGCGAGAATGATATTCTCGCCGTCGCGAACGTCCAACCCTTCCGCGCCGAGTTCGGTCGAAACGACGGGCACGCCCGCCGCCATCGCCTCAAGAATCTTCAGCCGGCTCCCGCCGCCGACGCGCAGCGGGATGATGGAGCAGAGCGCCTCCTGATAGTAGGGGCGCACGTCGTCCACCGTGCCGGTCACCTCCACGCCCGGAACCTGCGCGAGGGCGCGGACCTCCGGCGCGGGCTCGCGCCCGACGATGGTAAAAGTTAATTCCGGCCGCTGCTCAGACAGGCGCGGCCAGACCTCTTTCGTGAAACTCACGGCCGCGTCCACGTTGGCGTGATAATCCATCGAGCCTACGAAGACGACCCGGTGTCGCTCATGCGCGGCAACGTCCGCCGACCGTGCGGGCGCGTCAGGTCGTGCTGTCGCGCCGCGGCCGTCGGCTCGTGCGAGCCATTCGGCGTGCGCCCGGCGGACGGGTTCGTCCGCGTAGTAGGACGTGTCGACGCCGTTCTCTATGACGTGGACGCGCGCCGCCGGCTCGTCCGCGAGCAGCCGCGCGCCGTCCCTGCCGCTGACGACGATGTGCGCGTCGAAGTCGCGCACCGCGCGCCGCTCCAGCGACCTCATCTGTCGAGAGGCCCGCCGCGCGTAAGCCGCGCGCCAGGGGCTCGTCTGCCGCTCGCTGTAGCGCCACATCAACTCGGACTCTATGTTGTGCCAGTCGCAGATGACCAGCGGGCGGCCCTTTGCGGCGCGGATGATCGGCAGGTATTCGGCCAGGTGCACGCTCTCGACCTGCACCACGTCGTAGTGTCGCTCGCCGAGTGCGCTCTCTAGCGCCTGCTTCATCGCGGGCGTCGTGTAGTTGAGGACGGGCAGGGGCGTGCGGCCCAGCGCCCCGCGGACGATTTTCGCGGGCGTGTAGCCGCGGTCACGCGCGACTGTTATCACTTGCTCGTAAAAACGCTCGGGGCTCTCCAAAGCGGGCTGCGCCTGGGCCTCCTGCGCGCGGCGCGTCGGGCCTCCAGCGTCCTCCGGCCGCTCTTCCGATTCGGAGAAGGCCAGCAGGGTGACGCGCGCCCTCCGCGAAAGCTCGCGCGCCAGGTGATAATTGCGCAGCTTGGCACCCGTGTTGAGCGGCCAGCAGACTCGCGGCACGAAATGCAGGACGCGCAGCTCCGCCGCCTCCGGGGTCCTCTCTACAGTCTTCTGCCTGGCTGTGACGGCTGTCTGTGTCAAAACGCTGTGGTCTCCTGCGCGTAGGGAGTTTTTCAAAGGGGTGAGAGAAGAACGAGCCGATTTCCGTGGGATCAGGCTAAACACTGGCTTTCAACGGCGGGCTTTCGGCCCCCGGTCCTCGCGGCCGGGAGCCCCGCCAGTGCTCGATAATACCGGCAATTCCGGCGGAAATCCACACAATTCTCAAAATTTCGCGCGACCCGTCGCGCCCCGCAGCCGGCTAAAATCCGTAAAATAAATAAACCTTGACGGCCATAGGCAAATATTGTTTAATCAAATCGTCCGCCGTCGTCACCGGGCGAGGGCGATGATCTTTCGCAAGCGATGATTGCACACGATAAAGGCAAACCTATCGCGAGGTAGGGGCGCAAAGCCGTGAGTCTCTGGGGCGCGGGACCCGTTTTTCGGGCCGCTTCCATTTTTAGAGATTGTCTGGTTGCCGAAGGCGATCCGAGAGAGCCATCCAAGACAGCTCCGGGCGGATTATCACCCGAAAACCCGTGCGGCTGAAAAGATGGCTGGAACCCCTGCGCTCTGCCAGCCCGTGCATCACCCGCGTTCGGTTCCATCCCGGTCCCCCTTCATCTTCCACCACACAATCTGGACATCACGCGCCCCGTCAACTTCGTCCGGGACTGCCTCCAGGTTCGCCACCTTACCCTCCTCGGTCGAACCCGCGACGCGCGCTCTCATCGCTTTCGCCCAGACTTAACAAACTCTCTGCGCCCTATCCAGAAGGCGCTGCCATCACCGATTAAAGGCACTCCCGCAGTGATGCGGGTTCGCAAAGCCAGGAGTCTCCCCCGCCCGCCGAGGGCCGGGACCGAGATCGTCCGGTTACCGAAGTGAGGTTCTGATTGATGATTCCCGCACGCTCATTCAAGCGGATTACTTTCCGTCTCTTCCTTACAGCAATCCTTGCAGTCTCGCTCCTCACGGCCCTCCCGTTCGCGTGGGGCGGGGCGCACGCGCAGTCGGCACCCGGCCATAAAACCGACCGGGCCGTTTACCCGGAGCCGTCGCTGCCGGCGCGCCCGGCCGCCGGCGGAAAGTACACAGACCCTGTCTTCGGCACAGAGATCATGCGCGTCACGGACGAGGCGGACGAGAACACCGTCGGGTGCTCGACCTACTACTCGCATTGGCCCACTTTCAACGCCGACGGCACCCGCCTGCTGATCCGCAAGGGGCAGGCCGGCGAGGCGATGGTCAAGAACTTCGACCCCGCCACCTTCACGCTCGGCGAGACGATTCGCCCCAGACTCCCGCAACTGCCGGACCGCTCGTCTGCCAGTTGGGAAAGCTCCACCTGGCACCCGACCGACCCGGACGTCATCTACACGTTCCCCTACTACTACGACGGCGGGATGAAGCTCTACAGCTACAACGTGAAGGCCGACACTTTCACGCTCGTCAAGGACTTCGGCTACCTGGCTACGGGCTCCACGGACTATCTCAAGCAGATGTACGTCTCGGCCGACGGCGACGTCTTCTCCTGGCTGCACATGAAGACCCGCGCCGGCTCGGGCGACGTGGTTTACGCCTACCTCGTCTGGCGCAAGTCGACGGACCGGGTGTTGGCGCACACGGTTGACACGTACGTGGGCGGCATCAACGAGGTCCACGTCGACAAGTCCGGCAAGTACCTCGCGATCCCTCTGAACCAGCCGCAGCCCGACGGCACGCTGGCGTGCTTCCTGAACCTGGAGACGGGCGGCATGGACTACGTCCGCATGAACTCGACCGACCGGCCGGACGGGCACGGCGACCTCGGCACGGGGACGATTGTCGGGACGGACATCTTCGACGCCGGGATTCACGTCCGGCGTCTGAACGACGTTCACCGCCCGGAGATGGTCTTCAGGTTCAAGGACGCTAACGGCGTCGACGACTGGACGCAGGACTTTCACGGCACGATGCTGGCCCATGACGAAAACTGGATCACCATCGGGACGTACGACAACCCCAACGTGACGCTCCCGGACTCGGGCGTCTTCGAAGACGAGTTGATGCAGGTGGCGGTCGACGGGAGCGGGCGCTTCCGCCGCATAGCCCACACGCGCACGCGCTACGACAGCCAGACGAGCACGAGCGGCTACTGGGCCCTGCCGAAGCCCTCCGTCTCAAGGGACGGGCGCTACATCGCCTACACTTCGAACTGGGAGAAGAGCGGCCGCTACGACATGTACATAGCCAGGGTCCAGCCTGCGGGGTCGCCCGACCCTGACCCCAACCCGACGCCCACGCCGACGCCCGCGCCCGCGTCGCCGTCGATGGTGGCGGGCGTGCAGGCGAGCGCCTCTGCGCTGGCCGCCATGAGCGCGCCCTCTGCGGGACAGATTAACCAACTGGCGACCGACATACAGTCGGCCTACGGCGCGTTTCAGGCCGAGGCCGCGAAGTTCACTTCGGCGGGCGAGATCGATGTCAACTTGCGTGCCGCCTACTATTTCGCGAGCGCGGCGGCCGCGCTCGCGACGGCGGGAGCGCCCGCGGCCAGCATCCAGGACCGTCTGCTCATCGCCGCCGAGCGGCTCGGCCGGGCCAACAGCGTGATGCAGCAGAACGCGGCCTTCGCCTCCCTGGCCCACGCCTCCAGCGTTGTGCCAGTTATAGGGACTACTGACCTGCGCTCGCAGGCCAGCCTCGCCACGTCCATCTCGGCCGGCAGCCTGGGCTTGATAAGAGGGGACGCGACTGTCAGCCCGCTCGCGCCGGGGACGGAGACTGCCGCGCAGGCGGCCGACGGCTCGTTCCCCTACGAATTGAGCGGCGTCAGCGTGACCGTTGGGGGCCGGGCCGCGCAGGTCATCTCGGTCTCGCCCGGCGAGGTTCGTTTCTACCTCCCGGCCGACGTGCCCGCGGGCACGGCTGAACTGCTCGTCACGTCCAATGACGGCAAGGTCTCGCAGGGCACGGCCGCCATCTCCGCGGTCGCACCGGCCATCTTCACGAAGGCCGGGACGGGGGCGGGCGCGGCCGTGGCTTTCAACGCCGCCACCTACCTGTCGGGCGACTTCGACGTGGCGACCGAGGCCAACTTCGGGGCGGACAAACGCACGCGCCTGATGCTCTTCTCGACCGGCACCGGCACCAACGTTGCCAACAGCAACTTGAACAACGACCCGCTGCTCGGCGTCGTCAGAATTCTCAACCTCGCAGAATCGGTCCAGGTCGAGGCCCGGACCGTCGGCGGGCAGACCCTCCTGCTCCCGGTCGAGTACGCCGGGCGGCAGAACACCCTGCCCGGCCTGGATCAAGTTGTCTTCATCCTGCCCGCCGAGTTGAAAGGGGCCGGGCAAGTCGAGTTGACCCTCATCGCCGGCGGCCAGCGCAGCAACACGGCCACCATCTACGTCAAATAGTGGGCAGTAGGCGGTGGGCAGTTAAAAACCCCGCCTGTTAACGCGACTTTCGCCCGTTAGGACCGAGGGCCGCCGCCACTCAATCACTGCCCACTGCCTACTGCCTACTGCCTTTCGGTGGTAGGATAGCGGGCGGGAGAAGTTTGAAGCGATGCCCCGAAGCCTGACCGCCAGCCGGCCGCCGCGCGACGGCGACGACCCCGACCGCTTTTTCCGCACGGACCACCTCAAGACGGACCTCGGCGGGCGCTCGGCCCGCGGCGGCGTCGTGACTCTCGGCGCGCAGGGCTTCAAGTTCGTGTCGGGCACGGTGGCGACCATCGTACTCGCGCGCCTGCTGACGCCGCAGGACTTCGGCCTCATCAGCATGGTCGCCATCGTCTTTAACTTCGTACAGATTTTTCAGTACCTGGGGCTCTCGACGGCGACGATCAAGTGGGCCGAACTCAATCACAGGCAGGTCAGCACGCTCTTCTGGGTCAACCTCGGGCTGAGCGCCGCCTTCATGCTGTTCACGATAGGCTGCGCGCCGCTCCTGGCCTGGTTCTACAGTGAGCCGCGCCTCGTCTGGATCACCATAGGGTACGCCGTCTCGATTCTCCTCACGGGGCTGAGCATTCAGCACGAGGCGATTCTAAGTCGCCAGATGCGCTTCGCCGTCATCGCCGTCATAGAGGTCGCTTCCATCGTCATCAGCTTCGCGGCGGCCATCGTCGCCGCGTGGTACGGCGCGGGCTACTGGGCGCTCGTCATCAACAGGATTGTGATGTCGCTCGTGACCGTCGTCGGGGCGTGGGCCGCGTGCCGCTGGCGTCCCGGCTGGCCCGCGCGCGGCACCGGCGTCCGCTCCATGATCTTCTACGGCGGCAACCTCGCGGGCTTCAACGTCACGACTTACCTGGCACAGAATCTGGACAACGCGCTGATAGGCAAGTTCTGGGGGGCTTACCAACTGGGCCTCTACTCGAAGGCGTACCAGATGCTGCTGATGCCCATGCAGCAGATCAACGCGCCGTTCGGGGCCGTGGCGGTGCCGGCGCTGAGCCGCCTGGCGGACGAGCCGGAGCGTTACCGCGCGGCGTACCTCAAAATCCTTGAGAAGATTGCGATGATCACCATGCCGGGCGTGGTCCTGATGATCGCCACGTCCGACTGGCTCGTCCTGTTTCTTCTGGGGCCGCAGTGGCGCGAGACCGGGCGCATCTTCATGCTCCTCGGCATCGCGGCCATCATCCAGCCCGTCACCAAAACTTCCTCCTGGTTCTTCTCCACGCAGGGGCGCACGCGCGAGTTGTTCCGCTGGGGCGTGATCGGCGCAGGGATAGCGGTCGCGTCCATCATCGCCGGACTCCCGTGGGGTGCGGTCGGCGTGGCGGCGGCCTACGCCGCGAGCGACCTGTTCGTCAGCACGCCGCTCCTCTTCTGGTACATGGGCCGCCGCGGCCCTGTTCGGACGGGCGACTTCTACCGCACCATCGCCCCCGCCCTCTGCGCCTCCGTGTGCTCGCTCGTCGTGCTGCTCGTCTGCCGGCCGTGGTTCGAAGGCTTCCAGCGCCTCGTCACACGCCTGAGCCTCGCCCTCGTCATCACCATCGCGGTATCGCTGCTGGTCCTGGCGGCGCTCCCGGCCGGGAGACTGGCGATGCAGAATTTCAAAGAGATGCTCCTGCCGCTCCTGAAGAGGAAACGCGGCGCGGCCGCGTGAGAAGAAAAAGCGCGGCGCGGCCGCGTGAGGCCGTGAGCGCGCCACCCCCGTTGAAATCGTAAGATGCCGCAACCCAACACCAACTCCGAAGAGACGCGCGCAGGAGAGGCGAAGCCCCCGGCCGTCAGCGTCGTCATGCCGGCCTACAACGTCGCGCCCTACATCGCCGAGACGCTCGACTCCGTCTTCTCGCAGACTTTCACGGACTACGAAGTCATCGTCGTCAACGACGGCTCGCCGGACTCGGCCGAGCTGGAGCGCGCTCTTGAGCCCTACCGCGGGCGCATACGCTACATCGAGCAGGAGAATGGCGGGGCCAGCGCGGCGCGCAACACGGCCCTGCGCGCCGCGCGCGGGGAGTTCGTCGCCTTCCTGGACGCGGACGACGTGTGGGAGCCGGATTATCTGAGCCGGCAGATGGAATTCCTGCGCGCGGGCGATTACGACCTCGTCTACTCGAACGCGCTCATCTTCGGGGAGTCGCCGCTCGCCGGCAAGACCTACATGGAGACCTCGCCGTCGGACGGCGAAGTGACTTTCAAGAGCCTGATGCGTTTCGAGTGCAGCGTCATCACGTCGGGCGTCCTGGCGCGCAAGCTCCCGATTCTCGAAGCCGGCCTCTTCAACGAGCAGATTCTCAGCATCGGCGAGGACTTCGAGTTGTGGCTGCGATTGGTCAGGCGCGGCGCGCGCGTGGCCTACCAGCGTCAGGTGCTGCTCCGCTACAGGTGTCACCCCGGCAGCCTCTCTTCGACAGACCCGGTCAGCAAACTCGCGCGCCAGTTGATCCTCTTCGAGAAGATTGCCGAGACACACGACTTGAGCGCCGAGGAGCGCGCCGAGATAGACTACGTCTTCGAGAGGCTGAGGGCCGGGAAGGAGTTCGAGATGGGCAAGGCCCAGTTCGTGGAGGGCAATTTCGCCGAGGCGCACCGCCGGTTGAAGACGGCCAACGGGTTTCAGCGGAGCTGGAAAGTGCGCGCCATCCTCCTGCTGATGCGCCTGAGCCCGCGCCTTTTGCGTAGGCTTTACCTGTGGCGTTTGGGGAAACTGGCGGGCCACGGGGGAAAACCGGGCGCATTGGGCGTTTAGGAATTATCGGGCCGCGCGGAACTATTTGATTGATACCAGCGCGCCATTTGATGTACTCTTGAGCAACGCGCGGCCTTCGGCCCGCGCCTGAACTTCTGCCACGACCTGCTTTTGATTCGGGGAATTGCCCTCCCCGGTCCTGAAAGCGATTCCCGCGGAAAGCTAGAATGAGTGTCCCATCCCCCCGTTTCCTGTGGAAACCTGTCGCCGTCGCCGCCGCGCTCGCGTTCGTCTATTACAGTGTGCTCGCGAAACTCGGCGACACCTGGTGGAACGACGAAAACTACTCGCACGGCCTGCTGATCCCCGCGATCATAGGCTACATCCTGTGGCTTGAGCGCGACCGTCTGGCCCGCGCCGTCCAGAAGCCTGCCGGCATCTGGGGCGGGCTCCTGGTCGTCGCGGCAATCCTCGGCCTGTGGGTCGGGACCGCCGGCGCGGAGCTTTACATCCAGCGCATGTCGCTGGTCCTGATGCTCGTCGGCGTCACGGTCTACTTCTGGGGCTGGCGGCTCCTGCGGCTCCTCGCGGTCCCGTTCGGGCTGCTCATCCTGGCGATTCCGATTCCGGCCATCATCTTCAACAAGATCGCCTTCCCGCTCCAACTCTTCGCCTCGAAGTGCGCCGTCTGGGCCATGCGGCTCTTCGACATCCCCGTGCTCAGGCAGGGGAACGTCATCGAGCTGATGCCGAAGGGCGGGCGCGAGACGAAGCGGCTTGAGGTCGTCGAGGCTTGCAGCGGCATACGCTCGCTGATGACGCTCCTGACGCTCGCGGTCGTCTTCGCCTACTTCACGCGGCCGAGGGGTAAGGGCGGCGACGGCGACGGCGGCGGCCGTTGGCTGCCGAATTTGAAGAGCTACGGCTTCTGGCGCGCGGCCATCCTCGTCGGCTCGGCCGTGCCCATAGCCATCCTGACCAACGCCCTGCGCGTCAGCGGCACGGGCGTGCTCTCGCACTACTACGGCACGGAGGTGGCCGACGGCTTCTTCCACACCTTCTCCGGCTGGGTCGTCTACATCGTCGCCTTCCTGCTCCTGTTCGCCGTCGGCTGGCTGCTCGATAAAGTCGGACGCCGCGGCAGTGGCGACGGCGACAGCGGCGGCGGCCGCAGCGTGGCGACGGCGAAGCAAGCCAAAGTGGTGAAGGCCGAGCCCGCCGCGTCGACGCAGACAGCGCCCGCGGGCGTGATTCAGGCGAAAGGAGTCGAGTAAAGATGAAAGCGAAGCTCAAAGACTCCACGCGTTTCGCGCTGCTGCTCGGGCTGCTGGTCGTGGGCGGCGGCGTCGTCAACGTCTGGGAATGGGTCGGCGAGGCGAAGGTCGCGCGCCGCGCGCTCGCGGAGATGCCCTCGCAGGTCGGCCCTTGGCGTCAGACCGGCCCGGACGAGCGCTTCGACCAGGCGACGGAGGACGTACTGCGCGCCGACGACTATTTGTCGCGCGTCTACACTGGGCCGGACGGGCGCACGGCCTCCTTCTACGTCGGCTACTACGCCACGCAGCGCACGGGCGCGACCTACCACAGCCCGCTCAACTGCCTGCCGGGCTCCGGCTGGGAGATGGACGAGGCCGCGCCGGTCACTATCACGCCCGCAGACGGCTCTGCCCCTTTCGAGGCCAACCGCTACATCGTCCGTAAGGGCGACCAGAGTCAGTTGCTCGTCTACTGGTATCAGGGGCGCGGGCGCAAGGTGTCGAGCGAATACTGGGGCAAGTACTACACGGTGGTCGACAGCATACGCCTGCGCCGCTCCGACGGCGCGATGGTGCGCGTCATGATGCCGGTGGGCCGCGACGAGGGGGCGACGCTCAAGGCCGCCACGGACCTCGCCGGACAAATCGCCCCCGTGCTCCCTGAGTTCGTCCCCGACTGAGGACTTTTTCGGGGCTTCGGCGTGAAGGAATCGCGCGCCATTCGGGCGGCGATGAAGTTTTCATACTTTTCGGGAACCGGGCGGCGATTGGTCGTTTTCTAAGACTGTTTTCGCCAGAACCGAACAGGCAAGAGTGGTCTTTTGACATCCTTCGCGGCCCCGCGCTGGAAAGCGCCGGCCGCGGACAATTCGCTCGGAAGCGTTGTGGCGGAACTTCGGCGGCATTGCCCGTCGCCGGGTTCCCGGCGCTGCCGAGTTTTCAAACGAGCGCGGGTTCGATTCCGCCGCGAGAGCCGATTGCCCCGGCTTTCGCCGGGCAGGAGGCCCCGCGCCAGGGAGTTTCAATGAATCAAAAAGAGTGCACCCGCCGCGTCTTCGTCTTAGCCCGCTTCGTCATCATCCTGGTAGCAGCGCTCGGCCTCGTCGGCTGCAAGAGCGCCGAGACTTCTAAGGCCGAGCACGTCCAGCGCGGCGAGGCTTTCCTCAAGGAGAAGAAGTACCAGGAAGCGACCATCGAGTTCCGCAACGCCATCCAGATTGACGACCGGCTCGCCCCGGCCCACTGGGGGCTGGCCCAGGCTTACGAGGGCTTGCAGCGCTTCGCCGAGATGATGGACGAGCTGAAGCGCACCATCGATCTCGACGCGAACAACCTGGACGCGCGGGTCAAGCTCGGCACCTACTACGTCGGGGCCAACGCCATACGCAAGAGCGACGAACTCGTGGCCGAGGCCGACCGGCTCGTCAAGGAAGTCCTCCAGAAAGACCCGAACCACATCGCCGGCCAGGTGCTCCTGGCCGACGTGCTCTTCGCACAGGGCAAGCGCCCGGAGGCGCTGGCCGCGCTGAACCGCGCCATCGAGTTAGACCCGAAGCGCGTCGAGAGCGTCATCGCGCTCGCCAAGTATTACATCCGCACCAACGACATCGCGAAGGCGGAGGAAATCTACCGCCGGGCCATCTCGGTCAACGAAGCGAGCGCGCTCGCTCACAGCGAGTACGCGAAGTTCCTGGTCCAGGCCGGGCGCGTCGACCAGGCCGAGGCCGAGTTCCGCCGCGCCGTCGAGGTCGAGCCGCAGAACCGCGACGCGCGCTTCGTCCTCGCCAGCTTCTACCTCGTCAACAAGCGGCTCGACAAGGCCGAGGAGGCTTACAAGGCGCTGGCCGAACTCGACAAGGACAAGCCCGAGGGCCGCTACATCCTCGCTGACTTCTACTCCTCGGTCGGGCGCTACGACGACGCCATCAGCATCTACCAGGAGATCATGGGCAAGAGCCCCGACTACACGCGGGGCCGCTACCGCATGGCGGAGATCATGCTCCAGCGCGGCGACGCGCGCGGGGCGACCGAACAGGTGGACCAGGTCCTGCGCACCAACCCGCGCGACATGCAGGCGCTCCTCCTGCGCTCGCGCATACACTTGCAGGGCGGCGACCCCGACGGCCCGAAGAAAGCCATCGAAGACCTGAAGGAGGTCTTGAAGCAGGAGCCGAACTCGCGCTCCGGCCTCTACTTCATGGCCGAGGCCACCTTCCGGGCGGGGCGCGTCGAGCAGGCGCGCGTCTTCGCCGGGGACCTGGCGAAGTATTACCCGGACTACCTGCCGGCCAAGCTGATGCAGGCGCAGATTAACCTCGCGACGAAGGACGCGGTCGCGGCCGTGGTCGTCACCAACGAATTGATGGACAGGCTCTCGAAGGAGGGCCCGACCGCCGACCTGTCGCCGCAGATGCTCGCGGAGCTTCGGCAGAAGACCCTGACGGCGCGCGGCGTGGCGCAGTTGCAACTCGGCAAAGTCAAGCAGGCGCGCGAGGACCTGACGGCCGCGCGCGACATCGCGCCCAACGCGCCCTCCTCCTACAACAACCTCGCGCTCGTCGCCCTCTTCGAGAAGAATACGGACGAGGCGACCGCCCTTTACGAGCGCTCGCTCGCGATTGACAACGCGAACTTCGACGCGCTAAATGGTCTCATCAATAACGTCTATTCGAGGCAGCAGCGGTTAGACCAGGCGCACGCGCGCGTCGACCAGGCGCTGGCGGCCCGGCCCAACAGCCCGGCGCTCCACTACCTGAAGGCTCACGTCTACGGCTTCGAGCAGAACGCGCAGGGGGCCGAGGGCGAACTCCGCCGCGCCCTCGAAATCGACCCGAACTACCTGGCGGCCTACTTCGACCTGGCGGCGCTCTTCGTCAACACGAAGCAGCAGGACCGCGCCATCGCCGAGTACCGCCAGATCATCGCGCGCCGCCCGGACGACGCCTCGACCTACACGCTGATAGGGATGCTCGAAGACAGCCGCAACAACACGGACGCGGCGATAGAGAATTACCGCAAGGCGCTGGAGCTCGACCCGAACTCGGCGATTGCGGCCAACAACCTGGCCTGGGCCTACGCCGTTCACGGCAAGGGCAATCTGGACGAGGCCGTCGCTCTCGCGCAGGGCGTCGTCCAGAGGTTCCCGGAGGTGCCCGGCTTCGCGGACACGCTCGGCTGGGTCTATTACAAGAAGGGGCTGCACGACTCCGCGGTCGAGCAGTTGCAGAAGGTGGTCGACAAGGCTGGCGACAGCGCCGGCTACCGCTTCCACCTCGGGATGGCGCTCGCGGGCAAAGGCGACAAGGCCGCCGCGCGCCGCGAGCTCGAACAGGCCCTGCGCCTCGGCGAGAAGCAGCCCAGCTTCACAGACGCCGAGGAGGCGCGCCGCACGCTGGCGACGCTGTAGGCGACAGGAGTAGTTCAAGCAGGGTATCCGGGTCAGTGCCGCCTGCGGCACTGACTTCGCCCGGCCCCGCCGTTGCCCGGCGGGCCGCTCGGCGAAAGTGACCGGGTTTTCAGTCAGACAAGGAGTGCCGAACATGAGTGTCAATTTCCGCCAGAGAACTCCCGGCGAGTACGCGCGCATCCTCTGGAAGCGTAAGTGGCTGATCCTGCTGCCGACGCTCGCCATCGCGTCCGCCATCACCTGGGTCGTGATGCGCCTGCCGGACGTTTACGAGTCCTCCACGCTCATCGTCGTCAAGCCCTCGACCATCCCGACGGCCGTCGTCCCCGCCATGTCCGAAGACATGCTGACGCGCCAGCTGACCAGCATCAGCCAGGTCGTGACCTCCCGCAGCTCGCTGCAACCGCTCGTCGAAAAGTACAGGCTCTACGAGGCCGAGCGCTCGGCCAACGAGGGGATGGAGGCCGTCATCGACCGCATGCGCAGGGACATCAAGGTCGAGCTCAACACGACGCGCAACGACATCACCAACGGCTTCAACATCACCTACCGCGGGCGCGACCCGCGCTCCACGCAGGTCGTCACGGCCGAGCTGGCGAGCAAGTACATCAACGCGCAGGCCCAGGCCGGCGCTCAGGCCAGCCGTTTCACCACGGAGTTCTTCGAGGAGCAGATCGCGAAGGTCAAAACGGAACTGGACGCCATCGCCCAGAAGCGGCTCGACTTCATGCAGAGCAACCTCTCGAACCTGCCGACGACCGTCGAGCCGCTGGGCCGCCAGCTCACGGGCCTCTACGAGCAGCAGAAGGCGCTCATCTCCGACATCGGGCGGCTGCGCGACTCGCAGAACGTGCTCAACCAGCGCCTCGGCGATTTGGAGAAGCAGCGGCAGCAGGAGATAGACAACATCATCGAGGTGGGCAACGACCCGAAGCAGGCCCCCGAGTACACCAAGCTCGCCGACCGCGAGGCGGCGCTGCTCGCGGAGTACAACGAGATGGCTCCGGGGCTCACGAAAAAGAACCCCGACCTGATTAAGAAGCAGCAGGAGATTGACGCCGTCCGCGAGCAGATGCAGAAGGCCGTCGAAGAGGGCAAGGCGCGGGCCGAGGAGAAGCGCAAGCGGTACGAGTCGCAGATGGACCCGCGCCTCAACTCCGTCAAGTACGACATCGAGTTCGCCAAGGGCGAGATCGCGCGCCAGCAGCGCATGCTCGACTCGACGAACGCGGAGATCGGCTCGCTGCAAACGCGCATCAACGCCATCCCCGGCGTGCAGGTCGGGCTCGAAGCCCTCGACCGCGAGTACAAGACCAAGCAGGAGAGTTACGACGCGCTGCTCGAACAGCAGTTGAAGGCCAACACCATCTCGCAAATCTCTTCGAGCCAGCAGGGCGAGTCCATCGCGGTGGTCGACGCGGCGAACCTGCCGGAGCGCCCGGTCGCGCCGAAGCGCCCGCTGCTCATCGCGCTCGGGCTCCTGCTCGGCCTCTCGGCCGGGCTCGGGCTCGCGGCCGCCTTCGAGGTCCCGCGCCTGCTGACGATTCAGACGACGGACGACGCCGAGCACTACACGGGGCTGCCCGTGCTGGTCACGGTCCCCGAGCTGATGACGCCGCAGGAGGCGCGCGCCGTCCCGCGCCGCCGCATGATGCTGCTGGCCGCCGGCATCATCCTCGCCATCGTCAGCATCCCGGCGCTCGCCTACGCCCTCAAGCTGACGCGCATCTTTGAGAAGTTAGTTTCTTAGTGCTGAGTGCTGAGTGCTGAGGACTGAGTAAAGACCTTCTTTCTTTTACTCGGCACTCAGCGCTTCGGAGATTCTTCGTGTACAGAGAATTCTACGGCCTGAAAGAGTTGCCCTTCGCGCTGACGCCGGACCCGCGCTTCATCTACTTCACCCCGTCGCACACGGAGGTGATGGCGAACCTGCACTACGGCATCGAGAGCGGCAAGGGGCTGGTCGTCGTCACGGGCGAGGTCGGCACGGGCAAGACGACCATCCTGCGCTGGATGATGCAGCGGCTCGACCGCACCGTGCTCGTCGCCTACGTCTTCAACCCGCGCCTGACCGTGCCCGAGTTCTACCAGCACATCACGACGCTCTTCGACGTGAAGGACTGGGAGACGAAGTCGGAGCTTTTGATAGCGCTCGGAAAAACTTTGGAGTCGCGCCACGGCCGCGGCCTCCGCACCGTGCTCATCATCGACGAGGCGCAGGGGCTCTCGCCCTACGTCCTGGAAGAGATTCGCTTGCTCTCGAACTTCGAGTCGGACACGGCCAAGCAACTGCAAATCATCCTGACGGGACAGCCCGAGCTCAGAGACGTGCTCAACAACCCGGACCTCAGGCAGTTGAAGCAGCGCGTGGCGCTGCGCTGCGAGATCAAGCCTTTGCCGAACGTCGAGGAGACGGAGCGCTACATCGCCTCGCGCCTTCTGGTCGCGGGCGCGGAGCGCACGGACATCTTCAGCCCCGGCGCGATTGACTACATCTTCCGCTGCTCCGAGGGCATCCCGCGCCAGATTAACAACCTCTGCGACAACTCGCTTTTGACCGGCTTCAGCGCGGGCGAGGAGGTCGTCGGCCGCGCGATCATCGAGGAGGTCGCCGACCAGTTCGACATGCTGCCGCGCACGGACCGCGGCCGGCAGATGGGCGAGGAGCGCGAGGCTCCCGCCCGGATTTTCACGGCCGCGGGCCGCGCGGAGCTGTGGGCCGCGGGCACCGGCAGCGGCGGTCATTCACAAGGGGAAGCGGCGTCGCCCTTAGCCATGCGTGAGGGGCGCGAGGGGCGCGACCGAGCTGAAGACGCTCGGCCCGCGGGGGCGCCCGAAGTTGACGAGGTCGGCGCGGCATTCCGCCGCTCGGGCCTGATGGGAGAAAGATAATGGGCAGAGTTTACGACGCACTCAAGCGTGCGAGCGACGCCAAGTCTGGCGGCGCGAGTAAGAACGAAAAAGAGAAGCGCCGCAACGGGACGGGCAAGAAAATTACGGCCGTCCCCGCGAAGGCCGAGGCGAACGGCGACGAGCACCCGTGGGACAGCTCGCCCCTGTTCACCCGCGCCGCGGCGCACGATTCAGCGTCCACTGCGCACACCGAGGAACGCGCCGGGTCGGCACTCTCCGGCGTTACGGCTTCGCGTGCTGCTGGGGCAACTTTGGACGCTGCCGGGGCGACGCGCGCCGCGGAGTTCATGTCTCTGGACATCTCCGCGGCACGCGTCGAACCTCATCTCATCGCCGTCACGCAGCCGCGCTCGGCCTACTGCGAGCAGTTCCGCTCTCTGCGGACGCGCATCCTGCAAGCCGGCGAGCGCAAGAAGATGCAGGCGTTCGTCGTCACGAGTGCGGGCGTCGCCGAGGGCAAGACGCTGACGGCGCTCAACCTCTCCTGGCTTTTGGCCCAGACCGACGGCGTCAGCGCGCTTGTCATCGACAGCGACCTGCGCCAGCCGTGCGCGGCCGAGTACCTGGGCGTGGACGCGCCCATCGGCCTCTCCGAAGTGCTGTCGGGCGAGGCGACTCTCGAAGAGGCCATCATCAGGCTTGAGCCCGCGGGGCTCCACATCCTGCCGGGCGGCGCGGCGCGCGACGACGTGGCCGAACTCCTCTCGGGGCCGCGCTTCGGCCAAATCCTCGCCAGCCTGAGGCGCATGTTCGACTACATCATCATCGACGCGCCGCCCCTGGGAATCTTCACGGACGCGAACGTTTTGATTAACCGCGCGGACGGGGCGCTCCTGGTCGTGCGCTCGGGCAAGACGCGCTACGCGGCGCTCGACCGCATCGTCGAACAGCTCCCGCGCGAGCGTCTGCTGGGCGTCGTGCTCAACCGCACGGACGAGCAGTTGGACGAGAGTTCTTACTACTACCAGCGCCGCTACTACCGGCGCGAGGACAAGACGGCCACGCCGCCGAAGGCGCAGGCCGCGATGAAGGAAGAAGGCGACCCCTTAGCCGCGACTTAAGAAGTGAAGACGCGCCGCCACAACGCACGCACGGTCCTGCTCATACTCGCCGAAGCCTGTCTGCTCTTCGGCGGGCTGGTGCTCGCCGTCTACATACGCTTCGGCTCGGCCGACGCCGAGTACGAGCTGATAGAGCTTTACGGCTTCTACAAGGCCGGGCTGATGGCCTTCTTCTGCCTCGGCGCGTTCTACCTCTACGACCTTTACGACTTCGCGCGGATGCACGACCGCCGCGAGCTGTTCCTGCGCATGATCCAGGCGCTCGGCCTCGCCTGGGTCGCGCTCGCGCTCTGCTTCTACGTCTTCCCGCACCTGAAGATCGGCCGCAGCGTCTCCCTCATCGCGCTCCCGCTCGCGCTCTTCGTGATGGTCACTTGGCGGATCGCGATCCACTGGCTGCTCGGCCACCCGCAGTTCGGCGAGCGCATTCTCATCGTCGGCTCGGGGCCGCTCGCCGTGGAGCTGGCGCGCGAGGCGCTCGAAAGACCCGACGCGGGTTTCCGCATCGTCGGCTTCACGGACAACGACCCGTCGCTCCTGGGCAAGAGCCTGATTAACCCGCGCGTCGTGGGCCTCAGTTCGGAGCTTGAGAAGATCGTCCCGCGCGAGAACGTGGACCGCATCGTCGTCGCGATGGGCGAGCGGCGCGGGCAGTTTCCCACGGAGCAGCTCCTGCACCTCAGCCTCTCTGGCAACGTCTCCATCGAAGAGGGCGCGTCATTCTACGAGCGGCTGACGGGGCGCGTGCACCTGGACATGGTGCGCCCCTCGTGGCTCATCTTCTCGGGGCGCGGCCGGCAGGCGCGGCTGAACGCGGCGGCGCGCCTCCTGATGCACCGCCTGGCCGCGCTCGTCGGCGCAATTCTGTCGCTCCCGGTCGTCATCGTGACGGCGATACTCATCAAGCTCGACTCGCGCGGGCCCGTGCTCTACAAGCAGGAGCGCGTCGGGAGAAACGGCCGGCCCTTCATGGTGATGAAGTTCCGCTCGATGCGCACGGACGCGGAGAAGAACGGGCCGGTCTGGGCGCTCAAGGAGGACGACCGCGTGACGCGCGTCGGGCGCGTCATACGCAAGATTCGCGTGGACGAGATTCCGCAGTTCTGGAACATCCTCAAGGGCGAGATGAACTTCGTCGGCCCGCGCCCCGAGCGCCCGCACTTCGTCCGCCAGCTCGCCGAGGAGATTCCCTACTACGAGCAGCGCCACCTGATCGCGCCGGGCCTCACCGGCTGGGCGCAGATCAAGTACCCGTACGGCTCCTCGATTGAGGACGCGCGGCAGAAGCTGCAATACGACCTTTACTACATCAAGAACCAGAGCCTCGCGCTCGACGCGGCCATCCTGTTCGAGACCGTCAAGACCATCTTGTTCGGCCGCGGCGCGCGCTGATTTACCGCAATCGTTTTCGGAGGTTTGAAGAAATGAAGATGACGGCAACGCTCAAACGCACGGCGCTCGCGCTCGCGCTCAGCCTGACATTCGTCGCGCCCGCCCTCGCGCAGGACGAACAACAGCCGAAGCCCGAAGAGCAGCAGCAGGAGGCGGCGCAGCAGCCGCAGCAGCCGCAGGAGCAGGCGACGCCGGCGCCGGAGGAAAAGGAGCCGCAGCAGCTCGACGGCGCGCAGGAAGTCGAGACGCCGAAGCAGTCTTCGGGCGCGGACCGGCTGGAGCCGGACGACGTGCCCGTGCTGCCCGACGACGTTCCGGCCGAGGTGCAGGCGGGCCGCCGCGGCCAGCTCTCCGAAGAGGAGGCGGCCGTGGTGCCCTACTACAACAACTTCCTGACGACCTACAGGCTCGGCCCCGAGGACGTCATCTCCGTCTCGGTCTTCGGCAAGGACCGCTACTCGCGCGCGGGCATCACCATCCCGCCGCACGGGAGGATCAGCTACCCGCTCATCCCAGAGGGCGTCTTCGTCGTCGGGAAGACCACCGAGCAGGTGCAGGAGGAGATCACGAAGCGGCTCGTCGAGTACATCATCGAGCCGCAGGTGACGGTCTCGCTCGACAAGGCCGTGTCGGCCATCTACACGGTGGTGGGCGACGTGGCGCAGCCGGGCGTGCGGACGATGACGCGGCGCTACAGCATCACGGAGGCGCTGGCGATGGCCGGCGGCGTCCTCGACACCGGCGACAAGTCGAAGGTCGTCATCCTGCGCCAGCAGCGCGACGGCACGGTCAAGCCGACCTTCGTCAACGTCAAGGAGATCGAGCGCGGCCGCGCCAAGGTGATGGCCTTCCTGGAGCCCGGCGACCAGGTCCTCGTCCCCGGCAACCGCCTGAAGACCTGGAAGCGCGTCATGGACATGCTCCCGGCCGTCAACCTATTCCGCATCTTCACCGGAGGATGGTGAGAAAAGCAATGATGAGTGCGGAATGATGAATTAAAGGCTGCTTGTCTTTCTATTCCTCATTCCTCATTCCGCATTCATCGTTTCAGGAGACTTCCCCCATGAGTAGAAAACCTGTGCAGCCGGCGACGCCGCTGGCGCGGTTCATCACGGATCGCTTGCGCCAGCTGGGCCTCAAGCAGGTGGACTTCTGCCGGCAGACGGGCTTCGACCAGGGGCTGCTCTCGAAGCTCCAATCCTCCGTCATCACGACCGTCAACCTGGAGAGCGCGCTGCGGCTGGCCGACGGCCTCAAGGTCTCCCCCGGCGACATCCTCTCGCTCTTAGGCAAGGACGACTCGGACCGGCTGCTCAAGAAACTCTACGGCAACAACGTCTGCGCCGAGTGCGCCAAAGAGACAGTCGCGCCCGAGCCCGTCCAGGCCATCACCGTCGCCGCCCGCCAGGCTTTCACCCTGGGCCGCGACATGACGCCCGTTCTCGTCATGCTCAGACACCTCTCGGCCGCGCGCCGCCAGACGGCGGAAGCCGGGGCCACGACCGAACGCGCCGCGCGCGGCGGACACTCATGAGAAAAGTGGGCAGCAGGCAGCGGGCAGCAGGCAGTGCGCGGCGCAAAGCGCGCGGCCGCAGTTTGCTGCCCGCTGTTTTCTGTTTTCTGTTTCTACTGCCAACTGCCCACTGCCTGCTGCCCACCGCTCACGCGGCGGGCGGCGCGTGGGCGCGGCAGCGTTCGGGGTCGCTGGCGTGGCTGCACGCGGTCTTCTTCCTGGACGAGCGGCGCGGGTGGGCCGCCGGCGGAAACGGCGTCCTGCTCTCGACCGAAGACGGCGGCGCGACCTGGCGCGCGAAAGCGCGGCCGACCGAAGACGCGCTGCTGGACGTTTACTTCACCGACGAGAGCAGCGGATGGCTGGTCTGCGAACGCAGCATCTACGACTTGAAAGAGCTGGACGAGAAGCGCACTTACCTGCTGCGCACGACGGATGGCGGCGCGTCATGGGACCGCGTCGACGTGCTCGACCGGGACGAGGACACGCGGCTGCTGCGCGCGCTCTTCACGCGCGGCGGGCGCGGCTGGGCCTTCGGCGAGGCGGGCGCGCTCTACGCGACGCGCGACGGAGGCTTGACCTGGGCGCGCCAGCGCGTGCCGACGCGGCACCTGCTGCTCGGCGGACTGTTCCTCGACGGCGAGCAGGGCTGGCTCGTCGGCGCGGGCTCGACCCTGTTGCAGACTTCGGACGGCGGCCAGACCTGGAACGCTGGCGTGCTGCTCGGCCTGGTGCCCACGACGGGGGGCGGCGCGGCCGCGCGTCGCGTGCGCTTCACGGCCACCTCTTTCGTAGACCGCAGCCGCGGCTGGGCCGTCGGCGCGGAGGGCCGTGTCTTCGCGACGCGCGACGGCGGGCGGACGTGGACGCCGCAGGAGTCGAACACGACCGCGGACCTTCTGGACGTGAAATTTCTGGACAGGCTCGAAGGCTGGGCCGCGGGCGCGAGCGGCACCCTGTTGCGCACGACCGACGGCGGCGCGCGCTGGACGGTCGTACCGAGCGGCACTACGCACGCGCTCGAACGCCTCTGCTTCGTGGGCCGCACGCGCGGCTGGGCCGTCGGCTTCGGCGGCACGATCCTCGGCTACTCGCCGGAGGCAGCGCCGGCGCAGCGGCCGGGGCTCACAAGACAAAAGTAAAAACGTAAAAGGCGAAAGGGAGGATGAAAGACAGGCTCTTCATCTGCTCCTTCGGCTTGACGCTGTGGAGGTAGGTATGAGAGTTGAGACAGCCATGTCAGGGCGCGGCGGGGTTGAGTCGGGGCGCGCGACGAGTTTTATGTTGGGCGCGAGTTTCATGCTCGTCCTCTGCCTCTTCGCGGCGGCGCGGGCTCAGACTGTCACGGCGGGGAAGAGTTCGGTGGGCGCGACCGATGCCGCGCCGGCAGCTTCTTCTTCCCCCGCAGCCGGCGAGGCGGCCGACGACGAGCAGGATGCCGGGTCCGAGGCGAAGGCGGCGGAAGAGAAGCCGCGCGCTCCGGCCGCGAAGCGCGGCGACCGGCTGGAGACACTGCGCGCGCAGATCGCGGCGGCGAAGACGAGCGCGGAGCGCTGGCGTTTGCAGCGCACGCTCGTGGAGTACCTGGACGCGCTGGGCCAGAAGGGCGAGGCGCTGGCCGAGCTGCGCGCGATGGCGCGGGCGGAAAAGTTGGACCCCGTCTACTTCTACAACACGGGCAACGCGCTGGCGCGGCTCGGCGCGACCGAGGACGCCATCGAGGCGTACCGCAAGGCCATAGAGCAGCGCCACGGCAACTACTCGCGCGCCCTGAACAACCTGGGCGTCCTGCTCCTGAGGCAGGGCGAGTGGGACAAGGCGCAGGACGCGCTCGTGAACGCGCTCAAGCTGGAGAACTCGCGCTACGGCGAGGCGAGCTTCAACTTGGGGCGCGTCTACGCGGCGCGCGGCGAGGCCGACCAGGCGATTAAGGAGTGGAACCGCGCGCTCGCGATAGCGCCCGACCACGCCCTTGCCGCCGCCGCGCTCGCACGCGCCTACGCCGAAGACGGCAGCCCCGAGCGCGGCATAGCGATCCTCGAACGCTTCACCACGCGCAACGGCGCGAGCGAGGAATTGGCACAGGTCCGACGCGAAATCCTCGCCGCCGATTCGGCGGGCGAGGCGGCCGGAGAACCGGCGACCTCCGGCGACGCGACGCGCCCCGCCTCCGCCGCGAGCGAAGCGGGCGAGACGCCGAAGCCGAAGGCGGCGGCCGCGAAGTCTGGCGCGGCCTTGCGTCCGCTGTCGGTCGACCGCGAGACGTATGACCTGTTGCAGAGCGCGCGCGCGGCGCGCGAGGGCGGCAAGAACGAGGAGGCCGTCAAGCTCTACCGCCGCGTGCTGATGCGCAGCGGCGGCTTCTTCCCGCCCGCCAACCTCGAAATCGCTTACACCCTGAGCGCGCTCAAGCGTTACGACGAGTCTGCGGCCGCGCTCGCGCAGGTGGCCGAGCGCGAGGGCGGGCGCTACCCGATAGCCTTCTACCACCTCGGCCGGCAGTACGAGCAGCTGGGCCAGTTCGACCTCGCGGCCACGGCCTACGAGCGCGCGGCCGCCGCCTACGGCGAGACGAACACGCAGTTCCTCCTGGACCTCAGCCGCGCCCGCGACAAGGCCGGCGACCCCGCGGCCGCGCTCGCCGCGATGGAGAGATTCGTCAGCATCACGCGCAGCCAGGGCCGCCTCCCCGAATGGTCGCAGGCGCGCCTCGCGGAACTCAGGGAAAAAGCCGGACAAAAATAGAAGGCAAAAGGTAAAGTGCCTGACCCCTTCGGGGTCTGCCCTTAAATTTCATTCCGCATCTTCGCCCGCCCCTTCCTTCGCGGCCTCGGGTTTCCTTTCGGGGCGCATGTGGGGGAAGAGAATCACGTCGCGGATCGAGTGCTGGTTGGTGAGCAGCATGACGAGGCGGTCAACGCCTATCCCGATGCCGGCGGCGGGCGGCATCCCGTA
>DATMVE010000119.1:0-5835 GCA_035563515.1 Pyrinomonadaceae bacterium
CCGTCGTGACCATTACCGCTCGTGACCTCTGAACTACTACTACCGCCGGCCGGGTCCGGCTCAGTCTGCATGATGTAATCGTTGGGCGCGCCCGGCACGGCGAACTCGTAGGCACCCCTGTAGACTACCGGGTGCACGCCCGCGAAGTTGTCGTGCGGCGGCGGCGACGTGGTGTCCCATTCGAGTGTCGTCGCCTCCCACGGGTTATTGCCCGCCTTCTTCCCCTTGAACAGGCTCCAGAGGAGGTTGAAGAGGAAGAGGAACTGGATGAAGAAGGTGATGACGGCCGCGACCGTGACGAAGAGCACGAGCGGGTGCAAACTTTCGAGGAAGCCGTAAATCTGCTGGCCGTTCTCGGCGAAGCGCGAGTAGCGGCGCGGCATCCCGACGATGCCCATGATGTGCATCGGGATGAAGATCGAGTAGACGCCGATGAAAGTTATCCAGAAGTGAATCCGGCCCAGCCGCTCGCTCATCATCCGGCCGAACATCTTCGGGAACCAGAAGTAGATTCCGGCGAACATCCCGAAGATGGCCGCCACGCCCATCACGAGGTGGAAGTGGCCGAGGACGAAGTAGGTGTCGTGCATCGGCAGGTCGAGCCCGGTCTGGCCGAGCACGAGGCCGGTGATGCCGCCCGCGACGAAGAGCGAGACGAAGCCGAGCGCGAAGAGCATCGGCGTTGTGAAGCGAATCTTCGCGCCCCAGAGCGTGCCGAGCCAGTTGAAGGTCTTCACCGCCGAGGGCACGCCGATGCTCAGAGTAAGGATGGAGAACGCCATCGCCGAGTAGGGGCTCATGCCGCTGATGAACATGTGGTGGCCCCAGACGAAGAAGCCCAGCAGCCCGATGGCGAAGATGGCGAAGACCATCGCGCGGTAGCCGAAGACGGGTTTGCGGGCGAAGGTCGAAAGGATGTGCGAGGTCGCGCCCATGCCCGGCAGGATGGCGATGTAGACCTCCGGGTGGCCGAAGAACCAGAAGAGGTGCTGCCACAGAATGGGCGACCCGCCCGAGTGCGGCTGCACGATGTCTTTGATGAAGAGCCCCGCCGGGACGAAGAAGCTCGTGCCCGCGTTGCGGTCCAGGTAGAGCAGCACGCCCGCCGCGAGCAGGACGGGGAACGCCAGCAGCGCGAGCACGGCCGTAGTGAACCACGCCCAGCAGGTGAGCGGCATCCGCATCAGCGACATGCCGCGCGCGCGCATGTTGATGAGCGTCGTGATGAAGTTCAGCGCGCCGAGGAGCGAGCCGACGCAGAAGATGGCGATGCTGATGATCCAGAGGTTCATCCCGGCGCCCTGGCCCGGCCCCGCGCTCGGGATGGCCGAGAGCGGCGGGTAGGCGGTCCAGCCGCCGATGGGCGCTCCCTCGTAGACGAAGAAGGAGGCGACGAGGAAGACGAAGCCGACGAGCGTCACCCAGAACGAGAGCATGTTGAGCACGGGGAACGCCATGTCCTCGGCCCCGATTTGAATCGGCAGGAAGTAGTTGCCGAAGCCGCCCTGCGGGGCCGTCGTTAGCACGAAGAAGACCATCATCGTGCCGTGGATGGTCAGGAACGACAGGTACTGGTCGGGCTTGATGGTCCCGATGATCGGCCAGTCCATGTCGGGCCACGTCAGGCTCATGCGCATCAGGATAGACAGGACCATCCCGACGAACACGGCGACGAGCGCGAGCGTCAGGTACTGCACGCCGATGACCTTGTGGTCGAGGCTGAAGATGTATTTGCGTATAAAACTCTTCGGCGGCTCGTGGCGGTGCACGGCCTCCGCCCCGTGGGCTTCATGGACCGTCATTTCGTCTGCCATCAGTCGTCTCCTAGGGCTTGGTAAGAGTTAACTAGTATGACTTGCCGAGCTTCGTCCCGTTCGCGTCGTAAATCACCCCGACCTCGTACTTGGCAGCCAGCTCGTTGAGCTTCCCCTGGAACTCGGCCTTCGGGAGCGCCATCAGCGCGCCGTGCTCCGCCTCGGGCAGGACGAGCAGCGTCCCCTTCATGCTGAAGTGGTTCATCCCGCACAGCTCCGCGCAGGCCAACTGGAAGTTGCCCGCGCTCGTCGGCGTGAAGTGAACTCGAATCGCCATGCCGGGCACGAGATCCTGCTTGAAGCGCAGTTGCGGGACCCAGAAGCTGTGCGTCACGTCCTTCGAGCGGAGGATGAGTTCGACGGGGCGGTTGACGGGGACGACGAGCGTGGTCGTCGTCAGGTCGTCCCTCGAAGCCGGGTCGCGGCCGTCGAGGCCGATGTAGTTCTGCTCCTCGTCGCGTATGAGCGAGGGGTCCGTGCGCCCGAACTTGCCGTCGGGGCCGGCGTAGTGCATGTTCCAGGCGAACTGCTGCGCGACGACTTCGACCGGGAAGGAGCCGGCCGGGGCCTGGTTGAAGTGAAGCTGCGCCCAGACCCTTTGGCCCATGACGGCCAGCCCGATGAAGATGACGGCCGTGATGACCGTCCAGAGCATCTCCAGCCGGTTGTTGCCGTGCGTGTAGACGGCGCGCTCGTCGCGGTTTCGGCCCGCGCCGAAGCGCCAGACGGCGTAGCCGAGGCCGACCTGCGCGGCGACGAAGGCGATGCCGACGACGATGATCGTAATCATGAACTGCCGGTCGATCCCCGGAGCGTGCTCCACGATGGCCGTCGGGAACCACCAGCCGCTGAAGAACAGCACCACCGAGGCGAGCGTCAAGAGCCAGATGACAACACCTAGAGCGCGACCCATCAGACCTCCTTAGGGATGAGGACTGAGTACTGAGTGCTGAGTGCCGAGTAAGAACTCTTTCCGTTACTCAGCCCTCAGCACCCAGCACTCAGTACTGATTCAAGACCATCAATCCAAACAGCAGTGGCAGGTAGAGCACGGAGGCCAGGAGGAGCCGCCGCGCCTGCTGCCTCGATTTAGAGAGCGCAGCCGAGACGCTGCTGAACAGGAAAAGCAGGCCGAGCGCGACGGCCCCGTAGAGATAAACGCGCCCCGAAATCCCGAGCACGGTCGGGAGCAGGCTGACGGGCACGAGCATCAAAGTGTAGGCGACGATCTGCTGGCCCGTGACGCGCCCCTCGGGCTCGACCACCGGGAGCATGCGAATCCCCGCGCGCCCGTAGTCCTCCCTGTACATCCAGGCGATTGCCAGGAAGTGCGGGAACTGCCAGAGGAAGAGGATGCTGAACAACACCCACGCGCCCGCCGTCACCTCGTTGCTCGCGGCCGTCCAGCCCATCAGCGGCGGCATCGCGCCCGGAAATGCGCCGACGACCGTCGAGAGCGTCGTGCGCGTCTTGAGCGGCGTGTACATGAAGAGGTAGCCGGCGACCACCGCGAGGCCGAAGAGCGCCGTCAGCGGGTTGACCAGGACGGCGAGGTAGACTTCGGCGAGCAGCGTCAGCCCCGCGCCGAACAGCAGCGCCTCGGACGCGTTGAGTTTCCCCGAGGGCAGCGGCCTCGTCATCGTCCGCCGCATCAAGGCGTCGAGGTCGCGCTCCATGTACTGGTTGAGCGTCGCTATCCCAGAGGAGAGCAGCGCGATGCCGAGCATCGCGTGCGCGAAGCGCACGTAATCGACGCCGCCCCTCGCGCCGAGGCAGAAGCCCGCGGCCGCGGTCAGGACTATCAGGAAAGTGATGCGCGGCTTGGTCAGCTCGACGTAGGCCAGGGCGCGCTCGCGCCGCGTCAACTCGGGCGCGCACGGCCCGGCCGCCCCGCCGGGATTCAACTCTATCGCCACGCTTTTGATTAAGACTTCCGACTTCACCTTGAAGATTCCAGAGCACGAATTTGAAATCTCAAATTTGAGATTTCGAGTTTTCTTTTAGTTTTCGGTCCGCCAGTTCGGCGCGGCCCCGAGCGACACGTAGTCCGGCACGCTCTCGGCCACCTCGTCGCGCAGGACGCGGAAGGCGCGGAGCGCGAGCACGATGGTGGAGGCGAAGACGAGCGCGCCGCAGGCGACGTGCGCGACCGTGATGCCGACCATCGGGTTGCGCGGCTGCGGCGCGGACGGCGACCAGAGCCGCGTCACGTAGGCCGCCACGCCCAGACACAGTTGGAGCGCGAGCAGCGCCCCGGCGATTTGCGCGGGCCTGGTCAGGTAAGTCTCGCCCGCGTGCCGCCTGTGCGTGATAAAGATCGAAGACACGAGAAGCAGCGCGACGACGACCGCGCCCGTGACGTGTGTCATGACCAGCCCGGCCGGCAGGTACTCGTCCCACTCGGCCGAGTGGCGCAGGACGCCGCCCAGTATGAGTTGCACCAGGATGGCCGCGGCCGCCGCCAGACACAGGTAACGAAGCGGCGGGCTCCCCTTCTCTGCGAGCGCGGCGCGGGGCTCTGACCACCCCGGCGCGGTGAAGACCGAAAGGCTCACCATCGTGCAGAAGAAAAGTTGTGCCAGCGTCGCGTGGGCGGTGGAGACCGCGACGGGCGTCCAGAGGTAGACCGTCAGCCCGCCGAGCAGCCCCTGCGCGCAGACGCCGGCGAGGGCGACGAGCCCCAGCCGCCGCACCCAGACACGCTTCTCGCGCCGCCAGAGCCAGAGGTTGAGAATGATGACGAGAATCCCGACGGACGTGGCGACCATCCGGTGGCCGTGCTCCCAGAAGACGTTGCCCACCATCTCCGGCATGACTTTTCCGAAGGAGAGCGGCCAGTCCGGCACGGCCAGACCCGCGTCGTGGCTCGTGACGAGCGCGCCCGCGACTATCAGGAACAGCGTCGCGCCCGTCACGAAGACCGTGAAGCGATGCAAACCCTTGCTCATAGATTTTCGATTTGCGATTTTTGAATTGCGATTGAAGAGGATAATGGAATTACCCGGAAAACTCCAATCGCAAATCGAAAATCTAAAATCGCAAATTCACTCAGTGCCTCCCCAGCATCGGGAATTCGATGGCCGGCATCACCTGGAGCGAATCGCTCTGCGGGCCGAAGGCCATCGCGGCCGCGTCGAACGTGAAGTCGGACGTGGCCGCCCCCTTCGCGGGGACGGTGACCTGCGCGGTCTTCTCCGAGCCCTTCTCGTGCCAGGCGATCACGGTGTAAGTCCCCGCCGGGACGCCCTTGATCTCGTAGGAGCCGTCCTCCTTCGTGACCGCGTAGAACGGGTGCTTGACGACGCCGATGTACGCCTTCATCCAGGGGTGCTGGTTGCACTTGATGGGGACGAGAATCTCCGAGCGCTTGAAGGTCTTGGTGATCGGCCCCGCGCCGTTCGGCTGCGACTCGTTCCACTCCTCGTTGCCGCCGCCCGACTTCGGGAGCGCGTGGATGTTGTGGCCGGTCGGGTCCGAGTTGGTGACTTTCAGTTTCTGGTTCGGCTGCATGCCGAGGACGTGCGGGATGTAGTGGCAGCCCTTCTGATCGAGGACGACTTCCGAGGAGGGCGTGTCGAAGCTGAAGTCGGCGATCTTCTTGCCGTCGGCGGTCGTCCCCTCCTTGATGTAGACGAAGACGTTCGCCAGCTTCCCGTCCTTGGCGACGACCGTTTCCGTCACGGGGTTCGGGTTGTTCGTCTTGCAGTTGGCGTCCTGCGCCATGTCAATCGGCTGGGGCGCGGGGGCGTCGCCGGTCAGGTTAATCTTGCCGGCGATGCTGCCCTCGTTGCCGGTCGGCGCGTACTTGGTCCCGCTGGTCCCTTTGTCGCCGCCGCCGTCGCCGGCCGTGTCGTCGCCGCCCTTGCCGCCGCAAGCGCCGAGCGCCGCGAGCGAGGCCATCACACAGATCGCAAGCCAGAGGCGTGCGCGTTTCTTCAACATACTTTCTTCCTCCAACGTAAGATGAATTCCAGATTACTGACCAAAGAACAGGGAGACTAACTTAAAACTCACGGCCGGC
>DATMVE010000120.1:0-45658 GCA_035563515.1 Pyrinomonadaceae bacterium
CCAATACACGGACGGGCTCGTCTACCAGGACGAGACATACGGACCGGGCAACCCCGGCCCGCTGCTGCAAAAGAGCCTCGTGACGTGGGAGCCCGGGGCGTATGAGTCGCCGCGCCCGGCGCGCGTGGAGGCGACCGACGAGCGCGACCAGAAGACTGTCGTCGAGGCTGACTACGGCGCCTCTTACAACCAGGCAACTGAGGTTCGAAACTACGACTACGGCGGCCTCAACCTCCTGCGCGTCACCAAAACACAGTACGAGAACTCCCCGGAGTACACCTCGCGCCACATCTTCAACCTGCCGACGCAGATCGAGGTCTTCGCCGCCAACGGGACGACGCGGGTGTCGCGGGCGGAATATACGTATGACGGGGGAACCCTGGCGGACACGCCCGACGTCATCCAGCACGAGGTGTCACATAACCCCTACTCTCCCGAGGAGGGCTACGAGCAGTGTGACTGGGACCCTTACACGGACTCTTACAATTGCTACTGGGTCAGCACCAACCCGTATGACCCGGCGACCAATTACAGGGGCAACGTCACGCAGGTCAAGACCTACGCCGACGCCGCCGGGCTGACCAACCCGATTACGGAGACGATCACCTACGACATCACGGGCAACCCCGTCACCACCTCCGCCCCGTGCTGCGAGCAGACGAGTCTCACCTACACTTCGGCCACGCAGTACGCCTACCCGACTTCGCAGAAGCGCGGCTCGGCGACCGATGCGACGAAGCAGGTGACGGTGAGCGCCGCTTACAGCTTCAACACCGGGTTGCAGCTCTCATCAACCGACGCCAACGGCCGCACGACGCAGGCCACTTACTTCGCCACGAACCTGCGCCCGCAGAAGGTTACTCTACCGACCGGGGCCTACACGCTGTTCGCTTACGACGACGCGGCGATGAGCCTCACCTCGACATCCTACCTTTATGGAGGCACGGTGATCGCCTCGAAGAGCGTTAAGCGGCTGAACGGGATGGGTGAGATAGCGCAGGAGGAGGCGCTGACGCGCGAGAACAGTGTCGACTACTGGGACGTGGTCGAGACCGTGTACGACGAGATGGGGCGCGTCAAGAAGCAGAGTATGCCCTACAGGAGCGGGCAGACGCCGCAGTGGAGCGAGACTTTCTACGACGCCGTGGGGCGCGTCGTCATGACCAAAGCCCCGGACGGCAGCGAGTCGAAAGCTTTCTACAACGAGACGACCAGGCCGACGACGGCGGCGGCCGGGCCCGGACAGACCATCCGCGTGGTGGACGCCTGGGGCAAAGAGCGCTGGGGGAGGCAGGACTCCCTGGGGCGGCTGGTCGAAATCGTCGAGCCTGACCCGAACGGCAACGGCCTCGTGCAGAATTCGGACGCGGGCACGGCCAGCACCGCCAGCCTCTCCACCAAGTACACCTACGACACGCTCGGCAACCTGACGCTCGTCGTGCAGGGCTCGCAGCAGCGCAAGTTCAAGTACGACTCTCTGGGGAGGCTCACGCACCAGAAGATGGCCGAGCGCAGCGCCACGCTCAACGACGCCGGGACTTTCGTCACCACGGGCGGGCTGTGGAGCGACGTGTTCACCTACGACACGCGCTCGAACCTCGTCACGCGCACCGACGCGCGCGGCGCGAAGGCCACCTTCAATTACAACAACGACCCGCTCAACCGGCTCCAGTCCGTCTCCTACACTAACACTGCCGCCGACTCGACTATCCTGGCGGCCCCGCCCGTCACCTACACTTACATGACGACGGGCGACAGGGCGCGCGTGGACACGGTGACGACCGCCAACGTCAGCACCGAGGACTACGAGTACGACGCCGAGGGCAGGATCAGGTCCATCAGCCTGACGCTCGCGAGCCGGCCCTCCTACCCGATGGAGACCGAGTATACTTTCGACTCGCTGGACCGCCTGACGGACGTGCGCTACCCGGCGCAGTACGGGGTGCTGAACAGCCCGCGCAAGGTCGTCCACCACGACTACGACGTTGCCAGCCGGCTGAGCGGGCTCAAGGTGGACGCCGTGTCGCACGCCTCCTCGGTCGCCTACAACCCGGCGAGCCAGATCACCTCACTCAAGGTCGGCACCGGCACGAACCAGCTCACCGAGAGCTACACCTACGAGACTCTGACGGGGCTGCTCTCGGGCCAGAAGGTGCAGCGCGGCACGACCACGCTCATGGACCTCAGTTACGACTACCTGAGAACGGCGACGACCTCCGGGCGCTCGGGCCAACTGACGAAGATCACGAACAACCTGGACGCGGGCCGCGGCCGCGCCTACGAGTACGACGCGCTCGGCCGTCTGAAGAAGGCGACGGGCACCTCGGCCACGCCCTGGTCGCAGACTTACACCTACGACCGCTACGGCAACCGGCAGACGGTGACGGCCGCGGGCAACGCCGACAACGGGTCCGCGATGCCCAGGGACGGCTACGCTTCGCTGACCTACGCCGCGGCGACCAACCGCATCTCCACCGCCGGCTGGCAGTACGACGCGGCCGGCAACCAGACCAGGGCGCAGACTCCCGGCGGGGGGTGGCAGAAGTACCAGTACGACGCCGCCGGAAGACTGGTCAAGGTGACGGACGACCTGGTGACGCAGAACCTCGCGGTCTACACCTACGGGTCGTCCAACAAACGGTTGATTAGCACCGAAGGTAACCTGAACACCTATTACGCGTGGTCGGGCGAGGCGGTCGCCGCGGAGTACCACGAAGTTGACCTGTCGGGTGCCGTGAAGTGGGCGAAGAGCTACGTCTATTTGGGCGGAAGACTCCTTTCCACCATCACGCCGGGGGCGACGGTCGAGCGGGTCGAGTACCACCACCCGGACCGTCTGGGCACGCGGCTGGTGACGAACAACGCCGACACGACCTCGTTCGAGCAGGTCACACTGCCCTTCGGGATGCCGCTCGACGCGGAGAGCACGGGGGCGAGTAACAGAAGGTTCACCAGCTACGACAGGAGTACGTCGACGGGGCTGGACTACGCCATCAACCGCCAGTACGACTCGAAGCAGGGGAGGTTCACGCAGGCCGACCCCATCGGCATGGGGGCCGTCAGTCTCAACGACCCGCAGACGTTGAATCTTTACGCGTACTGCGGCAACGACCCGGTCAACAGGGTTGACCCTAACGGGCTGTTCTTCGGAAAACTCTTCAAGTGGATCGGCAAGGCGCTCAAGTGGGTGGCCGTCGCCATCGGCGTCTTCGTGGCCGTCGTCGCCGTAATCGCGTTCACACAGGGAGCGGCGGCCCCGTTGGTCTGGGGTTTACTCGGCCTCTCCGCGGCGAACTTCGGGCTGGCTTTCGGCCCGCCGTGGCTGAAGCGCGTGCTGTCTGCAAGGGGGCTCGGAGGTTTTAACGTCGGGCCGGGCGGGACCGCGGTCTTCAATCAGCACGCCGGGTCGGGCCTGGGCGGCGGCAGCGGGGCACTGAGCCGCTACATTAATCATTTTCAGGACGAGGAGTCTCACCTTTACGAGGGCGGTATCGTTCGGATCGAAATCTGGGCTTTAGGGCCTCTTGTCCCGATCGTAACCAGAATCGGGCCTCTTGCCAAAAAGGCTTGGCCTCATCTCAAAAAGGCGGGCGGATGGGCGTTGCGAGGACTCGCGTCGCACTCTATTAGTCGTTTGGCTGCCAACATAGTTAAGAACTGGGTAGCGGATTCTCTGATAAGGCAGCATCCAATAAATTCGGGCCCGGCAAACGAGATGCTTCGCGACGCCATTACCAGAACAAAGGAGTTGGGGTCGACGGCAGAACAGAGGGCTCTTTTGTTTGACCGGTATGCGAAGAAAATAACGGCTGAAGGGCATCCTTGGACAGCAACGTCCGGTAGGGGGATTGACGGGTCTTATATCTTCACTGGTGGCGGCGGGCCCAACCCGAACGTACTGGTCATAAGGCCAGATGGGGCCATATTCACGGGCAAATTTATGAGCTCGATAAACCAGGTGCAGGTCATGCAGGATATAGCCATTCCGATTTACGAGAATATGAAACCTCAGTAAGGTGTTGAAGTGTTGACTGTGATTTCATAAGCGGTCAGATGAGGAAGTGACTCTACCTTCTTCTACCCTTATGAATATGTTAGGCTGACACCGTTGGTAACCTGCGCCGGTCTAGGATAAGCGGCAGCTACTACTACGGGTGAACCTACGGCTGCGGCATAACCCGGCGCAGGCGACGATAGTTAGTCAACGTCAACCCCTGACGGCACAAATGAGAATTGAAATTCCCGCGCACTTAATCCCGAAGCTCAGGGCGATGCAAGCTGACTGGAGGAATAATGTCGCCAAAGACGTGGGGTTGGAAGACGCCGTGCTGCTGGTCATTGACCTCTTCACGCACACGTTCATGACTTTCGACGGGCGCTTCCTCCTCTATGACTCGTTAGAGGACGGCCCTCCCTTGGAGACTTCCGACCCGAAGGAAGCCTACGGGGCCATCCTGCTCGGCGCCAAGCGGTGGCACGCGCCCTGGCTGCTGGAACTGCTGCCGGCCCGCCCCGGCGACGCCCCGGACTGCGGAGTCTGTAAGGGGAAGGGCTTCATCAGCCCGCTCAAAGATACTCAAGGGAAGCCGATAGAATTTGTATGCCACGGCTGCGGCGGGCTCGGCTGGATTCCCCCCGGTTAAAAATCAGCGGACGGCAGGAGGGCGGCGCGCTTCGTCTACGATGACTGGTTGATTTCAAGCCCAGTCGCTTGGGCGTTTCCCCCACTTAGTTAGAGATATGACAAAACAAGGTTTTAGAAAGCTGGTAGTGCTCCACTGGCTACTGGTGATTACGGGCGTCGCAGTTTCTTTAGCGACCGAAAGATTTCTCCCGGCGGAATTGAGGGCTTACCTTCACGCCCGCGAGAATGACGCGTTCACGCAGGGCAGGGTCGTTTTAGACGTCATCGGCGTGCTTTTTATAATTTTTACCGTCGCCCTGAGCGTCGGGCTTTTTCGTTTCAGGCTGTGGGCCAAAAAATTACTTCCGCTCAGCTACGTTTTAGGGATTCTCCTCATCCCCGCCATGGGCGCTAACGTGCAGACAGGGTGGGCCAGTCTTACATTTTATCTATGCAGTCTGGTGGACGGCGTCATCTTAGCCCTCGTTTACTTCTCACCCCTCAAAGAAGAGTTTGAACTTAGCCGCGTTCTCTAGCGGCCCCTCGGCGTACTCTATTGGAGATGCCCCACTGCGGGATACATTCACAGGAGAGCGTAACTTGGAAACAGGGTGCAGACGCCATCCTCGCTTTTATACTCAAATTCGAGCCAGTTATAACGGTACTGGTACACGCCCCCAGTAGCATCTGGATTGGTTGCCCCTGCATATATCTCTAAATGCTCTGATTCATCGTCCCAAGTGACTTTACGAATTCTAAGTTCGTGTTCGTGCCCCACCATTATAACGCGGGCGCGCCTTAAGTATTGCTCAGCTCTTTGCCGATCCTTAAGCCATAATAGGGGATGGTGCATTAACACTATATATCCGCAGTTATCGTCCTCACTTTCACTTCTTCTTATCTGTTTTAGTTTGGTCTTTTCAGTGTTATTAAAAGCCATCTCATAAATATCCTCTAACGCTTCCAAGGGTCGGATTCACTGGGGAATTTTCAACTGGTCGCACCATCTCGGGTATTTATGAGACTGCTTCTACTTAAATGAAGGCGCAGATTCGGCTCACGGTAATCATTTAATCATTCCACCTTTTAGAGATTTCATTACTGTAGAGATCTCTTTTGACGGCGATGCGCTGGACGTAGACGCGGGTGGTCGAGCGGTTCTGGTGGTCGAGCGCGTTTTGTGTTGCCGTGATGTCACCGGTGAACTCGGAGACGATGCGCGCAAAGGTGTGGCGGGTGCGATGCAGGTGAAAATCCTTCACGCCCGCCTCCTGCGCATACTTCTTCAGATTCTTCACGAGGCAGTGGGAGGTGAGGGCCTCGCCCGGCTTCCCCGCCCTGTCGTGCCTCGTCCACAGCGGCGCATCTGTTTTGAGGGCGTGCATCCTGCCTGCGGCCGACAAGTAATCCAAGAGCGCCTCTCTGACCTGCGGCTCCCTGACTTCGCGGCTCTTGTAGTCGCCTCCCTTAGCCCGGTAAGCGAGAATCAAAGTCTCATCCGCATGAACATCTTTGCCACGTAGCGAGATGACCTCCTGTCTCCTCAGGCCAGTCGCCAAGTACATTAGTAGTAGCGCGTAGTCCCGCCTCCCGACGAGATCGCCTCCGCGCGCCCGCCGACGCACAACGCTGACCAGAGCCTGCACTTCATCATCAGACATTGATTTGACGCTCTCGGTCTGGTACGGCTTCGGGGCTTTCGGCCTCGCCAGCCGCGCAGGGTTCCCCCTCAGATGCTGACCTATTTCAGGGTCACGAAGTGCCCAGGAGTAGAAACTGGAGAGCAGGCAGGCGTGCTGGTAGGTCGTGCCCGGCCTAATTCCCTTCCCTTCCAGATCCCTGAGCCACCCTTGCACATCGGACGGCTCGACCTCCGACGGCAGCTTCCTCGTGTGCTTAAAGAATGAGAGGACGATACGCTGCTTGTCCCTAAGCAGATCCTGCCGGCGCCCGCTCTCGCTGGTTGTAGCCGCGGCCCACAAGGAGACGGCTCCCCGGAGGGCCACCTGTAGATCAGTCTCTCTCGTCTGGAGTGCGGTGCTCTGATTAGGGGTGTCCATGTCGTCTCTACGAATCAGGCGTCAATGAACTCGGGCCATTCGAAGTCGTCTTCGTCTTCGTCAGGAGCTGGCGATGGTTCTATCGCTCCTCCCGTCGGCCTGAATGCCAAGGGCAAAGTTGCCGGCATACTCCGGGGCTCTACATTTCGCTTCTTCTCATCGGGCGGCTCCGCTTCTCTCTTCTTACGGATGATAGGTCTCGGCGCAGGATTGAGGCTATACCAGACGAGCGCCAGCGCCAGCACGAGGGCCAGCAGCCGGAGTTTCAGGGTCTGTTTGGTCCGCTCTCTTCTCATTCGGCCTGCTTCAGAGCCTTTCCAGCGCTTAAGCCTGCCCCTTTATACCATATCTCTATGGATACACAACTGAGGTGTTTGTGAGCCCAATAAGCTTGGCCGAGCTAAATTTACTTATCTTATATATAATAACTTGCGTTCGTGAAACCTTCTTCTTGGGGAGGGCCGGGACAGACATTGAGAGCCACACGACGCCGCCAGCGACGCGCCGACCCGCTCGCTTCGCCCGACTCGGTCCAATCTATCTTGGGCCAATTACGCGCTGCCCTGCCTGACATTACTCCCAGCAGAGACAAAGATTTGGTCCGACTGCTGCGCGCGGCGCGCCACATCCAGCGTTACCGGGCGACGGACACGAAGCGCGGAAGGCCCGGCCGCTGGAAGCGCGAGGACCTGTCGAAAGTGGCGGCTCGACTAAATGACATCCTTGAGCATGAAACATCCTCTCACATCTCACTCGCCAGTTTCGTCGATCACTACCTGCGTCTGTTGGAATTCCCTCCTGACGTGACCGAGGCATTGAGCGGCGGGGATATTAACTTGTTCGAGGCTTCTCAGCTCTCCAGGATTATTCCATCCCGAGTCGGTGCTACCCCGGCTCAGGCTCGGCGCGTGAGAGCCGATTTACTCTCGACGCATTTACAAACTAATGAGTCGGGTCCGCAGCTACGGCATCGGGTCAATGAGCTGCTCCGTGCTTCAACAAATGAAGCGGGAGCAAATGAGGGCACTGATTTCGGCCAAGATTTAGAGGATTTCGACCCTTACGACCCGACTCATCTCTTCTGGGACCAGATAAAGCAACTGGGATTCGCGCTACGGGATATTCGTCGCGAGGATGTGATAGACGAAGAGGTTGACGAACTGCTGAAGGCCAGCGAGCCGATACTGACTATCCTGGCGAGGATTCACAGGCGGAAGGAAAAGAAGACTGTTATGAAACTGAAGATCTAGCCCTTCGAGTTCAGTAAAATATGTGAAAAAGGGGCTCAAAATGGCTATCGTTCAGTAAAATGTCTGAGAATTTTATGCATGCAATTATTCCCTCTTAACCTGCTGATTTACAGGAACTTCTTTGCATTGCTACTTTCCTTCCCTAGTGCGGCTTCTTTAGTAACTTTTCTGAATATTTACACTAAATTTAGTCGTCGTGAAACCTTCGATTCGCTGATGCATTGAGGCTCTTCATAGTTCGAGAGCGGGACGAAGGTTTATCTCTCGGCGGTCAATTTTTCGTGCTTGCACTTAGCCACACCGCCGACGGGTCCGTTCGGATAGTAAAATCCACTCCCCGTGCAGTCCGGGCACTGCGAAGCATCCACCTGGATTGACACGGCAGGGTTGAGAAATCTTTCAATCAGTTCATCGGCCTCGCCTGTTCGGTGAATGGTCGTCGCGTAGCCCCCGGGGTTATTGATCCCCTGCCCGGTGGATCTGAGGTGCTCGGCGTACCTGCGGCATTCTTCGATCGTGAATCTGGAACCCACACGCACACCCACGTCCTGTGTTTGTGTGTTTTCTTTTTGTGTATTTACTTTATTGTCTGAAACTGTTTCACCCGCTGAAGTTTTTGCAGCCGCGGAAATATTTACAGGGGGTGAAGATTTTGCACGGGCTGCTTGTGGTAAAAGCATTTGGAAAGTCACGCCTCGTTCGTGCTGATTTTTATTATTTAGATCAACATGGATTCGTCTGATGAGACGTCTTTTCTCCAAGACTTGAACGCAGGTGGTGACCTGCCTGGAACTGAGATTACAAGCCTTTCCGAGCTTGCCCATGCTCACATGACAGGTGTCTTTCTGGAAGCCCCAGGTGAGTCTATAGAGCCTTAGTAGAATGCTTTGCTCCGAGGTTCTGAGTGTCGGCAGAATGTCCTCGAATATCTCGTTCGGGATGCGCGTATGTTGCTCGGGCCGCGAAAAGATTACAGGGGCTGCAGTGGTTTCAGCGGCTGAAGTTTTCAGGGGCTCAGCCGGTGGAATTTCAGGGGCCGCATTTATTTCAGCCGCGGAAGTATTTACAGGGGGTGAAAATTCTGCACGGGCTGTAGGTATTTCAGGGGATGAAGATTCTGCTGCGGGTGCAGATTTTTCAGGGGCTGAAATATTTGCAGCAGCTTTCTCCGCAGCTTTTTCTTTCTGCTGCTTTTCTTCAATGGCGAAGAGTTTCGCCATTCCAGTGTATTTGCGTTCACTGCTCATACGCGCACGATGTCCTCACGCACGATTTCGAAAGCCTCCATCGTGACTGACTGTTCTCCCATCAGACTCGTGGCCGTCTCAAAGGTCTGCGCGCAGAGTTTCAGGATCTCGCGGGGGACACCTTTGGTCATTTCGTAAATGGCCTCCATGACCTCCTCGGGGAAGGGGACCGGCATTTCAGCTTGGTCACAGCGGTGAACAATCATTCGCTTCATTTCGCTGAAGGAGAGAGGATCAAGTAAGGAATAGGCGAAAACCCTGGAATCTATCGCCTTATTCTTTTCTTCCTTGAGCCGGTCGCGAAGCTCTAACTGGCCGGCCAGGACGAATTGGATGAGCTTGGCCGTATTGGTCTCGAAGTTGAGCATTGAGCGGATCGACTCCAGCATCTTCTGGTCAAGCTTCTGAGCCTCATCCACAAAGATTACGACGTTGACTTTGTTGTCATACTGCTCGGCCAAATACTCCTTTAGCTCATTCTCCTGCTTGAAATAGCTTTTGCGCAGGGGCACGTCCAATTCGCCGCAAAGGCCTTGCAGAAAGGCGAAATCGCTCTTAAATGAGGGGTTTGGGATAAAAGCGGTGCGGTAGTCCTCCCGGGCCAGAAAATCCCCGTAGAGAAGCCGCACGACGCTCGATTTACCCATCCCTACATCACCGAGGATACAAGTCAGCCCCTGCCGCTTGTGAATCGTATAGCGGATTTTGTGCAGGGCGCTTTTAAGACCCGGGGTGATGAACAGAGTGGCCGGGTTTGGCGACAGCGAAAAGGGGTCATCAATCATAATCTCAGGGTTGTATCATGGATAAATTCTAAGAATCAATGTTTATTTTTGGTCGGAGCACAATTCTCAGTAGTGATTCTTGTATATTCAGCGCACGCGTGTCGTGAGTTCGAAGATGCTTTTCAAGCCAAGACACACATTTGACTTCGCGCAAAAGTAGAACCCTTTTGACTTGATGTAGCCTATAGGCTCCAATTCTACAGATGGCGGTACGGCCCAAAGACGTTCTGTTGTATGTCACCGAAGAAGGGAAGTCTCCCGTCGAGGATTGGCTGGAGGGGTTACGCGACCGCAAGGCGCGCGCCGCCATTGACGCCCGGATGGCGCGGCTGCGCCTCGGGGTCATGGTGAAAGCTTAGTTTCAAATAAGCCGGCGCGTCGAACTGAAAAGTATCCTCACAGCATAGGCTGAAAGGAGAAAGGGCGCGTCAGTCTTGGAGACCTCACCCCTGCTCAGATTCGGTCACTGTCCTCACCCCGGTAACCAATGAGGCGGAAGTATCCACCGACCGCTCGATTGGCCCCTTCTTAAACCGACTTCTTCCGGCCCGGCAACTCATCAGATATAATCGCGGCCGCCTGGCTTAGCCTTCGCCAGGGCCGCCGCGGCCGCCCTCTATTCTGAACCTACTAACAATTCCTGTTGATGTTAAGTGCGGGCTGCATTAATCTATGCGGCCGTAGCGACCTTGATTCTGCGTGTAAGTGAAGGTGTAAATCGGAGGGCACTCCCCACTTGCCGTTTCGTTAACAGACTCTCGCCGCCGACCCCCTATGAGCGAAGAGCAGTTAGTCCTCGAAAGGCCGACCGCGGACCCCGGCGCGTGGGTGGACCGGCACGGGGACTATCTGTACAGGTACGCGATGTTCCGCCTCCGGGACGCTTCCGCTGCCGAGGACGCGGTGCAGGAGACGCTCTTGGCGGCCCTGAAGGCTTACGACGCCTTCGCGGGTCGGGGCTCGGAGAGGACGTGGCTGGTCGGAATCCTCAAGCATAAGATCGCCGACCACTTCCGCCGCGTGAGCCGCGAGGTAACCGCAGGGGGCGACGATGAGGGCGAGGCGCTTGAGCAGCGTGAGCTTTTCATGCAGACGGGGGAGTGGGTCGGCCACTGGGTCGCTGCCGTCCACCCGGAGAAGGCGGAGATTTTAGGCCCGCACGAGTGGCACGCCACGCCCGAGCAACTCGCCGAGCAGGGCGAGTTCTGGGAGGTCTTCGGCCGCTGCCTACAGCCGCTACCCGCGCGCATCGCCAGCGCGTTCACCATGCGAGAGGTCGACGGCCTGACGAGCGAAGAGATTTGTGACGTCTTGAATATCAAGGTGAACAACCTGTGGGTCATGCTCCACCGCGCGCGGGCGCACCTGCGCCGCTGCCTCGAACTCAACTGGTTCGGGCCGAAGGAGCATTAGAATCGCGAAGATGAAACCCGGATTCTTGAGCCGCGTCAAACTGGAGGCCAGCTTCTGGCTGGGCCGGAGGCTTCCGACCTGCGAGGAGGTGCTGCCCGTCCTCTCGCAGTCCCTGGAGCGGAAGCTGACCTTGCGCGAGCGCGTCACGCTGCGGCTCCATTTCCTGATCTGCGTCTACTGCCTCCGATACCTCAAGCAGCTACGCCTGATGAGGGCGTCCGTCCGCGCCCGCTCCGAGCAGATCGAGACGGGCGACTCCGCCCCGGCCCCGGCCCTGCCCGAAGACGCCCGCGAACGCCTCAAGCGCGCCCTCGAACGCGCGAAACAATAGCTCTGCGTGAGTCTTTCTCCTTTCATGTAAGGTTTTCCCCCTTCCGCCGACAAATAAACAGGGCTAGGTTTTACCCCGTCTTCGGGGCAGGGTTAATGATCCCTGCCCCTTGGTCTGTCCGAGGTGAGAATGCGATGGCCACCCTGGAGAAAATCATAGACTCTTCAAAAATTTCAGAGCACGCGCACGGCCACGCGCAAAACCGCTTCGCCGTCATCCCCCTGCACGCGCGTCTCGCGGCACTTGAAAACTTCACGGGGCGGGGCGTCACGATGGCTTTTCTGGACTCAGGCTTTTACCCGCACCCGGACCTGATTGAGCCCCGTAACCGCGTCGCAGCCTTCAAAGACATGGCGGGGGAGGGCGCGTCTTTCGAACCCGACCAATCGCCGCAATCCTGGCAGTGGCACGGGACTCAGACCTCGGTCGTGGCGGCGGGCAACGGGCGACTCTCCGACGGCCTTTACCGCGGCCTCGCGCCGGACGCCCGCCTGGTTCTCGTCAAGGCGAGCGAGCGGGGCAGGATCACTGAGGAAACAATCGCGCGCGGGATAGAGTGGGTAGTAGAGAATCGGGAGCGGTATGACATCCGCGTCCTGAACATCTCGCTCGGCGGGGACGAAGACATACCCTGCTCGCAGAGTATAGTTGACCTGGCGGCCGAAGGGGCCGTCCGCGCAGGCATCGTGGTCGTGGCCGCGGCGGGAAACAGCGGCGACGCCGAGCGGCACACGCCCGTCCCCCCGGCCAATTCGCCCTCCGTCATTACTGTCGGGGGCTACGACGACCGCAACCAATTAAGTGACGGCCCGTTTGACCTCTACCACTCGAACTTCGGCGCGACGGCCGACCAGATAGTGAAGCCCGAGCTGATCGCGCCCGCCATATGGGTGGCCGCGCCGATTCTTCCCGGGACTACTCTCTACAGTGCGGCCGAAGCCCTTTCCCGATTAGCCTCCGCGCCGGATTACGAACTGCCGCGCCTGGCGCGCGACCTAGACCTGCCGGAAGAGTTCTCGCTTCCTCGCGGCGGCGCGGACGAAATTCGCGCCGCGCTGGAATCGCTCCTGCGCCGTCACAAGATCGTGGCGACGCATTACCAGCACGTGGACGGCACCTCGTTCGCCGCGCCCGTCGTCTCCTCCCTCGTCGCTCAAATGATCGAGGCGAACCCGGAACTCTCCCCGGACGCCGTCAAAAATATTCTGGTCTCGACGGCCGACCGACTGGGCGGCGCGCCCGCCGTGCGGCAGGGCTATGGGGCCATCAACGCCCGGCGCGCCGTCGAGATGGCGCGGCGCGAACGGCACGGCTTCACACATGAGAATTTCAGCCCCCCGCGAGTCTGCCTGGGCAAACTGATCTTCGCGTACCACGACGACGCTGCCACGGCAGTCGCGCTCGCCGGGGACTTTAACGACTGGGAGTCCTCTCGGACGCCTTTCAGTAGGGACGCAATGGGAATTTGGCGTCTGGAGATGGAGCCGCCGCCCCGCGGGCGCTACCGCTACAAGCTGGTCGTTGACGGCGGGCGGTGGGTGGACGACCCCTCGAACGGGCTCAAAGAGCCGGACGAGTTCGGCGGCTTCAACTCGCTGGTGAATATCGGTTGAAGGGCGAAAAGTTTTGAAGTTCTACCGCAGGATAAAGCAGTCCCTGATACATTGGCTGGCACACAGGCTGCCGCACTGTGAGCAACTCGTGCCGGTCATCTCGGAGTCCATGGACAGACGGCTCGGGCTCCGCCGGGGGCTGATTCTGAAACTCCACCTCTTCTTCTGCACCGAATGTGTCCGCTACCTGCGGCAACTGCGTCTTCTCAGGGACGTGGCGCGCTCGAAGTCCTCAACCGTTCCGGGCGAAGGGCCGCCCGAATCTTCTCTCAGCGCCGAGGCGCGCGAGCGCATCCTGCGAGCCCTCGACTCGCGAAAAAAAGATTAATCAAAAATCGCCTGTAAGTTTTCTCGCCCGCGCGCGACCAACTCATCGGAGGCGTAAGATGAGACGCAGGTTGCGCATCAAGAGAAGGCTGCTCGCGAGAAGAAGGTCACGCACGCTGGTGTCAGTTTCCCCGCCGCGAGGCTGTGTAAGGATTCGGCGGCGGCTGCGACTAATAGAGCGGACGGCTTTGAATCTCTTCTAGCTTCCCGAGGCTTGTACCAGCGAGACCTCGACCTTAAGTGAATCCCCTCGCACAACACGGAGGACCGTAGATGGATGTGTCGAATCCTACAGGCGGAAGTGTGTTCGAGACCTTGCGTGCGCAGACCGCGTGGTCGTTTCGGGGAAAGTCCGAAGGCGGCTCGCGGTGGGGCGCTGAGGTGCGGTTCGCGTTAAGGAATCATTGGCCGGAATACTTAATCGAGGCCGCGGGGCTTTCTCTTTTTATGATCTCCGCGTGCCTCTTCGCCGCTCTCCTATTTCACCCCGCCTCCCCAATTCATACCGCAATCGGCAGCCCCACCTTCGCGCGCATCCTGGTGGGCGCAATGATGGGGCTGACCGCCATCGCAATCATTTATTCACCTCTGGGGAAACGCTCCGGGGCGCACATCAACCCGGCGGTGACATTGACCTTCTTCCGCCTCGGAAAGATCGAGCCGTGGGACGCCTGCTTTTACGTCCTGGCACAGTTCGCGGGCGGGACCGTCGGCGTTCTCATCGCGGCTTTAATTCTAGGCCCGGCGGTCGCAGACCCTTCTGTCAACTACGTCGCGACGGTCCCGGGCGCGTCAGGCGCGGGCGCGGCCTTCGTCGCGGAACTCGTCATCTCTTTCATCCTCATGTCGGTCGTGCTCCTCGCTTCGAACGCGCGGCGGCTCGAACGCCTGACCGGGCTTTTCGCGGGGGCGCTCGTCGCCATGTACATCAGCGTCGAAGCGCCCATCTCGGGGATGAGCATGAACCCCGCGCGCACGTTCGCGTCGGCGCTGCCGGCTCACGTCTGGACTGCGCTCTGGGTCTATTTCACGGCCCCGCCGCTCGGCATGCTCCTGGCGGCCGAAGTCTACACACGCGTGAAGAAAGGGCGCGCGGCGGCAGTCGCCTGCGCCAAATTACACCACCGCAACAATCAACGCTGCATCTTCCGGTGCGGCCACGGACAACTATCAAACTAAGAGGAGATTTCAAGCCATGAAACAGCTCAGACTTTTCGCCGGCCTGCTGGTCTTAATCATCGCGGCTGCCACCGCGCATTCGGTCGCGCTCTCTTCAAAACGCGCCAAGGCGACGAAATTCAAAGTCCGCGTCGAGAACATCTCTGACCCCGCGGGGCAGACCGCCGCGGACGGCACGCGCTGGCCGTTCGCGATCTCGCCGGGCATGTTCATCCTGCACAGGAAGGAGAACCCGCTGTTCACCCCGGGCAGGAAAGACCGCGGGTTCGGCCTCGAAGCGCAGGCGGAGGACGGCAACCCGGCGGAGCTCCTGAAGTCGTTACAGGAAGAGGGCCAGCACCTCGTGAGGGGCGGAAGGTTTACGACCGGCCTCTTCAATACGCCCGTGGGCGCCACGAGCCCGGGGCCGATCCTGCCGGGCGGGGCCTACGAATTTACCGTCACCGCCACGCCGGGGACGCGACTCACCGTCGCCGTGATGTTCGGCCAGTCGAACGACCTTTTCTACGCGCCGGACTACGGCATAGCTTTGTTCGACGCCAGGGACGAGCCCGTGGGCGGCGACGTCACCTCCCAATTCATGCTCTGGGACGCGGGCACGGAAGTGAACCAGGAGCCGGGCGTGGGAGCGGACCAGGCCCCGCGGCAGAAGGCTCCGAACACGGGCGCGGCCGAGGGAGGCGTCGTGCGCCTCGTGAAGGACGGTTACAGCTACCCGGAGACAGGCAAGGTCATGCGCGTCACGATCACGCCGGAGATGTGAGGCGGAAAACTTTCGGAAGGAGGGAGAAAGCAATGAAGACAAATTTGAAGAGCTTACTTCTCTTGTCCGCGCTGCTGCTCGTCGGCACAATCGCGGGCCGCGCGCAGCAGGTGGAGAGCAGGAAGTCTTTGACGCTCGACGGGGCGAAGAAGGTCATCGCGGCGGCCGTGGCCGAGGCCAGGCTGAAGGGCGCGCCGGGCGGCGTCATCGCCGTCGTGGACGAGGGCGGCAACCTGATGGCGCTCGAACGCCTCGACGGGACGTTCACGGCGGGCGCGAACATCTCCGTCGGGAAGGCGCGCACGGCCGTCATGTTCAAGCGCCCGACGAAGTTTTTTGAAGAGATTATCAGGAACGGGCGCACGCCGATGATCGCGCTCCCCGACTTCACGCCCTTGCAGGGCGGCGTGCCGATTGAGCTGGACGGCCGCGTCATCGGCGGCGTCGGCGTGAGCGGCGCGGCGAGCGCGCAGCAGGACGAGGAACTGGCAATCGCGGGGGCCAACGCCATCAAGACGCTGACCGCGCACGCGAGCGATGAGGCACAGCCCGCCGTCGAGTTCTTCGACAGTCGTGCGGTCGCGGCCGCCTTCGACAAAGGCTCGGTCCTCGTCGGCGGGAGCAACAACCGTAACTACATGGTGCACGCGAGCCGCCGCGAGAAGCCGGGCATGGCGGAAGTACACACGTGGGACACGGACGTGATCTACGTGCTCGACGGAACGGCGACGTTCGTGACGGGCGGCACCGTGGTTGACCCGAAGACAATCGAGCCGGGCGAGCTTCGCGGCGCGGGCATAGAAGGCGGCGAGACGCGCAAGCTGGTCAAGGGCGACGTCATCACCGTAGCCAACGGCACGCCGCACTGGTTCAAAGAGATTCAGGGGCCGTTCCTCTATTACGTGGTGAAGGTCCGCTGAACGGAGGTGGATGATGAAGAGACGGATTCTTTTAGCGGCAGTGGTGCTCGTGGCCGTCCTGCTCCAGGCGGCTGATGTTGTCGCCGGCGGGGAGACGGACCCGGGCGTGCCGACGGGCAGGGCCGAGGCGACGATTGACCTGACGAGCGCGGAGGGCGTGAAGCTGGTCGGGGGCGAGTGGCGCTACAGCGACACGCGGATCGTCGAAGTCGAGTTCCGCGCCGCCGGCGTTGAAGGCCAGCCGACCGGCGCGCCGGTCAAAACTTACGACTACACGCCGCACGCGGGCGCGGCCGATTTCGACGACTCCCGTTGGGAGGTGGTCGAACCCGGCGCTTTGCAAAGGCGGCGCGGCAACGGGCGCATCTCTTTCAACTGGTATCGCATCACTCTCACCGTCCCGTCGCGCGTTGGGGACTTCGACCCCACGGGCTCTACCGTCGTGTTCGAGACGGCGCTGGACGATTACGCGGAGGTCTGGGTTGACGGCGAGCTGACGCGCAGCCTCGGGCAGACGGGGGGCTCCGTCGTCGGCGGCTGGAACGCCCCGAACCGTCTGGTCGTCGGCCGCGACGTGCGGCCCGGGCAGAAGATTCAACTGGCCGTCTTCGGCATCAACGGCCCAATATCGAACCCGCCGACCAACTTCATCTGGGTGCGCGAGGCGAGGCTCGACTTCTACAGGGGCGGCGCGGGCGTGCCGCTCGCGATTACGCCGAGCGAGGTCAACGTGGAAGTCTCACGCCTCGACCCCGGGATGGACAAAATCGTCGGCCAGAACCCGAAGCTCTTCAAGCTCGCCGAAGGCTTCAAGTTCACCGAAGGCCCCGTCTGGGTCAGGGCGGGCGGCCACCTGCTCTTCTCCGACCCGAACAGCAACCGCATCTACAGGTACACGCCGGACGGGGACCGCGCCGGGAAGCTCGAAGTCTTCCGCGACCCGAGCGGCTACGCGGGCGCGGACGTGGCGTTGTACGGCCAGCCCGGCTCGAACGGCCTGACGTTAGACGCGCAGGGACGTTTGACCATCAACCAGCACGGGCTACGCCGAATCATACGCATCGAGAAAGACGGTGGCGAGACCGTGCTGGCCGACAAGTACGAGGGCAAGCGCCTGAACAGCCCGAACGACCTGGTCTACCGCTCGGACGGCACGCTCTATTTCACGGACCCGCCCTTCGGCCTCCCGAAATTCTTCGACGACCCGCGCAAGGAACTGCCCTTCAGCGGCGTCTACTCGATTTACAAAGGAAGACTTCAGCTAATCAGTAAAGACTTCACGGGGCCGAACGGCATCGCCCTCTCGCCCGACGAGAAGTACCTCTACGTCGGCGACTGGGACGAGAAGAAGGTGGTCGTCATGCGCTACGAGGCGCGGGCCGATGGAACGCTCGCCAACGGCCGCGTCTTCTTCGACATGACCGCGGCGCTGGACAAAGAGAGGAACGCGATTGACGGAATCAAGGTGGACGCTGAAGGGAACCTCTACGTCGCAGGCCCCGGCGGCCTGTGGGTAATCTCGCCGGCGGGCAAGCACCTCGGCACAATCGTCGCCCCCAGGCACATACACAACATGGCGTGGGGCGACGAGGACGGCCGCACGCTCTACCTCTGCGCGCGCTCCGGCCTCTACCGCATGCGGCTGAACGTCGCGGGCGTTCGCCCCTGAGAGACTGAGAAAGGATTAGGAGGAGACTATGAGCACGGACTCGATAGCTATAAGCACGACCCGGGAGGAAGGCCGGGGCGGAAGGATTCAACTCGCCGGGGAACTCCTGGTCCGTTACGGGCTGGTTCTGGTGCTCCTCTGGATCGGCGCGATGAAGTTCACCGCCTACGAGGCCAAAGGCATCGAGCCGCTCGTCGCCAGCAGCCCTTTAATGAGTTGGCTCTACAATGTCCTGAGTCTACAGGGCGTGTCGAACCTGATCGGCGTGACGGAGATTGTGACCGCCGTCTTGATAGCACTACGGCCGCTTTCGGCGAAGCTCGCGGCCGCCGGGAGTTGCCTGGCGATTCTGACGTTCCTGACGACGCTCACCTTCCTCTTCACGCTCCCCGGCTGGGAGGAGAGCCTCGGGGGATTCCCGGCGCTGTCCGGCGCGGGCGGGTTCCTGCTCAAAGACGCGGTCCTGCTCGGCGCGTCCCTCTGGTCGCTCGGCGAGGCTTTGTCAGGCGTCGAAAGAGGGCGGCGCGCGAAAATTTCTCTGTAAGGATTCGGCGGGGCGCTCGACTAATAGGGTGTCAGAGGTCGGCGCTTTAGCTGATTGACAACCTCGGTCCTTAACTAAAACCCCTCGCAAGGTGAATCGCTAGTTTGACGATGAGAGTAACGCATCGCCTGGCCCAAAGTGTGCCAGGCGCGAGGCGAACAACTAACTACTTCCAGAAGGAGACAAGGAACATGTCCAGACGCAAGCTCACTATCATCGCGGCCGCCGTGGTCGTACTTGGCGTGGGGTGGTATCTCTTCCGCCCGGAACTTCTTTTCATTGACAGCAAGGTCAACGAACAATTCCCGACCGCTTCGGCGGCCTCCGCGCAGCCCGTCGTTCTGTCCGCGGGCGAGTTCCACACCGTCGCGCACGAGACGAAGGGCAAGGCGACCGTCTACCAACTGCCGGACGGCAAGAAGACGCTGCGCCTGACGGACTTTCAGACCTCGAACGGACCCGACGTGGTCGTCTACCTCGTGGCGGCCGCCGACGCCGCCGACGCGGCGACGGTGACCAACGCTGGCTTCATCCTGCTCGGCTCCCTGAAGGGCAACATCGGCGACCAGAATTACGACCTGCCCGCGGACGTTGACCTGTCGAAATACAAGGCCGTCACGATCTGGTGCCGACGCTTCAGCGCCAACTTCGGCACCGCCCCGCTCATGCAGCCGCAGCAACAGGCCGCCGCAGCCCAGCCCGCGCCGCTCGCTTCGGGGCGTTTCCACGACGTCTCGCACAAGGGCTCGGGCACGGCGACCGTCTACAGGCTCGCGGACGGCAAGCGCGTGCTGCGCTTCACGGACTTCGAGACCTCGAACGGGCCGGACGTGGTCGTCTACCTGGTCGCCGCGGACGACTCTAACGACTCCGCCGAGGTGACAAAAGCCGGCTACGTCTCGCTCGGCTCTTTGAAAGGCAACGTCGGCGACCAGAACTACGACGTGCCGGCGGATGTAGACCTTTCGAAGTACCGCTCGGTGACGATCTGGTGCCGGCGCTTCAGCGCCAACTTCGCGACCGCGCCTCTCAAGCAGTCGTAAGTTTCTGGTCGGAGACGGAGGACGCCATGTCTAACGCGAACCACTACGACGTAATCATCATCGGCACGGGGGCGGGCGGCGGCACGCTCGCCTACAGCCTGGCGGGGACGGGCAAGCGCGTCCTGATGCTGGAGCGCGGCGACTACGTCCCGCGCGAGAAGGAGAACTGGGACCCGAGGCTCGTCAACGTCGAGGGGCGTTACAACACGAAGGAAACCTGGCGCGACTCGCGCGGCGAGGAGTTGCACCCGCACACGAACTACTACGTCGGCGGCAACACGAAGTTTTACGGCGCGGCGCTCTTTCGGATGCGGCGAGAAGACTTCGGCCAGGTCCGCCACTACGGCGGCGTCTCGCCGGCCTGGCCCATCTCCTACGAGGAGCTTGAGCCGTACTACACGCAGGCCGAGTATCTTTATCAGGTTCACGGTGAGCGCGGCGTCGACCCGACGGAGCCCTTCGCGAGCAAGCCGTACCCGCACGCTCCGGTCAGTCACGAGCCGCGGATACAGCAACTCGCGGACGACTTCGAGCGGCAGGGACTGAGACCCTTCCACGTCCCGCTCGGCGTGATGCTCGACGAGCGTGACCGGCGGGCGAGCGCCTGCATCCGCTGCAACACCTGCGACGGCTTTGCTTGCCTGATTAACGCCAAGTCGGACGCGCAGACCTGCGCCGTCGACCCGGCGCTCAGGCACGAGAACGTCACGCTCCTGACCAACTCCAAGGTCGAGCGGCTGAAGACGGACCCCACGGGGCGTATTGTCACTTCCGTCGTGGTCGAACGCGGCGGCGCGGCGGAAGAGTTCTTCGCAGACATCGTCGTCGTCTCCTGCGGGGCGATCAACTCGGCGGCGCTGCTCCTGCGCTCCGCCAACGAGAAGCACCCGCGGGGGCTCGCCAATAGCTCGGACGTGATCGGCCGTCATTACATGGGGCACGTCAACTCAGTGATGATGGCGCTGTCAAAGTGTCCGAACCCGACGGTCTTTCAGAAGACGCTCGCGGTCAACGACTTCTACTTCGGCTCGAAGGAGTGGGACTACCCTATGGGTCACATCTCGTTCGTCGGGAAGCTGGACGCGGCCACGCTCCGCGCGGGCGCGCCGGCCATCGCGCCCGGCTTCACGCTGGAGCTGATGGCGACGCATTCCCTGGACTTCTGGCTGACGAGCGAGGACTTGCCCGACCCGGACAACCGCGTCACGCTCGACCGAGACGGCAACATCGTCCTCGCTTACAAGCCGAACAACGAAGAGGGCCACAAGCGTCTCACCGCGAAGCTGAAGCAGTTGATGCAGCAGCAGACCAAATGCGAGGTGCACGGGCACGACTGCCACGTCGGCCTCTTCGCGCGCAACCTTTTCCTCGGCCAGCGCATTCCGCTCGCGGGCGTCGCCCACCAGAACGGGACCATCCGCATGGGCTCCGACCCGCGCACTTCGGCGCTCGACAGTAACTGCAAGGCGCACGACTTGGACAACCTGTACGTCGTGGACGCGAGCTTCTTCCCGTCCTCTTCGGCCGTCAACCCCGCGCTGACGATCATGGCTAACGCGCTGCGTGTCGGCGACCACTTGAAGGAGCGGCTGCAATGAGAACGACGAAGAACTTGGCGCGGCGCTTCAAAGATTTCCCGCTCGGGTGGGCGCTCATCTGGCTGCTGCTGGCGCTCACGTTCTGGCCGTCGCTCGCCGAGGGCCAGCAGTCCGTCCGCTCGACGGCGCTCGCCGCGTCGAACGCGACCGCCCCGGCCCCGCTCGTCGGGCGTGTCGAATCGGTCGGGCTGACCGTTTCGGACATGGACCGCTCGGTCGAGTTCTATTCAAAAGTCCTGTCCTTCGAGAAGGTCTCGGACGTGGAGGTGGCGGGCGAGGCTTACGAGCGGCTGCAAGGGGTCTTCGGCCTGCGGATGCGCGTGGTGCGTTTGCGGCTCGGAGACGAATTTCTGGAGCTGACCGAATACCTCGCGCCGAAGGGCAGGCCCGTCCCCGCGGACTCGCGCAGCAACGACCGCTGGTTCCAGCACATCGCCATCATCACGGGCGACATGGATAAGGCTTACAGTTGGCTGCGGCAGAACAAGGTGGAGCACGCCTCGACGGGGCCGCAGCGGCTCCCGGACTGGAACAAGAGCGCGGGCGGCATCAAGGCTTTTTACTTCAAAGACCCGGACAAGCACTCGCTCGAAATCTTGCAGTTCCCGGGAGACAAGGGCGACCCGAAGTGGCAGGCGAAAGCAGCCGCCGGGGGGATGTTTTTGGGGATCGACCACACGGCGATTGTCGTCCAGGACACCGAAGCGAGCCTGAAGTTTTACAGGGACGTGTTGGGGATGCGCGTCGTGGGCGCGAGCGAGAACTACGGCACGGAGCAGGAGCACTTGAACAACGTGTTCGGCGCGCGCCTGCGTATCACGGCCCTGCGCGCCGCAGAGGGGCCGGGCATAGAGTTTCTCGAATACCTCGCCCCGCGCGACGGACGGCCATACCCTTCTGACGCTCGCGCCAACGACCTCTTCCATTGGCAGACGCGCCTCTCGACCGGGAGCGTAGAGGCGGCGGCTCAGGGTCTGCTCGGCGCGAAGTCCGTCTTCGTCTCCACGGGCGTGGTCCCGCTCGGCGAGGGGGCGCTCGGCTTCAACAAAGGCTTGCTGGTGCGTGACCCGGACGGGCACGTGATGCAGTTAACCGAGAAGTAAGTGAGAAACGGCCCGGCACATAACTATGAGCACCAACGGACGAAATAAGAAACGAGCGGACGCGGCGGCGGAGGAGAGACGGCTTGAAGAGTCGCGCACGCGCGCCGCGCACTGGAAGCGGTGGGGTCCGTATCTGTCGGAGCGCGCCTGGGGCACGGTGCGCGAGGATTACAGTCGGTATGGGTCGGCGTGGGACTACTTCCCGCACGACCACGCGCGGTCGCGCGCCTACCGCTGGAACGAGGACGGGCTCGCGGGAATCTGCGACCGCCACCAGTTGATCTGCTTCGCGCTCGCGCTGTGGAACGGGCGCGACCCGATTCTCAAGGAGAGGCTGTTCGGGCTGACCGGGAGTGAGGGGAACCACGGCGAAGACGTCAAAGAATACTACTTCTACCTGGACTCGACGCCGACGCACTCCTACATGAAGTATCTTTATAAGTACCCGCAAAGTGAGTTCCCTTACGCCGGGCTGGTCGAGGAGAACCGCCGCCGGGTCAAGAATGAGCCCGAGTACGAGCTGCTCGACACGGGCGTCTTCGACGATGATCGCTACTTCGACGTCTTCGTGGAGTACGCCAAGGCCGACGTAGAGGACATTCTCGTCCGCATCAACGTAGCCAATCGCGGGCCGGAGGCCGCTCAGCTACACCTGCTGCCGACCGTCTGGTTCCGCAACACCTGGTCCTGGAACGGGCACGACGCGCGGCCGAGCCTGCGGAAAGTCGAGGACGCGGCCGGCGCGGCCGTCGAGTTGAATCAGGAGCATTACGGCCGGCGGTTCCTCTACTGCGAGGGCTCGCCCGAGCTGCTCTTCGCGGAGAACGAGACGAACAAAGAGCGGCTTTACGGCGCGGCCAACGACGCCCCTTACGTGAAGGACGCCTTCAACGAGTACGTCGTCGGCGGGCGCAGCGAGGCCGTCAATCCAGAACAGGAAGGGACGAAGGCGGCGGCGCACTACTCTTTGACGGTCAACCCGGGCGAGACGGTAATTGTGTGCCTCCGCCTCACAGACAAAGAGATGTTCTCCGAGAGCGAGCGACCTTTCGGGGAAGGATTCGGGCGAGTCTTCGACGAGCGGCGGCGCGAGGCGGACGAGTTCTACGCCGGGGTCATACCGCAAGACCTTTCCCCCGACGCCCGCAACGTGATGCGGCAGTCGTTCGCGGGGCTCCTCTGGTCGAAGCAGTTCTACCACTACGTCGTCAAGGACTGGCTCGAAGGCGATTCGAAACAGCCCGCCCCGCCGGCGGAGCGAAAGCGCGGGCGCAACCGCGACTGGCCGCACCTCTACAACGCCGACGTGATCTCGATGCCGGACAAGTGGGAGTACCCCTGGTACGCGGCTTGGGACCTGGCTTTTCACTGCGTCCCGCTGGCGCTGGTTGATTCCGATTTCGCCAAAGAGCAACTCGTCCTGATGCTGCGCGAGTGGTACATGCACCCGAACGGGCAGATGCCGGCCTACGAGTGGGCACTCGGCGACGTGAACCCGCCCGTCCACGCCTGGGCCGCGTGGCGCGTTTACAAGATCGAGGAGAAGCGGCGGGGGAAGGGCGACCGCAAGTTTCTGGCGCGTGTCTTCCAGAAGCTCTTGCTGAACTTCACCTGGTGGGTCAACCGCAAGGACGCCGAAGGGATGAACATCTTCCAGGGCGGCTTCCTCGGCCTCGACAACATAGGCGTCTTCGACCGCAGCGCCGCGCTCCCGACCGGCGGGCACATAGAGCAGTCGGACGGGACGAGCTGGATGGCTATGTACACGCTGAACCTGCTCGCCATCGCGCTGGAGCTGGCGCGCGAGGATTCGGCCTACGAGGACGTGGCCTCGAAGTTCTGGGAGCACTTCATACACATCGCCGCCGCCATGAACAACCTGGGGCACGACGGGATTGAGCTTTGGAACGAGGAGGACGGGTTCTTCTACGACGTGCTGCACCTGCCGGACGGCACGCACTTCCCGCTCAAGGTGCGCTCGATGGTGGGCCTCATCCCGCTCTTCGCCGTCGAGACCTTAGAGCCTGAGCTGCTCCAGATGCTCCCCGACTTCAGGAAGCGCCTGGAGTGGTTCATAGACAACCGCGCGGACCTCGTGCGAAACGTCGCCTGCATGAGGACGCCGGGCGACGACGAGCGCCGGCTGCTCTCGGTCGTCAGCCAGGACCGGCTGCGCCGCGTACTCAAAGTCATGCTCGACGAGGATGAGTTCCTTTCGCCTTACGGGGTGCGCGCCCTCTCGCGCTTCCACCGCGAGCAGCCGTACACGCTCGCCGTCAACGGCACGGTGCACCGCGTTGACTACGAGCCGGCGGAATCCTCCACCGGGCTCTTCGGCGGGAACTCCAACTGGCGCGGCCCCGTCTGGTTCCCGGTCAACTACCTCATCATCGAGTCGCTGCAAAAGTTTCACCACTACCTCGGAGACGACTTCAAGGTCGAGTGCCCTACGGGTTCGGGTCGGATGATGACGCTGTGGGAAGTGGCCGCCGAAATCTCGCGCCGCCTGTCTCACATCTTCCTCCGCGACCGCGAAGAACGGAGGCCCGTTTACGGCGAGGCGGAGAAGTTTCAGGCGGACCCGCACTGGCGCGACCTGCTGCTCTTTCACGAATACTTCCACGGCGACGACGGCGCAGGCATCGGCGCGAGCCACCAGACGGGTTGGACGGGGCTCGTGGCGAAGCTGCTGCAACAGAGCGGGGAATGACCGGAGGGGAGGTTTTTATTCATCATGGAAGACCGCTGTCTTAAACGAACTGGTTCTTCGCATCGCAACCGCTGGGGCGTGATTCTGGCGGGCGGGGACGGCACGCGGCTCCGGCCCCTGACGAAACTGATCGCCGGCGACGACAGACCGAAACAGTTCTGCCCGCTCCTCGGCGGGAAGACGCTGCTTGAGTTGACGAGGCGGCGGGTCGCGCGGACGATACCTATGGAGCAGACACTCTTCGTCGTCACGCGAAAGCACGAGCGTTTCTACCGCGCGCAACTCTCGGGCGTTCAGCCGGAGCGGCTTGTCGTTCAGCCGAAGAACCAGGGGACGGCCCCCGCGATTCTTTACAGCCTGCTTCGGCTCTCGCTCACGTGCCCCGACGGCGTCGCGGCCTTCTTCCCCTCGGACCATTATCTGTCGGACGACGAGACCTTCATGGCCTGCGTCGAGGCGGCCTTCGAAATCGCCGAGGCCAGGCCGGACCTCGTCGTCCTACTCGGCATCACCCCCGAAGGCCCCGAAGAGGATTACGGCTGGATCGAGCCCGCCTCGCCCATCCTGACGAAGAGCCCGGGCGAGCTCTTTAGGGTCCGACGCTTCTGGGAAAAGCCCAACCACGTACTCGCGCGCCAGCTTCAGGGGCGAGGCTGCCTGTGGAACAGTTTCGTAATGGTCGGGCGCGTCACCGCCTTCCTCGGGATGATCCGCCGCTCCGTTCCAGACCTCTACAACGCCTTCGCCGTCGCCTGGACGGCCCTCGGCACGCCGGACGAAGTGGCGGAAATACGTTCGCTCTATCACCAGCTTCCCGAGACTAACTTTTCAAAGGAAGTCCTGGCCGTGTGCCCTCATGAGCTCGCGGTGTTGCCCGTCGGCAACGTCGGGTGGAGCGACTGGGGCGACCCCGGCCGCGTCCTCTCGACGCTGGCACAAATCGGCGCTCGCGCGGAGTGGGCCGCGCCGGCCGTCTGAAATCACACGAAGGAGAGATCATGAAAGCGATAGCAGTCATCCCCGGAAGACCTGATTCGGTCCACCTGGCCGAGCTCCCACGGCCTTCGGTGAACGAAGTCCCGGGCGGGCGCGGCGTGCTCGTGCGCGTCCTGCGCGTCGGCGTGGACGGGACTGACAAGGAGATCAACGCGGCCGAGTACGGGCACGCGCCCGAGGGCTACGAGTTTCTCATCGTCGGCCACGAGAGCTTCGGGCAGGTGGAGGCCGTGGGGCCGAACGTGACGGAACTCAAACCAGGGGACTACGTCGTCGCCACCGTGCGCCGCCCAGGTCATTCCATCTACGACCTGATCGGCACGAGCGACATGACGACCGACGACACCTACTACGAGCGCGGCATCAACCTGCGCCACGGCTACCTCTCGGAGTACTACGTGGACGACGCCGAGTTCATCGTCAAAGTCCCGCGCGGGCTTAAAGAGGTCGGCGTGCTGCTGGAGCCCATGACGGTCGTCGAGAAGGGCATCGCGCAGGCTTACGAGATACAGCGAAGGCTCCGCGTGTGGCGGCCCCATCGCGCGGCCGTGATGGGCGCGGGCACCATCGGGCTCCTCGCCACGCTCGTCCTGCGCCTACGCGGCCTCGATGTCACGACCTTCGCCCTCGCGCCGAAGCCCAACCTCAATGCCGAATTGATTGAGGCCATCGGCGCGCGCTACGAGACGACCGATGACTTGCCCGTCCTCGAAGGCGCGAAAAAGCACGGCCCGTTCGACCTGATCTTCGAGGCCACAGGTTTTTCACCCATCGTCTTCGACAGCATGCAGGCGCTCGGCAAGAACGGCGTGCTGGTACTCTCCTCCGTGACGGGCGGCGACCGCAAAGTCGAAGTGCCCGCCGACCAGATCAACCTCGAATTCGTGCTGGGCAACAAGGTGATGGTCGGGACGGTCAACGCCAACCGCGAGTACTTCGAGATGGGTATCAAAGACATGGCGCAAGCGGAGGCCGAGTACGCGGGCTGGCTCGCGCGGCTCCTAACCCACCCGGTCGAGGGCCTGGAGAATTACAGGGAGCTGTTCGACAAGCTGACCGGGGCGAAGGGTGCGATCAAAGTTTTCTGCGAGGTGGGAAAGTTTTTGGACTGACTGGAAGGAAAACTGGATGAAAACGGAGACACGACAGCGTGTGCTTATCCTGGGCGGCGGCTTCGGCGGGCTGTACACGGCGCTCGAACTGGAAAAGAGCCTGGCACGCCGCGCCGGGGTCGAGGTGACGCTCGTCAACCGGGAGAATTTCTTCCTCTTCACGCCGATGCTGCACGAGGTGGCGGCGAGCGACCTGGACTTCACGCACATCGTCAACCCCGTGCGCAAGCTCCTGCGCCGCACGAAATTCTTCCAGGGGACTGTCGAAGCCGTTGACCTTGAGGCCAGGCGCGTGACCGTCTCGCACGGCGCGGGACACCGCCACGAGCTTGAGTACGACTACCTCGTCGTGGCCCTCGGCGCGGTCACAAACTTCTACGACCTGCCGGGGCTGGCCGAACGCGCGCTGACGATGAAGTCGCTCGGCGACGCGGTCCACCTGCGCGGGCAGCTCATCAAAAACCTTGAGGAGGCCGACTTCGAGCCCCGCGCCGAGGACCGCGCGCCGCTGCTCACCTTCGTCGTCGCCGGCGGGGGCTTCGCCGGCGTCGAGACGGCCGCCGCCGTCAACGACTTCGTCCGCGAGGCCCTGGAGTTCTACCCGCGGCTGGACAAAAAGATGCTGCACATGGTTTTGGTGGAGGCCGGGCCGAAGGTCCTGCCGGAACTCGGCGAGAAGCTGGGAGACTACGCGAGGAAAAAGCTTGCGGATGCCGGGGTCGAGGTCCGCCTCGGCACAGCGGTCAAAAAATTCTCTGAGGCGGGCGTCGAGTTGGGCGACGGCGAAGTCATCAGGACCAACACGCTCGTCTGGACGGCGGGGATTTCGCCGAACCCCATTCTGGAGACCCTGCCGTGCCGGAAAGACAGGGGCCGGCTGCGGACGGACGAGTTCATGGAAGTGGAGGGCCGGCCGGGCGTGTGGGCGCTCGGCGACTGCGCCTCGGTCCCGGACGTGACGACCGGGAAGACCTGCCCGCCGACAGCGCAGCACGCGCTGCGCCAGGGGAAGACGGTCGCGCGCAACATCGTCGCCTCAATCCACGGGAAACAGAAAAGGCCGTTCGTCTTTAAGACCGTCGGCCAACTGGCCTCGATGGGCAGGCGCACGGGCGTGGCGCGCATCCTGGGCGTCAACTTTTCGGGCTTCGTCGCCTGGTGGCTGTGGCGCACCGTCTACCTGAGCAAGCTCCCGCGGTTCGAGAAGAAGCTGCGCGTCGCGCTCGACTGGACGCTCGACCTCATCTTCACGAAAGACCTGGTTCAATTCCTGACGATCCACTCACCTTCTGATCCGGCGGCGAACAGAGAGCCGCGGCGGCCGGCCAGTGATCTGGCCGCACGGGCGCGGGTCGTGTAGGGGGAAAGGAAGAACTGATTCACTTAGACGAGAAAACGTGCCGCAGTTCTTTGGAGCGCTCGGCGGCGAGCCGGGCCGCACGGTAGACGAGTCGCGTCAAACCGTCTCCGAAATTCAGAACGGCGGGGCCGAGGCGCAGGCTGACGTCGTCACCTGCGCCTCAACTCTCGGATGAGTTATGCGGATTCACCTTGACTGGAAAGTCAGGTCTATTATAGTTTTTTTCACCTCAACGATTCCCTGATTGGCCCAGGAGGCGCGCCCCTGCTAAGCAGAATTTTGGAGGGCGTAGTAGTTGGAGCGGGGGCCTTACGTTTTCCTGGATTCCATTCATGCGGTGATAAACGTAGCGGCAATACACCGCGAGCAAGAACCTCTGAACCGGAGGACTCGCTTTCAGCGAGAGAGCCATTATCTCTCTCTAACATTTCCTCCCCAAAGTCAGATGCTCTATTTGCATGTAGCTAAGCACACTATTATAGTCGCCGGGTTTTAAGCTACGTCCTTATTTCTTCATCTCTTACAACCCTCGCGACAGAACATACAAAGTGTCTGGGATCGCGACTAATACGGGAATTAAGCCGACTGGGGATAAGCCGGCGGAGGCGATCCCCGGCTACTCCTGGTACGCGCTCGGCCTGCTGACAATTGTCAACGTCCTGAACTTCGTAGACCGCACGCTCATCTACCTGCTTTTTACGCCGATCAAGGCGGACATGTATTTGAGCGACACGCAGCTCGCGCTGCTCGGCGCGACCTCATTCGTCATCCTCTTCACGCTGCTCGGCGTCCCCTTCGGGCGCATGGCCGACCGCGTCTCGCGCAAAAAATTGATCGCCGCGGGCCTCGCCGTCTGGTCCCTCTTCTCCGGGCTGACCGGGTTCGCGCACGACTTCTGGGGAATCTTCCTGTGCCGCGTGATGGTCGGCGTCGGCGAGGCGACGCTCGGGCCGGCGGCCTTCTCGCTCATCAGCGACTACTTCCCGCCGCGCGTGCGCGCGACCGTCCAGGCCGTCTACTCATCGGGCATCGCCCTCGGCGCGGGCGTCGCGTTCCTGGTCGGCGGGCCGCTGGCGAAAACCTTAGGCTGGCGCCCGGCGTTTTTCCTGCTCAGCTTCCCCGGCCTCTTCTTCGCCGTCCTCGTGCTCCTGCTGAAGGAGAAGCCGCGCGGGCAGACCGAAAGTGCCGCGCCGCGTTACGGGCGCGACGACTGGAGAGTGCTCTTCACGTCCGCGCCCCTGATCTATCTTTACCTGGGTTACGCACTGGTCGCGCTCTCCGCCAACAGCATCTCCATCTGGGTGACGACCTTCTTCGTGCGCCTGCACAACTTCGACCTGGTGTTCATGGGCCTGTGGGGCGGCCTCATTTCAATCGTCGCCGGTGTGCCGGGGACGGTCACCGGCGGCTACCTGGCGGACCGCCTGCGCCGCAGGGGGCGCGGCGGGCGGATGCTTTTCGGCGCGTGCGCCGCACTCCTGGCGGTCCCTTTCTGGCTGGGGCTCATCTTCAGCGACAAACTCTGGATGCTCTTGGCCGCGAACGTCTTTTTGATCGCGCTGTCGCTCATCTGGCTCGGCCCGGCGACCGCCGAGGTTCACGAAATCACGGGGCCGAAGTTAAGGGGGCTCGGCATAGCCGTCTTCATCTTCGCCGTCAACGTCGCCTCCTACGTCGTCGGCGCGCCCCTCATCGGAATGCTCAACGACCAGCTCGGCGCGACCGAGAATCCGGCGAACATGCGCTACTCACTCCTCGTCAGCCCCCTGGCCTGCCTCGTCGGCGCGTTACTCCTGTGGCGCGGGGCCGAAAAGCTCAAGAAAGAAAGGGCCGCGCCCGCGTAGGTTCAGCGACCCGGCTTAAATGAACTCCTCGCCGCTGCCTGCGGACTTGACCGAGACCAGGACGAGCCCGAAGTCTCGCACACGGGCCAGCAGTCCGTGCAGGGCGGCCTGGTCGGCCACGTAGCCCGAAATCGTCGTCACGTCGTCGCCCGAGGCGACGGTCATCCCGTCGAACAACTCTTCCCGCCACGCGTCCAGACGCCCCTTCACCTGAATCTCATAGAAAGCTTTGTCTAACTCTTTATCCATGCTCATAACTCTCGACAACCTCCACGGAAAATTCTGGATTGCCGCCGGACTGCTTTCCTTCCGGCGAACTCACGAAGGCGCGCTTCAAGTAGGCCCTCACTCTTTCGGGCGAGATTTCCGCCGAGATGAACCCGACGTGATTGTCCGGCCTCAAAAGCACGCAGAAGGATTTACCCGCGCCGAAGATTTTTTCGACGTAAGGGTCCAGGGGGAGGATTTGGCAGTCGAGCCTCGGGGCGTACTCCTCCTCAAGCTCGTCCGCCATTCTCCAGTGACGGCCCTCGCCCGCCGAAAACACGAGCAGGTGAAACTTCGGCTCGCGGAGCTGGTCGTAAACGCTTCGGCCCTCGCTCCAGACGTAGGGCATGCGGTCGCCGGGCTTGACCTTAAAGCGCCCGCCGTCGCCGCCCGCGTCGCTCAGCGAGGCGTCGCGGTAGTTGATGCCGATCTGCGAGACGAGCGGGAAAATCCTCTTTCGGACGGCGCCGAGGTTGACTATCTGCCCTGCCACCCTCGGGAAGACGGTCGTCCGAATCAGGCTCAGCAGCCAGTTCGACCCGGCCGCGAACTCGAAGAAGCGGTCGGTCGTTTCCAGGAGTCTTTTGGCGTTTTCGAGCCGCTCCTCGTTGTAGGTCTCTAACAGTCTCTCGCCGGCGTAGCCCTTGATGACGAAGGCCAGCTTCCAGGCCAGGTTGTAAGCGTCCTGTATGCCCGTGTTCATCCCCTGCGCGCCCGCCGGGCTGTGTATGTGCGCGGCGTCGCCGGCGACGAAACAGCGCCCCTCGGAAAATTTGTTGACGCGGCGCGAGTGGACTTTGTAGAGCGAGAACCAGTTGACCTCGGAAATCTCAAGCCGGAGTTTGGCCTCCCTTTTTATCTGCCGCTCGATCTCGTCGTAGACGACTTCGCCTCCCTCCTTGTTCGCGCCTTCGGGAAAGGTGCCGATGATTCGATAGCGCTCCTCGCCCTTCATCGGGAAGAAGGCCGTGAAGACCTCGCGCGCCAGACAAATCTGCACGGCGTCGTGCGGCAGTTCCCAGTCAACGCGCGCGTCCACGACGTAGAACAGACGCTCGAACGTGCTGCCCTCGAAAGTGAGTCCGAGGCCGTGCCGGACGGGACTTTTGGCCCCGTCGCAGCCGACCATGTATTGAGCCGTGATGGTTTGAGATTGACCGTCCTCTCTTTTCACGCGGGCCGTAACTTTCGACTCGTCCTGCGAGAAGCTTTCCAGCTCCGTCTTCCACAGCACTTGCTTCTCGTGACTCAGCAGGTACTCGTAGAGTAGCTCCTCGTTCTTGCTCTGCTCTAAGAGCAACATGTACGGGTAGGGGGTCAGGCCGCGCCCGATGTCCGAGAGCGGTATTTCGCCGCGCACGCGCCCGCCCGCCAGCATCCTGAACTTGCCGGCGACCGCGCCGCGCTCGACGGCCGGCGCGGCCAGCCCCATCTGCTCGTAAATTTCGAGCGTCCGTGCCTGGACGCCGAGGGCTTTGGAAAACCGCGTCACGCCCTCGTTCTTCTCGACGACGACGAAGTCGATGCCGTAGCGGACGAGCTGGCAGGCCAGGCTGAGTCCGGTCGGGCCGCCCCCCACGATGATCACGTCCGTTTCGATTGTTTCCATCATCCTCAACCCTCCTCCTTTCAACTTCCGGGAGAGAATACGAGCGGACCGGGTGTAGCGTCATGCGCCGAAAGGTGTATTTCGCAGATGTAATTTATTCCTGCCCGTAAAAATCACGCCCGGCGGCCCCCCGCGGCCCCAAATACACCCGCGAAATGTGTCTTTCGGGATATGCGACTACACCCGCGCCTCCCTTATCTTCACGCCACCTCGCAGGGAGTTGAGAAGACTTTTTCGGAGAGGACGATTGTGAGGATGAGTGAAAACATTTACGGCAGAGAACGAATCGTGCTGGCGACGTTCGGCTCCTTCGGCGACGTGCACCCTTACGTCGCGCTGGCGCTGGAGATGAAGCGGCGCGGTCTGCGGCCCGTCATCGTGACGGGCGAAGTCAACAGGGAGAAGATCGAATCCCTCGGCATAGAGTTTCACCCGATGCGCCCGGCGGTCCCCGCGATGGACACGCCCGAGGGCGCGGAGGTCATTGACAAGGTGGTAGACCTGAAGCACGGCGCGGAGTACCTGTTCAAGGAGATGCTCGCGCCCTCGGTGCGCGATTCTTACGAGGACTTGCGGGCGGCGGCGCGTGGCGCCCACCTGCTCATCACGCACCCGATTGTTCTGGCCGGCCCCGCGCTGGCGCAGAAGAAGGGCATCCCCTGGTTCTCGTCCGTGCTGGCGCCCGCGTCGCTGTGGTCCGCTTACGACCCGTTCGTCCCGCCGACCATGCCGTGGCTGGAGCCCGTCCTGCGCTTCGGCGGGCCGACGCTCGCCCGCGCCTTCAAGCGACTGATCGAGGCGGCGACGCAGTCCTGGGTCAAGCCTGTCTACGCGTTCAGAAAAGAGTTGCGCTTGCCCGCGGGCGGGCACCCGCTTTTCGACGGGCAGTATTCGCCGGAACTCAACCTCGCCCTCTTTTCCAAAGTGCTGTACCGGCCGCAGGCGGACTGGCCCGCGAACACCGCGGTCACGGGCTTCCCCTTCTACGACCGGAAGGATAACTCAGGGATTCAGCCCGAAATCCCGAGTTTTCTCGATAGCGGGCCGGCCCCAATCGTGTTCACGCTCGGGTCGTCCGCGGTCCACATCGCGGGCGACTTCTTCCGGGAGAGCATCAAGGCCGCCGCGGCCCTGAACCGCCGCGCCATTCTACTGGTCGGCGCGGACCAGAACAGGCCCGCCGGGCCTTTGCCGGACGGCGTCGCCGCCTTCAACTACGCGCCTTACGGGGAGCTTCTGCCGCGCGCCGCGGCCGTGGTTCATCACGGCGGCGTCGGCACGACGGGCCAGGCCCTGCGCGCGGGCGTGCCGACCCTCATCATGCCGTTCAACCACGACCAGCCGGACAACGCCGCGCGCGTCGAGCGCCTCGGCGTCTCCCGCACCATCCCGCGCCGGAAGTACGAGGCCGGGCGCGTCGCCGCGGAGTTGAAAGAGCTTTTGGGGAACCCCGCTTACGCGGAGCGCGCGATGAGCGTGGGCCGCGAGGTCCGCGCTGAGGACGGGGCGGCGGCGGCCGTTGACCTGATTGTGGAGAAGCTCCGGTGGACGAGCTTCAAAGTGGCTTCGGGCCGGAGACTCTCCGCCGTCGCCTGACGTTTGAATCGAGCTGAAAGAAAGGAACCTGTGATGAAGAAAAGATTTTTCATAACGCGACGCAGACTCGTGTTGCTGGCGGGAGTCACCCTGCTCGCCTGTCTCGCCGCGCCGGGGCAGCAGCACAACAACTTCGCCCAGGCCCAGCAGGAGAACGCGAGGGCCTTGCGGCAGTACAACTGGAAGTCGCGGACGGAAGTCCGCAAGGGCGGCGAGACGAAGAGCACCAAGCTGTACCTGACGCGGTACGCCGTGGACGGGACTCTACAGCAGACGCTCATCAGCGAGTCGTCGCAGAAGTTACCCCAGTTCGGCCTGCGCGGCCTCATCGCCCGCAAAAAGAAGGAAGACTTTGTAGAGCTTCTGGGCGAGTTGGGCGCTCTCGCCAGGTCTTACGGCAATCTCCCGCCCGACCGCCTGCGGCAGTTCATGGCGGGCGCGACCACGACGCCGGAGACGACTCCGCAGGCGAGGCTGCTGCGCATCGAGGGCCGGGACGTTTTACAGCCCGGCGATTCGATGACCGTCTGGGTTGACGCCGCGACGCGCAGGCAGCGCCGCGTGGAGGTGCGTACCAGTTTCGACGCGAAGCCCTTGAGCATCTCTTCGGAGTTCCGGGACTTGCAGAACGGCCCGACCTACATGGCCCGCAGCGTAATCGAGTACCCGGACAAGGAACTGTCCGTCATCACGGACAACTTCGGCCACGCGCGGGAGCGGTAAGGAAGGAGAGGGAAGTGGATGCAGGCGGCCGTGTGTGATCGGCCGTCCCGTTCAAAACATCTGACTTAACATAAGAAGGAGAAAAGTAAATGAGGATCGCTAGAGTGACAGGCGTTTTGGTTTCCGTGCTGATTATGTTCGCCGCGGCGGCGCGGGCGCAAAGTGTGCAGACTGACTTCGACAGGTCTTTCAACTTCTCGCAGTTGAAGACGTTCAACTTCGTCCCCCAGCGGAGGCCGCCGGGCGACCCCCTGGCCGGCGACTCTTTGAACAGCGGCCGCATCAGCTCCGTCCTGGAGTCGAAACTAACGGCGAGCGGCTTCCGACAGGTGAGTGACGCGCGGCCGGACTTCGCGGTCGCCTACTACGTCACGACCCGCGAGAAGCTGGACGTGCAGGACTACAGCATCGGCCCCGGCCGCTTCTTCGGCCGCAGGGACATTCGCGTTGACCAGTTCACTGAGGGGACGCTGATCGTCGACTTCATCGACACGAACACGCGGCAGCTCGTCTGGCGCGGGCGCGCCTCGGGCGCGGTCGAGCTGAAGAAGCTGGACGAGAAGATCACGAAGGCCGTCGAGAAACTCGTCAACCAGTTCCTGAAAGACACGCGGAGAGGAGGTGGAAAGTAGCAACAGTCAGGCAGGGCTCGTCCAGCGGCTCGGGACAGAAGAGGGCAGGGACGAGCCCTACCAATACAGTTTTATCGAACGCTCTTCCCTAATTGAGCAGTTTGAGAGTCCTGGCGCGGTCTACGGCCTGCGTGCGGCTGTGGACGTCTAGTTTCTGGTAGATGTTGCTCATGTGCCGTTTGACCGTGCCCGCGGACAAAAACAGCTTGTCGGCAATCTCCTGGTTCGAGAGACCCTGGGCCACCAGCCGCAGGACTTCCAGCTCGCGGTCGCTCAAGGGGTCTTTGACGTACCACCAGGGCAGGTCGTCCGTCTCGGTCTGCGAGGCCCGAACCTTCTGCACGGGGGCGACGGGGCCGAACGCCTCGTTGAGTTTGAGCGCGTAGCGCAACAGCGCGGGCGTCTCGGCCTCCCACCGCTTTCCGTGCTGCTTGAGCGCCTGCGCCAGAAGCCTCGCCAGGGCCTCGCCCTCGTCAACGAAACTGCGGACGTAAGCTTCGGGCTCCGCCAGCAGTAAAGCCTGTTCGAGAGCTTTAATCGCTTCGGCTTCGTTGTCCAGGGCCTGGTGCGCGAGGGCTTGCAGAATCAGAAGCTCGATGCGGGCTTGCCCGCGCGAGCCCGCCGCGGCCGCGCCGTCCAGGCGCGCGAGCAGAGGCAGCGCCTCCCCCGCTTTCCCCGTCGCGAGGAGCCAGCGGGCGAGGGTCGTGTAAGCCAGTTCGCCCAGGTAATCGGGCTCGTCCTCCGCGGCGAGGCCGCACGATTCGGCCCAGCGACTCGCGGAAGAAATGTCGCCGCGCCGCAGGTCGAGGAGCGCCCGCACGGCCTCAAGTTGTTTGGCCGCAATCTCGTTGCCGTACTTCCCCACGCGCTTCATCGCGCTCCCGATCAGCGCCTGAGCCCGCTCAGTGTCGCCGCTCATTTCCAGCACGAGGGCTAGAATCTTTATGTTTTCGGCGACGAAGGCGACGTAGCTGACGCGCCCCGCCTGCTGGATGATCGTCAGCGCCTCGTTGAGGTGGGTCTTCGCGGCCTCAAGGTCGTTCCACTCGCGGTAGATGTCGCACAGAAAGGTGTGTGAGTAGATGAGCGTCTCGGGCCTGCTCTGGATGTGCTCTGTGGCGTACTGGATCACGCCCCGCAGGACTTCGGCCGCTTCGCGCAGCCGCCCCCGCATCAGGTGCAGATAGCCCTGGAGGGTGAGCCCCCACATCTGGAACAGGAAATGTTCGGCCTGCCTGTAAACGGGGAGGGCTTCGAGCAGCGCCCGCTCGGTCTCCCTCACGTCCCCCTTCAGCGCGCGCCAGCGGACACGCGTCTGCATCACGACGGCCCGTTGTTTGACGTCGTCGGGCAGCAAAAACTCGAACGCCTTTTCGCTGCACTCCACGGCCCTTTCGACGTCGTAGCGGCCGGACGCCACGAGCGAGCGCGAAGACCACACCAGGCTGAGCAGGGCGCGGCGCACCTCCAGCGGCTCCGCGGCCTCCATTATCTGCGCGTACTTCTCGACCTTGTCGAACTCTTCCTTGTAAATCAGCGTCGGGACGTACCCCGTGAACATCAGCGGGCGGGTCCTCAAAGCAGTCTCGGGGATGGCTTCGAGCCAGTGCTTGACCCGTTCAAATCCGCCGTGGGTGATCTGCCTGTAAGCTATCGGCTCGACCAGGTCGAGGGCGCGCTCCCAGTCCTCGGCGGCCAGGGCGTAGTTGATCGCCTCGTCGGCGAGGCCGTTCACTTCACACCAGAGACTCGCCTGCGCCTGAAGCTCTTTGACAGCGTCCGGCCGCCTCTGCCTGAGCTTCAGGCGCAGGAGGTCCGCGAAGAGGTGGTGGTAGCGGAACCAGTTGCCCTTGTTGTCCAGGGGAATCAAAAAGAGGTTCGCGCGCTCCAGGTACTCAAGCGTCTCGTGCCCGCCCACGCCGGCCGTGAGCGCGTCGCACAGCGGCGCTGTCAGGCGCGTCAGCACGGAGGTCTGCAAGAGAAAATCCTGAACCTTCGCGGGCTGCGAGTTGAGGACTTCTTCCATCAGGTAGTCCAGGATGAAGCGGTTGTCCCCGGCGAACTCCCTCACCAGCTCTGACTTGTTCTCCCTGCCTTGCAGGCTGAGCGCGGAGAGCTGCAAGCCCGTAATCCAGCCTTCGGTCCTCTCTTCGAGCGCGGCCACGTCGTCGGACGCGAGCCCCAGGCTCATCACGCCGTTCAGGAAGGCGTTCGTCTCCTCCTCGGTGAATCTGAGGTCGGCCGCGCGGACTTCCTTCAACTCGCCGCGGGCGCGCAGACGCGCGAGCGGGAACGGCGGGTCGCTGCGGCCCGCGATCAGCGCGTGCGCGTGCGGCGGCAGCCGTTCGATCAAGAGGCTCAGAGCCTCGTGTATGACGGGCTCCCGGATGACGTGGTAGTCGTCGAGCGCGAGCACGAACTCCGCGTCGTGCGCGTTTATCTCGTTGAGGAGCGAGTTGAGAACCACCTTCCAGGACGGGGCGGGCGGCCGCCTCAGGAGGTCGGAAGTCTCCTCGGTCAGCTCCTCGTCCACGGTCTGCAACGCGGCGACCAGGTAGTCCAGAAAACGCGTCGGCTCGTTATCGTCCGCGTCGAGCGAGAGCCAGGCGAGCGGCGTGTCGTTCTGCTGCCGCCAGGCCGTCACCAGCGAGGTCTTGCCGAAGCCCGCGGGCGCGGAGATGAGCGTCAGCTTGCCCTGTAAACCTTCGTTCAGGTGTTCGAGCAGTCGCGGGCGCTCGACCAGACTCTGCCGCGCAGGCGGCAGGTAGAGCTTGGTCGTCAGCCGCGGGCCGGCCCAACCTGGCTCTTTATTAGGCTGCGTACTCATGGCGGCTCTTTCGCTGTCACCCACAGATCAACCCGTTCGCCTTTGGTCCCGGTCAACGGGGAGGAAAGTCCGAGCGTTCGCCCGTAAAAGCGCGGTTAAATGAAGGAAAGAATGACTGCCCGTGTCCGATCCCCGCAAGGGGAAATGCTTCGCTCGGCAAGATTTCCGAGAGAATAGTCGAAAAACGCCCCGCGATTCAACTCCCGGCCGGCAGGCGGCCGAATTTCGAATACACCCTCGAAATGTATCTTTCGGGATATGTAACTACACCCTCATGTCCCTTATCTTCACGCTGCCTTTGAGGAAGAGGAGGAGACAGAGATGAACAGAGATGAGAAATCGAGCCGGCCCGACCAAGAACTTGCGCGGCTGGCGGCCGCGGGTGACGCGGCGGCTTTCGAGGAGATTCACAGGCGCTACCACCGCTTCGTCTACGCGGTCGCGCTGCGCATGACCGGCAACCCCGCGGACGCGGAGGACATGACGCAGGAGTCTTTCCTCTCGCTGCTCCTGCGCATCGGCAGCTTCCGCGGCGAGGGCGCGTTCACCCTCTGGCTCCGCCGCCTGACCGTCAACCAGGTGCTGATGCACTTCCGCCGCCGCAAGTCGAGGCCGGAAGACCTGACGGCCGACGGGGAGACGCCCGAGCCGAGCGTGGACGGAGCGAACCCCTTCAGCCAGACCTCCGTGCTCGACCGCATCGCCATCGAGCGGGCCGTCGCCGCGCTGCCGAAGGGCTGCCGCACGACTTTCATCCTGCACGACGTGGAGGGGCGCGAGCACGGGGAGATCGCACGCCTGACGAACCGCACGGCCGGCAACTCCAAGTCGCAACTCCACAAGGCGCGCTTGAAGCTTCGCGAGCTGCTCTCGTGCCCCGCACCCGCGCTTCAAAACTGACTTTGACCCATAACGGATGAGGTGACCGATCATGCGTACCGGAACAACTCTCAAAAGCGTGTTGATGATTCTCCTGCTGGGCGTGGCTGGCTTGGCGCAGGGACAGCAGGGGCCGCAGGAGCCGCCCCCGGCCGAACCCTTGACCCTGGAGCGGGCCATCGGCATAGCGCTCGAAGGCAACCGCCCCGTGCAGAACGCGCGGCTCGAAGTCGAGAGCTTCGGGGACCGCCTGGCGGCGCTCAAGACGAAGCGCCTGCCCACATTCAAGACGACGGCGCTCATCTCGCAGCCGCTCACGAAGTTCGAGCTGACTTTCGAGAAGGGCGTCTTCGGCAACTTCCCCGCGACGGGGCCGATACCCGGCGAGGACACGACCATCAGCTCCGGCATGAAGCCGACGGCCTTAGTCACGGCGCAGGTGACCCAGCCGATCTCGCAGCTCTACCGCATCAACCTCAACATCAAGCAGATGGAGTTGAGCCGCGAAATCGGCGTGGAAGACCTGCGGCTCAAGCAGCAGTCGGTGGTGGCCGACGTGAAGCGCGCCTACTACGCCGTGCTGCAAACGCAGGGCGCGTTCGAGAGCGCGCAGGCCGCCGTCAAGCTCTACAAGGAGCTGGACCGCGTGACGGGCGAGTACGTCGTCCAGGAGGTCGCGCTCAAGACAGACCAGATGGAAGTCCAGACGAAGCTCGCCAAGGCCGAGTACGAACTGCTGACCCTGAACAACCTGCTGGCCTCGCAGAAGGAGCAGCTCAACAACCTCCTGGGCCGAGACGTTCGGACGGACTTCGCCGTCGCCGACGGGCTCGACGCCGCACAGTTCATGGTGCGCGAGACGGACCTGGCGGCGGCGCGCGAGCGGGCGCTCGAACAGCGCCCCGAAGTCCGAAAGGCGCGGCTCGCCGTCGGGCAGGCCAAGTACGACAAGCGCATCAAGAAGTCCGAGCGGATCCCCGAAGTGAGTCTGACCGTGAATTACCTTTCGCCGTTCGGCTACTCAAGTGTGCTGCCGAAGAACGTCGCGGGCATCGGCGTCCAGGTCGAGTGGGAAGTCTTCGACTGGGGGCGCAAGAAGCGCGAGGTCGCGGAGAAGGCGCGCGCCGTCGAGCAGGCCGAGAACTCCGTGCTCGAAGCCGAGAACCAGGTGCTGATGGACGTGAACTCCCGCTACCGCAAGTTGCAGGAGACCTGCCAGTACCTGCGCATCGCGCGCATGTCGCAGGAGTCGGCGCGCGCGACCGTCAAGCTCGCCTCCTACAGGTATCACGTGCAGACGGTGCTGCTCAAAGACGTGCTCCAGGCGCAGACCTCGCTCGCCAGCGCCGATTACGACTACCAGAAGGCGCTCCTCGCTTTCTGGACTGCCAAGGCCGACTTCGAGAAGGCCCTAGGAGAAGACCGATGAACACTAAAGCAATGCTCAAGCTCGCCACTCTGCTCTTTCTCTCCCTGATGACGGCCTGCGGCGCGGGCGAGACGAAAGTGGAGACGCGGAAGCCCGTCAAGGTGAAGGCCGTCGAGTTGCGCTCTTCCGCCACGAGCGTGCGCTACTCGGCCAGCATCCGCCCGAACTCGCAGGTCGAGATCGCTTTCAAGGTCGGCGGCTACGTGGACGCCGTCGCGCAGGTCGCGGACCCCTCTGGGCAGCGGCGCTACATACAGGCCGGCGACGTCGTCTTCAAGGGGACCGTGCTCGCGCGCGTGCGCCAGAGCGACTACGCGGCGCAGGTGAACCAGGCCAACGCGCAGGTCTTGGAGGCGCGCTCGGGCCTCGACACGAATAACGCGCAGCTCGCGGAGGCGCGCACCGCGGTCGAGACGGCCCGCGCGCAGGTGGCAGACTCGGAGGCCGCCTTCGAGCGCGCCACGCGCGACTTCGAGCGGGCCAAAACCTTGTACGCCACGCAGAGCATGATTAAGCCAGACTTCGACGCGGCCAAGGCCCAGTACGACGGAAGCGCGGCGCGGCTCAAGGCGTCGAAGGGCCAATTGTCACAGGCGCAGGCCAAGGTCACGACGGCCACGTCGCAGATAGGCGCGGCCGAGGCCAGAATCAAGAGCGCCCAGGCGCAGACGGCGCAGGCCGTCATCCCGCTCCAGGACACGCAGTTGCGGGCCCCCGTCAGCGGGGTCGTCATGGAGCGCAGGGTCGAACTGGGCGCGCTCGTCGCGGGCGGCACGCCGGGCTTCGTGCTCGCGGACCTGACGACCGTCAAGGCCGTCTTCGGCGTGCCGGACCTCGCGCTCCAGAGTATGCGGCTGGGGGCCACTCTGAGCCTCACGACCGACGGCGTGCCCGGCGCGGAGTTCAGCGGGCACATCTCGCGCATCTCGCCCTCTGCGGACCAGACGAGCCGTGTCTTCGAGGTCGAAGTCACGATTCCGAACCCGCAAGGACTGCTCAAGCCGGGGATGATCGCATCGCTCGCGGTCAGCGAGGGCGGGGCCGCCCCGGTCGAAGTGCCGGTCGTCCCGCTCACGGCCGTCACGCGGTCGAAGGAGAACCCGAGCGCCTACGTCATCTTCGTCGTCGAAGAGCAGAACGGCCGGCAGGTGGCGCGCCGCCGCGACGTCTCGCTGGGAGAGACCTTCGGCAACGCGGTCGCCGTGACCGGCGGCGTGAGGGCCGGCGAGTTGGTAGTCACGACCGGCGCGACGCACGTCGCGGACGGCGAGGCGGTGCAGGTAGTCCCTTGAAGACGGTTGACGACTGATTGAGGAGAAGAATCATGGCACACGGCAAAAGCGACAGCGAGATGATTAAGGGCACGCACAACACGGCGCGGTTCTTCGTCGAGAAGCGCCACGTCTCGTGGGTGCTGCTCATCGCCACCTGCGTCTGGGGCGTCTACGGCTACTACAGCATGCCCCAGCGCAAGGACCCGGAGACGCAGGTGCGCGTCGCCGTCGCCCTCGTCCCGTGGCCGGGCGTGGGCGCTGAGCGCGTCGAGCAGCTCGTCACGAAAAAGGTCGAGGAGCAGATCGCCTCCAACGCCAGCGTGACCAAGATCGAGTCCATCTCGCGCACCGGCCTGGCGATCATCAACCTGGAGTTGGACGAGAACCTGAAGGACACGGCCAAGGCGCTCGACGACATCAAGCTGAAGCTCGACGGCATCCGCGACCTGCCGCAGGGGGCCGGCCCCATCAACTTCGTCAAGGACTTCGGCGACACGGCCGCCCTGATGCTCACCGTCACCAGCCCCAGGGCCGACGCGACGGAAGTGGCGCTGCGGGCGAAGGCGGTGCAGCAGGCGCTAGAGGGCGCGCGCTCTTCGGCCGTCGAGCGGGACGCAAGGTTCACGATAGTTTTCAACGGGCCGCGGGCCATGCAGCCGCGCATCCTGCGCGCCCCGGCCGAGATGTTCACGGCCTTCCTCAAGGAGAAGAATATTGCGCGCGACGTGCGCATCATTCAGGGCGAGGGCTTCGTCGGCTTCGACGGCAGCTCGGAAAGAGACGACCGGGAATTACTCGGCTACGTGGAGCAGTTCGTCGCCGAGAGGTTGCAGGCATCTGAGTTTCACCCGGACGCCTGGGAGCCCGCCATCATCCGCGACCCCGCCGAGACGCAGGCGAAATTGACGGCCGTGGCTGGCGACAAGTACAGCCACCGCGAGATGGACGACTACACGGACCTCATCGAGAGGACGCTCAAGGCCGTCCCGCAGGTCTCGAAAGTCAGCCGCTCCGGGGTCTTGAACGAGGCGGTCTACCTGCTCTACTCGCAGGAGCGCCTGGCCGCCTACGGCATCCAGCCGTCGAGCCTCCAGGACGTGCTCCAGGCGCGCAACATCACGACCACGGGCGGCCAGGTCAACGTCGAGGGTAAGAACGTGACGCTCGACCCGTCGGGCGAGTTCAAGAACGAGAAAGAGATCGGCGACGTGCTCGTCCCCTCCTCGCAGTCGTCCGCCGTTTACCTGCGCGACCTCGTGGACGTGGTGCGCGGGTACGAGAGCCCGGCGCGCTTCCTGAACTACTTCAACTGGCGCGACCCGCAGGGGAACTGGCACAGGAGCCGCGCCGTCACGCTCTCCGTGCAGATGCGCTCCGGCGAGCAGATAGGCGTCTTCGGCGAGGCCATCGACGCGGCGTTGGAGGAAGTCAAACACCAACTGCCGGACGACCTGATGTTCGCGCGCACGTCCGACCAGCCCTTGCAAGTCGAGGAGAACATAGAGCTCTTCATGACGAGTCTCTACGAGGCGATAGCTCTGGTGGTGCTCGTGGCGCTCGTGGGCTTCTGGGAGTGGCGCTCGGCCCTGCTGATGGCTATCTCCATCCCGGTCACGCTGGCGATGACCTTCGGCATGATGAGCGTGCTCGGCATAGACCTCCAGCAGGTCTCCATCGCGACGCTCATCATCGCCCTCGGCCTCCTGGTAGACGACCCAGTCGTCGCGGGCGACGCCATCAAACGTGACCTCGCGGCGGGCCACCCGCCCGGAGTCGCCTCCTGGCTGGGGCCGACAAAACTCGCGACCGCGATTCTTTACGCGACGATCACTAACATCGTCGCCTACCTCCCGTTCCTGATGCTCGGCGGCTCTACGGGCGAGTTCATCTACAGTCTGCCGGTCGTGCTCGCCTGCTCGCTCATCGCGTCGCGCCTCGTCTCGATGACGTTCATCCCGCTGCTCGGCTATTACCTGCTCAAGCCGAAGGCCGAGAAGCCCATCGAGGAGCGCCGCACGAAGGGGTTCGCCGCGCGCTACTACCGCGTCGGGACCTGGGCCATTAATCACCGCTGGAAGGTGATGGCGGGCTCGCTCGTCTTCCTCGCCCTGGGCGGCTTCTTCATGCTCAGGCTCAAGACGCAGTTCTTCCCCAAAGACCTTTCCTACCTCTCCTACGTGGACGTGTGGCTGCCGGAGGACGCGCCCTTCCAGGTCACGAACGAGGCGGCAGCGCGCTCCGAGGAGGTGATCCGCGAGGTCATCGAAGAATTCGGCAAAGAGGAGCCGGACGAGGACGGCCGCCCGCGCCAGGTGCTCAAATCGCTGACGACCTTCGTCGGCGGCGGCGGCCCCCGCTTCTGGTTCTCTCTCTCGCCCGAGCTGCAACAGTTGAACTACGCGCAGATCATCATCCAGGTCAAAGACAAGCACGACACGGGACACTTGATAGGCCCGTTGCAGAAGGCACTGTCTGAGCGGATACCGGGCGCGCGCATCTACGTGCGGCAGCTCGAATCGGGCAAGGCGGTCGGGCTCCCCGTGGCGATTCGACTGACGGGCCAGGACGTGCCGACCTTGCGCGCCTACGCCGAAGAGGTGAAGGCCGCACTCGAAGGGACCGGAATAGCCTCGGGCGTCCGCGACGACTGGGGCGAGGAGAGCTTCGCCGTCCGCCTTAAGACGGACCCAGACCGCGCCAACATGGCGGGCCTGACCAACTACGACGTGGCGATGGCCTCGCAGTCCGCGACTTACGGGCAGAAGGTCACGCAGTTGCGCGAGGGCGACAAGCAGATTGCGGTGGTCGCGCGGCTGCGGATGGAGGAGCGCGCGCAGCTCGGCGATTTGAAGAACCTCTACGTGTACGCGGGGCAGGGGACGCAGAAGGTTCACCTGCGGCAGGTGTCGTCCACCGAGTACGGGATGCAGACCGAGAAGCTGCGCGCGCGCAACCAGTTTCGGACCATCACGGTCTCGGCGATGCCGGTCGAGGGCAAGCTCGCCTCCGAAATGATGTCGGCGGCGCGCGGGAAGCTGAAGGAGATAGAGCAGCGGATGCCGGCCGGCTACCGGCTGGAAATCGGGGGCGAGGAGGAGGATCAGGTCAAGAGCTTCAAGGACCTCGTCGTCGTGCTCCTGATTTCGGTGGTCGCCATCTTCCTGGCGCTCGTCTTCCAGTTCAAGAACGCGATCAAGCCGTTCATCGTCTTCGCCGCCGTGCCCTACGGCATGGTCGGGGCGCTCGGCGCGTTGTGGGTCATGGGAGCCCCGTTCGGGTTCATGGCCTTCCTCGGCATCATCAGCCTGGTGGGCGTCATCGTCAGCCACATCATCGTCCTCTTCGACTTCATAGAGGAGAAGCACGCGGAGGGCGAGCCGCTGATTGAGGCGCTTCTCGACGCCGGCATCATGCGGCTCAGGCCCGTGCTCATCACGGTCGGCGCGACGGTCATCGCGCTCTTCCCGCTCGCCTCGCACGGCGGCCCGCTCTGGGAGCCCCTGTGCTACGCGCAGATCGGCGGCCTGAGCGTGGCGACCTTCATCACCTTGCTGCTGGTGCCCGTCATCTACGCCATCTTCGTGCTCGACCTGAAGCTCGTTAAGTGGGATTCGGCCGGCGAGCAGGCCGAGGCCGTTGGCGAGGAGACCGCGGCGAGCCTGGCGGCCGGGCACTGACGCCGCGACGGCGGGCCGGGCCGCGAGGGAACCCGGCCCGCCTCCACTTTATTCGGAGGAGACCATTCATGCTTGCGGGAAGGGTGGGGCGTAGATTCAAGCGCGGGGGAGCCGCCGCGCCGGACGAGTTCGAGCGGGGGTTCGCGCTGGAGGTGCTGGAGAGCGACAGGCTGCGGGTGACGATCCTGCTCGGCATCCTCGCCTTCACCCTGCTCGTCCAGGCGTGCCTTTCGCTCTTCTCCTACGAGCACTTC
>DATMVE010000121.1:0-19427 GCA_035563515.1 Pyrinomonadaceae bacterium
GGACCTGCTCGTGGAGATAGCCGGCGGCTTCGGCGCGTGCCTGGGCGCGCGGATGACCGGCGGCGGCTTCGGCGGCTCGACCGTCAACCTCGTGCGCCGCGACGCCCTCGCGGAATTTCAGTCGCTCGTCAGCGCCGAGTACCGGCGCGCGACCAACACCGCCCCGAACATCTACGTCTCGGACGCGGGCGACGGAGCAAAGGAGGTAAGGGATGAGGGGTGAGGGGTGAGGGATGAAATAAAAGCTACTGTCTTTACTTCATCCCTCATCCCTCACCCCTCATCCCTCATGAGCCTTGTCTATCAAAGATGTGGCGCGGGAGGCGGGGGTCTCGACGGCGACCGTCTCGCACGTCATCAACAACACGAGGCACGTCTCGGAGGAAGTCCGCGCGCGCGTGCTCGACGCCATCAAGCGCTGCGACTACTACCCGAACGCGCAGGCGCGCAGCCTCGCCTCGGGCCGCAACCACACGCTCGGCCTGTTGATCTCCGACATCGCCAACCCGTTCTTCCCCGAGTTGGTCAAGAGCATCGAGACGGCGGCGTTCGAGCGCGGCTACGACATAGTGCTGGCGAACACCAACTACGAGGCCGGGCGCACGTCGAACTACGTGCGCCGCTTGATCGAGCGCAAGGTCGCGGGCGTCGCGCTGATGACTTCGGAACTCGACATGGCGCTCGTGGACGAGCTGGCGCGGCGCGACGTGTGCGTCGTCTTCCTCGACCAGGGGATGTACGGCGCGCACATGAGCAACCTCGTCGTCAACTACGCGGCCGGGATAGAGGAGGCGATTCAGCACTTGGTCGCGCTCGGCCACCGGCGCATCCATTACATCGGCGGACCCGCGCGCCTGCGCTCGGCCGCCAAGCGGCGCGAGGGGTTCGCGGATTCCGTCGCGCGGCTTCTGCCGGGCTCGCGCCCAGTGATTTACGAGGGCGATTTTAAGATCGAGGGCGGCCGTCGCGCCGCGGGCCAGATGCTTGAGAGCGGGCGGCTGCCCACTGCGGTCGTCGTCGCCAACGACATGATGGCGCTCGGCGCGATGCAGGAGTTTCGCGCCGCGGGGCTGACCGTTCCCGATGACATCTCGGTCGTGGGCTTCGACGACATCGCGTTCGCCTCGCTGACGGACCCGCCGCTGACGACCGTCTGCCTGCCGCGCATGGAATTGGGCCTGCGCGCGGTCGAGGCGCTGATGACGACCATCGAGCACACGGAGAGGCAGGGCGTGGAGATTCAAATCCCGACCTACCTCATCGCGCGCGGCTCGACCGCGCCAACCGAGAAGGCGGCCGGCAAAGTCCGGCGGCGCGAGCCGAAAAAATGAGAGTCAGTACCGCCGGCGGCACTGGACGAGGACGCGCCGCGCGGCAGCTATGTGCAATCTGGGAGTAAGAACATGAACTCATTTCTCAACAGGCGGCGGACTCTGCTCCTGCTCTTGTGCGTCGCGGCGCTCGCGGTCGCGGGCTGCCGCAAAGAGGGCGGGGCCGGGAAGGGAGGGAAGCTGCGCGTCGGGTTCTCGCAGATGGAGAGCAACGGCCCGTGGCGCATCGCCGAGACCAGGAGCATGCGCGACGAGGCGGCCAAGCGCGCCGACCGCTACGAGTTGATCGTGACGGACGCGCGCGGCGACCTCGCCGTCCAGGTCGCCAACGTCGAGGATTTAATCGCCCAGCGCGTTGACGCCATCTTCCTCGCGCCGCAGCAGGAGAAGGGTTTCGAGGGAGCGTTGCAGGCGGCCAAAGACGCGGGCATCCCCGTCATCCTCCTCGACCGCGAAGTGCAGGGCACGGCGGGCCAGGACTTCGTCACCTTCATCGGCTCGAACTTCGTCGAAGAGGGCAAGCGCGCGGGCGAGTGGCTCGTCAAGCAGACGAACGGGAAGGCGGGCATCATCGAGTTGCTCGGCACGGCGGGCTCTTCGGTCGCACGCGACCGCCACGACGGCTTCGCCTCCGCCATCAAGGCTTCGCCCGAGATGAAAATCCTGGCCTCGCAGAACGGCAACTTCACGCGCGCCGAGGGGCAGAAGGTGATGGAGAATTTGATTCAGGCCCACGGCAAGGAGATCACGGCCGTCTACGCGCACAACGACGAGATGGCGCTCGGCGCGATTCAGGCTCTGAAGGCCGCGGGCTTTCAGCCCGGCAAGGAGGTGCTCGTCGTCTCGGTCGACGGCCAGAAGTCCGCGCTCGAAGCCATCATGCGGGGCGAGATGAACGTCACCGTCGAGTGCAACCCGCGCTTCGGCCCCATCGCCTTCGACACGCTCGAAAAGTATCTCAAGGGCGAGCAGCTCCCGCCCAAGATCATCGTCCCCGACCGCTTCTTCGACGCCTCGAACGCGGCGCAGTACGTGAACGAAGCATACTGAAACAGTGGGCGGCAGGCAGCAGGCAGTTGGCAGTAAAGGCCGACTGCTTTAACTGCCCACTGCCCACTGCCTGCTGCCAACTATGTCTGACCAGCCGCTCCTCCGCATGGAGGGCATCACGAAAATTTTCTCGGGCGTGGTGGCGCTCGACGGCGTTGACTTCGAGGTCGTGCGCGGCGAGGCGCACGCGCTCGTGGGCGAGAACGGCGCGGGCAAGTCGACGCTGGTTAAGGTCATGACGGGGGCTTACAGGCGGGACCGTGGAAGCCTCCGGCTCGAAGGGCGCGAGGTCGAGTTCGGCTCGCCTGAGGAGGCGCAAGGTGCGGGGCTCGTCGCCGTCTACCAGGAAGTCAACCTGCTCGGCTACCGCACCGTGGCCGAGAACATTTTCCTGGGGCGCGAGCCGCGCCGCTTCCGCCTAATCGACTGGAAGAGGATGAACCGCGAGGCGGGCGAGCTTCTCTCGCGCCTCGGGCTCGGGATTGACCCGCGCGCCGCGCTGGGGACTCTCAACATCGCGCTCCGGCAGATGGTGGCGATTGCTCGCGCCGTCTCCCTCGGCGCGAAGGTCGTCGTGCTGGACGAGCCGACCAGTTCTCTGACCGAGCGCGAGGTCTCGATTCTTTACGAGGTGATCCGCCGGCTGAAGTCCGAAGGCGTCGGCGTCGTCTACATCAGCCACCGCTTCGACGAGCTTTACGCCGTCTGCGACCGCGTGACCGTCCTGCGCGACGGGCACCTGGTCGGCACGTATGAGTTGGCGGGGCTTGAGAGTTTAGATTTGGTCTGTCTGATGCTCGGCAGGCAGCGCGAGGAGTTGCGGCAGAAGGGTGCGACCGCGTTCGAGCACCGCGAGCCCGCGACGGATGAGCCGCCGCTCCTGCGCGCCGAAGAGTTGACGCGCGGGCGGCGGCTGAACCGCGTCACGGTCGAGGCGCGGCGCGGCGAGATCGTCGGGATGGCGGGCTTGCTCGGCTCGGGCAGGACTGAGACGGCGCGCGCCATCTTCGGCGCGGACCCGCTGGACGAGGGGCGCGTTTATCTTGAAGGCCGGCCGCTCGAACTGAAGGGGCCGGACGACGCGATTGACGCGGGCCTCGCCTTCCTCTCCGAAGACCGCAAGGCCGAGGGCATCATCCCGGAGTTGAGCGTGCGCGAGAACCTGACGCTCGCGGCGCTGCCCGCTCTGACGCGGCTCGGCGTCGTCTCCCGCGCGCGGCAGAACGAGATCGTAGAGCGCTACATGAAGCGGCTCGGCATCAAGGCCGCGAGCGCGGACCAGAAAATCAGGGAACTCTCTGGCGGCAACCAGCAGAAAGTCCTGCTCGCGCGCTGGCTCTGCAAGCAGCCTAAGTTCCTGCTCCTGGACGAGCCGACGCGCGGCATAGACGTGGGCGCGAAGGCGGAGATTCAATCCCTCGTGGGCCAACTCGCGGGCGAGGGAATGGGCGTGCTGATGATTTCGTCGGAGTTGGAGGAATTAGTCGAAGGCAGCTCGCGCGTCCTCGTCATGCGCGACGGCCGCTGCGTCGCGGAGCTGCGCGGCACCTCCATCTCGCAGGACAACATCATTCACGCGATGGCGGAAGAAAAGCAGGAGTCAGAAGTCAGAAGTCAGAAGTCAGCGTGAGAGGCCGCCAGCATTGATGCCCGCCCGCCGTCCCGCCAGGGACGCGGTGAAAATAGCCCGGCACTTCAGTGCTGGGTGTCGAGTGGGAATTGTAGCTGAGTCCCGTAGGGACGACTGAATCTGAGGCGGCTTGTTTTCAGTCGCCCCTACGGGACTCTGAACTTTCTTCTTTACTCTCCCCAGCACTGAAGTGCCGGGCTATTGTCAGCCGCCCGCTCCGCGGGCCGAGGAGAATGGAAAGCAGGTCGGCGGGAAAATTCGGGCTGGCTGATTACGGGCCGACTTACGGCGCGGGCGCGGCGCTCGTCCTGCTCGTCGCGGCCAACATCATCTTCACGCCGAATTTCGCGGACCTGAATAATTTTCGGAACATCCTGCTGCAAGTCGCGCCGACGGCGCTCGTGGCCGTCGGGATGACGTTCGTCATCAGTACGGGCGGGATAGACCTCTCGGTCGGCTCCGTGATGGCGATTGCTTCGGCGACGGCCGCCGTGACGCTCCCGAGCGGCACGGGGCCGGCCCTCGCGCTCGCGCTCCTGGTCTCGCTCGCGGCGGGCGCGTTCAACGGCGCGCTCATCTCCTTCTTCCGCATCCAGCCGATCATCGTCACGCTCGCGCTGCTCATCTCGGGCCGCGGCGTGGCGCAGGTCATCAGCCGCGGCGGCGACCTGATAGAGTTTCAGAACCCCGCGTTCGAGTACCTGGGCAAGGGCTACTTGGGGCCGTTCCCCGTGCAGGTCGTCGTCATGTTCGCGGTGGCTGCGGCGGCCGTCTTCGTCATGCGCGCGACGGCGTTCGGGCGCTACGTCGCGGCCGTCGGCGGCAACGAGGCGGCGGCGCGGCTCTCTGGCGTCAAAGTCCGCCGGACCAAAATCATGGTCTACGCCGCGAGCGGCCTGCTCGCGGGGCTCGCGGGTTTGATCGAGACGGCGCGTTTGGGGGCGAGCGACGCGCAGAAGGTCGGCCTCAACATAGAGCTGGACGCCATCGCGAGCGTGGTCGTTGGGGGCACCCCTCTCGCGGGCGGGCGGGCGACCGTTCTCGGCACGCTCCTCGGCGCGCTCATCATGCAGGTCATCACGACGACCATTAACATGAGGGACTACCCCTACGCCTGGTCGCTCGTCATCAAGGCGGCGATCATACTCGTCGCCGTCTACATTCAGCGGCCGAAGGTGGCATGAACGGATGCTTCTTAACTTGAGAACAAGGTGCGCGCTGCTTCTTCTGCTCTCCGTCTTCGCGTGCGCGGGCGCAGGCGGGCAGACGGGCACTTACACGAACCCCGTCATCGCGGGCGACTTCCCGGACCCGTCTGTCATACGCACGGGCAGGGACTACTGGGCGACGGCGACGACCGGCGACTGGGCACCGCACTTCCCCATCATGCACTCGACGGACCTGGTCAACTGGGGCGCGGTCGGCGCGGTCTTCCAGACGCCGCCCACTTGGGTCAAAGGGGACTTCTGGGCTCCCGAAATCACGGAGGACCGCGGGCGCTTCTTCGTCTACTACACCGCGCGGCGCGACGACGGCCCGAAGAAAGTTGGCACACTCTGCGTGGCCGTCGCGACCGCGACCGCGCCCCAGGGGCCTTACACGGACAAGGGGCCGCTCGTGTGCCAAATCTCGGAGCGCGGAGGCGTCGGCTCGATTGACGCCTTCTTCGTGCGCGACGAAAACAATCAGCCTTACCTGGTCTGGAAGGCGGACGGCAACGACGCCGAGCCCGACCAGCCGACCTCCATCTTCGCGCAGCCGCTTTCGGAAGACGGCACGCGACTCGTCGGCAAGCGCAGGGAAATCCTGCGCAACACGGCCCCGTGGGAGAGGCACGTCACCGAAGGCTCGGCAATCGTCCGCCGCGATGGTTGGTTCTATCACTTCTACTCGGGCAACGCGTGCTGCGGGCGCGGCTGCGACTACGCGCTCGGCGTCGCGCGCTCGCGGAAACTTTTGGGGCCGTGGGAGAAGAACCCTTCGAACCCCATCCTGGACGAGAACGGGGCGTGGCAGTGTCCGGGCCACGGCACCGTCGTCACCACCGCAGACGGGCGCGACTTCCTGCTCTACCACGCTTACCCCAAACGCGCGGGCGCTTTCACCGTCGGGCGCGAGGCGCTCCTGGACGAAATCAAGTGGGGCGATAACGGTTGGCCCAGTATTAACGCGGGGCGCGGACCGAGCGGCACGGCCGCCGCGCCGCACGACCTCGCCGCAGTCTCAGGCCCGGCCGAATTCTTCGACGACTTCACCGCCGCACAGTTGGACGCGTCCTGGCAGTGGCCCATGAAGAGCCCGCAGACGACCCGCGTGGACGCGGCGTCCGGCCAGCTGATTCTTCAGCCGGGCGCGGCGCAAAGCCCGGACGAGTTGACGGCCGCTGTGCTGGCGCGGCGCGTGAGTTCCGCCGACTACGTGGCGGCGGCCCTTCTGGACACGCGCGCGCTCGGGGCGAAGGGGCAGGCGGGGCTCTCGGCTTACAGTTGGCGCACGGACGCGGTCGGCATCTCCGCGGGCGCGGGCCGAGTCGTCGTCTGGCGGCGCGAGGGGCGCGAGCGCCAAACCGTGGTCGCGACCGCCGCGGTAGCGGCCGCGACCGTCCACCTGCGCGTGACGGCCAGGAACGGCGAGCAGTTTCGTTTCAGCTACAGCGCGGACGGGCGGGAGTGGAAGGAGTTGGGCGGCACGATTAACGCGCCCCACGTGGAGGGCGCGCGCGTCGCGCTGACGGCGGGCGGGGCAAACGCCACGGCGCGCTTCGACTGGCTGAGGGTGACGCCGGGCGGGGACGCGAAGAAGGATTGAGCGGAGGGATTGCGGGTGAGCGAGGCGGGGACGACTACAGTTGACGGGGCCGGCTCGGTGCGCGGCCGGACGGCGCGCGCGCGCGTGGCCTCCCTGGCACAGCGACACGGCGCGCTCGTGGCGCTCCTGCTCGTCTGCGTCTTCGGCTTCGCGCGCTACGAAACTTTTCTGACCGCCGAGAACCTGCTGAACGTGCTCAGGCAGAACAGCATGCTCGGGCTGGTCGCGCTCGGCATGACGTTCGTCATCCTGACCGGCGGGATAGACCTTTCGGTCGGCTCACTGCTCGCCGCGGCGGCGGTCGTCGCTGCCGCCCTCGCGGGTCACGGGCTCCTCGTCGCGTTGCCCGCGGCGGTCGCGACCGCGACGGTGCTCGGCCTCGTCAACGGCCTTGTCATCACGCGCGCGCGCATACAGCCTTTCATCGTGACGCTCGCGATGATGATCGCGGCGCGGGGCCTGGCGCTCGCGGTGACGAACGAGGAGTCTGTCAGCGTCGGGCGCGAGGCGGCGTCGTCTTTCGGCCGTCTGGCGCGCGGCTACCTCGGCCCGCTGCCTGTGCCAGTTTTGATTCTCCTCGCGGCGTTCGCCGCGGGCTGGCTCGTGCTCAACCACACGCGCTTCGGCCGCCACGTTTACGCGCTCGGCGACAACGAAGAGGCCGCGCGCTTGATGGGCCTGAACGTCGCGCGCGTAGAGGTCTGCGTCTACGCCTTGAGCGGCGCGCTCGCCGGAGTGGCGGGCGTCATTCTCGCGTCGCGCCTCGGCGCGGGGCAGCCGAACGCCGCGCTCGGCTGGGAGTTGGACGCCATCGCGGCGGTCGTCGTCGGTGGCACACTTTTGACAGGCGGGCAGGGGGGCGTCACGTCCACGCTGGTCGGCGTGCTGCTGCTCGGCGTCATTTTCAACATTTTCAATCTGGAGGGGCAGATCAGCCCCTGGTGGCAGTTGGTCCTGCGCGGCGTCATCCTGCTCGCCGTCGTCATCGTGCAGAGCAGGCTCAGCCGCAAGTAGGGTCAGGAGTCGGAAGTCAGAACGAAAAGCTCAACTCGTGCTTCCGGCTTTCTTTTCTTCTGACTTCAGACTTCTGTATCCTGTGTTCTGATTTATGCGCTACAGTCAAACCGAAATCGAATCATTCACGCACGCGGCGTTGACGGACGGGTTCTGCATCCTGCCGGACCATTTCCCGCGCGCGACGCTCGAACGCTGGCGCGAGGCGTTTAGCCCGCTTCTCGAAACGCACATCGCGCGCGAGGGCCATTTGGAAAACCGCGGCCCCGCGCGCTACTACGTCACGCTCCCCTTCGCGGAGCCGTTCGCGGACCCCGCGATTTTCGAGGACGACGACGTGCTCGCCGTCTGCGAGCGGCTGGTGGGCGAAGACATGATGATGTGCCAGCTGGCGACCGACACGCCGCTCGTGGGCTCCGCCTACCAGGACGTGCACCGCGACGCCCCGCCGCTCTTCCCCGAAACGGGCTCGGAGTCGCCGCCCTTCCAACTCGCCGTCAACTTCCCGCTCGTCGACGTGACGTTGGAGAACGGTCCGTTCGAGATAACGCGCGGCACGCACATGGTTTCGAAGGAGGAAGGCTTGCGACGCTTGGAGGCGGGCGAGATTCGTTTGGAGCCGCTCCTGATGCGCTTGGGCGACGTGATGATTCGCGACGTGCGCGGGCTGCACCGTGGGACTCCGAACCGCACGGGGACTCCGCGCCCTATGGTCGTCATAGGCTACAGCCGCCGCTGGCTCTTTCGCCCCGAGGTCTCCATACGTGTGCCGCGCGCCGCGCTCGCGGGCTTGTCCGAGCGCGCGCGCAGGCTTCTGCGCTTCAACCCGCTGGTCGGATCATTGGACGAGCAGCCGAACGCGGAAGTCTATCAATCGTTCGCTTACTGAATCCCGGCGGACACTCTAAGGGAGCTCAAGTGGAAAAGATCAACTACCTGGGACTTGATTGCTGCAAGCTCTCGAACAGGGAGGTCGAGCTGGTCGCGACGGCCAATGTCGGCCCGCGCATCCTGCTTTACAGTTTCACGGGCGAAGAGAACATGCTGGGCGAAGCGCCGGACGCCGTGGCTCAGACTGAGCTGGGCGAGTGGCGCGCGTGGGGCGGCCACCGTCTCTGGATTGCGCCGGAGGCCAAGCCGCGCTCGTACGCGCCGGACAACGGCCCCTTAACAATCGAGGCCGCGGGCGCGAACGGCGTCAGGCTCTCGCAGAACGCGGACGCGAGCGGCGTCGAGAAAGAGATGACAATCGTACTGGACGCCGAGGGGACGGGAGTCTCCGTGCTCCACAGAATCACCAACCGGAATTTGTGGGCCATCGAAGCGGCCCCGTGGGCGCTGACGATTATGAACGGCGGGGGCGTCGCCCTCTTCCCGCAGGAGCCCTTCCGTGCGTGGGCGGACTACCTGCTGCCCGCTCGCCCGCTCGTGCTCTGGCACTACACGGACCTGACCGACGCGCGTTGGAGTTTCGGGAAAAGGTACATCGGCCTGAGGTCGGACGCGGCGCACCCCGAGCCGCAGAAGATGGGCATGCTCAACAAGCAGGGCTGGGCCGCGTACCTGCGCGGCGAGACTCTGTTCGTCAAGCGCGCGGGCTACGTGGAGGGCGCGACCTACCCGGACTACAACTGCAACTTCGAGACCTACACGGCTGGCACATTCATCGAACTCGAATCGCTCGGACCCGTCGCGCGGCTTGAGCCCGACGAATCGGCCGAACACACGGAGCGCTGGTTCCTCCTGCGCGCGCCAGGCGTCACGCCCGAAAACTTCGACGCCACGCTCGACGCGCTCGCGGCACAGACGGAGTGAGCGCCAACACAAAACTCAGGTCAGTGCCGCGGCCGCAAGCGGGCGCGTACTCAATGTTGCGGACCCGCTTGCGGCAGGCGGTACTGACTTGCGCTACGCTTAATCGCTGATGGCTGATAAAGGCAGCAGGATTTTGACCATGCGAAAAATCTTCGTGCTCTTTTTGTTGATGGCTTTCTTCGGGGGCGTTGAACCGGCGCGGGCCCAGGAGAGTTCCGCGGCGAGGCCGTTTCTTCACCCGCTCTTCGGCGACGACATGGTCTTGCAGCGCAACGTCAAGTTTCCCGTCTGGGGGTGGACGACGCCGGGGGCGAGCGTCACGGTCCAGTTGCGCGGGCAGAAGGCCGCGGCGACCGCGGACGCCGACGGCAAGTGGCTGGCGCGGCTCGGGCCCTTCGAGGCCGGCGGCCCCTACACGCTCACGATTTCCGGCCCGCAGTCCGTGACCTTGAACAACGTGCTCGTCGGCGACGTGTGGCTCTGCTCGGGCCAGTCGAACATGGAGATGGGCGTCACGCAGGTGGACAACCCCAAAGAAGAGGCCGCGCGCGCCAATTACCCGCGGCTTCGTCTCTTCACGGTCCCGAAGACGATAGCCGCCACGCCGCAGAGCACGGTCCAGGCCCGCTGGCTGGTCACGACCCCCGCGAACATCACGACGGGCGGGTGGGGCGGCTTCTCCGCGGTCGCCTACTTCTTCGGGCGACACCTGCACAAGGAGTTGAACGTCCCCATCGGCCTGATTCATTCGTCTTGGGGCGGCACCGTCGCAGAGGGCTGGGTGAGCGCCGAAGCGCTCTCCGCGATGGAAGAGTTTCAGCCGGCCATCAAGAGTCTCGCGGAGACGATGACCGCGCCGAAGAAAGCCGCCGTCGATGTCGACAGGGCGACGGAAGCGTGGTGGCCCAAAAACGACCCCGGCTCGGGCGCGTCGCCCGCGTGGTCTGACGCCGCGCTCGACGCGTCTCAGTGGAAGACGATGCGGCTGCCGCAGCTCTGGGAGGATGCGGGCCTGCCCGACTACGACGGCGTGGTCTGGTTCCGCAGGACGTTCGAGCTGCCGGCCGACTGGGCCGGACGCGACCTCGTGCTCAGCCTGGGGCCGATTGACGACCGCGACACGACGTTCGTCAACGGCGTCCGCGTCGGCGCGATGAGCCAGTATGACGCGCCGCGCTCTTACAAGGTCCCCGCCTCCGCGCTCAGGCCCGGAGTCAATACCATTGCCGTCCGCGTGCTGGACACGGGCGTGGGCGGCGGCATCTACGGCTCGCCCGAGCAGATGAAAATTGTGCCAGCCGGCGGCGGCGCGGCCGTCTCGCTCGCGGGCGAATGGAGCTACCGGCCGAGCGTCAAGCTCGTCGAGGTGAAAGAGGCCCCGCCGACGCAGCCGGCCAGCGGCAACCTGGGGCTGGTCAACGCGCGCTACAACGGGATGATCGCGCCGCTCCTGCCCTTCAGTATCAAGGGCGCGATCTGGTATCAGGGCGAGTCCAACGTCGGGCGCGCGGCGCAGTACGAGAAGCTGCTGCCCGTCATGATTCGCGACTGGAGAGCGCGCTTCGAGTCGGGCGACTTCCCGTTCCTGATCGTGCAGCTCGCCAACTACCTGGGCAGGAAAACTGTGCCAGCGGATTCCGAGTGGGCGCGTCTGCGCGAGGCGCAGCTCAAAGTTTCGCAGGCGGTGCCGCACGCGGGGTTAGCCGTCGCGATAGACATAGGCGACGCGAAAGACATACACCCGAAGAACAAGCAGGAGGTGGGACGCCGCCTCGCGCTCGCCGCGCTCGAAATCGCCTACGGCAAGAAGGGCGCTTCCTCCGGCCCAGTTTATCGCGAGATGAAGGAGGACGGCGGCGTGATACGTCTCTCGTTCGACCACGCGGACGGCGGGCTGGTCCTTAAACCTGGCGAGGGAGGCTTGAGCGGCTTCGCCATCGCGGGCGAGGACAGGCGTTTCGTGTGGGCCGACGCGGTCGTTCGCGGCAAGGAAGTCTGGGTCTCGTCGCCGCAGGTCAAATTCCCCATCGCGGTGCGCTACGGCTGGGCCGACAACCCCGTCAGCACGCTCTACAACGCCGCGGGGCTGCCCGCCTCGCCCTTCCGCACCGACGACTTCAAGGCCGGCGGCACCGGCTCGGCTGGTAACTGATGAAGAGGATCGTCCGCGGGCTTAGGATTCCGGCGCTTCGTCGAAGCGCACGTTGCGGTAGATGTCGCCCAGGCTCATCGTGAGGCCGACCGACGCGAAGGCGCATTGTTCTTCGGGTTCCGTGCAGAGTTCCGTCTGCCAAGTCTCTCCCGTCCGGCGGTGTAGCTCGACCACCATCGTGTCCTGGGAGACGAGCGCGTATCCCTGCACGCTCGGGCAGTTCTGGTACGCGCCCAGCTTCTCGTGCCGATCCGCGCGTTCCGTGGTCGGGCCCAAGACTTCCACGATGAGGCGCGGCTCCGCGCGGAAGTACGGGTCGCGGGCGGGGGCGTCGCAGGTGACGACGACATCCGGGTAATAAAAGAGGTCCGGCGCGACGCGGATTTTCATGTCCGAGATGAAGGGCTCACATTCGTCGCCGTCGAGGTGCTCGTTCAGTCGCGCGAAGATGTTCCCGGCGATGCGACTGTGGCGCGCGCTCGCGCCGGCCATCGCGTAAGCCTGGCCGCTCACGTATTCGTGGCGCACCGCGCCGTCGCGCTCGCCCGCCAGATAGTCCGCGACACTCAGGCCGAATCGTTCTCCGGGCAAGCTCATCGTCAGAGACCTCCTCTCCGCGCTCCTCCTGATTATAGCCGCGCGCCCGGAAAGTGCGGAAGGAAAGATTAAGACGCGGCGGCCGGCCCTCGTCCCCCTCAATCATGCTCGCAACGGGTCGCCGTCCTCATACATCTAATTGGTCGGCCAAAAGTCAGGCAGAATGCGGCAGGAAAGGGCCGCGGCTGACTGGGGGGTGAAATTAATGACTAAGGGAAGCATGTTTAACTTCAACACGCTGAAAACGACTATTCTTCTGGGGGCGCTGACGGGCCTGCTCGTCCTGATAGGCGGGTGGCTCGGCGGGAGCTACGGCGCGGTGGTGGGACTCGTGTTCGCGCTCGCGATGAACTTCGGCAGCTACTGGTTCTCGGACCGGATCGCGCTGAAGCTGGCCGGCGCGCGGGAGGTCTCGTACCTGCAAGCGCCGGAGCTGCACGACATGGTGGCCCGCGTGGCGCGCAGGTTCAACCTGCCCAAGCCGCGCGTGGCTATCGTGGAGTCGGACGCGCCCAACGCTTTCGCGACGGGCCGCAACCCGGAGCACGGCGTGGTGGCCGTGACCACGGGCATCCTGCGCGTGCTCGACAGTCGCGAGCTTGAGGCCGTGCTGGCGCACGAATTGGGCCACATACAGAACCGCGACATCCTGGTGAGCGCCGTGGCGGCGACCATCGCCGGCGCGGTGACGATGATGGCGCACATGGCACAGTGGGCGATGATCTTCGGCGGGCGCGACGACGAGGAAGAGGGCGGCGGCGGTCTGTTGGGCGGCCTGCTGATGATCATCCTCGCGCCGCTCGCGGCGACGATTATTCAGCTAGCCATCTCGCGCTCGCGCGAGTTCGGCGCGGACGCGGCGGGCGCGCACACGGGCGGCGACCCGCTGGCGTTGGCCTCCGCGCTGGAGAAGCTGGAAGCCTACAGCCGGCGCATCCCGCTCAACGTGAGCCCGGCCGCGTCGCACCTGTTCATCGTCAAGCCGCTGACGGGCTTCGCGCTCCAGAGCCTGTTCAGCAGCCACCCGCCGACACAGGAGCGTGTCGCGCGCCTGCGCCAGATCGCGCAGCAGGGGCGGGGCGTGCAACTGAACTCTTTGCCGGGCCGGCGCGTGGCGTAAAAGACACGGTTCCTTTCGACGCCGCGCGTTTTCTGACCCTGAAAGGGTCAAACGTGATAGCCGGGGGCAAGCGAGTGCTTGAGCGCGAGCGCCGCCCCCGGTAGAGTTAGGAAAAATGTTTCGACCCTGAAGGGGTCGCACGTTCAACGTTGAATGCGTGACCCCTTCAGGGTCGAAACATTTTTATTCGCGCGGTCCCAGGGGTGGCGCGCTTTCGCGCTTACCCCTGGCTATCATGTGTATCCCCTTCGGGGATAAATCCGGGCTTGCAAATCCTACGGTCCGCCCGACACACTTTTTCAATCTATCTGCGCGAAGGTAACTGGCGCGTGAGTGATTCCGGGGTTAAGAACGAAGGGCAGAGGTGATGAGTGCGAGGGCGGGTGTGAAGGTGGGCGCGGCGGATCGGCCGGCGCTGGAGATGTCCGGGCGTCGTCGTTGGGCCGTGACGGCGGGCGTGATGACGGGGATGTTTCTGGCCGCGCTCGAAGCGACCGTGGTCGGGACGGCGATGCCGACCGTCATCGCTTCGCTCGGCGGGCTCAATCAGTATAGCTGGGTCTTCTCGGCCTACCTGATAACGTCCACCGTCACCGTGCCGGTCTGGGGCAAGCTCTCGGACCTCTACGGGCGCAGGCTCTTTTACCAGATCGGAATCTTCGTCTTCCTCGCCGGCTCCGTGCTCTCCGGGATGTCCACCTCTATGGCGCAGCTCATCGTCTTCCGCGCCGTGCAGGGCCTCGGCGCGGGCGCGCTCGTGCCGCTCGGGATGACGATCATCGGCGACATCTTCACGCTCGAAGAGCGCGCGCGCATGCAGGCTCTCTTCAGCGGCGTGTGGGGCCTGTCGAGCGTCATTGGCCCGGTCGTTGGCGGCTTCATCACGGACCAGTTGTCCTGGCGCTGGGTCTTTTACATCAACCTCCCCGTCGGGCTCGCCGCCGCGCTCATCATCGGACTCGCCCTCAAGGAGCCCAGGCGCACGAAGCGGCCTGTGATCGATTACGCGGGGGGCGCGCTCCTGATGGCGGCCATCACGCTCCTGATGCTCGCGCTCGTGGAGGGCGGGACGAGCCTCGCGACGCTCCTGGCGCCCGCGAACCTGGCGCTCTTCGCGGGGGCCGTGGCGCTCACGGCGCTCTTCGTCTGGGTCGAGCGGCGCGCGGCGGACCCGATTGTGCCGTTCAAGCTCTTCCGCAACCGCGTCGTCGCGGTCGCCGTCGCCGCGGGGTTCCTGGCGGGCGTGGCGATGTTCGGCGCGATCTCTTTCATCCCGCTCTTCGCGCAAGGCGCTCTGGGCTCGACCGCGACCGAAGCCGGGTCGCTCCTGATGCCGCTGATGCTGAGTTGGGTCGGGACGTCCATCATCGGCGGACGCCTGCTGCTGCGGGTCGGCTACCGCCCGACGAGCATCGTCGGCTTCGCGCTGCTCACGCTCGGCTTCGTGCTGCTCTCGATCTTTCAACGCGAGACGGCGCGCGTCTGGCTCTACGTAGACCTGATGCTCATCGGCGCGGGGCTGGGTCTGACGATGCTGACGCTGCTCATCGCCGTGCAGCAGGCCGTCGCGCGCGCGCAGTTGGGCATTGCGACCTCGCTCAACCAGTTCGCGCGCTCGATAGGCGGCGCGGTCGGCGTCGCCGTGATGGGCGCGGTCCTCTCCGCGGGGCTCGCCTCTGAGTTGAGCGAAGTGGCGCGCGGCGGGAACGCCGCTTTGACGCCCGAGCGGGCGGAGCAACTCGCCGCGAACCCGAACGCGCTGATCGACCCGCACGCGCAGGCCGCGCTCGCGCCGGGCGCTCTGGACGCGCTGCGCGGGGCGATGGCCTCGGCGATTCACAGGGTCTTTTGGACGGGGACGGTCGTCTCGGCGCTCGCGCTCCTAGTTGTGTTCTTCCTGCCGCGCCGCGGAGACCCGGCGGTCGAAGAGCCGACCGAAGACACTTGTGATGCGGAGACGGGCGAGCGCATGGTCATGGCCGAGTTGACCACCATCGACCCGGAGCACGAGCCCGTCGCGGCGGATTAGTCGCGCGCGCCAAGACGCGCGCGGACTCGCGCCCTGTGCCAAAAATCTATGCTGGTAGCACTGACAAACGCCGTCTCGCGCGACATCGCCGCCGCCTACGGCGAGGTTGATTACGAGCTGGCCTTGCGGCAGCACGAGGAGTATTGCGCGGCGCTCGCGCGCGCGGGTGCCAGGGTCGAGCGGCTGGCGGTGAACGCTAATTACTACGACGGCTGTTTCATAGAGGACACGGCCGTCGTCGTCGACGAACTCGCGGTCGTCACCAACATGACGGCTGAGTGGCGGCGCGGCGAGCCCGCGGCCGTCGAGAGCGTGCTGGCCGCGTACCGCGACACCGCGCGCCTCTCCGACGCGGCCGCGCTGGACGGCGGCGACGTGCTGCGCGTGGGCCGCGAAATGTTCGTGGGCCTTTCGTCACGGACGAACGCGCGCGCGGTTGAGGAGCTGAAGCGAATCCTCGGGCCGCTGGGTTACAAGGTAACGCCTGTCAACATGAGGGACTGTTTGCACTTGAAGACCGCCTGCACGGCGCTGGACGAGCGGACTCTGCTCGTCAACCCGGCGTGGGTCGAGACGGAGACTTTCGGTGGGTTCGAGTTGCTGGCCGTCGCGGAGGACGAGCCGCTCGCCGCCAACGCGCTCCGCGTGCGCGACACGCTCTTCCTACAGGCACGTTTCCCGAGGACGATTGAGATGGTTCGGGAGCGCTACGAGCGGACGGAGGTGCTGGACACCTCGGAATTCATGAAGGCCGACGGCGCGCTCACCTGCCTGAGCCTCATCTTCGAGCACGAGTCTTAGAAGGGAAAGACGCGGCGGGCGGAATGACTCGACCCCTTCGCGGCTTCCGTCTTTCTGTTGTCGCGCCTTTGCGAAAAAACTTAGTTCACGCCGGAGGCGCGACAACAGAAAAACCAGGGCCGCGAAGGGGTCGAATGGTTCAGTCGAGGTGCTGTGCCAAAAGCCAGGGCATGAGGTCGCGCTCGGCGAGCGCGTTGAACCAGACGCTGTGGCCGACGCCCTCGTACTCGCTGTAGCGCACGCGGTTGCCTCCCACGTTCTTCAACGCCTCGACCATCTGGCGCGACTCGCTGACCGGCACGATGGGGTCGTCGCTCCCGTGGAAGACCCAGACCGGAGTGGTCGCCACCTTGCGCGCGATGGGCGCGAAGCGGTCGCCGGACCTCAGGGGGCTCCCGCCGCAGATGGAGACGACGGCCGCGAACTTCTCCGGGTGCGCCGCCGCCATGTGCCACGCGCCGAAGCCTCCCATCGAGACGCCCGTCAGGTACAGGCGCTTCGCGTCCGCGCCGAACTCATCGGCCGTCTGCTCAAGCTCGGCCATCACCATCCGCTCCATCTCCGCGTCGTTCCAGTAGAGCCCGCGGCTGCACTGCGGCAGCAGCACGACCGCCGGGACCTTTTCGAGGTACTGACGCGCGAACGCCGCGGCCGCGCCCTTGACGGGGATGAACCCGCCCTCGCCGCGCTGGCCTATGCCGTGCAGGAAGAGAATCACGGGCACGTTCTGCTTTCCGCGCAGGCTCGAAGGGACGTAGACCTGGTAAGTGTACGACTTGTTGCCGACGGAGATCGTGCGCGTCAGGAGCCCGGACTGCCCGTCGGTCTGCGCCGCGTTAGTTAAAGCGCCTGAGACGGACCCGAGTAGAAGTGAGAGTAAAAGAGCGTGCATTTCTATGAACCTTCCTTGTATGAGAGTCTCGTTTAGAGGCGGGGCGGGCGCGGGGTGTTGCCTGGCTGGATGAAGTCTTGTCGAAAGGCGCGCGGGCGCGTCAGCGCTTTCCGCGCAGGACGGCGACGCGGTTGAGCGGCGAGTCTTCGTCGTAAAACTCGTGGCCCTCGGGGAGCAGGCGGACGCGCGTGACGCGAAACTCCCAGAGCTTATAAATCCACTCTTCGGGCTCGCCGGAGCTGTTACGCAGGTCGCGCGTGACGCGCCTGCCTGTGAAGTAGCCTTCGGCGATGACGATCACGTTCCGGCTGGGTCGCGCGAGCGTGCGCGTGAAGCGGGGCTCGACCCAGGTGTCTCCGCCCGTCGTGGCCGTGCTGAGGCCGATGTAGTAGTCGGGGCAGATGCAGCCCCAGCCCGTGGACTTGCGGACGAGGGGGAAGCGGACGCGCTCGGGCCGCCCCGCGCGCGCGCCGCGCACGCTCGGCCATCCAGCTCACGACCTCTGGAGTGTTGTCCGCGTAAGGGCCGACCTGGGCCGAGGCCGCCGCAGCGCCGGACGAGAAGAGGACAGCCACAAGCGACGCATACAAGAGGATGCGACGAGCATGACGCCGCGCTCCGTTGACAGAAGACTTAACAAACTGTGCCATAAATAATTCACACGCGAGGGTGCGGGGAGTCGCGCCTTGAGACGGCGCGGCGGCAGTGCTTTTGCGCCTCGGGCGGCTTCGCGTGAATGATTGCTGTTGGCGAGAGATGTATCCGCTAAGGAGTGACGCCCTTGCCAGTGCCGCCTGCGGTGGCGGGCGGGTAAGACTCGGCCTGAGACCCGCCCGGTGCGGCAGGAGGCACTGACTTGCTCGTCGTCTCGACGCTGTGGGAGCCGAAGGAGCGTTCGAGCGCCCGGGCCTCGCGCTCGGCCTGCGGGAGCAGGCGGCGGGCGTTGCGCCCCATGATGAACTCGGAGAGCGGGCTCGCCAGCAGGTAGCGCAGCGCCGAGATGGGCGCGAGCGTCCCAGGCACGTAGACCTTGCGCTTGCGCCGCTCCACGGCGCGGACGAGCGCGGCGGCGCAGTCTTCGACGGACGTGACCGAGCCGAACGGCCACGGCAGACTCGCGAGCATCTCGTTAAAACTTTTCATGTCGTCGCGCGCGTCGCGCACGAGGTCCGTGTCTATCCACGACGGGTGCGCGACGCCGACCGCGACCCCTTTGTGTGCCAATTCCAGGCGCAGCACGTTGCCGAACTGCTCGACGCCGCTCTTCACCGCGGCGTAAGCGGACATGACGGGCATGGGGGCCAGCGCCGCCGCCGAAGAGATCAGCAGGTAGTAGCCGCGCGCCGCCGCGACGTGCGGGAGCGTCGCGCTCACCGTCCGCACCACCCCTATCAGGTTCACTTCGATGGTCCGCACCAGCGCGTCCACGGGCCCGGCCGCCACCGTGCAGTGGCTCGCAACGCCTGCGTTGGCGACGACCACGTCCAGCCGGCCCAGCGCTTCGATTGTGCCGGCGACCGCGCGCTCCGTCGCCGCCTGGTCCGTCACGTCGCACTCGAACCACGCGTGACCCTCGCCCAACTCCGACGCGAGCGCGGCCAATCGCCCCGGCTCCAACCCCACCAGCGCGAGGCGCGCGCCGCGCGCCTCGCGCCTCCGCGCCGTCTCGCGCCCGATGCCGCGCGCGGGCCCCGTGATGAGAACGACCTTACCGGCAACGCTGTATCGCACAGAACAAATTCCTCCAAGCGGGGGGTGATGAAGAGAGACCGGGAAACCCTTTGAGTCTCTCGGTAAGAATACGCGGGGCGAGAAATTTGAGATTTCAAATCTGAGACTTCAAATTCTCATTGAGCGCGCGCCAGCCGCGGGCGACTTCCACGGTCGCGCGCCGCGCCGCCGCCGAGACGCCCGTCATGTTGATGAAGCCGTGGCCGAGCGCGGGGAAGCGAATCACCTCGGCCGCCGTCCCGGCCCCGCTGAGCGCGGCGGCGTAGGCTTCGCCCTCGTCCCTCAGCACGTCGAAGCCGGCCGTGACGACGAGCGCCGGCGGGAGCCCCGAGTGGTCCGACGCGCGCAGCGGCGCGACGCGCGGGTCCGTCTCGCTCACACCCGTCCCGTCCGTGTAGTGATGAAAGAAAGCCTCGCAGTCGGCGTTGCTCAGGAAGAAGCCCTCGCCGAACAGCTC
>DATMVE010000122.1:0-26684 GCA_035563515.1 Pyrinomonadaceae bacterium
ACTCTTCGAGTGCCGACAGGCGTTCGACCAGGTTGTTGATGGAGACGACGCGCCGCATCTCCATCAGCTTGACGAGGCCGACTTCGAGCTGGTAACGCGGGTGCGCCGCCGTGCGGAGGCTGTTCTCCGTCTCGGTCAGCGAGTGGAAGAAGCGCACCAGGTCCGACTCGGAAAAGTTGTCGGCCTGAGTGATGAGCGCGCGGCGGTCCGAGACGGCCGCGTCGGGCAGCCCGTCTTCGCCCGCAACTTTCGCCACCAGCAGGTCGCGCAGGTGTGCCAATAAATCGCGACAAAAGTTTCGCAGGTCGTGGCCGCGCATCACCAGGTCGTCCACGACCGCGAGCGCTTCGGCAGTCTTGTGCCCCGCGACGGCGTCGACCACGCGCGAGAGCATCTCCGCGCTCGCCAGCCCCAGCGCCGTCTCCACGTCCTCGGCCTTGATGTTTGTGCCGGTGAAGCTGATGACCTGGTCGAAAGCGCTTTGCGCGTCGCGCATGGAGCCTTCGCCCGCGCGCGCTATCTCGCGCAACGCGTCCTCTGCGATTTTTACTTTCTCGGCGTCGGCGATGAGCCGCAGGCGCTCAGCGATCTTGGCCGTCGGGATCGTGCGGAACTCGAACTGCTGCACGCGGGAGAGGATCGTCTCGGGCAGTTTATGCTTCTCGGTCGTCGCCATGATGAACGTGACGCGCGGCGGCGGCTCTTCCAGCGTCTTGAGGAGCGCGTTGAAGGCCGCGCCCGAGAGCATGTGAACTTCGTCGATGATGAAGACTTTGTAGCGGTCGCGCGCCGGGGCGATGGCGACGTTGCCGATGATGGCGTCGCGCACGTTGTCCACGCCCGTGTTCGACGCGGCGTCAATCTCCAGCACGTCAATCGAGCGCCCCTCCGCAATCTCGCGGCACGAGGCGCACGCTGCGGGGTCGTCGATGGCGCACGGCTCGGCGGTCGGCTTCGTCGCCTTGTGGCAGTTGAGCGCTTTTGCCAGGAGGCGCGCGGTCGTCGTCTTGCCGACGCCGCGCGCGCCCGAGAAGAGGTAGGCGTGATGCAGCCGCTCGTGCTCGATGGCGTTGCGGAGCGTGCGCGTGATCGGCTCCTGCCCCGTCACCTCCTCGAAACGCTGCGGGCGCCACTTGCGCGCGATGACCTGGTAAGACATAAAAAACCCGGTGATGCGTGATTAGCGATGAGTAAGAGCGTCTTCACTGATTACTCATCACTCATCGCTTCTTACTTCTCCTGATAAGGTTTCCCCTGTTCGTACAGTTTCAGGCGGCGGCGCGCCTCGTCGCCGTTGCTCGCGGCGTACTCGGGGAACGCCAAAGCCTTCCGCTGCCACTCGGCGGCCGCTTTGAAGTCGCCCGCCCCCGCGTAAGCCGCCGCCAGCGTGTCCAGGAACTTCGGGTTCTTCCACTCGGTCAACTCCGAAGCCTTGCGTGCGTACTCGACGGCCTTCTTCCCGTCGCGGCACCCGTCTTTCTCGCAGGTCGCCAGCAGCCAGGCCAGGGCATTGTACGCCTCGGCGTACTCGGGGGCGAACTCTATGGCCTTGCCGTAGTCACTGATCGCGCCCTCCGTGTCGCCCTTCAAGTACCTCGCGTGGGCGCGGTTGATGTAGCCGGAGGCGTTGCGCGGGTTTATTTCCAGGGCCTTGTCGAAGTCTTTGATCGACCCGTCGTAATCGCCACTCTCGCCGCGCGCCACGCCGCGGGCCACGTAAGTCTGCCCGTTGTCGTCCCCGAGCGCCAGGGCTTTATCGTAGTCGGCCATCGCCGCCGCGTAACCGCCCTTGCGGGCGTGGACGAGTCCGCGGTTGTTGTAAGCCGACCTGTAGCGGGGGTCTATGCCGAGGGCGCTGGTGTAATCCGCTATCGCGCCGTCGAGGTCGCCTTTGGCCGTTTTCGAGATGGCGCGATTGTAGTACGCCTTCGCGAGCCGCGGGTCGAGTTTGATGGCCGTGGTGTAGCTCGCAATCGCGCCGTCGTAGTCGCCAGCCTCGTTGAGCAGGACGCCGCGGTTGTTGTGGGCCATGGCGTAGCCCGGATCAAGCTCTATGGCCCGGTTGAAATCGGCCAGCGCCCCTTCGCGGTCGCCGCTGGCGTGTTTGGCCTTGCCGCTGTCGTTGAACTCTAGAGCGCTCTTGGAAGCCTGGCCGTAAAGTGTCGGGACGGCGATCAGAAACCAGAGCAGGACTAAGGCTTTTGCAGGTCTCATGGGGGTTACCTACTCCCGAGCCGTTAGATTATTTGGTAAGACATGGAAAAGCAGTGGCGAGTTAAGAGTGACAAGCGACGGGCAAAAGCCTTCTGCTCGTCACTCGTCACCTGTCACTCGTCACTGCTCTTAAATGGGCCAGACTCCGGACTGACCCGCAGCACACGCCGCCGTTGCTACCGTTGCTCCGTTCCCGGCCTGGCGGGGTTCACAAGGCAAGCGTTGTGCGGAGCCCGAAGTCTGATAAATTGTCAAAAACTCGGCCGCCGGTCCTGTTCAAATCTCGGTCCGGCGGTGCGCGATCATCCGCAGCAGCGCTTTGATTCCGAGATGCAGCAGCAGGTAAACAATAATCGCAATGATCAGCGGCATCGTCAACCTGTAGCCGCCTTCGGCCGTCGGACTCGGGACGATCCCGCGAAACGGCGCGTAAAAAGGGTCGGTCACGCTCGCAATGAACTGGACGAACCCGGCGCTTCGGCGCGCCGCCAGAAGTTCGAGCAATAACCGCAGCCCTAGAAGCGCGTAGATTACGTAAAAGATGAAATCAACGACCTGGGAGACGCGGGCGAGTGTGCGCGAGCGCTCGACCTCACGCTCCGTCTCGACCACTTCGTTGACCGCCTTCGAGCGAAACTCGCCGGCGATTTGCGCCTCGCGCCGGGCTTCGGCGGGCGTCGCGCCCTCGGCGTGCGCGGCAATCTCTGCGTTAACGTCCCCTTCGATTTCCGCCTTGACCGCTTCGTGCTGCACGGCACGTCGGGCTTCATCAGCCGCCAGCTTGTTATCTTCCAAATCGTGCTCTTTCCCGCTCCTCAGCGCTACGCAGTGACTGTGCGCTCCAGGCTCTTACTCTACCCCTTTCGCGCCGTCTTCGCAACGAGCGGTTGGGAAGCCTGAGCATGGCGCGTCCGCGACGCAGGAGACTTCGTCACAGCCGTTAAGCTATGTGCCGTTGAATCCCGTCCGCATGCGGCGCAGGTTCGCCGTCGGATATTTTCCGGTGGCGCGCACCATCGCGAGCACGCGGTTGGCCTCGGCGCGCGTCCGGCCCGCGTAGACGGCCATGAAGCGGTAGTCGGTATTCGTGCCCGTGTAGTAGAGCGTCCCGGCCTCCGGGCACCTGTCGGCGAAGACCTTGTGGCGCGGGAAGAGCGATTGGGCCTGAAGGCGCTCGTCCTCGGGGACGTGCGCCTCACAGTCATGCCTGGCGCTCACGCTCTTCAGCATGACTGCGTAGAATTGCTCCGACTCCCAGATGACGGCGTTTCGCGGGATGCGGAACTGTAGGTCGTAAGGCTGAAACATGTTGGCCTCGCCGCAACTCATCGCCGGGTCGCCGCAGACCTGCCCGCGCCTCGCCTGCTGCCTCTGCGCCTCGCCGCCCCGCGGGAAACCGAGCGCCAACACCGCCACCGCGCCGAGCAAGACCGCGCACAGAAATTTCTTTCGCATGAGCACAAAGCCCCCAACCGAGGCAAAGTAAAAAGGCAAGAGGTAAGACAAACCGAGAGTCTTCCTTTTGCCTTTCACCTTCGCCTTATTCTCTGGCGGAGAGGGTGGGATTCGAACCCACGGTACGGTTCCCCGTACACAGCATTTCCAGTGCTGCCAGTTCAGCCACTCCTGCACCTCTCCGAAAAAGGGATGAGGGATGAAGAAAGAGTGTTCTTCTTTCATCCCTCATCCCCGCTTTATCATTGCCGAAATTTTCAAACAGCCGGCCGCCGACAGAGCATAGCCTATCACGGCTCGGCATGTCACGCGCCCGCGCCGTCGAGGCCCCTGTCAGCGCCGCGCCGCCGCGCCCGGCCCGGAGTATTTCGGGACGAGGGTCATCCCGCACACGGGGCACTCGCCCGGCCGGGCGTGAACAAGCGTATCACATTCGAAAGCGCACGGGGGGCAGACGTAGCCGTCCAGCTTCAACCGGCTCCTGTCGGCCGACGGCGGCCTGGACTCCTGATTGGCGATCTGCCACGCGGTCGCGAAGACGAGCCGCGTGACGCGAGCCAGGTGCTCGTAATCAATCGTCGCGGGCTCGTCGCTCGGCTGGTGGTAGTGCTCTATCAGGCCGGTCGAGTAGTAGATGAAGGGGACGAGCTGCGCCTGGAAGTAGAGCTGGTCGGAGGCGAAGTTGGGGCCGTCGGTCAGGTCCAGGTTGATGTTGGTCAACTCCCTGACGCGGCGGTTGGCCTCTATCATCTCGCGGGAGAGGTCGCCCGAGCCGACGATGTAAACGTAGTTGCGGCTCTTGGCCGGGTGCTTCGGGTCGATCCCGCCGACGCCGTCCATGTTGATTTCGGCGATTGTCTTTTCGAGCGGGACGAGCGGCTCGCGCAGCGCGTAGTGCGCAGAGCCGAGCGTGCCCTTCTCTTCGGCCGAGAAGTTGATGAAGAGCACGGAGCGGCGCGGGCCGTGCCCGTCGCGCTTGGCGCGCATGAACGCCTGTGCCAATTCGAGCGACGCGACCGTGCCGGAGCCGTCGTCGGCCGCCCCGTTGAAAATCTGGTCGCCCTTGAGGGCCGGGTTGAGGCCGAGGTGGTCGTAGTGCGCCGAGATGACGACGACCTCGTCCTTGAGCCGCGGGTCCGAGCCCTCTATGAAGGCCAGCACGTTCTCCGTCTCCAGCCCCGCCGACTGCTCCACGGTCGCCCTGACCGCGACGCCGCCCGCCTCGAAGACCTGCGGCTTCAGACCCTGGTCGATCTGCCGCCTGAGGTCTTCAACTCTCTGGCCGCTCTGGGCCAGAATTTGATCCGCCAGCTTGACGGACACGGCGTAGGTCGGCGGGAAAGTTGACTGTCCGAGCGAGAGGGGGCCGACGCGCCGCGCCGCGAGCGAAGCCTGCGCGGCGTTCTCCGCGAAGGTCCCCTGCATGCGCGGCCCGGCGTGCCTCACCACGAGGACGCCCGCGGGCCTGCCCGCCTCAAGCAGCGCCTTCCTCTTCGGCATGAGACTCGCCGCCCACTTGCTCTGCTTGCGGTCCGCGGTGGGCAGCAAACTGGCCCCGTCGGCCGCGAGCGGTTCGTCCGCGAGAATCATGACCCACTTCCCGTCAATCGAAATCCCCCTGGCCTTGAGCGCCGCGTAGTCGTTGTAGCCGAGCTGGTCGTCCGCGATGCCGTAGCCCGCGAAGACCACGCCGCCCGTCGCGGCGGCCGTGCTCCCCGTCAGGAAGTAGGACAAGTCGTCGTGCGCCTCCGCCGAGAAGGTGCTCGACGCGACGGCGCTGCCGCCCGTCAAAACTTCCAGCCGCGTCTCTCTGGGCGTCCTCCTGTAGACGGTGAACGGCTGGAAGTAGGCGTCCGGGGAGAGCGGGTCGGATGTCCTGGCGTTGCCTTTGGGCGCGAGGCCGAGCAGGCGGTACTGCGAGGCCAGATAGTGCGCGGCGAGTTTCTGCCCGCGCGTCGCGGTCTCACGGCCCTCGAAAAAATCCGAGGCCAGGAAGTAGAGGCGCGCGGCCAGCGCCTCGGGCGTGATCGTCTGCTGGTAGCGCTGCACGAGCGCGGGCTGGCTGGTGGCCGTCGGCGTCACGTCCGCCGCCACTTGAAACTCCGCGGGGGGAGTGGCGGCGCTCTGCGTGATGTCCAGCAAGGTGGCGAAGAAGAGCAGCGCGAACGCCGCTACCAAAAGTGATCTGGCTGTACCCTTCGAGACGTTTGTCAGTTTCATGGCGGAACTCCTTTCGCGAGGCCGTCTGGCGCTTCGTCCCGAGAGGATACGCCGGCCCCCGCGCCGCCGGGCGCAGGTTTGCAGTGAAGTGCGCTTAGCTTGCCGTCAACGGCAGGGGCGGGCGGTCAGGCGTGGCCGCCTTTCGGCAGGGAGCGGCGCTCGTCCCGAAGCGACGCAGGCACCCGCGGGCGCTTGAGCGAACAACCGCTTGACAATAAACCCGGCTATGATAATGTGCTTTGTATCGCAAAGCGCTTTTCGGAGAGGAGACTTCTCATGCGCGAAATCATGCGGCGGTCGCTGCGGGCGTGGCTCGTTTACTTCGAGGGGAATGCCCGGAGTTCGGGCGGGATTCCGTGGGGGGCCGAAGACCGGCTCTCCCCGGAGGGAATCCGGCTGATAGAAAAATCCGTCGCGGCCTTTCAACTGGGCGAGTATTCCGAGGGGCGCGGCCTGCTGAAGTCGGCCGGCGATTTCTCCGCGCACTTCGGCGACCGCGTGCTGTACGAGATCACACAGCTCTTCATCAAGGAGGAGCAGCAGCACGCGCTCCTCCTCAAGAGGTTCATGCTCTCGCACGGCATGGGGCTCCTGAAAAAGCAGTGGACGGACACAGTCTTCAGGAGGCTGAGAAAATTTTTCGGCTACGAGCTTTCCGTCACGGTCCTCATCACCGCCGAGATCATCTCCCTCACTTACTACAAGGCGCTGAAGAACTGCACTGGCTCGAAAATCCTGAGGGCCGTCTGCGACAAGATTCTGTCGGACGAGAGGGCGCACGTCAGGTTCGAGTCAGAGTTGCTCCTCTACCTGCGCGGCCTGAAGTCCGGCGGGCGTGCGCGGGCCGTCAGCTTATTCCACCGTTTCCTCTACGCCGGGACCGTCGCGGTCGTCTACCTGGGCCACAGACAGGTTCTTTCGGCAGGCGGCTACGGCCCCGTGCGCTTCTGGAAATCTTGCTGGCTAGAATTCTCGAACTGCTTCAGCCGGAAGGACACTGTTCCACAGGAAGTCACGACTCCCACCGAAGCGCAGTTCAAAACATAAGCTCAACGCCTTTGCGCCTCGGCGTGAAAGACCAAAGCCACTCACTCGGGAGGCGCTAAGGGGTTGAATAAGGAGAATCAGCCTTGAGGGAATTCTCAGTGTCGCGGCGGCCCTTCATCTTTCGCCCGCCGGTCGTCCTCCTCTCCTCTCTCGCCGGCGCGGCCCTCTACGCGGCTTACGTCACCCTGCGCTTCCCCGCGGGCGGGCGCGCGGGGCAATACGTCTACGTCGTCCCCATAGTGGTCCCGTTCGTCGCCTTCCTCTTAGACCGCGCCGAAAGATTTCATCGATCAAGCGGCTTACGCCTGGCGATTGACGCGCTCGTCACGGGCACGGCGATCTGGCGCGCTCTCGGCCACGTGCCTTACGTCTCCGGCCACGCGCTCTTTCTCACCTACTCTTTACTGACCTCACGCTCGCGCGTCGCGCGCGTCTCGGCCGCCGCCGTGCTGCTCCAGGTCATTTACTTGAAGTACGTTGTCTGGCACGATTGGGTGTCCTCCACGGGCGGGCTCATACTGGGGGCGGCCGCGGCCTTCGCCTGGCGACGCGCGAGGCGAAACTCCCGGCGGCCGGCCGAGACTCTTTCACGTCACACACCTTGAAGACTATGAACAACCACGCGCCGCTAACTTTCACCGGCAGGATACGCAGCATCAAGTGCGCGCTCAAGGGCATTCGCGTCATGATCGCTTCGCAGCACAACGCCTGGATTCACGTCCTGGCGACCGTGCTGGTCGTGACCCTCGGGCTGCACTTCGGCCTGAGCCGCGCCGAATGGTGCTGGATAATCCTGGCAATCGTTTCCGTCTGGACGGCCGAGGCGCTCAACACCGCGTTCGAGTTCCTGACGGACGTGGCGTCCCCCGCGTTTCACCCGCTGGCCGCGAAGGCGAAAGACGTGGCGGCGGGCGCGGTCCTCCTGACCGCACTCGGTGCCGCGGCCATCGGCCTGCTGGTGCTCGGGCCGCACGTTTTGGCCTAAAGCAAAATTTACTTTAAGACGAACTCGACCTCTTCGCGCAGTCGGTTCTTCTGAAAACTCCTCTTAATCCTGATTTCCCCCACGGGCGACGCCACGTCCAGGAGGCTCGCGACGTTGCCCGAGAAGAACTCCTGCGACGGGCCGTCCGCTTCAGCCGGGTCTTTCTTACGCTCGCGCCAGTAGGCGCGGACGCGCGGCGCGTCCAGCTCGCGCATCAGCGAATCGAAAGCCTGCTCCCTCTGGCCCAGCCGAATCACCGTCAGGTCGTGAAGCGCCGCGGTAGACTTCGAATCCGGCGCGCCGGAATCATTGCCGCCGAGCATCGCACCCATCATCTCCGAACTGTTCGCCACGACGAGGTCCGGCCCCCTGAGCACGTAGTACATCGCCCAGCCGAGCGCGGGCAGCCTGAGTTCCCTGCACGCTTGGCCGCCGCAACGCGCGTCGGCCCAACTCAGCCCGGCGCTCGAACCCGCGATCATCAGTCGGCTCTCGGCCAGGCGCGCGACTGAGCGCTCGAAGGCGGGCGCGCTGAAGTTGCCGGGCGACTGCAAAGTTATCACCGCGCCCTTGCGGAACTCCGCGAAGACCGGGCCGTCGAAGACTCGCGGGCTCTGCACGGTCACGACGTAAAGCGGGCGCGCTGCCGCCAGGGAGTCGCGCAAGCCTTCGTCCGACTCGCGCTCCATGTCACGCCGCGGGCGACCGTGTGCCAATTCCTCTTCGTCCTCGACTTGCGCGTCTTCGGGGTCGTCAATCTCGGAATCGAACTTCGGGCCGAGACTGTAATAGCCGCCGCCCCACTCGTCGCCTTCGCCGCCGCCGGGGTAAAAGTCTGAGTCGTCGTAGTACTGCCAGCGCCAGCCCGGCGCGCCCGCGCCCTTCCCGCCCTTCGGCAGGCGGTCCGTCAACGTGTCACGCACGAGCGACGCGGCCGGCTCGGCTTCGTCCAGGGCGCGCAGCTTGAAGTAGGGCGCATCATTTGGAATGAACTTCAAGACCCTGCGCGCGACTTCGGCCGGCACGGCGGAAGTTTTAACCTCCATCTGACCCGCGAGCAGGAAGTCCCTGTGCTCGACCCAGCGGCCCTGTTGCAGCTCAAGGTCGAGCAAACAGGCGCGCATGTTTTTCAGCGCCCCGACGTTCCGCATGACCCAATATTTTTTGAAATACCAGTCGTCGTTGAGCTTCGCCTGGTCCATCCAGACGGTCAGGAAGTGGGGCGTGGCCCCCGCGGTCAGGCTCTTAAACGACGGGTCGTCGCTCAGGCGGTCGCGTCTCGATTTGCCGTTGATGTTCGCCAGCGTGCGCAGGAGCAGCGGCTCGCTCGTCGCGATGACTATGCGGCCGCGCGCGTTGGCGAAGCAGAATTTTTGCTCGCGCCGCCCGCGGTCCGCCTCAACCGCGCGGCTGTAGTAGACGGTGCCGTCCGGCAGTTCCGTCTCCTCGAATTGGTCCGCGCCCGCGAAAAATTTCGTCGCCGCCAGTTTCTCTTCGGCGGCGGGCGCGACGAAGACCATCTCCAGACGCCCTATGTCGTAGAAGGCCAGGGCCGCCGTGTTCTCCGTCGCAGAGGCCACGGTCAGTGCGTCGAGCGGAAAGCCCACGGCGCTGTTGAACTCCTCCCAGCGCTCGATTAATTTCAGGGCGAGGTGGCGGCTCTGAAACTGCTGGAAGTTCGTGCTCCCGAGGTAACGTTCTTTGAGTTGGGATTCGTTCCAGCGCCTGACGAGCGCGGGCAAATCGCTGAACTGCACGTAAAGAAGCGCGCCGCGCGGCACGTCTGCCGCCAGCGGGAACGCGCCCGCCTGCATCTTAGACACTCGCGCGTAAGCGATCAGCACCGCGCACGCAAGCAGCGCCGCAGCCCCGACGATGAAAAGACGCCGCCGCCAAACTCCGCGGCCAATTTTCCGCGCCATCATATCTTCACCTTTCTTCGACGAAACGCTGCCGCCCGTCGTCCCAGACGAGTTCGCGCGTCCGCTGGCCCACATCCCGCAGGCGCACGGACGCCCTCCCTCTCCAGTGCATTCTCGCGGTGTGCCACGCGCCGTCCGTTTCCAGCCAGTAGGTGTAAGACGGAGGCGCGCCCGAATAAATGATGACCTCTCCTCGCGTCCACAGCATGAGGCGCTCGGGCCGCCCGTCCGTCTGCCGCAGGAGGGCGTGGCGCGTCGTCTCGCGCGTCTTAACGTCGCTCCAGTCGGCCCCGTTGTAGCCTTCCACGGGCGTGATGCTCTCTTCCGTGAACGAGGCGACTTCGGTGAGCGTGCTATGAGTCAGTCTCAGCAGGCGCGCGTTGCGCGTGTAGCGCGTGGCGTCGCCCGTGCTCTCGCGCACCAGGATGTCGTGCGCGCCGCCCTCCGCCCTCTCGGGCGTTTCGAGCCAATTCTGGTAAGGGTAATCCTCGGAGCGCAGCCAAGAGCTGAGCGCGCCCGCCAGCCCCCAACCGCACTCGTCCTTCCTGAGAATCAGCGCCGCGGGGTTTTCGTACCTGACGAACGTGACGAGCGCCTCGTCCCCGGCGCGCTCGTCTATGTTGAGATACTTCACCTCCGCGCGCGCCGCCCTTTCCGGGTAGTCGCGGTCACGCTCGTAGTCGTAATAGGCCGTCACGACGCCCGGACGCAGGAACAGCCTCTCGAAGGCTGCGCGCCTGACCAGCACGTCCTCGTGCCTGAGCGCGGCGATCACCTCTTCGGGCGACGCGAAGCCGAGCGACTCGCCGCAAGTTTTTTGGGCCAGAGGTTGAACCCGTGTCGCCGCCGCCCGGCGGCCCCGTGTGAAGAGGCCGACGACGAAACTCGCGCAGAGGAAAAGCGCCAGGCCGAGGCCGAAGCCGGCCGCGAACGCCGCCAATTTCAGTTTCCATTTACGCATCACGAAACCCTTCTAGCGCCGCGCGATGAGATTCTGGTCGACGCTGTAGGTGACCGACTCGCGGCCGGACTTCTCTTTCTGGCGCGAGAGCAACTCGGCTATGCGCGCGGCGGCCGCCTGCCGCTCGGCCGCCGCGGGGAGCAGTTTCAGCCTGGCCCTCTCGAATTCGACGGCGCGGCCGAAGTCTCCGGTCTGCTCCGCCGCCTCGGACAGCAGCCGCAGAAGCTCCCGCCGCGACTCAAGCTCGCGCTCGGCCGCGCGCTCCAGTAGCGTCAAGTAACGCGGCCCGTCCTTCGTCTGCACGTCAACACTAATCCCCCGCCCTTCGCCCGAATCTTCATCCTCGCCGCTTTCCGTGCCGCCATCTTTCAACGTCGGGTCGAGCGCGTAGGCCAGGAGCGCCGCGCGCGGCCGCCCGCTGGCCGCGTAGAAGCGAATGATCTGCCGCAGCGGGCTCTCCTCCGCGAACCCGAAAGCGCCCTCGACCTGCGCGTCCTTCCCCGCGACGAGCGCGCGGACGAGGCCCGGCAACTCGTCGCCCGCCTTCCGCCTTCTTTCGAGCAGCGCGCCGAAGAAGGTCAGGTAAGGATTCGGGTTCGCGGCTTCCACCGTCCTGATAAGTTGTGCGGCTTCGTCTGTGCCAATTTCCACGGCCGAGAGCGCGGCCGCCATCTCCTCGTCGCCCGCGTTGATCGCGCGCACACGCTCTTTCAGCGAACGCCACAGCTCGCTTCTCGCGCCGGCGATTTCGGGGGCTAGACGGACGGCCTGCCAGCGTGCGCGCCTCGTGGCCCTGCGGTCTCCTATCACTTCCGCGAGCACGCGCACGGCCCCGTCTCCGTCCCCCTTCGCGGACAGCACGCGCGCCAACTCAACGCGGTTCGTCTCGTCTTCCGGCGAAGCCTCGTACAACTGCCGGCGGTAGTTCGCCGCCGCGTCGAACTGCGCGAAGACAGAGGCCGTTTCCGCCGCGAGCCGCAAAGCCTCTGCGCGGTCGAGCGTGTTCTCCATCTCGGCCCCCTCCTGCCTCGCGCGGTTCGCCGCGCGCTCCTTGACCGCGGGCCACGAGGCCACTTCGGCCGCGGCCTCCTCATTCGTCTCGGCGGACGAGAGCGCGACCATCGTGTGCAGAATCTTGAGGCCGAGCGCCGCGTCGCCCCTCGCGAGGGCCAACCGCGCGAGGCCGACGAAGGCGTGCGCGCCGTACTTTTCGAGCGCCAGCTCGCGCGTGTAAGCGGCTTCGAGCAACTGGTCGGCTGCCGTCTCTCTTCCCTCTTCCCTCAGCATCGCGACGGCCATGTTCAAACGCTCCACGCCTGGCGTGTTGACGACAAGCGAGTCGGCCGCGCCCTCGATTCCGACGAAGCGGCGCAGCCCCGCCATCGCCTCGGCCTCGCGCCCGTCCGCGAGTCCCAGCCGCAAACTCGCCAGGCGCAGCCACGCGGGCCGCGCGTAGCGGCGATTGATCTCCGTCTCGATTGCCTTGACGACGCCGCGCGCGGCCGCCCACTCGCGGCGCGAGATCAGATAATCCAGGTATGCGCGCTCCCAACGTATGCGCTCGCTCGGCGGCTCGGAAGTTTCATACCCGGTCTCCTGGTCGAGCGCCCCCTCGGCCTCCTCCGCGCTCCAAGTGCTCTGTAGCCGCGCCGTGTAATCGTAGTCGCGCTCGTAACTGCTCAGGGCGGCGCTCCGCTTAATCAACAACTCGTAGAACGGCCCCGCGTGCGCGCGCGCGACGAGCGACTCTTCGACCAGCATCTTCGGCAGGAAGTCGCCGTCGCCGGCCGCCTCGCTCAGCCTGTAGAAAAACTCCGCCCGCTCGCCTTGCGCTCGCGCCGACTGAGTCTCATCAGCATGAGTTTCATCAACGCCCTCTCCGAACGACTCCGCCAACCGGCGTATCATCGCCCGCAGACTTTCGAGTCGCTTCTGCTGCTCCGCGCCGAGCTGGCTGGAATCCTCGTAGCTTTCGTAGTCGCCGAAATCGGACAACTCTCCGGCCAGCACCTTGAAAAGTTTCTCCCTCGCCTCCGCGGCCAGGCCGTGCGCGCCGAGCGTGCGGAGGTAGAGTTCGCAGTCCTGTAAGGCGGGCCGCTCGCCCTCGATGATTTTGGCCCAAATCTCCCCGGCCCTGTTTCGGTCGCCCGCGAGGAAAGCGGCGGAGCCGAGGTCCGCCAGCGTGGCCTTGTCTGCGCCGTTCATCTCGGCGGCCAGGCTCAAATGCTCAAGCGCTCGTTGATAATCTTTCTGCCCCAGATACCAGCGCCCGAGCGCCGCCTGTTCGTTCCGGTCCTGCGGCCTGTTCTCGACCATCGCCGCGAGCAGGGCGCGCGGGCGCTCCGTCGTCGTCCCCTTCCGCGCCTGGTAGAGCCACTGCCCGTAAGTGTGCGCGAGCCGGAACCAGTCGTCGCCGACGGGCTGCTTCGGGGAGGGCCGCTCGGCGACCAACTCGCCGACGGACTTCAGTTGCAGCGCGTCCGCGAAGTAAGCCTCACTCCGCGGGCCGTATTCCGCGAGCGCGAGGCTCGCCCCCGCGTGGCGCGAGAGCTTCCAGGCTTCGGAGAAGGGCGCGCGCTCAATCGCCAGGTGTGCCAGTTCGCGGTCGCCGCGGCCGAGCAGGAAGTTGATGAGTTGGAGCTGGTAGACTGACGCCTGCTGTGCCAATTCGCGAAGCTCGCGCCTCCCCTCCTCGCCTTGCTCGTAGAGCGCTTCCAGGTAACGCGCCACCATCTCGTCCGGCGTGTTCACCTGGTTGGCCGGGCTACCGAGCGAGAGCCGGCGGTAGTTCTCCCTGAGGGCTTGCAGTTCCTTGCTCACGTCCGCGACGGCGCGCGCGTTCGACGCGATCACGCGCAGGTAGTCGAAAGCCTTGTCGTCCTTCGTGCGCGCGCGCTCCGTCTCCATCAACTCCACGACGCGGCGGTAGTCGCCGCGCGCCGCGTAGAAGTCGACCAGCCCTTGCAGCCGCGCCCGGTAAAGGTCGCGGTTCCCCGTTTGGTATGCGCCGGACGTTTGCGCGACGAGTATCTTCTCTTCGAGCACGCCGAAGCCCGCGCGGTGGCACAAATTCTGTAAGAGCGCGAGCGTCTCGTGGGCGTCCGAACGGCCGAGCGCGTCCTCGACGCGGCGGTTGAAGTCCGCGAACAGCGCGGACAGCTCGTCGCCCGTTCCCCTCTCAGCGGCCACGCCGCCGACGGCCTCCGGGAGCGCGCCGTCCAACACCTTCAGAGACGCGCTCGCCTGGCCCGCCAGCCTGGAATCTTTCCGCGACGCCTCCGCCGTCAACTTGTCGCGCAACTGCCAGAGCCGCGCCGCGACCGCGTCCAACTTCTCCTCGTCGCGCACGGCCTGCACGTAACCCGTAATCTCCGCGCCCTTCAACTCGTGAGCGAACGGGTCCGCGGACAAGGTGTCGAACGCCTGCCGGTAGGCGGCCGCGGCCTTAGACCTTTCCACACTCCTCAGCCGCTCGGCCTCCGTGAACTGCGAGCGCGCCGTCTCCTGCCGCGCGGGCCCGGCGGCGGCGGGCAACTTCTGCCGCGCCTCTTCCGCCTCTCGGTGGCGGCCAGCCTTTTCCAGAAGCTCGACGGTGCGCCTGACGTACGCGGGGTCGTCGCCCGTCAACTCCAGCGCGCGGTTGAGCGCCGCGAGCGCGGCCTCCGTGTTGTTCATGCGCGCGTAAATTTGTGCCAACTCGTCGTAAAGCTCGACCATCTCGGGCTGATTACTGATCGCCGCCTTGTAATTCTCGGCGGCGCTCGCCAGGTCGTTCTTGGCCTCGTAGATGCGCGCCAGCACGACGTTCCAGCGGTAGTTCTTGTAAGCCTCGTCGGCCGTGCGCCGGTAGTAAGCCAGCAGAGTGTCCGCGCCTCCGTAGCGCTTCGCGTAGCCAATCGCGGCCTCGACGTTCTCCTCGTCCTCGGGCTCGCGGTTGATGATCTCTATGTGCTGCTCGACGGCCGCGGGGTAGTCCCTGAGCCGCGTGAAGGCGTCGATCATGCGCCTGCGGAGCGCGGCCACCTGCGCGTGCAATTCCCTGCGGTCGAGGTCTTGCTCTTTGACGGCGGCGAGCGTCTCCCGGAAAGCTTCCTTGAGGCCGCCGGCGTTCGAAGTGCGCAGGTAGACGCGCGCCAGTTCGTGAAAGACTTCCGTGTTGAGCTTGTCTTCCGAGTGCAGCGTCAAGAGCACGCGCTCGGCGTCGGGCCAGCGGTCCATGAGCGTGAGCCGCGCGGCCAGCTTGCGGCCGAAGACGTAGTGGAACCTCCCGCGCCCGCGCCGCGACGCGCCTTCGAGGACGCGCAGGGAGTCTTCGCGCAAGCCCATGCGCCAGTAAAGATTCTCGGCCTCCTCCAGCACGCCGTAGTTGGTCGGGAATTTTTCCACCAGCGCGCCGAGCGTGACCGCGGCCTCCTCGCGGCGGCCGCGGTCGAGCGAGTCTTCGGCGAGTTGCAACTGGTAAGAGATGCTGAAGCGCGGGCTCAGGGGGAGCGCCGCCAGGCGTTCGAGCGCGAGGCGGCCGACGCCCTCGTCCGAGTCGGCCGGGAGGATGTCACGCGCGCTCGTGAGAAACTCGCGCGAGTCGTTGCGTGTGATTTCCTGTTTGAGGACGGCGGCCGCCTCCGTGCGCGCGCCCGCGTCCCTCAGCAGGCCCGCGTAAGCGAGGACGAGAGGCGAACTGTCCGGGCGTCGCGCGCGCTCGCGTTCGAAGGCGGCTTGCAGCCGCGCGGGCGTGCCTTCGCGCTTGTAGAGTTTGGCGAGACGCCGCCCGGCCCTGTCGCCGCTCTCGTAATCCGAGCCGTCGAAATCCAGCGCCTTGACGTACTCGCCGAGCGCGTCCTCCGTCCTGTGCATGGCTTCGAGAATCGCGCCCGCCTCGAAAGCGTAGAGGCCGGGGTCGCGCACGCGCTCGCGCAGGCGCGTGATGACGCCGAGCGCGTCCCCGTACTGGAAGTAGTCCCAGTAGACGGTCGCCGTCTCAAGATATGTGTCCGGCGCGCCCCGGCCCGTCGAGATTAACTGCTCCCACTCGCTGCGCGCGCCGTCGTAGTCGCCCAACTCGGCACGCACCTCGCCCGCGCGCGTGCGGTACGCGGCCGATGAGGGGAAAGCGTCGGCCATTTGTCTGGAAAGCTCCGCGGCCTCCTCCAGAAACTTGGGGTTGTGCTGGCCCAGAGAGCGCGTGAACGAGATCAGGCGCTCGGAGAACTCGGGCGTGTTCGGGTAGAGCCGGTTCAACTCCCTGTAAGCGTCAATCGCCTCCTCGTAGTTGGCGAGGTGTGCGGCCGCGTCCGCGCGGAAGAGTTTGTAAGGCAGCGCGTCCAGGGCGCGGGCGTCACCGCTCCGGGCGAGACTCCGCTCGCGCGCGCGCTCAAGGTGCGTGCGCAGTTCGTTGCGGCCCGCGAGGTGTGCCAGAAACTCGTCCCTGATTTCGCGCGACGTGAAATAGTATTCGGCCACCAGCCCGCGCCACTCGTCCCAGCGCCCGCGCTGGCTGTAGAACTTCAGCAGGCCCCGCACGAAGCTCAGGTTGTGCGGGAAGCGCTCGTGCGCGAGCCGGTAGAGGCCCAGGTAAAGTTGCGCGCCGCCGTTCGAAGCCTGCGGGTCCGCGCTCAGGCTGATGAAGCGGTCGAGGTAAGCCTGAACCTCGCGGTCGCTCAACTGTGCCAGAAGCTCGCGCGAGTAGGCTTCGAACTCCTCTTTGCGCTCGCGCCGCAGGAACCAGCGCGCGAGGCGGTCGCGCCAGACGGTCGTGGGGAATTTGGCGAGCGCGGCCTTGTAGACTTTCAACTGCTCGTCGAAGAGGTTCGTCTGGCCGAGCCATTGCAGCATCTGCTCATAGAGGCCCTGCTCGTCCGGGTACTTCTTCACCTCGTTCGCGTAGAGCACCAGGATGTCGTCGTTCTGATTCCTCCGGGCCAGCGAGGCGACGTAGCGTTCGAGCACCTCACTGTAAGTCACGCCCTCGGAGTCCCCGGCCGGCCGCTCGAAGGACACGAGGTAGTCCGTGTAACGGCCGTCGTCGTCGTCGCCCTCGGCGGCGTCCGCGCTCTCCTCTAACTCCGTGGGGATGTAGATGCCGCGATTCGACGAGGAAGGGTCGTAAGTGACCGAGGGCTTCGTCTCCGTGGGCTCCGAGTAGACGTTGAGCGCGGTCGGCCCCGCGCCGCTTGTTCGGGCGTGGGCCGCGGTGGGCACGAGCCAGTCGCCGGCCGCGCGCTTTTGGCCCAGGTAATCCAAGACGCGCTGGTAAAGCGCGTGCTCCTCTTCCGTCTTGCCGAGCGCGACGTAGCAGTCCGCGAGCTTCAGGGCGACCTCGGCGTAAAGGGGCGCGTCCGCGTACCTGCCCTCGAACTCCGCGAGCGTCGCGGCCGCGACCTGCGGCTCCCTGGCCGCCGCGTAGAGGCGCACGATGTCCAGATACATCTGTGCCAATTCCGGCGAGGTCGGGTATTCCTGCTTGTAGCTTGTGAAGATGCGGTAGGCCGCGGCGCGGTTGAAGTGGCGCACGGCCCTGCGCTCCTGGTCTTCGAGTTCGCGCCGCGGCTCCGTGTCCGAGAGGACGAGCGAGAGGACGCCGCCGAGCATCCCAGGGTGCGGGTCCGAGGCGGCTACGTCCTCGTAGAATTTCAGGTCGCCGCGCGTGAGCGCCAGCCTCTGGTCGCGCGCGTCGGACAGCAACTCGAACAACTGGTAGAGCACCTGCGCGCGCAAAGGGCTTCCGGGCTTCAGCTCGTTCTGCGCGTGGAGCGTGTAGACGAAGCGCGAGGCGGTGTCGCCGTCGCCGTCCGCTACAGCCAGGCGCGCGAGCGTCGCCAACTCTTCGGGCTTCCAGGTGATTCGTCGCTGGCCGCGCGCCCGCTCAAGCTCCGCGATGACGCGCGGGGAGCGCTCGCCTTTGTAGCCGCGGTAATGTACGAGGCGCAGGGCCGTGTCGAAGTCCGCGGGGTCGCGCGCGAAGGCTTGCGACAGCTCGTGGCCGTAGGCGCGGAAGCGGTCCTGGCCGCTGAGGAACTGGTAAAACTCCTCCGACATCTCGCGCGGCCAGAAGGGGTCGAAAGCTTTCCGGTAAACGCCCTCGGCCTCCTTCGCGTTCTTCATCGCGACGAGAATCGAGACCTCTTTTTTGAACAGGTGACTCTGCCGCTCGGGGTATCGCTCCTTGTATTGCCGCAGGACCCTGAGGGCCTCGGGGTAGTTCTCTTCCTCCACAAACTTGTCCAGAAGCTGCTCTATGATTTCGAAGACGGCCGCGCCTTGCTCGATGTATTTCTGATAGAACTCGGGCTTGAGGTAATTCTCAAGGCCGTGAACTCTCGCCAGCTCGACGAGACGCGAGAAGATTTCCGCGCGCCGCTCGGCGGGCGCGACGTCGAGCAGGCGCGCGAAGGTCGCGGCCTCCTTCTCGAACTGCGCGCGGCGGTCGTAGAAGGAGGCGAGCGCCGTCAGGGCTTCATGCTTGTCGGCTTCGAGTTCCACGAAGGCGAGCAGCTCGCGCTCGGCCTCTTCGAACCGGCCCAGTTTTTCGTCCAGCTGCGAGAGCCTGAGGGCGATGCGCGGCTCGTTCGGATATTTCTTCGAGAGGTCCGCGAGGCGGTTGCGCGCCTCGGCCGTCGGGTACGGGACGAGCGCCTGCGCCCCGAAGAATTCCGCGCGCGCGAACGACGCCGCCGTGATGGCAGTCTCCCCTTCGTCGCCCGCGCGCGCGCCTTCTTCCCTGACGTCTTCCGCCGACACGCCGGTGACTACCTTGTGCGCGACGGCGGCGCAGGAAAGAGAGATGAGGACGAGCGCCAGCACGCGCCGCCTCGTCATGTTCAATTTACGCTTCGGCAGTAGCATCGCTCTTTATCACCGCCCGATTACTTCCACGCGGACCTCCGCCGTGGACTGGTTGTGCGCGAAGTCTTCGGCCGTGACGGTCAGGACGTATTGGCCCGCCGCGAGACTCGCGGGCACGACGAGCTTTCCAGTGTTCGTCTTCTCCCGCGCGGACCAGAAGAGCTGCGCGGGGCGCGCGCCGTAGAGTTTCGCCACCAAGCGGCTCGTGTCGCTGTCGGCGTCCACGCGAAGCTCAAGCTCCTCCCCGGCGCGCACCGTCTCAGACTTCAGCCGGACCTTGAGGCGCGGCGCGTGGCTGTCCACGACGAACGTCTTCTCCTCCTGGTAGCCGAAGCCCGCGCGGTCCGTCATCAGCAGGCGGCAGCGGTACGTCCCGTCCGGCATCCACGCGGGCGCGAAGAACCGCACCTCCCAGACGCCTTCGGATTGCAGGAACTTGAGCGGCAGCGTCTCGCCGTAAGGCAGCACGGCGAAGACGGACGTGATCGCGGGGTCCGTGCGGACGCGAATCACGGGATCGCCCGGCTGTATCAGGCGCGGGCGGAGCAGGGCGCGCGGCGCGGCGAGGAAGGCCGTGTACGGCGTGACGAACCTGTACTTCTGCGAGAGGCGTATGATCTCCGCGATGTAGTCCTCGCGCTCGCCGTTCAGATTCATCTCCTCCAGAAGTCGCCCGACTCGCGCCCTCGCCCACAGGCGCGGCAGGTGTTGGTGCGTGTCCTCGAACTCCGGGAGCCGCACGTCGCGCGCGAGGCTGATTGTGCCAGTTCCGTATTGACCTTCGAGCGTCACTCTCGCCTGCGCGGCGGGCTTTTTGTAGCGCCCGACGAAGGCGAAGCTTGAGCCGTCGAAGCTGTTCTCGCCCGTGGCGTAGACCTGGTAAAAGTTCGACTGCTCGGAAGAGCCGAGCCGCAGGTTCTCTATGCCGGGGAGGCTCACCTTGTCGAAGAAAATCCTGAGCAGCGTCGAAACGTCTTCCGTCTCACGCGCGCGCGCGAAATACCCGTGGGTCTTCTTCGCCAGCTCCGAAAGAAGGGCGTCGTTCGCGTCCGAGCCCAGGCCGAAGGCGAAGAGGCGCGCTCGTGGGACGCCCTTGTCCTCGCCCTTTTTCCCGCCGTCGAAGAGGCGCGCGATCTGTTTCGCGCTGGTCGTCCCCGAAGTGGGGTTGACGTCGGAGACGAGCACCAGGTTGCGCTCGCCCTCGGGGAAGGCTCGGGCCGCGTCGAGCGCCTTCTCGAAAACGTTCCTGAGGTCGGTCGCGCCGCCGAGCGACGAGCCCCGCACGAACTGGAGCGCGCGCTCCACCTGCTCGGGGCTCGCCTCGACCGGCCGGGGTGAGAAGAGAGAGGTCTCCTCGTTGAAGAGCATCAGGTTGAAATGGTCCCGCGGCGTGAGACTGTGCAGGAAGTAGTCCACGGCCTCGACCGCGCGCGCGAGCTTCTCGCCGTACATCGAGAGCGACGTGTCCAGGAGCAGCAGGACGTTGCGCGGCCGGGCGGGCTTTTTAACTTCACCCTCTTCGTTGAAGACGGCGCGCGCCTCGAAGTAGCCGTCCGGGTTGCGCGCTGACGACGAGGGGTCGCGCAGGTCGTAAGCAGAGACGCGCTCGGGCGCGCGGTAGGCGATGAAGGAGAGCGCGCTCTGCGGCGCGTCGATCTTGTAGTCGAGCGAGAAGTCTTCCGCGAGGTCAACGTCGCGCGCGCTGAACTCCGCCTCGTACTCGTTGGGCGCGGACTTCAGGACGCTGAGCGGGTAAGCGGTTGGGCCAGAATCCAAAACGCTGAGAGGGTAATCGCCGACGACGCGTATGTGCAGGTTGAACTCGCCCGCCCGCTGCGCCTCGCCGCCGGACGGCTTGAGCGGGAAGGTGAAGTGCGACGTCAGGCCCTCGACCGCGAGCGTCTCGGTGTACTCCATCTCGACGCGCTTCGAGCCGTAGGGGGTGATCGGGAAAACTTTGGCGGAGAAGGCCGAGCGCCCTTCGTGCTCGTCGTCCTGCTGGAGCAGGCCGGGGTCGACCGCCTGCTGCTTGATCTCGCCGTAGACGGCGTTGGCCCTGCGCTTCTCCATCATCACGCCGGGGATGCGCGTGTCGTTGTCCCAGACGGCGAAGTCGGAGACGGAGGCCGCGGGCGGCAGCGCGAAGAGGTACTTGCCTTCGAGCGTGGTCGGGGTGTGGTTGTCGTAGATTTGCAGGACGCGGACGCGCGCGTGCTGGTTATCAATGAGCACGTCCACGTTCATCACCTGCAAGGAGAGCACGCTCGGGTCGGGCTTCTCTTTCGATGAAGGGATGAGCGCGCCAGACTGCGCGCGGCCCGGCGGCGGGGGAATGGCGAGTGAGAGCGCGAGCGCGGCCAGGAGCAGCGCCGCTGCGGCCGTGCTCTTTCTCATTCTCTTAAATTTCCGTTTCGCACTTCGCATAATTTTGGGGCCGCTCACATCCCGTTCAGGTAACTCTTCTCGACGCGCGCCACGCCGCTCGTCGTGCCGAAGTAGACGTAGCGGTCGTCGCCCGCCACGCTCAGCACCGTCCGCGCCGGCAGCTCGTCCCTGAGGTGCGTCCATTTCTGTAGGCGCAGGTCGAAGACCCACGCGCCGTCGAGCGTGCCGACGAAGAGCAGTTCGTCGTCGCCCCACATCGCGTTGGGGTTGATGGTTGCTGTGCCAATTTCCCCGGAGAAGCTGTGCAGCTCGTTCGAGGCGGTGAGTTCGAAGACGCCGCCGCCGTAAGTCCCCACGAAGAGGCGGCCGCCCGCGGCGCAGAGGCCCGTCACCCAGTTGTGCGTGAGCTTCGAGTTCGAGTCTTTGAAGACGCGCACGATCCGGTCGGCGTCAATTTGTGCCAGCCCGCCGAGCGTCCCCGCGAAGAGCGCGCCGCGGAAGAAGAGCGCCGTGTAGACCTGATCTGACGGCAACCCCTGCACGGTCGAGAGCGAGCGCAGCTTCCCGCCCGGCCGGCCCAGGGAGAGCCCGCGCGCGGTCGCCAGCGCCAGCGGGAAGTTCGCCGCGGAAGGACCCGCGCCCGTCGCGCCTCCCCGGCCTTCGGAGACGGCCAGGTGCATGACGGAGTTGCTGGGCAGCCCGTCCGATTTCGTCACGCCCGTGGCGCGAAACTGCGCGTCGAAGCGGACGAGGCCCTGCGAGGTCGCCGCCAGCACCGCCGGGTCCTTCGCGCCCGCGCCGCTTCGCAGGAAGTTGATTTCGCGCACGGCTTCGGATTCGAGGTGCGTGAGCTTCTTCCCGTCGGGGGAAAGCACGTCTATCCCGCGGCGGAAATTTCCGGCCCAGAAATTCCCGGCGCGGTCGAGCGCAATCGCGTTGATGACGTTGGTCGTCAGGGGCTGCCCCTCGCCCGCGCGCCCGAACGGCGTCCAGGCGAGTCGGCCGCGCCCGCGCGTGAGCGTGTCCTCGCCCGCGCGCCAGATGCCCCGGCTGCCCAGGAGCCACAGCTCGTCGTCAACCAACGCCAGGCGACTGCCCGAAAGGTCGGATGGCCTGGGCCAGTTCAGGTTCTTCACCGCCACGGACTGCCGCGCGGTCGCTTCGCGGTCGAGCGCCAGCAGTTCCCCGTCGTCTTTGCTGAGGAGCAGTAGGTCGCCGTAAGCGATCAGGCTGGTGAGAGCGGGCAGCGTCGCGAGAGTGCGAAAGCTCTGCGCACGTGACGCGCCCGCTTCTTGCAGCCCGCCGGACGCGGCCGCGGAGAGTCCGAAGTCGGAGGCGACGAAAAGCTGCCCGCCGCCCGCTGCGATTCCCACCACGCGGTCCGAGGCGAGGCCGTCGCTCGTCTGGAAGTGCAGCCAGCGGCCCGCCTCCAGTAGCCAGAGGCCGTTGTCGAACGTGCCGACGTAGAGGCGCGGGCCGTCTTTGGTCAGACAGTTGACGGCGCGCAGTCGCACGCGCTCCGCCCCCGCGCGCAGTTCCGTGAAGCGCCGCCCGTCGAACTCGATCAAGCCGCCCGCGAACGTGCCCACGAGGAGTCGGCCGCCGTCGGCCAGGAGCGCCGTGACCGCCTGCGCCTTCCGGTCCAGCCAGCGGTAGCTCTCGAACCGCTCGCCGTCGAAAGAGAGCAGCCCCTCGGAGCGTGTCCCTATGAAGAGCTTCGAGTCGAAGACGGCGAGCGCGGTCAGGTCGCTCTCGGTCAGCCCGTCGAGCACGGTGTAGTGGCGCGAGTTGTTCCCGTCGGGCGCGTACCGAACGAGCCCGCCGTCTGTCGCCGCGAAGTAGGAATCCTGAAAGCGGACGACCGCGCGCGTCGCCTCTGTGTTCTGCCAGAACTTGATCTCACTCCTGCGCAGGGGCGCGCGCGCTCTTTTCTCGAAAGGGATGAGCTCCTGGTTGGCGAGCCGCGCGCGCTCGTCGGCGAGGCTGCGCCGCGCCTGCTCCCTGACCCAGAGGGCCGCCGCCAGTGCGGAGAGCAGGCACAGGCCCGCCGCGCACAGCAGAAGTTTGGGCCGCGTGCGGAACAGCTTCACGACGCCCCGCCCGACGGCCCGCGGCGTGTCTGTGTTGATGATGCGCTTGATGGACATCGTTTCTCTTGGAGTCTTTTTTTAGTAACTCGGCGGGGATTATGCGGCGCGCGTGTGGCGCGCGGTACGTGACGGCAGACGGCGCGAGGGTGCAGTTACTGCTGCCGCGCGGGATGTACTGGACCGAGGCGGGTGATGTGGGTCGCCACAGTGCATCTCTGCGGGAGGCTTGGCTTCACGCAGGTAGGGCGCGCGTATCCGGGCCGCGCTGGCCGGCCCATAATCGCCGCCATGTCAACCAGACGAAACACACACCCGCTCAAGTCGCGCACGCACTCGCTCGCCTTCCTCTTAATGCTCTGTGCCGGCGTCGCCGTCGTCACCTTCGCCTCCTTCTCTGGCCGGGAGGCTCTGGACGAGAGGCCCGTGCTCGGGGGCGGGGGCCGCAGCGCCGACGCGGAGATGGATGCCGCGCTGGAGCGCGCGGCGCTGCGTGCGCTCGGCGACGCCGAAGGGACAATCGTCGTGATGGACCCGCAGACGGGACGACTGCGCGCGGTCGTCAACCCGCGCGCGGCCTTCGGCGAGGCGTACGCGCCCGGCTCGGCCATCAAGCCCTTCACGGCGCTCGCGGGCTTGCGGCGTCAGTTGGTTGACGAGCGCACGCGCAGGCTCTGCCGCACCCGCTACGCGTACAAGGAGCTTGCCATCTCGTGCCCGCACCAGAAGACGGAGGTCTCCTTCAGCCTCGCGCAGGCGCTGGCCTATTCGTGCAACTACTTTTTCGGCAAGTTAGGCGAGCGCCTTGACACGAACGCGTTCGACGACACTCTGCGCGAGTTCGGCTTCGGCACGCAGACGGGCGCGGGCGCGGACGGAGAAGAAGCGGCGGGCAGTCTGCCGCAGGGCGAGTGGCGCGTCAGCTACGCCATAGGCGAAAGCGCGGAACTCGCGGTCACGCCCGTGCAGTTAATCACGGCCTACGCGGCGCTCGCGAACGGCGGCCGCCTCTTCTCCCCGAGGCAGGTCGCGCCGGGCGGTTTTCAGGCGGCGGAGCGTGCGCGCCTGGAGATTGTGCCGGAACACCGCACACAGATTCTGGAAGGGATGCGCGGCGCGGTCAGATTCGGCACGGCGTCGGGCGCGGGGCTCAACGCCCTGCCGTTCGAGGTCTTCGGCAAGACGGGCACGTCCACGATGGCGAACGACTACCGCTCGCAGGGCTGGTTCGTAGGCTTCGCCGCCGAGAGGGGCGCGAAGGAAGGCGTCTCGCCCGAGAGCGTCCGCCTCGCCGTCCTGGTCTTTCTCAAGCGCTCGCGCGGGGCGGACTGCGCGCGCGTTGCCCGCTCCGTTTTCGAAGAGTACGCGAGGCGGAGCGGCAACGAGGTCGCGGGAGACGAGAAACTCGCGGGCGGAAACGGGGCGCGCGCCTCCGCCCCACTTTCGGGTGTGCCAGTTCGCGTTCACCTGACCGGCAAAAATATCACGCGCGACTTGCCGCTCGAAGAGTACGTGCTGGGCGTCGTCGCGGCCGAGGGCAGCGTCGAGGGCGAACTCGAAGCGCTCAAGGCGCTGGCGGTCGCCGCGCGCACTTACGCGCTCAAGAACCTGCGGCGGCACGCGGACGAGGGCTACGACTTTTGTGACCTGACGCACTGCCAGCGTTACCTCCTGACGGCCGCGGACGAAAGAAGCCACGCGCGCTTCAAGAACCTGTTGAAGCGCGCCATGACGGAGACCGCGGGCGAGACTCTGCACGACGAAGGGGGCCGCGTCGCGGACGCATACTTCCACGCGGCGTGCGGCGGCGCGACCGCCGACGTGGAGACGTTGTGGGGCGTTGGCGATGCGCCCGGTTACTTGCGCGGCGTCGCGGACGAATACTGCGCGGCCGCGCCGCACCTCTGGGTCAACGTGATTCCGGCGGCGAAACTGGCGAAGGCCCTGCGCGGCGATTCGATGAGCGACGTGGGGGAGAGGCTTGAGAGCGTCACCGTCACGAGCCGCGACCGGACGGGGCGCGTGGAGTTTCTGGTCCTCGAAGGAGAGGGCAGACGCACACTGCGCGGTTGGGACTTCAAGATGATCGTGGGGCGCGCGCTCGGGTGGAACGTCCTGAAGAGTTCGCGCTTCGAGGTGACGCGCGCGGGGACAGACTTCGTCTTCCGCGGCAGCGGCTTCGGCCACGGCCTCGGCCTCTGCCAGGAAGGCGCGCACGAGATGGCGCGCCGCGGGCTGCCCTACCGCCGAATCCTCGAACACTATTTCCCCGGCACAAAAGTTTAAGGGGTGGAATGGATTTTTGAAGCCCTGTGTTAGTTCGCGGGCCGGCGGATTCTCCGGTAGCCCAGAAACAGGGCTCCGATTCCGAGGCCGGTCGCGGCCCACTGCCACCAGTTCATGACGGCGAGGATGGCCGACTCGCGCGCCACCCGGTAGTTCAAATCCGCGAACCTCTCGTGCGTGCAGCGCGCGTCGGCGATGTCCGTGAAGCCCGCGCGCGCGAATAACTGCGTGGCCCTCTTCTCGTGGTAGAAGCTGGTGACGAGCGCGATTTTTCGAAACCCCTCGCGGTCGCAAATCTCCTTGATCAACTCCGCCTGCTCGGCCGTCGAGGTGCTGGACGCCTCCATGATGATGTCCCCTTCGGGGACGCCGGCCCTCACCAGGAACTCTTTCCCCGCGAGCGCCTCCGCGGGCGGGTGGCGGCCCACGCCGCCCGAAGTGATGACCTTGCCGGCGACGCCCGCGTGGTAAAGCTCAGCGGCCCGCGCCAGCCTGTCTCTCAAAACGTAAGAGGGCCGGCCGTCGGGCCAGACCGCCGCGCCCAGGACAACCAGACAGTCTGAGCGCGGGACAGTCGTCACGTAGTTCTGCGACCGCAGGCTGATGAACTGGTAGGCGAGGTAAATGACGAGCGCGGCGCAGACGGAAACGACAAACGCCTTCAACTTATGCGGGATGGTCATGGGCCAACATCTCACGCCCGGAAGTGCGCGCGGTACGTGGGGAGCTACAGTTCCGACTCGTGGTCACGCACAGTCGCAAAGAAAAGAGTTGAGGACAACCGGGCGTCAGGTGACGGCATCAAGTGTGCAAGAACTTCAGTGAGCCCTGGCCGGAAGCTCTCATCCAGGGAGAAAAGATTTATACCGAGCGGTAAGCTCACGCTCGTCGTGCGTCTCCCCGTGCTTTACTCCGACACCCACGATAGGTAAAGGCGCTCAAACCCGATGAAACCAAGACGCGCGCTCTCGCACACGCTCGTTCTCTCTTTAATTCTGGCCCTCATCCCGGCGACGCCTGCGCGCCCCGCGGCGGGACAGGACGACGACAAGCCGGCCGAGCGCGGGCTGCGTTTTCGCCTGAGCGAGGGCTCCGAAAGAATCGAGAAGCCAGCGCCGAAAGCGGCCGCGCAGGCGTCGCCGCTGTCCGAGCGGGAGACGCAAAGGCTGCTCGCGCGGCTGCCCGCCATGAGGCCGGGGCCGGGCGACGTTCCGGGCTTCAGCCTCCGCGAGAACTCGCTGCCCCCGCCGCGCGCGGGCCGGACCATCCAGGCCGCCTTC
>DATMVE010000123.1:0-10718 GCA_035563515.1 Pyrinomonadaceae bacterium
ATGGTGAAAGTGCAGGCGGCGGGCGCGCCCTGCGACACGTTAAAAGTCTTCCCCGCCGCCGTAATCGTCCCCGAGCGCGATGTGGCCCCGGTGTTGGCGTCCACCGTGTAGCTGACGCTCCCGCTCCCCGTCCCGCTCGCGCCCGCGGTGATGTGAATCCAGGGGGCGTTGCTCGCGGCGGCCCAGTTGCAGCCCGCGTCCGACGCCGTCACGGAGAAGGAGGCTGAGCCGCCGGCCGAGGTGAACACCGCGCTCGTCGGCGAGAGGGTGAAAGTGCACGCGGGCGCGGCCGAGAGGCACGACGGGTAAGTCCTGATGTGAGTCTCGATCTGGCCGCGCGAGGCCGGGCAGAAGCTGACGACCGAGGTGTCCCTGGCGATCGCCTGCATGATCGTGTTGGTGCAGCCGGCCGTCCCGTCCGTGTGCGTGGCGTTGAAGGTGTGTCCGATCTCGTGCGCGGGCAGGATGATTTTCTGCGGCGAGATGCTGATCCGCTCGGACAGCGCGTAGGCGCTCGCGGGCGACTTGCAGACGACTCCAGTCCAGGCCACGCCCGCCGTGTTCGTCAAATTCTTGCCCGTCCACATGTGGGCCACGTCGCGCACCACGGTCTTGAAGCCGACGCCGTGCGGGTCGTTGTTCCACTCGTTGGTGAACTCCTTAATCGCCGTCACGGGGTCGGCCGACGTGTAAGGGTCCGCGGAGGTCGTCCAGACGTGCTGGTAGGCGATCTTGAACGAGAGGCCGATCTCCGTCTGGTAGACGCCCTCGACCTGGTTCATGATGCTCTGTATCTCGTTGTTCGCGCCGGCCGCGCCGCCGAGCGCCGTCGAGTATTCGAAGTCCGCTTCGGTGGCGAGTTCCGCCTCCAAAGGGCTGGCGAGCACCTGCGGCTCCGGGCCGCCGCCCGTGACGGCCGCGGAGACAGACGGCTCCTCGCTCACCTTGCCGGCGGCCTCGTTGAGCTTGTCGTGCAGCGAAGGGGCGGCGCAGGAGAGCGGCTCCGACTCGATGACATCCGACCCCTTGTAGAGCAGGAAGTCCGCTCGCGTAGCGCCCGGCGTGTAACGACTGGCGGGCTCGACGTAGTAGCGCTCGCCTTTGGTCAGAATCACGCCCTCGAAGCTCTCCTCGTCAATCGTGAAGCGCGCCTGCGCGCCCGCGCTCCCCCGCACCTTGCCCTTGTAAGTCCGCACGGGGCCGCGCGCCACAGGGAGCGTCACGCCCGGCGCGACTGTCTGCTCGGCCCTGTAGTGGTCGGCGCGCATGTCGTGTGGCTCCAGCTCAAGGTCGAACGTGCGCGAGCCGGTGTTGAGGACGAGGCGTCCCGTCTGCCGCACGCGCTCGGCCGCGTCCGCCGTGTCCAGGCTCAAGCGCTCGTAGCTCCTGAAGACGCGGCCGAGGTCTTCGTCGCCGGGCCGCGTGAGTCCCGAGCGCTTCTGGGGCGGGGCCTCGTTCTGTGCCAGCGCGGTGGGGAGGAAGAGGATCGCGGCGCTCAGCAGAAGCGTGAGCGTAAGTGACAGGGGGTTCTTCATAAATCTTCACCCATCGTCAAAAGCGAAAGCCGACGCCGGCGTTCAACTGTAGATTGTGTGTCGTGTTGGTCCCGCCGATGATGCTCGAACGGATGATCGTGTCGCCGAGGTCTACGCGCAAGAGCACGCGCGGGGAGAAGTCGTACTCGACCACGCCGCCCACGTCGAAGGCGAAATTGGTCCGGGAGAGTTCGCAGTCGGAAGGCTCGTCGAGGCCGACGCAGGCGAACGAGAGCCGGCGGCTGAAGTAGATGAAGCCGGGCCGCGCCTTGCCGAAGAGGCCGAAGCTGCCGCGGCGCGCGCCGGCCTTGACGCCGAAGAGCGCCAGGGTCTTGCGGCCCGAGACGGTCGGGTCCAGCTCGTGCGAGCGCGGGTAGAAATTGACCTCCGCTTCGAGGGCCAGGTGTTCGTTGAGGTTGAAGCCGAAGCGCCCGCCGAAGCCCGGCTCGACTCCGTAGTCGCCGTAGTCGTCGTAGTTGAGCACGGAGAAGTGCGCGCCGACTTCGAAAGATTTCCGGTCGGGGCCGGTCTGGGCCGCCGCAGTCTGGCACAAAAGCGGCAGCAGGCAGATGAGCGCGGAGGCGAAAGTTGTGCGCTTGAGCATATCCCCTCTGTTTTCGTTGAGATTTTTATTCTTCCCGGCCGGCAGGGTGAATATACAGAAATAACTTTCGCCGCGCCAGATTTTTAAGAATGAGGTCGCGCGGGGTCACTCCTCGTCGCCGCCGGCTTTCAAATTGAGCGAGGCCTGGATGAGTTTCTCGTCGGGCGGCTTGGAGTCGGGGAAGGCGAAGACGTGTATGTGGTAGCGGTTCTCCCTGAGGGCTTCGAGGCGGCCCTCTCGTTCGAGCCGCGCGATCTCGTCCATCAGAAACTGCTGCTCGTCGGCCGCCATGTAATAGGTGTAAATGTCGAAGGCCAGGCCCGTCGTGTGCGGCGGGACGTTGATGCGTATGGCGTTCGGGTTGCCGGCGTCGCCGAGCTGGCGCTGGTACTCGACGGTCCTGACGACCGACGTGACGGGCAGCGGGCGGTCGAACTTTTGCCGGTAGGCGCGCGCCATCTCCTCCAGCCGTTGGCGCGCCTCCGGCCTGAGCGCGCTCAGCAGACTCACCTTGAACGCCTTGCGCGCGTCCGAGTCCCGCAGGTCGTAGGAGCGGCCGCCGAAGTCGCGCGCCGCTTCCGTCAGCCGCCTGTACTCCGCCGCCAGCATCTCGGCGCGCGGCGCGTCCTTGTAGTAAGAGTCTATCAGCTCTCTACGCTTCTTAGCGGCCTCAGAGGTTTTTCGCGTCTCCGCGATCTGGTCATCAATCTCTTTCCGCGCGGCGCGCTCGGTCCTCTTCAGCTTCGCCAGCTCCTCTTTCCACCCGCGGATTTTCGTCTCGGACTCTTCGAGCAGCGTCTTCAGCCGCGCGAGTTCCGCCTCGGCCTCCGCCTGGCTGCCGAAGAGGGGGACGCTCTTCAGAGTCTTCGGGTCGAAATAGGTCAGCTCGTCGTCCGCCCTGAGCCCGACGCCGTAAAGGATGTAGTCGCCGCCGAAGACCGGGAGCGCCGCGAACTCGCCGCGCCGCGTCATCTCCGCCAGGTCGGCGAAGTCGTCGGGTATCTCGTACTTCTGCTCGCGCCACTCCGCGACCTGTATCGCCAGAAAGCGCCTGCGGTCTTTGTAGAGCTTCAGCTCGGCGGGCACCTCCACGTCGGCCTTGTTCCCGACGGGCACGCCCCTGTCCTCTTCGACCCGTTGGACGGCCACGCGCTGAGGCTTGAGGGGGTCGTCCACGGAAGCCGTCGCCTGCTCCAGAGGGGCCGCGGGCGGGGCCTGGCCGCGCCCTCTTCTCCAGACGTAGAGCGCCGCGACGGCCACGGCGACGGCGAGCGCCGCCGCGGCGATAATCATCCACGGCTTGAGCGCCGCCACCCTTGAACGTTCTTCGACCATACTGATTAACCCGCCTCTTCCTCTGGCGCTCGGACTCGGATGCGCCAATTATACCCGACGATTGCGGAATGCGGATTACGGCATACGGATTTTCGTAATGTTGTTGACCGTTCCTGCCCTTAGCGTTAAACTCTGCCGTGCTTCAAAGCAATGTACATTGCGGACGGTATGTTGCTTTATTTTCCCAACCGAGCCTACTGACACAGTGAGGAGGAGACCCAATGATGGTTTCGAGATTTACGAGGGTAATTCAGTTGATAGCCCTGGCGCTCGTTTTCTGCGTGGCGAACGTCTACGTGATGGCGGCCCCGCTCAAGGCGAACACTGACCCGCGGGCGGCCGACAAGTCGGGCGCGGCGCAGCCGGCTGCCGAGAAGGACGCGGCCGCCGTTTCGGAAGCCCAACCGGCCGGCCCCCAGGCCGCTTCGGAAAAGATGACGCTCACGGCCGGGACCAAGACCGTGCTGAGCCGCATCTTCTCGAAGAACGACCTGAAGTCGCGCGTCGCGGCGGGCAGCAGTTTCGTCAAGGTCAAGTCGAACGCCGGCGACATGTTCAAAGCGCCGCGCAAGGCCGTCGCCGCGCAGGACGACGGCGACGATGACGACGACAACGGCCGCCGCAACATGTGGATCGCCGTCGGCGTCATCGCGGCCGTGCTGACCATCGCGGTCATAGGGCTGCGCGCGGACCGCAACAGAGAGAGCATCGGCGTCATCGAGTAATCTTTAGCGGGCGGACTTAAGAATTCTACCCCGACAAAGTCGAGAGACGCGGACTCGTTGCTTTCAGTTCCAGAAGGCGGCAAGCTTATCAACAGAGCTTGCCGCCTCTGTCTCTGTTCGGAAGGAGAGGGTAAGAGATGAAGCTGCTGCCGGGCTGCCTTGCCCTGACGCTCGCGCTCGCCGCGTGCGGGGGCGGGCGCGACGACAACAAAGCCTCCGCGGGCAATACCACGACCACGCAGAAGACCACGGAGACCGCGACGACCAACACGGCGGCGTCGCCGCTCGCCACGGCGACGCCTTCCGCGACGACCTCGCCCGCGACCGCGGGCGGCGAGCGCCCCGTCGAAGTCACTTACGCGGGCGTCACGCCCGACAAGGAGTCAATCGCCTACAAGATCAAGGTGAACACGGAGAAGCATGTCAGCCAGGTCGATCTGAACATGAGATACATGGACGAGCGGGGCGGCGTGGTTGAGGAGACGACTTACGCCTGGCAGAACGTCGTCAAGTCCGTGCGGAAGCCCATCGAAAAGGGTCAGACCTACGAGCGCGAAGACCCCCTGCCCGAAGGGGCCGCCCGCGCCGAAGTCACACTCAAGCGCGTCATCTTCAAGGACGGGACTCGCTGGGAAGCGGGGCAGTGAAAGGGATGAGGGGTGAGGGATGAGGAAGAGAAAGCGGAAGGCGGTAGGCGGGGGACAGAGTGTCTTTCTCTCTGCCTAGCGCCTTCCGCTTTCTGCCTTCTGCTTTTCTTCATCCCTCATCCCTATTTTTCCGGTGCCCACTTCTGTAAAAAGGCTGTGAATCTGGCGAGGTTGTAGCCCTTGCCCTCTTCGAGTTCGGCGGTGTCCTGTGAGTGAAGGAGCTTGCCGTCGCCGTCGAGGACGAAGATGTGCGGGTAGCCTTGAATCTCCGGGTAGCGCGAGAGCACCTGTTCGTTCTTGTTCTCGTCGCTGAAGTTGACCTTCACCATGACGAAGTGCTTCTCCCTCAGGTCGAGAAGCTCTTTGTTCTTCTCGAAGAAGTCGTCCATGATGTGACACCAGATGCACCACTCGCCGCCGACCTCGACGAGCACGCGCTTGCGTGTCCGCGACGCCTCGGCCGCGGCCTCCGCGATGTCGCGCGCGGCGTCCCTGGCGGGGTCGTACTTGTGAACGGGGACGTACTTCTCCGAAGAAATTTTGGCCGCGGCCGTCGTGGCCCGGCTCGCCTTCCGGTGCGCGGGCGTGCGCCTGGCGCGCGTCTGCGCCTGAGCGCCGAAGGCCAGCAGCAGACAGCAGGCGGTCAGCTTCGCGAACGTCTTCATGAGGCTCATCACGTCACTCTCTCTCGGAAGATTGCGGCCCGGCGCAGGGGCGCGCGCCGCGCGAGATGTTATAACACGGGCGGGGGCGCGGCGGCGAAGGCGGGACGGGCGCGAGCAACCTCAAGCGCGCCCGCGCGCATCAATCGTCAGATCACACCTCTTCCCCGCTTGCCAAAGCAGGCGCATCTTTGCTAAACGTCGCACGGACGCCCCGGCAGCACGAAAGCTCATAGACCCGCGCCCGTAGAAGTTGTCGCCCCGGAGGAGGAATCATGAACAAGAGAATTTTTACCCCGCTCGTCGCCATCCTGCTCGCCCTGACTCTCAGCACGGCCGCGCTCGCAGACACCATCCGCCTGAAGGACGGCAGCGTCATCCGCGGCCAGGTCATAGGCTTCAACAACCAGCAGTTCACGGTGCTCGTCGGCACGGGCTCGCGCGGCCGCCGCAGCCAGATCACGATCTGGATGGAGGACGTGGAGTCGATCGAGTTTGAGTCGGCCGGCGCGGGAGGCTTCCCCACCGGCAGCGCCGGCACGGACGCGGGGCAGACGACGCGCCCGCCCGCCAACACGACGCCCACGACGACCACGCGCCCGCCCGTGCAGCAGCAGCCCGTCCAGACGACGACGCGCCCGCAGCCGGACGACGACGACAACGCGGGGCCGAGCACGTCCGCGGGCGGCCAGCAGCCCTCGTCTCAAGGCTCCCCGATGTTCATCCCCGGCATTAACCTGCGCGTGCGCGCCGACAACGCGGCGAACGGCTGGACGAACAGCGGCCTGGTCGTCAAGCGCGGCCAGCGCCTACGCATCAACGCCTCGGGCCGCGTCACGCTCGGCGGCGGCCGCGTCTCGACGCCCACGGGGCTGACCGGCGTGCAGGACAACGAGAAGCTGATGCGCTCTTACCCGACCGGCGGCCTCATCGCCGTCATCGGCGACGACAACGACGACTTCATCTTCGTCGGCAACCGCCGCGAGTTCATAGCCCAGCGCGACGGCGTCCTCTTCCTCGGCGTCAACGAAGGCAACCTCAGCGACAACACCGGCGCTTACGACGTGGTCGTCGAGGCCGAAGCCAGATGAAAGGCAGTGGGCAGTTGGCAGTTGGCAGTAAATGAAAACGGAAAGCAGCGGCATACGAGATTTCGTAACTGCTTTCCGTTTTTCTCTTGCTGCCCGCTGCCCACTGCCCACTGCTTTTCCTGGGCATCCGGCGAGAGGCGTCGGACATCCAACCCCTGCATCTTGACCGCGCTCGGACTAAGCGCCTAATATTCGTTTATTAAAGTAGGCATTTCCCCCTCCCTGTTTTGCAGAGGATTTTTACCATGAGACGCACACTCTTCCGCCGCCCGAGCGCCCTCGTCGCAGTCGCGCTCGCCGTCGCGCTCTTCGGCGCGGGCAACCTCAGCCTCTTCGCGCAGTCCAGACGCCAGCCGCCGACCAGCAACCAGAAGAAGAACAAGCGGCCCGACCCCTCGCAGCAGGGCGAGCAGAAGGAGGAGCTGCCGCCAGACGTCGAGGGCAAGCCGCAGGAGGCCGACACCGTCACCGTCACGACCAACGTCGTCAACGTCGACGCCGTCGTCTACCACAAGAAATCTGGCCAGATTATTACGGGGCTCAAGCAGGCCAACTTCGCCGTCTTCGAGGACGGCCAGCAGAAGGACATCACCAACTTCTCGACGCCCGAAGCGCCGATCACGGTCGCGGTAGTCCTCGAATACAGCAAGCTCACGTCCGTCCTCGGCTACTACGGCAGCAGCGGCTTCGAGTGGCCCACGTACGAAGTCATCCAGCCGACGGCGATGTTCCTCTCGCAGTTCATCAAGCCGCCCGACGACTTCGTCACCGTCATCGCCTACGACATACGGCCGACGCCGCTGACGGATTTCACGAACGACCCCGGCCGCATCCGCCAGGTCATCAACCTGCTCCTGAGGAACCAGCCGGCCTTCAGCGAGGCGAACCTCTTCGACGCGCTCAAGTTCACGCTGGCGGGCGGGCGCGGCGACGCGGTCGTGCTCGAAGAGTCTAAGGAGCGCACGGCGGAGTACGCGGGGCTGTCGAGCGTGCAGGGCCGCCGCAAGGCGCTCATCCTGATCTCTTCCGGGATAGACACTTTCAGCAAGATTAATTACGACAAGGCGCGCAAGGTCACGCAGAACGCGGGCGTGCCCATCTACGTCATAGGGACCGGGAACCTCTTCTTCAAGAAGTACGGCGACCGCATCGGCGCGACCGACGACCTCCTCGGCAACCCCGGCCGGCTGACCTTCCTACAGGCCCAGAACGCGCTGGGCACGTTCGCCAAGGAGACGGGCGGCAAGTACTACCCGATGACCTTCCAGGGTGAGATTCCGGGCATCCTGCGCGAGATCAACGCGCTGCTCCGCAACCAGTACAGCCTCGGCTACAACCCAGGCGACCGCCGCGACGGCAAGCAGCACAAGATCGTCGTCAAGGTGGACGTGGACGGCGACGGCAAGTACGACGACAAGGAGTACGTCGTCCAGAGCCGCCTCTTCTACAACGCGCCGAAGGAAGAGAAAGAGAAGGAAGAGAAAGCGTCGGGCAAATAGCAGTAGGCAGTTAGCGGTAGGCAGTGGGCAGTTAAAAGGCAGCCGCGCTTTCACGCCGGCTGCCTTTTACTTTTCTGCTTTGCCCCTTACTTAGAGTGCTCCTGTTTCTTCCGGCGGTAAAGTTCATTCCCCCGCTTGTTCAACTCTTTAAGCCCTTCTTCTATTCTTCGCTCCATTTCCTCGTCCGTAAGCTCTTCCTCAAGATAAAATCCCCCGTCCTCAAGTTCAATTCCTCCCCGACTGCGAAGCAATTCTGTAGATGCTTCGCGCCCGGCCTCCATCGCCAAGCCGAAATCTACTCCCTCATCCTCGGCGGACGATGCCTCGTTCTTCTTTTCTTCATCCATCAGCATCGCGTCAGCACCGCCCGCGGTAGCGACTTCATACTCCGTAGAACCTGAGGCGGAATTCGTCGTTGAAGGCGAAGGTCTCTGGGCGGCGGCCGGAGAAGGTGCGCGCGTGGCGCAGGAGTGCGGGGAGGCCGCCCGTCGGGAGCGTCAGGCCGTAGGCCGCGTTGTAGAAGACGGCCGCGAGCTGCGGGTTGAGGCGCTGGGGCACGCCGTAGCGTATGGCTTTTTGTGCCACCGGCGCGAAGCCGACGCTGCGGCGCGGGTTGATGATCTCGACCGAGCGGTCGAAGACGTGCAGGCGCGTGACGAAGTCCCTGAGCGCGAGGTCGCGGTGGACGAGCGCGTTCGCCACGCCCTCGCCGATTGCGCCGCGGTGGTAGTTGGCCCGCGCGGCGACGGGCGCGTCCGAGACCTCCTGCGCCGGGAAGCGGCGCGGGCGCTCGTCCCACAGGTCGCAGTAGCGGCTGACGAAGCGCAGCGCGGCCTCGTAGAGCGTGTGCATGTTGCCCCTAAGCTCGGCGCGCTCGACGACGGGCGACTGCGCCGTCTCGCCCGCGAAGCGCGTCGCGACGATCTGCGAGCGCGGCAGCAATTCCGCCACGCGCTCGTCGCGCCCGAAGAGCAGGAGCCCTGCGACGGTCGGGATCGTCTCGCTCCCGCTCGCGGTCGCGAGCAGCAGGTCGCGTTCGAGCACGTCCTTGGTCGGGTAGCCGAGCACGCTCGCTTCGTCAAAAGCGTCGCCCTCGAACTCCTTGACGAAGCTCCAGAGGTGCGCCTCGTCAACGTCCGCGAGGGTCGCGCCGACGGCCGCCACGTTCTCGTAGCGCGTCGGGCGCGCCTCGTCTATCAGGGCCGACAATTCCTCGCGCGACGCCTCGCGCTTCTCCGAGCCGATGCGTATGTAGAAGCGGCCGTCGCGCGTCCGGTAGGGGCGGTTGCGGCCGACCACGTCGAGGGCGACGATGCGCCGCCCGTTGTCGAAGGCGACGCGGTCTATGAAGGGGACGAGCGAGGGCTGAACCTCCTCGCGGCAGATGCGGACCAGTTCCGCCTGCACGCCCTCGGCGTCGTCCAGCCCCTCGACCCTCATCTGGTCGTTGACGCCGAAGACCATCAGGCCGCCGCCCGTGTTGGCGAGCGCGACGATGCCCTGCGCGATCTTTTCGGGGTTCGAGAGCTTGACCTTGAGTTCGAGGAAAGTGTCCTCGCCGCCGCGCACCATCCGCATCAGCTCCGTGCGCGAGGTCTGCGGCGCGGGGATGGAGGAGATGTACTCCTGGAATGAGCGTTCCGTGGAGGGTTCGTGTCGCTGGTTGCTGCGGAATTTTCTGCGAGCCATTTGTGTCTGGACGGGGCTCAAGCGGCCTTTCCCGCCCGGATGCAACGTGCCGCCTGAGCCTTGACGCGGGCGCGCTGCACCACTGGATTCAAGATGAGGGATGAGGGATGAGGGATGAGGGATGAAATAAGAGCTTCACGTCTTTACTTCATCCCTCATCCCTCATCCCTCATCCCTTTATTCGTCGCTCCGTCCGCTGACGGCTTCGAGAATCTCCTGCTCGCGGCGCGCGAGCGAGCGCGCCTGGGCCGAAATCGAGAGGCCGTAGAGCGCTACTGCCAGGGCCGCGAACAGCGTCAGTGTAACATACTTGACCATTAAACTCTGCGCGAGGTAGCCGAAGAAGACCGCGAGGAAGACGGGCGCGGCGAGCGCCAGCATGATCGGGATCAGTAAGAATCCCGTCACGCCGGAGGCGTTCATGCGCTTGCCGAATTGCAGCCGCTTCGGGAAGCGAATCGAGAGCACGTTGCCTATGACCGAGAAGCACGCGGCGAAGAAGACGAAGGTAAGGGCCGCGACGCCGAGCGCCGCGGGCGTGAGGTCGCGGAAGACGAGCTGGTTGACCGCGAGCAGCACGGCGCAGAAGACGAAGGCCAGGAAACAGATCGTCAGGTTCTTCCCCAGCAAGATAGTGCGCCGCGCGACGGGCGCGAGGATGAACGAGCGCATCCCGCCGCCGTCGTAGGCGAAGAGGTTGCACGCGAGCGACGAGAGAATCAGGAAGACGTAGAGCACGCCCGCGGCGACCAGCAGCCCTTCCGTGTACGCCGCGAAGCTCGTCACGGGCAGGTCACGCAGCGAAGAGGCGGAGCCCTCGCCCGGCCTGCTCCCGCGCAGCAGCCTGACCGCTATCAGGACCAGCGGCATGACGGCCATCATGCGTAGCTGCGCGTTGCGCAGGGCGTAACGCAGCTCCTTCTCTACGACC
>DATMVE010000124.1:0-68191 GCA_035563515.1 Pyrinomonadaceae bacterium
AATCTACGGCCAGATTCACAGCCCCGGCAACGAGCCCTCGGTCATCACGGTCGGGGCGTCGAACAGCTTCGGCACGGACGCGCGCGGCGACGACGCGGTCACGACCTACAGCTCGCGCGGGCCGACGCGCAGCTTCTGGACGGACTCGAACGGCGTCCGCCACTACGACAACCTGATTAAGCCCGACGTGGTCGCGCCCGGCAACCGCCTCGTCAGCGTGCAGGCCGCGAGCAACTACCTCGTCGCCAACAACTCTTCGCTCGACGCCAACGTCAGCGGCTCGTCCACGCGCGAGCAGATGTTCCTGAGCGGCACTTCGATGGCGACGCCGGTCGTCGCCGGCGCGGCCGCCATGCTCCTCCAGGCGAACCCGAGTCTGACGCCGAACATGGTCAAGATGATCCTGATGTACACGGCGCAGCCGCTGGCCGGTTACAACATGTTCGAGCAGGGCGCGGGCGAGATTAACGTCGAGGGCGCGACGCGCCTCGCCAAACTTATCCGCACCGACCTGACTTCGAGCACGGCGCTCGGCGCGCCGCTGCTCTGCTCTTCCTGCTCGGCCCCGACGCCGCAGACGACCATCAGCGGCCACACCTTCTCCTGGAGCCAGGGCGTCATCCTGGATTACACCTACGCCACGGGGACGGAACTGATTACCGCGTACCAGAAAGTCTACGACCTCGGCGTCCTGCTGGGTGACGTGACGTCGGAGAGCAGGGGCGTGCTCCTGGGCGACGCCCTGAAGACGACCACCGGCGTGCTCCTGGGCGACAACATCATGACGGCCGGCGACACGAACTCTTCCACCCCCGGCATCACGATGGTCGAAGGCACCGCGTTCGCCAAGTACGGCGTCCTCCTCGGCGACGGCACGCTGCTGAGCGACGGCGTGATGCTGGGCGACGGCGTGATGCTCGGCGACGGCGTGATGCTCGGCGACGTTTACGTCCAGGCCAACCAGGCGCTGATTTACGGCGACACCAGCGGCAGCACGATGGCGGTCGTCAAAGACGCCGCGCCGAAAGCGCCCACGGGCCTCGTCGCGTCCGTCGCCTCGTCCACCCAGATCAACCTGACCTGGGCCGACACCTCGACCAACGAGGACGGCTTCAAGGTCGAGCGTTCACTGGACGGCCGGACCTACACGCAGATCGCGACCACGCTGCGCAACGTCAAGACCTACTCCAGCATGGCCCTGAGCGCGGGCAAGAAGTATTACTACCGCGTCCGCGCCTACCACAGCGGCGGCGACTCCGCCTACTCCAACGCAGTCAACGCGACCACGTCCACGTCCACGTCCGGCGGCACCGGCGGCACGACGGGCGGCGGCGGTAAGAAGTAGATGATGAAGGCCGGCGCGCGCGGCAAGCTCAGTTGACCGCCGCGCGCGCCGACGTTGAAACACCACCACCCAATCACTGAGTTTCAGGACTTCATTGACTACGAAGGATTAGCATCATGCGCATGCAATCACTCCGCACAGTGTCGCAGGCCGAAGGGCCGGTCATGCCGGGCGTCATGTTCGACGCGGCGGCGGCCGAGCCCCTCGCCGAAAAGCACAAAGCCGAAATCCTGGCCTTCCTGCGGGAGCGCCCGCTGCACACGGTCTACATGACGGGCTGCATCCTGGACAACGGCGTCGTCAGCCCCCTGAACCGCGGCTCCTTCTACGGCTACCGCGGCCGCGACGGCCGGCTCGAAGGCGTCGCCCTGATCGGCCACGCCACGCTCTTCGAGGCGCGCACGGACGCCTCGCTCGCGGCCTTCGCCGCGCTGGCACAAAAATGCACGCGCACGCACCTGCTGCTCGGCGAGATGGAGAAGGTCGAAAGTTTCTGGGGCCACTACGCGGGCGGCGGGCAGGAGCCGCGACTCGTTTGCCGCGAGCTGCTCTTCGAGCAGAAGTTTCCCGTCGACGTGAAAGAGCCCGTGCGGGGCTTGCGCAAGGCGACGCTCGCGGACCTTGAGTTGGTAATGCCGGTGCACGCGCGCATGGCGTTCGAGGAGAGCGGCGTCAACCCGATGGAGAAAGACCCCATCGGCTTCCGCCTGCGCTGCGCGCGCCGCATAGAGCAGGGCCGCGTCTGGGTGCTGGTCGAGGACGGCCGCCTGATCTTCAAGGCGGACTTGGTGTCCGAGACCTCCGAGGTGATTTACCTCGAAGGCATCTACGTCGCCGCCGAAGACCGCGGGCAGGGCGTCGGCCTCTGCTGCCTCTCGCAACTGACGCGGAAACTGCTCGCGCGCACGAAGACCGTCTCGCTGCTGGTCAACGAGCTGAACCAGGCGGCGTCAAACTTTTACATGAAGGCGGGCTTCAAGCTGCGCGCCCACTACGACACCATCTTTTTACAGCAAGCATCTGCCTGACACTTCTCCCGCAGGCGGAGCTGGCCGCGGGGGCACGAAGCAAACTCTCCTTCTGCGACTTCGTGCCCCCGCGGTCTTTTTATGTCTGCGCTCCGTATTCAATCCAGACCGGCGACCAAATAAGTCGTGTCGTCTTTGGCCGGCGCGCCGATGCGGAAGCGGTCCAGGTCCGCGAAGAGGGCCTGGCCGATCTGTTCCACGTCCGTGGCGCTCACGCGCTCGTGGCTCCCGGCGAGGCCGTGCTCCTCGAAAGTCTCGCCCGCCGTGTTCTCCGCGTCCGTCACGCCGTCGCTGAAGACCGCGAGCCGTTCGCCCCTTCTGAAGACGACCTCCCCCGCCGTGTAGCCGTCGCCCGGCAACTGCAAGCCTATGAGTTTCCCGCTGACCTCGAACGCCCTGCCCCCCGCGGCGCGCGAATTCAGCCAGACAGGCGGCACGTGCCCGGCGTTGATGTAGCGCAGGCGCTCGCCCGCCGCCGAGAGCACGCCGAGGAAGAGCGTGGCGTACGTCCCGAGCGGCGCGACCGCGCCGACGCGCGCGTCCAGCTCCGCCGCGAGGCGCGCGAGGTCGCCCTCGTCGCGGACCAGCGCGCGCAACTCCGTTTGCAGCGTCGTCATCAGGAGCGCCGCGCCGATTCCCTTCCCGCTCACGTCCGCCACCCAGAAGGCGCATTCGCCCGTCGGCAGCACGAGCGCGTCGTAGCAGTCGCCGCCCACGTCGAAGCAAGCCTGGCTCACGCCCCAGGCGCTGAACGGCGCGGGCAAGTTTATCTTCCCAGGCGGCGGGAGCAGCCGCGCCTGAATCTTTCGCGCCAGCTCCAACTCCGTCGAGATCAACTGCGCGCGGAAGGCTTCCTGTGCCAGTTGCTCGCGCTCGACGGCAACGGCCGCGAGCGCCGCGAACGACTCTAGGTAGGCGAGGTCGGCCTCCGTGAACTGGCCTTCGAGCCTGTTGATGGCCTGTAGCGAGCCGAGCAGCGTGCCCTCGGGTTTCCGCAGTGGGGCGCAGAGCATGTTTCTCGTCGTGAACCCCGTGCGCCTGTCCGTCGAAGCATCGAAGCGCGGGTCCGCGGCCACGTCGTTAATCAGAACGCTCTCGCCCTTCTCGGCCACGTACCCGGCCACGCCGACGCCCTTCTCCAAAACGATCTCGACGTGCTGCGAGCCGCTCATCTGCCGCGCGTGCAGCTTCCCCGTGCGGCGGTCGTTGAGGAAAGCCGTCGCGCGCTCCGCGCCCAATTGCATCGTGACGAGTTCGAGGATGGCGCGCAGGATGTCGTCCAGGCCCGAGGCGCGGTTGAGCGTCTCGCTCGCCATGACCAGCGCCTCAAGTCGCTGAAGGCGCAACCCGTCGGGCAGGTTGCTCAGAATCGCAGTTGTGCCGGGCAATCTTCTTCTCCTTCCGTCGCGTCGTCCGGGCAGGGGAATCCTAGCACCGGCGCGTGCCGGCGGAAAACAGTTTGCCGGTCGAAGGTCAGTACGGCCTGCCGCAGGCGGTACTGACTTCAAACAAAAACGCGGAAGGAGAATAATTCTCCTTCCGCGCCCGTGCTTTTCGAGACCCTTGAAAGCCCGAAGAGTTTACCTGGGTGCCGAGGCGCGCAGCGTCAACTCAGTGCCGCTCACCAGTTCCAGGTCGTCTTTGCCCTGCACGTAGACGGAGCCCGCGCCCGCGCCCGCGCCGATGACCGCGCCGATGGCAGCGCCTTTGCCGCCGCCGGCAATCGCGCCGATGATCGCGCCGACCGCCGTGCCAATGCCCGCGCGCTTGGCCGTCGTGCTGGTGCGGTTGTCCTCGCGGACGGAGCCCTCGTTGTCAACGCGCACGGTCTCGCCTTCGGGCGTGCGGACCGACTCCGTGATGCCCGCGAAGCGGTACGACTGGCCGTTGCGCAGTGTGATGGTGTCGAAGTTGAGTGTCACCTCCGAGCGCCCCGTGATGCGCCCCGAACGGTTGACGTTCGAGAGGCGGCCGCGGATGGTCGCGCCCTCGTACTGGTCGGGCGAGCGGACAGTCATCGTGAACGGGTCATTCTCGCGCGCGGCCCTCGTCGAAAGGTTGTTGTCGAGCACGGCGACCATCTGCGTCCCGTCCGGGATGATGAACTGGCCGCTGGCCGTGCCGGTCGTGGGGCCAGAGCCGGGATAGCCCGGGCCGCCGCTGTAAACGTCCAACTGCGCGACATCGGAAGTCTTCTCGTAAAGGCTGACGACTTCGATTGGGCGGCTCAGGTTGATGTCCGAGATGCGGCGTGTGACGCGCAGCCGCCGCCCGTTCTCGACGGGGTCGAACGTCACGCTGAAGTCGCTGCTGCTGTCGCCCGCGGAACTGACGACGAGGCGGTCGCCTTCGAGCGTCGAGCGCACGCGCACGGTCCGCCCGCCGGGCGTGGTCTCTGTCCGCTCGACGCCGTCGGCCTCGAACGTGAACTGCGGCGAGCGCGTCGACGCGATGGTCACGCTGCGCCCGCGGCGGTCAATCGCAAGGCCGGTCGGCGATTCGAGCCGCGCCGTCAGCCTGTCCAAGACACGCTGCCGCTCCGCGTAAGAGAGGTTGCGCACCTCGCGCTCGGCCACCTGGCGCGCGTCGACGCTTTGCGTCGCGTCTAGGCGGTAAGTCCCCGTCAGACGGTTCAGGGCCGCGTTGCCCGACGGGGAGTTGTCCCGCGGGTTATTGTTTGCCCAGTCGTCGTCCGTATTGTTCCGGCGGTTCCCGCGCCACGTCAGCGTGTACAGGCTCGCCAGTTGATTCAAGTCCTGACGGAGGCTCGTCCACTCGACTTCGGCCTGACCGCCCAGGCGGTTGCGCCTTACTAAGCGATCAATCGGCGTCGCGCGGTCGAGCACGAGCTGAACGTCGGCCGCGCCGGCGGCCTGGCGATTTTCGACCCGGCCGTTGAGCTGCTCAACCGCGCTGTCAAAATCGCTCACGAGCTGGTTGATGTTGTCTTCCCGGCGCGTGTTGTCAATCGTGCTCTGGTCGAGCGCGGTGTCCAGGCTGTTGCGGAACGCGTCCGTCCGCATGTCTATCCGCCGAACAAGCTCGCGCACTTGGCGGTCTCTGGACCGCGTGCCTCGCCTCTGCGCCTGCGCCTCCAGCCCGACGCTGGCGAGCGTGAGCAGGAGCATGACGCCCGCGCTGAAAATTCTTCTCACTGGATTCATCACCCATTCCTCCACTTTCAAAGTTTGATTCCTCAATTTAACAACTCTCGCAACCCTGCCTGGGCCATTTTTGAGGGCCGCGCGGCGGGCTGTTTATGCAAAAGGGGGAAAAGGGGAAAGGTCGGGAAGAGCAATGAGGAGAGCCGAGGCTTGCTTTCTCCGCCGCGCTCGCTTCAGAGGGCGCACGAAGAGGGGGCGACGCCGCGCACATGATGACACGCGCGCGCCGCGGGAGCAACCCGCCTAGTCTGATTCAGGACGAGGACGGCGGGTTGCCGCGCAAAAACGTTGCGCTTTTATTGAATTTTCTGCATCGTCACGGTGACGAGCGGGTCGTCGCCGCCCGTCCGGTTGTAAGAAACCCAGTAGCCCGAATCGGGGTAGCGAATCATCTTGTACATCGCCCCGTCGGCCTTGGCCTCTATGTCCGTGCCGAGCACGACCTTCGGCAGCGGCGCGCCGCTCGCCTCGCCCACGTAGTTGATGGACACAGCCATCACCTTGTGGCCCTTGTCGTAGAAGACCTGGCAGGACTCCGTCTCGGAGAACATGAAGAAGTCCTGCACGTCGCTCTTGTCGGTCGGCTCGCCGAGTTTCTTGCGCGCCTCGTCCATGTCCATGCCGATGCGCACGCCCTTGTATTCCATGTAAAGCGGCTTGTCGGCTGCTTTGTTCTCGGTCGCCTTGGCGGTTGCTTTCTGCGCGACGGCGACCGACACGCTCGCCGCCGCGAGGACGGCGAGGGTGATGAGCCTGACAACCCGTTTAGAGGTGGGGGACATGACTGATTCCTCCTTCTCGAAATCGATCACTCCTCTTGAAAATAACAGGGCTATATTTTAGCCGCAGAGCCGCCCGCGTTTCAACATCCAATTTGTCGAACGGGCGTGCGAAGATTTGTGCGCGCCGCGGCGGCCGGGAGCGCCGCGTGTGCTATGCTCTCCGAAGAGAGGGGGCTCGCGGCAGGTGGGCAACGAAGACTCGAAAGCGACAATCTATTTCGCCGGCGACGATTTGTTCGTCGGCGTCAGCCCGAGCGGGCACGCGCAGGCGCTCGACACCAACCACGAGCGCGCGAGCGCGGCCACGCCGGTCGAGCTGCTCCTGATAGCGCTCGGCAGTTGCACGGCCGTTGACGTGGTCAACATCCTGACGAAGAAGCGCGCGGAAGTCACGTCGTACCGCGTGGAGGTCCGCGGCGAGCGCCGGGCCGAACACCCGCGCCACTTCACGCGGATGGAGGTCAAACACATCGTCCGCGGGCGCGGCATCACGGAGAAGGCGCTCGCGCAGGCCATTGAACTCTCCGAGACGAAATATTGCAGCGTCGCCGCCACCCTGCGCCCGACCGTCGAGATCGTCTCAAGCTACGAAATAGAGGAAGAAGGAAAGGCAGTGACAGGAGACGTGTGACGAGTAAAAGAAAACACTCTCCTCCCGTCACTCGTCATTCATCACTTGTTACTGGGTAATAAAAATGGGTCTCGTCGTTACACTCATACTTGTCTGCTCGGCTATTGTTTCCAGTTCGCCGCCCGCCCGGATCGCAAACCTTGAGGCGGGTTATTTGTCGTCGAGTCCCGGGCCGCAGGACGGCGAGCTGAGCGAGGTGCGTAGGCTCGACCGCGAGGGGCGCGGGGCGGGCGGAACATTGGCCGTGTTGAGCGCGGCCGAGCACGTCAGGCGCGGCGGTGTTTACCTGAAGAACCGCGCGTTCGCGGAAGCGCGGCAGCACTTTCAGGCGGTGATAGCCCGTTACCCGTCAGACGCTGCGAACGTCCCACCCGCGCTCTACGGCACCGGCCGTTCTTACTTCCAGATGCGCGGGTACGAAGAGTCTCTTCCCTTCTTCGAGCGCGTGTCGCGCGAGTTCGGGCAGACGAAGGACGGGCGCGAGGGGCTCTACTCTTTGGGCTCAGCCTACCTGCGCCTGAATCGCGCCGCCGAGGCGGCCGAGCGCTACCGCGAATACGTCGAGCGCTACCCCGCGGGCGAGCGCGTGGAGTTCGCGCACCTGAACGTCATAGACAGCCTGCGCGAGGCCGGCAAGCCGCTTGAAGCCATCGCCTGGGTCGCGCGCACGAGGGAGAAATTCGCGGGGACTCCGACGGCCACGAACGCGCTGTTCGCGCGGCTGCGGCTGGACGTGGCGGGCGGCGACTGGACGCGCGCCGTGCAGACGGCCGACGAGTTGCGCGCGTCCGCCTTCACGAGCAAGGTGCTGACGACGCCGGACGAGGTGGCCTACCTCAAGGCTTACAGCCTGGAGCAGGCGGGCCGGAAGCAGGAGGCCGTCAACGCTTACCTCGTCATCCCGGACAGGATAGGTTCTTACTACGGCGGGCTGGCGACCGCTCGGCTGCTCGCGCTCAGCAATGCCTCGCAGCGCGCGGCCGCGAGCGCACGCGCCGAGCGCGTCAGGTCACAAATCAACTCGGCGGCGAGTCAATACCCCGCGCCTTACCGCGAGGCGATTGTGCGCGAGGCGAGCAAGCGCGGCGTCGACCCGCGGCTGGTCCTGGCGATTATGCGTCAGGAGAGCAGCTTCAAGCCGCGCGCCAAGTCCATCGCCGCCGCCCGCGGCCTGCTGCAACTGACGCCCGACACGGCGGCGCGCTACGCGTCGCACGTCGGCCTGAACAACCTGCGGGACGAAGACCTCTACCGCCCGGAGACTTCCATCCTGCTCGGGTCCGTTTATCTTTCGGAACTCGCGCGCCAGTTCCCTAACCTGCCCGAGGCGGTCGTCGCCTCCTACAACGGCGGCGAGGACAACGTCGCGCGCTGGCTCAAGCGCGCGGGCCGCCGCGATCCGGGCGTCTTCGCCGCGGAAGTCGGTTTCGAGGAGACCAAGAAATACGTCTACATAGTGATGGCGAATTACCGCGCCTACCAGGAGCTTTACACGAACGACCTCAGGCCGCGGCGGTGAAGTAGCAGGGTAAGAAAAAGGACTGACCACTTAACGACACGAAGCGGCACGAAGGAGACTCGACTCCTTTCGTGCCGCTTCTTATTAAGCGCGTTGTTCGTCCTTCTTACGGCTCGGGGCTGAAACCGCCGCGGTCCTCGAAGCCCGTGGAGCGTTCGCGCCGCCTGAGCGCGTCTTCGCCGCGCGGGTAGCGGCGCGGGAAGATGCCCAGGCGGACGAGCGCGTCGCGGTACTCGTAGCGAATCGTCACTTCGCCGGCGGAGCGCGGCACCAGGTCCATGTTGACCCAGCTCACGTCGTGCCGGACGTTGCGCCCTATGCCGGTCGCGGCCGACTCGTCGTCCGGCCGCGGATAGACTTCCGCGGTCCTCGCGCCGTCACGCCCCTGCCCCGCCGACGGGGCCTCGCCGCGCCGCTCCGTCTTGTTGCGGCCGCTTCCGTCCTCTTCGTAAGGGATAGGGTGTCTGGGACGCGGCGGCCGCGGGACGACGACCGCGCGCTCGCGCTCGCGGAAGAAGACGGCCGAGATGACGCCGAGGTTGGCCGTGCGGCCGAGCTTCGCGCCGTAGGAGTCGCGCTCGGTCGTGAAGTAGAAGCGGCGCGCGCGCGACGAGCTCATCTGCCAGCCGCTGATGGTGATCGTCTGGTACGGCCCTATGACCCACTTGCTCGCCTCCCACGCGGAGGTGCGGCTCGCGTCAATCGTGTTCAGCCCGTCCACCGACAGCGCCACGGCCACCCGCACGCCGAGCGGGTTCCTGATGCGCAACTCGTACTCCTCGCCCTCCGAAGCCTCCACGTATTTGCGGCCTCGCGCGGCGTACTCTTCGCGCGGGCGTCCGTCCACCAGGACTTCCACCTCGAACCCGCCGCCGTGCGCGATTGGCGGCTCGTGCCGAGGCGTCTCGGTGGCGATGAGCGTCGCACTGACGTTCGCCAGCGAGATGGCGGGCGAGTAGACGTGCGACGCCAACAGACCCAGGCCGATGAGGGCTGCAAGGACAAGCGTTACTGCTGCTTTTTTCATTTCTCCCTCCGAATTTCACGAAATCAAAGGTCGGCTGTCGGGTGAACGCCCGCCGCGGCCTTTTCTTGCGCGCCGGGCGGGCAATTTTCCCCGCCGGCCGTCACGAAACGGCTGTTTCTAAGCGCTCCTCTTGTGGTATAGATTAGGGCGAAACCGTAGTTCAATCAAAGCTGTGTGTGGCCGTGAGTTCAACTTTCCGGGGTTTCTTCTCAGAGCAAGGAAGGCCGCCGGCTCATCAGGTCGGAGGGAATCTATTTGAACAAAAGCGGAGGTCGGGACCGAGGAATGACCGAGAGGCTGGAGACGAAGAGCGCCGCGGAGGATGGCGCGGGGACGTTCTACGACAAGATCGCGGGCCTCTACAACCTGACCTTCAAGTTCAACGGCTACGGCCGCTCGCTCCACCATTACCTGCGCACGCACCCCATCCCGCTCTCGCGCGGCGCGCGCATCCTGGACGCCGGTTGCGGGACGGGGCTGCTGACGATGGCGCTCCTCAAAGCCATGGATCAGCCGGTCAGGATCACGGCCGTGGACCTTTCGGGCTCGTCAATCGTGCAGGCGAAGAAGGCCGTCGAGGAGAAGGCCGGCCGCGAAGATAAGGTCTGGTTCACGCAGGCCAACGTCCTGGCGCTCCCCTTCGTCCCCGACTCCTTCGACTTCGTCGTCACGAGCGGCGTGCTCGAATACGTCCCGCTGCGCGAGGGCCTGGGCGAACTGGCGCGCGTGCTCAAGCCCGGCGGCTACATCCTGCACCTCCCCGTCCGCCCGTCCCCCGTCGGCAAGCTCCTCGAAGTCATGTTCCGCTTCAAGGCGCACCACCCGCGCGAGGTCGCCGAAAACACGCGCCGCTACTTCCGCGTCGTCAAACACTACCGCTTCCCCCCGCTCCACCCCATCGGCTGGTCTAAGACGGCCGTATTGGCACAGAAGAAATAGACTGTGATGAGCGCCGTAGGCGCGCGCGGAGATTAGCCGGTGGCGGAGCGCCAGCGGAACCACCGGCCACCGAAGGTCACACGAACGCCGCGTCCCTCCGGGACGCGGCTGTTGTTGTTTACGCTTTCCGGTGGTTTCACCACCGGCTAATCTCCGATGTCCCTACGGGACTTTCTATGAATCAGACTGGGGTCAGTGTGAAATGTATTCGTGCAGAAGTTTCAGCTCGTCGCCCTGCTCGTTGACTTCGACGCGCAGGATGTCGCGCATCGAGAGCATCCCGACCCAGCGCTCGCCCTCTACGACGGGCAGGTGCCGCCGCCCGATCAGCTCCATCCTTTCGAGCGCCTCGTGCGGCGTGTCCTTCGTGTCGATGACCGCCTGCAACTCGCCCATCACCTCTTTGACCTGCAAGTTCGCAGGGTCGCGGCGGCTGAGGAGCACGTTGTTCAGGAGGTCACGCTCGGTCAGGATTCCGACCAGGCGGCCGCCGCCGTCGAGCACGCAGACGCCGCCCACTTTGCGCCCCGCCATGTACTCGGCCGCCTCCAGCACGGTCACTTCGTCGCGCACGGAATACGGCTCGCGCTCACGTATTACGTCTCTGATGGTAATCATGGCCTGCCCCCCGCAAGGTTTTGAAAGAGCGTTCGCCCATTATAAATCAAGCGGACTCGCCGGCAAGAAAAATTAATGGGCCAAACAACTCGCCCCCTTAGCGGCCCTGTTCTCGGCGGAGGCTTGAGCTGGCGCGACTCCTGAGCGGAATCCTGACCGTGAAGGTCGCGCCCCGGCCCGGCCCGTCGCTCTCGGCTTTGACGGTCCCGCCGTGCAGCGCCGCGAGGTGCTGCACGATGGCTAAACCTATGCCGAGGCCGCCGTGTTCGCGCGTGGTGGACATGTCGGCCTGGCGGAAGCGCTCGAAGACGTGCGGCAGGAACTCGGGCCCGATGCCCTCGCCCGTGTCGCTCACCGTGATGAGGACGTGCGCGCCCTCGCGCTCCAGTTTGACCTTTACGCTCCCGCCCTTCGGCGTGAACTTGATGGCGTTCGAGAGCAGGTTCCAGACCATCTGCTGTAGGCGCGCGGGGTCGCCCGAGATGGTCCCGACGCCCGCGTTCATCACCTTCTCTATGCTCACGCCGCGGGCCTCGGCGGCCGGGCGCAGGGCTTCGATGGCCGCCTCCGTGAACTCGACGGGGTTGGTGGGCTGCACGTCCAGGTGCATCTTGCCCGTGATGATGCGCGACACGTCTAACAGGTCTTCGATGAGCTGCGTCTGCAAGCGCGTGTTGCGTTCTATGATGTCCAGCGCGCGCCCCGCGGCCTGCTCGTCCGGCCGGCAGCTTCGCAGGATGCTCGTCCAGCCGACGATGGCGGTCAGGGGCGTGCGCAGCTCGTGCGAGAGCGTGGCGAGGAACTCGTCCTTGAGGCGGTTGGCGGTCTCCGCCTCCGCGCGCGCCGCCCGCTCGCGCTCAAGCAGTTGCTCGCGCTCATTCAACACAGCGCGCAGGCGTTCTTCGGTCCGCCTGTGCTCCGCGACCTCCGCTTCGAGCGAACGGGCCTTCTGCTGCAACTCTATGACGGCGCGCAGGCGGTCGTCCGCCGAGCGGAGTTCCGTGTAACTCTCTGAGGGGATGACCGCGGTGTGCGTCGCGCACACGTCCGCGAGCGACGAGGAGAGCGCGCAGCCGTCGAAGTTTTTCACGGGGTAGGCGCAGAAGAGCGCGAAGGGGCGAGCCTCACGCAGGTCGTTCCAGAGTTCTTCGAGGCTGACGGCCGCCGCGTGCCGCCCCTCGCCGCAGAGGTGCGCGACCATGTCGCCGAAGACGCGCACGCGCCCGCCGCCAGCGCGGGCCGCTTGCTCCAAGAGGTGGCCGACGACTCTTTTGAACCGAGCGGGCTCGGGCCGCCCGTCGACCATCAGTTCCGCGAGTGTCTCCGCGGCGTCGAGCGAGACGTACTGACCTCTGGCTCGCGCGTTCTTCAAATCCAGGCCCGAAGCCTGCAACCGCTCGTCCAACCTTTCGCGGTGCGCCTTGCCCGCCACGACGACGCAGGACTCGCCCGCGCCGAGCCCTGCGCCGATGAAGCCGCTCAGCGAGTTGAGCAGGAAGTTGTCCGCCTCGTAGAACTGTACGAAGTGCTCCTGCGCGCCCATGCCGTTCCAGCGCGCGGGCGGGGCGAAGTCGTCCGCGCGGTCACCGACCGGCTCGAAAACGCGTCTCCCGTGATCTTTCCTTCTGGTCAAAGCTGTCCTCCACCAAAGTGCAGTGGTGTCATTCCGGCGCCGGCCCAAATAGGCGGCCGCGCCCGGTTCGGGGGAATTTGAAATTGTGCCAGGTCGGTGGGTTTTCGCCGTGACCGGCCTGAGACTAGTCTTCGGGGGAATGGGACGGGCGTATTCTACGCCTCCCGCGGCCGGAAGGCCATCAGAAAAGGGAGCCCTGGGCGGACGGGCGGCGGAAGGTGTTGCGCGGCGACTCGTCACGGTAAGTCCGCCGCTCTTGCTTGTTGAAGCCGAGCCGCTTGCAGTAGACGCGGAACAGGCGCTCCTGCGCCTCCCAGAATTGGCCCTTGCCGCGCATCCGCTCGCCGAACTGGGCGGAGTTGAGTCGCCCGTCGCGCGCCTCGCGTATGCGGTTGAGGACGCGCTGCGCCTTGGTCGGCAGCCTTTCGCGCAGGCGCTGCTCGAAATAGTCCGCGACGCTGCCGGGCAGGCGGAGCATCGTCATGAACGCCTCGGTCGCCCCCGCCCCGCGCGCGCGCTCCAGAAGCTCCGGGATGTCCGTGCTCAGGCCGGGGATGACCGGCGCGATGCCTATGCCGACCTTGATGCCCGCTTCGGCCAGCTCCTTCATGGCCTTGAAACGCGCGTCCGGCGAGGGCGCGAACGGCTCGACGGCGCGCGCCGTCTCGTAGTCCGCGAACGGGACGGTGAAGTAGACGGACGCGGCCGCTTCCTGTGCCAATTTCGCCAGGAGGTCAACGTCCCTGCGGATGAGCGCGGACTTGGTGACGAGGCTGACGGGGTTGCGAAACTCCAGGCAGACTTCCAGGCAGCGGCGCGTCAGCTTGTAGTGTGCTTCGAGCGGGACGTAAGGGTCAGAGGTGAAGGAGAAGACGAGCGCGTCCCCGCGCCAGCTCTTTCGCATCAGCTCGGCGCGCAGCAACTCCGGCGCGCGGACCTTCGCGACGATCTTGCGCTCGAAGTCCGTCCCCGCGCCGTAGCCCAGGTACTCGTGCGTCGGGCGGCTGAAGCAGTACGTGCAGGCGTGCGCGCAGCCGCGGTAGCAGTTGACCGAATAATCGAAGCCCACGTCTGGGCTCTTGTTGTGCGTGATGATCGAGCGCGTCTCGGTCTCCTCGAAGACTTCGAGGCGCGCCTCTGGCGGCTCGCCGATCCATTCGACCGTGTGCGTGAGCCAGGGGTTTGGCGGGTTATCGACGTAGCGCATTACGGACTACCGCAGCCACCTCACCCCAAATCGCCTTTGGCGTCGGTGATATCCGGCTTCTTCCCTTTGGCAATCCTGATGAGGAGACGTAAAGCTTCGTTGGCCGCGTCCGCGTCCGGGAACACTTCCGCGACATCAGGCTCTGAGCGAATCACCCAGCCGAAACTCCCCCGCTCAGGGCCCAGCTTTCTCACTCGCAGGCTTTTCAAATCATATTCGGGCTGAAGATTATCATCAGCCTCGGGCTCATCCTTCTTCATAATTCATGTAACTCCGCGGGGCAGCACGGACTCGATGCTGTGTAGCAGGACGTAGACCTGGTCGGGCTCGCCGCCCTCTTCGTCGCTCTTGAGCGAGAGCGCCACGTAGTCGTTGGTGACTTCCGTGATGGTGCCTTCGTAGAGGCCGCCCGAGACGGTCTTGATGTCTACGGACTGGCCCTTGTAGCGCCTGAGCATGTTCTCCGCTTCCTGCATGTCCCGCCTCATCCGACCTCCTTCAACTCTCCATCGGCCCACGTGACGAAAAAGAACCTGTACTTGTTGTCCGGGTCTTCGACCGTGACGAAGCGCCCGCCCCAGCCCTCGTCCGCGGGCGGCTGAAGCACGAGCCCGCGCCGCTTCAACTCCTGGTAATAAGCGTCCACGTCCTCGACGCCGAGGAAGAAGTGGCAGCCGCGCCCGCGGCGCAGCATCGTCTCCAGTTGCTCGACCAGCGTCAGCCGCAAGCGCCCGGCCCTGAGCGTCGCCATCGGCGGCTCCGACTCGGGCGTGTGCGTCTCAAGCTCGAAGCCCAGTTGCTCCTGGTAGAACGCGAGCGCGTCCGGCAGGCTGTTGATTTCCAGAAAAAGCAGGTCGAGTCCGGTGAAGGTCATCAAAACGTCTCGCGTCAATCGGGCGCGCCTACCTGAGGACCAGATAAATCCCGTAGCCGCCGCAGACCAGCACCGCCCAGAACATCACCTCCAGCGTCACGCCGAACCACGAGCGCGTGAACGAGTGCCTGTCTTCGAGGCGGCGGATCGCGCCGTGCGCCATCAGGATTCCGACCGCGACCAGCGCGAGCGCCAAAATAGCCAGCGGCCACAGAAACCAAATCCACTGGAACCTGACGAGCAGGGCCAGCACCAAACCCGCGCCGATGAAGAGAACGGCACCGAGGCTCTGCGCGGCGGCCGCCTCCACCTGCAAAGGCGGCGCGGTGTGCGGCGCGGCCGCGACCTCCCCGACGCCCGCCGCGGCCCCGCGCCTCCTGGCGTCGTAAGCTCGGCGCGCGCTCTCGTCCCGGAGCACGCCGTAGGCTTCGTTGAGCGTCTTCATCTGCTCCTCGTCGCCGCCGCGGTCCGGGTGATGCTCCACGGCCTTGCGCTTGTAGAGGCGCTCAATGTCGCCCGCGGAAGCGTCCTCGCCCGCGCCCAGGATGGAGTAGTAATCTTTGCTCGCGTCGAACTGGCCCATGTGAGTTGCGATTTTAGAGTTGCGATTTTAGATTTGCAATGGGAAACAGTGGGCAGCGGGCAGTTATAAAACGAAAGAGCCGACTGTTCCTGTTTTTCTTTTACTGCCCACTGCCCACTGCCTGCTGCCCACTGTCATGTGCTAGTCTTAGGCGAGATAAAAAGTCATGGCACAAGCATTCGACGCGGGCGACGATCTTATTTTTCAGCTCGAAAGCGGCTTCGGGCTGCTGCGCGTGCTGGCGGTCGAGGAGCGCGAGGAGGGAGTGGTCTGGCACCTGCTCGCGTATGAGGAACTCTTCCCGGACGTGGAGGCGGCCGAGGCGGCGCTCGCGCGGCCCGGCGCGCTGCACGTGCGCAAGGGCCACATGGCGCTCACCAGCCGCGCCTTCGAGCGGACGCCCGCGGCGCGCCTCGGGAATCGTCCCGTGACGGAGGAAGAATTGGAAGCCTACCGCCAGTGGGCCGCGGGCGGCGGCCAGGTCTCCGACCGCTCCGCGCTCCTGATGCTCGGCCTGCGGTGAGAAGAGGTCTTCACTTTTTTCTTTGCGCCTCCGGCGTGAAAAACTGAATCACTCACGCCGGAGAGGCAAAAGGGAAACTTTTTGATGAAGAGTAAGGTTCTGATGAGAGTCCTGGTGAGGCGCGCGCTCGTCGTCGCGCTGCTGCTCGCGGCGGCTTGCGCGCAGGTCGCGGCCGCGCGGCGCGAGCGTTTGGTGGACGCGTGGCGTCCCGTTCATTACGCCGTCAGCGTCAGGCTCGACGACCAGTTGACGGAGCTGACGAGCGCCAGCGCGGAGGTCAGCGTGCTGGTGCTGAAAGGCCCGCTCGGCGTGATTGACCTGGACTTCGGAGACTTGACGGTTGACTCCGTGACAATCGGCGGCGCGCCCGCGCGCTTCGAGCAGGGCAACGGCCGCCTCAACGTCACGCTCCCGCAGCCCGCGGCGGCGAACGCCAAACTCGTCATCGTCGTCAACTACCACGGCAAACCTAAAGACGGGTTGATTCTCAAGGCGGACAAGGCTGGCAAGCCTTCCGCGACCGGCGACAACTGGCCCGACCGCGTGCACCACTGGATACCTTGCCTCGATCACCCGTCGGCGAAGGCCACCGTCGAGTTCACCGTCACCGCGCCCTCGCGCGACCTCGTCGTCGCCAACGGGCGGCTGGTCAAAACCAGCACGCGCACGGACGGGACGACCGTCTGGATTTACCGGGAGTCCAACCCGATTCCGCCTTACTGCATGATCATCGCCGTCGGCGAGTTCGCGAAGGTCGATTCGCCCGCCAGGACGGCCGTCCCGCTCATCTACTACGTCCCGCAGACCGACCGCGACCAAGCCGTGCAGGGCTTCAGCGCGGGCCCGCCCTCCCTCCAATACTTCAGCGAGCTGGTCGCGCCCTTCCCTTACGAGAAGCTGGCGCTCATCGTCGGCGCGACGCGCTTCGGCGGGATGGAAAATTCTGGCGCGATAGTCTTCGCCAGCAACCTGCTCGACACGCGCTACGGCTCGCAGCCCCTGAGCCCCACGTTCAAGATCAGGCGCGGGCTCGTGGAGGTGACCGCGCACGAGATAGCGCACCAGTGGTTCGGCGATTCCGTGGCGATTAAGACCTGGGCGGACCTCTGGCTAAGCGAGGGCTTCGCCACTTACTTCGAGGGGGTCTTCGTCGAGCGCTACGACGGGAAGGAAGCCTTCCGCGAGTACATGCGCCGCACGGCAGACTCTTACCTCAAGTCCGTGCAGTTGCACCGGACGCCGATTTACGACACGGAGACGGAAGACCTCTTCAAGTTGCTCAACGCGAACAACTATCAGAAGGGCGGGTGGGTGTTGCACATGCTGCGCGGCACCCTCGGCGACGAGGCGTTCTTCAAAGGCATACGCGCCTACTACCGCGCGCACGCGCACGGGAATGCTTCGACCGAAGACCTGCGCGCGGCGCTCGAAAAGAGTTCGGGGAAGAACCTGAAGGAGTTTTTCGCGCGCTGGGTCTACGCGGCCGGCCACCCGCGCTACGAAGCCTCCTGGTCATGGCAGGCGGCGCGAGGCGGGCGCGGCGAACTCGTCATCCGTCTCAGGCAGACGCAGGAAGACGCCCCCTTCCTCGACCCGCTCGCGGTGGAGATAGTCACCGCCCGCGGCACGCAACGCGCGACGCTCAGGCCGGCCGGCAAAGAGACGCTGCTCCGCGTCCCCCTTCCACGTCAACCCTCGGACGTGCGCATTGACCCGGACAATATGATTCTGAAAGAGCTGGTCGTGAAAAAGGCGGACGCGCCCGCAGCCCCCGCGGGGCTCTAACTTTCAAACGCGCGCGCCTCGCTCGACCTTGTAGAGTTGCCACTCGCCAGGAATCTTGTCGAAGACTTCGCCGCCGCGTGGGTTGAAGTCGAGGCCGGAGCCCGCGACGAGGTCTTTGACGGTGTGCGAGACCAGGACTTCGCCCGCGCCCGCGCGGTCTCTAATCTCGCGGCCGACATCCACGGCCACGCCGCCGACGCGCGACTCGTCCAGCAGGTCGCACTCGCCCGTGTGCAGGCCGGCGCGTATCTCTATCCCCAGGCGCGAGGCGTACTCGCTGATGGCGCAGGCGCAGCGTATGGCGCGCGCGGGGCCGTCGAAGGTGGCGAGCGGCCCCGCGCCCGTCATGTCAATCTCGCGCCCGCGGAACCACGCTATCTCCTTGCTGATGTGCGCGCGGAAGCGGTCTATGAGGCTGCGCCACTCGCGCTCGCCGCGCGCCTCCAGGTATCGCGGCGTATCCACTATGCGCGCGAACAGCACTGTGGCGAGCACGCGCTCGGGCTCGGCCGTGTGGCGCACGCCCGTCAAAAATTCTTCGATCTCGTTGAGCATCGCGTCCTGGTCGCCGACGAACGGGAGGTGGTCCTCGCCCGGCAGTTCCACGTATCGCGCGCCCGCGATGCGCTCGGCCACGTAGCGCCCCTCCTCGACCTTCAGACACAGATCGCCCGTGCGGTGCAGGACGAGCGTCGGCACGCGTATCGTCTGGAGCACGTGGCGCACGTCGACCTCCGCGTTCATCTTCGTTAAGGCCACGGCCGCGCCGGGGCTCGCGCCCATGCGTAAATAAGTGGCCCACCACTCGCGGAACTGCGGGTCGTCGCGCTTGCTCGGCGCGCGCTCCTCTATCCCGACCGGGCCGCCCCAATTCTTCTGTATCTCTTCGAAAAAGTGGTTGCGCTGCTCGGCCGTCGGAGCCCACGGGTAGTCCGGGGCCCAGATGCGTTTGGCGTAAGTCCCTATCATCACGAGCGCGGCCGTGCGCTCCGGGTAGGTCGCGGCGAAGAGCGCGGACATCGGGCCGCCCTCGGAGACCCCGCAGAGCGCCGCGCGGTCCGAGCCCACGGCCTCCATCACGGCGCGCACGTCGTCCATGCGCTGTTCGAGCGTCGGCAATTCGTGAAGAGGGACGCGGTCTGAAAGCCCTGTGCCGCGCTTGTCGAAGAGGATGAGGCGCGAGAAGGAGGCGAGCCTGCGCAGGAAGCGCGCGAACGAGGGGTCGCGCCAGAAGTATTCGAGGTGTGAAATCCAGCCCATCACGAAGACCAGGTCGAGCGGCCCGTTGCCCAGCACTTGATAAGCTATGTTCACGTCCCCGCTCGTCGCGTACTTCGTCTCGGGCACGACCATCAACTCCGGCGGGAACTCGTCCGCCGCCGTGAGCGAGCCGACGCCTTCCACGTCCAAGCCCCTCTGCCCCGCGCCGAAGAGCGCCGCCGCCTGCGTCACCCTGCGGGCCTCGGACTCCGTCCCCGCCGCGTCGTCGTCCTCCTCTATCAGGACGCGCGTCCGGGTCCGCTCGCGCAGGACGACTGTCTCGCTCGACACCTCCTCCGCGACGGTCACCTGCGCCCTGAAGCGGTAGCCGCGGCGCGGGACCGTCTCGATGAAGCCCACAGCGTCGTCGCCGCCCGCAGACTGCAAGGCGCGGCGCAACTGCGAGATGTTCTGCGAAAGGTTGTTCTCCTCGACGAAGCTGTCGGGCCAGACCTTCTTCATCAACTCGTCTTTGCTGAGGACGTGCCCGCTGTTTTCGACGAGCGCGACGAGCGTTTCGAAGGCTTTCGGGGTCAGCGGCACGGGTTCGCCCGTGTCCCGGAAGAGCTGGCCCTCGCGCAAATCGAGCGTGAGATTGCCGAACGAGTAGGCGCGAATTCCTGGCCCGAACTCCATTTTGCCTCCCGAATGGGCTTTCAGAACTCTTTCAGAAAAATCTCAAAAGCTGCTAACGACTTCTCAGGCCCTGCCGGGTTACTTTCCGGGGCGTGGACAAAGTCGTGGTAATCACACCGCAAGGGTAGCTGGGCATTGGTCGGATAAAAACTGGCACACATTATAACCCGAAGCCCTGAGGGCCGGAGAAAAAGTTTTCCGAGGTTCGAGATGACCAAGAGAATAACCGAGATCACCGTCGAGACCGAGCGCCTCCTCGTAGCCGAGCGCCACACGACGACCAGGGTCTGGTGCGTGAGCTGCGGGCGGGAGGTCTGGACGGCCGCCGCCGGCTCGGAGGAAAAGTTTTCAAACGGCACAGCCCGGAGCGCAGGGCCGCAGCAGGCCGGCGCGGATGCCGTGCGGAAAGAGCAGAATCGGGCCGAAGAATAGGGGAAAGGTTCCCCGGCCTCGCAAAAGTATCAAGCTCCCACTGGCTCTCACGCGAGAGTCACCAACGCCAACTTTTTGCTTTAGGAGGATTCAGATGAAAGGCAGTCGCTTTATCTTTAACTTAGTAGCCGCCGTGGCTCTGACTTTAACCGCTTCTATCGCGCAGGCCCAGGCCCCCCGCACATGGCTTTCGGGCGTCGGCGACGACAACAACCCGTGCAGCCGCACGGCCCCTTGCAAGACTCTCGCCGGAGCCCTCTCCAAGACCGCGGACGGCGGCGAGATTGACGTGCTCGACCCGTCCCCCATCGGCGCGGCCAGCATCAACAAGTCCATCACGGTTGACGGCGGCGCGGCCTTCGCCGGGATACTCGCCGCCGGCGTCAACGGCATCATCGTCAACGACTCGGCCACGGCCAATCCCAACACGATTGTGGTGACGCTCAGGAATCTCGCAATCAACGGGGCGGGGTCCGGCCTCAACGGCGTCAGGGTCATCTCGGGCAAGTCCGTGACCATCGAGAACTGCCAGATCTTCAAGTTCCGCGGGACCTCGGCCGGCATCCCCGGCCGCGCCATCAGCGACGAGCGCACGGCCGCCGGGGGTAAGCTGACCGTCATCAACACGACGATGAACGACAACCTGGGCAACGGCGTGGTCATCCTCCCCGGCAACGGTTCGCCGAGCGGCGTGTCGGCCATCTTCGAAAACGTCCGCGTCTTCGACAACAGTGCCTCCGGGGCCTTCTTCGGGGGCGGCGCGAAGGTGGCGATCAAGAATTCCTTCATTACGGGGAACTTCAGCAACGGAGTCCAGTCGGCGGACGCCAACACCAGGGTGAACATCGTGGACACCGTCATCGCGCACAACGCCACAGGTATTTTCGCGGGGGGCGGCGCATCCGTCACTCGCGTCTCGCGCTGTACCATCTCGGAGAACGGCACGGGCGTCACCCTCAACAACGGCGGCACGCTTGAGTCGTACGGCGACAACCACATCCGCGGCAACAACGCGGGCAACATCGGCGGCACGGCGGTCGGCCAGTTGTGAGGAGGCCGAAGATGAAAAACTCTACTTATCTCTCAAGACATTCGCGCCGGTTGCTGTGGGCGCTCGTCGCCAGCCTCCTGCTGGCGGCCGCGTCCACCCCTGCGGCGCTCGCCACGCCGCCGGCTCAGCCGCTCTTCGCTCCCAGGGAGGAAGAGGAGGAGTACATCAGGACCTACGCGAGCGACTGTGCCACGGTCAAGATTTTCTACGCCCCTGGTGACAAGGTCTGCGTCGAGGCCGGCAACTTCGTCGCGCTGAATATCCGCCCGCGCCGTTTTCAGTGGGTCGCCCCGGACGGGAGGGTCGTGGAGCTGAAGGACATCTCGACCGACCCTGGGTTCGACATCATCGAACTCCCTGAGGCGGGCGAGTTCGCGCAGGCCGGGAAGTGGACGGTGCGAACCATCGGCAGGACTTCCTCGGTCAAGGCGCGCGGCGGCTTCATCGTCCGCAGACCCTTCTTCGTACAGATTGACCTGGGAATCAACCTACAAATCCCGGAGGTGATTCAGCCCCTCGACCGCCTCGACATTGAGTTTCACATGTTCAACGACGGCCCGGACGACGCCCCGGACGTGGAGTTCGTCAGCGAGGTTCCGACCAACATGACCTTCGTCGGCATGAGACAACTATCCGGCCCGGAGTTCGAGTGCGTGACGCCGAAGGCGGGAGACAAGGGCACTATCACATGCAGGGCCACGAGGGGTCTGGCGCTGGACGAAGCCGCCGCTTTCCAGGTCCAGTACCAGGTCAACGCGGAGGTCAGAGAGGGCGAGGTCTGCACGGGAGTCTCGCGCATCAGCAGCTCCATACGCGACTTCAACGAGTGGGACAACACTGTCGAGGCTCGGACAACAGTCGTCGTCTCGGAACGATAACCGAACCATTAACCTTTAACCCTTAGCGCCTCCAGCGCCTTCGCGTGAAACTATTTCTCACGCGAAGACGCTGGAGGCGCTAAGAATTTCTGACGCCCTCTAAAATTTTCCCGCCGTCCCCTGGCCTTACGGTATATTAAGCGGCGCATTACGACGTGTGACCGACCTCTTTACTCGGGAGGTGAAAATGAAAGCAGGCGTTCCCACTAAGAGACAAGCCCGTTTTCAATTCGTCCTGGACGAGCTGGCGCCGCTACGCCCCGCCATCCGACCGCTGTTCGGCTCCACTTACGTCTACCTGGACGAGCGGCTTCTCCTGTCACTCCGCGACAGCGCCAAGCAGCCTCGCTTCAACGGCGTCTGGCTCTACACAAACGCCGGGCAGATAGAGAGCCTGCGCCGTGAGTTCGCGTCGCTTCCGCGCCGCTGCTTCTGGAAATCCGTCAAGAGCGGGAGCGGCTGGGTCATCCTCGCCGCCGAACTGGAAGACTTCGAGGAATGCGCCTTCAGGGCCTGCGAATTGATCCTGAGAGGCGACCAGCGCATCGGCCGCGTCACACGCCGGGGCTGGAACAGGGCCGAGCGCGCCCGTGCCTGACGAAATGAAATCCTTCAACATCGAGACGGCCCGCCTGCGCCTCCGACCGTTTACGCGAGAGGACGTAGACGAACTGCACCGGCTCTTCGTCGAGCCGGGCGTTCGCAAGTTTCTTTGGGACGACGAGGTGATTCCGAGGGAGCGTACGGAGTCAGTCATCGAAACCAGCATCGCTTCGTTCGAAGCCGAAGGGTTCGGCCTGTGGGCGGTCTTGCTTCAGGCGGAAGACGCGCTGATAGGCTTCTGCGGCTTCTGGCTCTTTCACGACCCGCCGCAACTGGAACTCCTCTACGGCCTGTCCGAAGAATGCTGGAACACGGGGCTCGCGACCGAGATGGCCCGCGCGACGCTGAGCTACGGCTTCGAGCAACTGGGGTTCGAGCGCATAGAGGCGAGCACGGACGCGGCGCACGCGGCGTCCGTCAGGGTGATGCAGAAGGCCGGGATGACTTTCTGGAAAAGGGAATGTACGAACGGGCTGGATACGGTGTACTATGCGGCCACGCGCAAGACGTTCCATTAAGACAATCAAGTGCCACTATACGGGTCAGTGCCGCCTGCGGTAGCGGGCGGGTCTTATGCGGCATCGCCCGCTACCGCAGGCGGCACTGAATCAAAAACAAAAGGTGAAGCTCATGCGAAAACTCATCACAGCAGTTTTGGCCTTCTGCTTTTTCTGTAACGTCTCCCTGCCTGTATTGGCACAGTCGCCCGCGCAGTCGCCGGCCGAGATCGAGCGGCGCGTCGAGGCGATCCTGGGCCAGATGACGCTCGAAGAGAAGATAGACTTCATCGGCGGCGTCGACGGCTTTTTTATACGCGACATCCCGCGCCTCAAGGTCCCGCGCATGAAGATGGCCGACGGCCCCCTGGGCGTGCGCAACTTCGGCCCGGCCACGGCCTTCGCGGGCGGCATCGCGCTGGCGGCGACCTGGAACCCGCAGCTCGCGCACCGCGTCGGCGTAGAACTAGGCCGCGACGCACGCGCCAAGGGCGTTCACTTCCTGCTCGGCCCAGGCGTCAACATCTACCGTGCGCCGATGAACGGGCGCAACTTCGAGTACTTCGGCGAAGACCCGTTCCTCGCCTCGCGCATCACCGTGGACTACATCAAGGGCGTCCAGTCGCAGGGCGTCACCGCCACGGTCAAGCACTTCATGGGGAACAACTCCGAGTTCGACCGCCACCGCACAGACTCTATTATCGACGAGCGCACGATGCGCGAGATTTACCTGCCGACGTTCGAGGCCGCCGTCAAGGAGGCGCGCGTCGGGGCCATCATGGACTCTTACAACCTCGTCAACGGCGAGCACGCGTCGCAGAACAAGTTTCTGTTGACGGACGTGGCGAAGAAGGAGTGGGGCTTCGACGGCGTGATGATGTCCGACTGGTTCGCGACCTACGACGGCGTGGCCGCCACCAACGCGGGCCAGGATTTGGAGATGCCCTCGGGCGCGCACATGAACCGCAAGAACCTCATGCCGGCGATCGAGCAGGGCAAGGTCGCGACCGCGACCATTGACGACAAGGTGCGGCGCATACTCCGCACGGCCGCGCGCTTCGGCTGGCTCGACCGCGACCAGACGGACCGCTCCGTCCCGCGCCTGAACCAGCAGGGCCGCCTGGTCGCGCTCGACGCCGCGCGCGAGGGGCTCGTGCTTTTGAAGAACGAAGGCGGCGTGCTGCCGCTCGACAGGAAGAAAATTAAGGCGGTCGCCATCATAGGCCCGCTCGCTTACCCGGCGTCCCCTGTCGGCGGTGGCAGCGCGCGCGTCGAGCCGTTCGTGGCCGTCAGCTATCTCGAAGGCTTGAATAACTACCTCGGCCCGGCCGGCCGCGTCTATTACAGTCCCGGCCTGCCCTCGCAGAGCGACCTGGCAGAGGCGACCAGCTTCCAGACCGCCGCGACCGCGGGCAAGCCCGGCCTGACCGCCGAATACTTCACCAACGACAAGCTCGAAGGGGCCCCGGCCGTGACGCGCACGGAGCGTGTCGTCAACTTCGGGCCGGGCTCGCGCGCGGTGCTGCCGGAACAGGCGCTGTCGTCGCGCCGCACGGGCTACTTCGTCCCGCAGTCCGCGGGCGCGCACGAAATCTTCGTCCAGTCGACGGGCGAGGACGGCGGCGCTCACCGCCTCTACGTGGACGACAAGCTCGTGATTGATAACTGGCTGGAGAACCGCGCGCTCGGCGGGAGCGTCACGCTTCAGCTCGACGCGACGCCGCACAAGGTTGTGCTTGAGCAGCGCGGGCGCTCGCAGTGGCTCGGCGGCCGTTTGCGCCTGGGAGTCTTCCGGCAGGGGCAGACGGTTGACCCGGAGGCGTTGAAGCTCGCCTCGACGGCCGACGCGGTCGTCGTCGCCGCGGGCTTCGACTACGAGACGGAGAGCGAAGGCTCAGACAGGACGTTCCGCCTGCCGCCCGGACAGGACGACTTGATTCGTCAGGTCGCCGCCGCCAACAAGAACACTGTGGTGGTGCTCACGGGGGGCGGGGGCGCAGACATGACGGCGTGGCTCGACGGCACGCCGGCGGTCATACAGGCTTGGTACCCGGGTCAGGAGGGCGGGACGGCTTTGGCCCAGATTCTCTTCGGCGAGGTGAACCCCTCGGGCCGCCTGCCGGTCACGTTCGAGCGCCGCTGGGAAGACAACCCGGCGCACGCGAGCTACTACCCCGCGTCGCCGGACACGAAGCGCGTCGAATACAAGGAAGGCGTCTTCGTGGGTTACCGCGGCTACGAGAAGAACAACACAACGCCTCTCTTCCCCTTCGGCCACGGGCTCTCTTACACCACGTTCAAGTACAGCAACCTGTCCATAAAGGGCGGGCCGCGCTACGAAGTCTCCTTCGACGTGCAGAACACAGGGAGCCGCGAGGGCGCGGACGTGGCGCAGGTCTACATCGGCGACACGCACTCGAAAGTCCCTCGCCCTGCGAAGGAGTTGAAGGGCTTCGCGAAAGTCAGCCTGCGCCCCGGCGAGACGCGCAGGGTGACCATCCCGCTCGACGCGCGCTCCTTCTCCTACTACGACACGGCCGCGAAGCAGTGGCGCGCGGAGCCCGGCGACTTCGACGTGCTGGTCGGCCGCTCGTCGGCGCAAATAGAGCTGCGCGGCAAACTCACGCTGGCGACGGCCGTGGCGACGAATAAGTGACAGTAGTTTATTAACAGATGCAGCACAGGTCAGTACCGCCGCTACCGCGGGCGGTACTGACCTGAAACGCTGTGCCGCAGCCCTCAAGTGCAATCGCAAAGTTTGCTGTTGTCCAATCGCCTGCCGCTAAGTTAAACTTTTCCCGTCGAAGCAGTCAGCGTCCCACCTCATACGCAACAGCGACGCGAGATAATTGCCCCCGCATTTTGAAATCGAGCCTGGAGGTCAGACGGATGTTACGCCGTTGCGTGGTGGTCTTTCTTTGCCTGTTGCTGTGCGTCGCGGGGTGGCGCACGCTTCCCGCGCTGGCACAAAATAGCGCGGTCACGATCAACGTTGACGCGGGCGCGGACCGACGCCCCATCAGCCCGCTCATCTACGGGGTCGCCTACGCGGACTTCGCCCAGTTGTCAGACCTGAACTGCCCGCTCAACCGCAGCGGCGGGAACGCCGCGACCCGCTACAACTGGCAGCTCAACGCCAGCAACCGCGCGAACGACTGGTACTACGAGAGCATCTCCGACGGCAACGCCGTGGCCGGCGAGGCGGCCGACACCTTCATCTCCGACTCGAAGGCGGCGGGCGCGGCCCCCATGCTCACAGTGCCCATGATCGGCTGGGTCGCCAAACTCGGCCCGAACCGCGCCAAGCTCGCCAGCTTCTCCATCTCAAAATATGGCCCACAGACCGGCAACGACTGGCAGTGGTTCCCGGACGCGGGTAACGGCGTCAAGAGCGGCGGCGGCTACGTCACGGGCAACGACCCCGCGGACGCGAACGCCCCCGCAGACTCTTCGTTCCAGCAGGACTGGGTGCGGCACCTGACGGGCCGCTGGGGGACGGCCGCGAATGGCGGGCTGCGTTACTACCTACTCGACAACGAGCCGAGCATCTGGCACGCGACGCACAGGGACGTGCATCCGGCGGGCGCGACGATGGAGGAGATCAGGGACAAGATTTTCGACTACGCGGCGAAGATTAAGGCCGTGGATTCGTCGGCGGTAGTCATAGGCCCGGAGGAGTGGGGCTGGAGCGGTTACCTGTTCAGCGGCTACGACCAGCAATACGGGAGCCTGCACGGCTGGGGCTACCTGCCGGACCGCGCGAGCCACGGCGGCGCGGACTACCTGCCCTGGCTTTTGGGCCAACTGCGCCAGCGCGACGCGGCCACGGGCCAGCGCCTCCTGGACTTCTTCAGCGTGCACTACTACCCGCAGGGCGGCGAGTTCAGCGACGACGTGTCCTCCGCGATGCAGTTGCGCCGCAACCGCTCGACGCGCTCGCTCTGGGACCCGGCCTACACGGACGAGACGTGGATTAACGACCGCGTGCAGTTAGTCCCGCGGCTGCGTGGCTGGGTCGCGGCCAACTACCCTGGGACGAAGACGGCCGTCACGGAATACAACTGGGGAGCGGCGGGGCACATCAACGGGGCCACGGCGCAGGCGGACATCCTGGGCATCTTCGGGCGCGAGGGGCTCGACATGGCGACGCGCTGGACGACGCCCGCCGCTTCGACGCCGACCTACAAGGCCATCAAGATGTACCGCAACTACGACGGGCAGAAATCCACCTTCGGAGAGACGAGCGTCAGGGCGAGTGTTCCCAACCCCGACAGCCTCTCGGCCTTCGCCGCCGAGCGCGGGGCGGACGGCGCGCTGACCGTCATGATCGTGGGGAAACAGCTCTCGGGCGACACGCCCGTGACCGTGAACCTTTCAAACTTCACGGGCGCGGGGTCCGCACAGGTCTGGCAGCTGACTTCCGCCAACGCGATCACGCGTCTCAATGACATCACTTATTCGGGCAACAGCCTGCAACTCTCCGTCCCGGCGCAGAGCGTGACGCTGCTGGTCCTGCCGAAGGGCGCGGGTGTTCCAACTCACACCATCGGCGGCGTGGTGCGTGTCGGCTCGACCGGGCTCGGAGGCGTGACGATGACGCTCACGAGCCCCAGCCCCGCGGGCTTCGCGCCGCGCACCGTCACGACCGCCAGCACCGGCGCTTATTCATTCACGAACGTCCCCGCGGGCCGAAGCTACACGCTCAAGCCGACGAAGACCAACTACGCCTTCACGCCCGCGAGCAGGAGTTACACTAACCTCTCCGCGAATCAGGCGGGGCAGAACTTCGCGGCCACCGTGACGGGCTACACGGTTAGCGGCACAGTCAAGCTCGGCGCGGCGGGCTTGGGCGGGGTCACAGTCAGGCTCTCAAGCCCGACGCCCGCCGGCTTCACGACGCGCTCGACGCTGACGAGCAGCACGGGGGCGTATTCGTTCACGAACGTGCCGCCGGGGCGCAGCTACGTGGTGACGCCGACGAAGGCGGGTTATCAATTCACGCCTGCGAACAGACCGCTGACCAGCCTTGCCGCCAACCAGACGGCCGTCAACTTCCTGGTCAAGGTCTATTCGATCAGCGGGCGCGTCACGAGGACGGGCACGACGACCGGCATCGCCAGCGTCACGATGACGCTCACGAGCCCCACGCCTGCGAACTTCCCCGCGCGCTCCGTGCTGACCAACAGCACGGGCAACTACACGTTCACCAACGTCCCGGCGGGCAGAAACTACACCATCAAGCCCACGAAGAGCGGATTCACCTTCAGCCCGACTGCGCGCAGCATCTCGAACCTCAGTGCCAACGTCGCGGCCGGCGCGGCGACCAATTTCACGGGCAGCGGGCCTTGATTATTGTCAGAAATGGGAGCGGCCCCGTGAGGGGCCGCCGGAAATTAGCCGGTGGTGCAACCACCGGAACAGTTGATTATTAAATGCTCCCGCCCCGGAGGGGCGGCAGGGTGGCTCGATCCTGCGTCCCCGCCGGGACGCGAATCGTTTCTTGCGCTGTTCCGGTGGCCGCGCAAACTCCGTTTGCTTGCCGCCGGCTAATTTCCATCATCCCTTCTGGATGTCTGCCGACCGGTGCCCTTACAAGAGGTGTACGAACTTTCCTTCGGACGGCACTCCCTCGTCGCTCAGGATGAAGAGCATGTAGAAGCCGCGCGGGGCTATCGCGGGGGGCTTTCCGTTGGGCGCGTCGGCGCGCAGCATGTACGGCTCTGTCCTCACGAAGTCGCACTGTATGACGCGCTGCTCCGTGTCCGTGTTGTGCGTGCAGGCCACAGGGCGCACGAGCACCACTTTCGCGATGCAGCCCGCGTCCGGCGTCTCTATGTTGAAGCTGTCGCCGTGGTTGATGACGGGCGCGTCCGTCGCCTTGGGCTCGACGCCGTTGACGGACGCGATGGTCGGCCTGTCCGCGGGGCTCCCGTCCGAGTTGAAGAGGTACGGTGGGCTGAAGACCTCTATCGTGTTCTCCACGCTCACGGTGCACCCGCCCGCGGCGGCACCGCCCGCGGCCATCACCTTGCCGCTCGGCAGGAGCAGCGCGCAGGAGTGGTAGTGGCGCGGCCTGTTCAACTCGTCCATCTCGGACCAGGGGCTCGCCGAAGACGGGTCGTAGATGTAACTGGTCTGCGGCGGGCCCTGCAAGCCGCCGCTGATGAAGACGGTCCCGTCGGGCAACAGGACCACGTTGACGTTGACGCGCGCGCGCCCGTCCGGGATGGAGCTTTGCACGTCCCACGACGGCGAAAGCGTCGAGAGGTTGGCGATCTCTATGGTGGAGCTGGTGCTGGCGTCGCCGCCGCCGACGGCGATCACGCGGACGAACGGGTAAGAGGAATCCAGGATCAGCGCCGACATCCCCTTCGTGCGGTTCGTCGGGCCTCCCGTGTCCGTCCACTCGCCGGCCAGAGCACCCGAGAAAGTGAAATAGCCCGAAGGGTCGTTGAGCCCGGCGACGCCCCCCGTGCTGCAATTACCGAAGCCCGTCGGGACGTAAAAGATTTCGCCGCCCGGCAGCAGGTGCAGGCTCGGGTAGAGTTGCGAGAAGCTGTGGTTGACCGCGCCGTTGACCGTCACGGTGCTGAACGAGTCGGACGACTCCGCGTAAATCTCCATCACGGGGCCGCCGAAGCTGCCGGCCGCGATGAGCACGCGCCCCGTGTTCGGCCCGGCCTCGTCGCCCAGGGTCACGTTGGTCGGATACCAGCGCTGCGTAGCCATGTCGCCCGCGGTCCTGTTCCACTTCTCTGTCAGCGGGTCGAATTTCCAGCCCTGTATGGACGTGGGATTTCCTGGGCCGAGCCCGCCGCCGCCGACGGCCAGCAGTTGGCCGTCCGAAAGAAACGAGTGGCCGCAGCAGACTATGTTCGCGGCCAGCCCAGTGTCTGCGGTCGTCAGGCGGGACATGATGGGGTTCACTTCGTCCGACGGGTCCCAGATGCCCGTGTCCGTCCCGTCGGCCAGGAAGATCACCTTGTAATTACGCATCAGGGCCGCGTGCTCTATAGCCATCGGCGTGCCCCCTGGGTTCAGCGGGTAGAGTAAGTCCCAGCGGCCGAACTTCGCCGGGCCGAAACATTCGAGGAGGTCGGGGAGTAACTCCGCGAACTTAGGGTTTACGGCGACGACCTCGCGCAGGTGAGCGAAGCCGTTGAGCGGGCTGACGCGGTCGCGCGCTTCGATGAGCGACCCGGCGTCCGCCCTGTGCAGTAGATGCTTCTCCTCGTGGTGGTGCGGCTCCGCGCCGTGTTCGTGTTCCAGTTTCTCGTCAGGGACTTTGCGGTCATTCGGGGCCACCAGGAGGTCTTCGGAAGTCTGCGCCGCGTTGATGAAACGGAGCAGGCGGCGGTGAGTTTTAGGGTTGATAGGGGGCTCGTCTTCGTTCCAGGGTGTTTTCTCTTCAGCCATTGTCGTTTCTCCATTCAGAAGACAGGACGGGCTCCGCCAACACCGTGAGGGCTCGGGGGCCAGGCGTGGTAGGTTTGGCTAGCACATCACTGAATTCATAGACGTGAGGCCGACGAGGGTCAGGACTGTGGCGCTCGTCAGCAGGGATGCGAGGACCGGAAGACGCGAGGACCAGAGATGCGCGCACGATATTCCTCTTGGGCGCGAATGTCAACAGCGGCCCGTGAGGGTTTGAGTGGAGCCGCGGGTCAGTGCCGAACGGCCGGGACGAATCGAGGGCCGCGTCCGGGCGCTTATTTCTGCGTCAGTTGTTTGAAGAGAGTCAGCGCCTCGGCTTCGTAGGGTTGCTGTTGCGTGCGTGGCTTGGCCTGCATGCGGACGACGATCAAATCCTGTTCGGGGAAGACGTAGAGGTTCGTGTCCAGGTAGCCTTGCGCCGCGTAACCTTTGGGGCTGTCGTAGAGCCACCACAGCAGACCGTAGCGCGGGTTCAGCGCCTGCGGCGTCGTCATCTGCGTGACCCACGACTCGCTCACGATGCGCTTCCCCTGCCAGACGCCCTTGTTCAGCATCAGCAGCCCTATGCGCGCCAGGTCGCGCGGCGTGGTCTCCATGTCCGCGTACGTCCAGGCGTGCCCCTTCTCGTCCAGGTGCATCCGCGTTTCCTTCATCCCGAGCGGCTCGAACAAGCGCTTGCGCGCGTAATCCTGAATCGGCTCGCCCGCGGCCTTGTCCAGGATGGGCGAGAGCAGTTGCACGCCCTCGTTGCTGTAGTCCCACTTCGTCCCCGGCTCCGTGGCGAGCGGCAGGTTGATGACGAACGGGTTCTTGTCGGCGATGAAGCCGACGCCCTCGTCGAACATTCGGGGCAGCCCGGAGGTCATCGCCAGCAGGTGCCTGAGCGTCACCCTGGCCTTCTGCCCCGCGCACCACTCCTTGATGTAGGAGCAGACGGGCTCGTCCACGCTCTTGATCTTGCCGTCTTCAATCAGCATCCCGACGAGGATTCCAGTGATGGACTTCGTGCTCGACATCGCCATCATGGGGGCCTGGTAAGTCTTGTAATACCGCTCCTGCACGACCTTGCCTTTACGTATGACGAGGCAGGCGTCCGCCCCCGTCCGCGTGCAGAGGTCGCCGTGACGTTCCAGCGCCTTGACGTTCATGCCCACGGCGCTCGGGTCCGCGGACTGCCAGAAGTCGTCCCCCATCACAGGCACATGCGGCGGCGGTGCCGTCAACTCGGCGCGCAGGCGCGCGACCTCCGCGCCGAGCGAATCAGCGCCGGCCGCCTTGCCGCACTCCTTGTCGTAAACGCCGAGCGTGTCCCGCGCCTCCTCGCTCCGGCCCAGCTTGTTCTGCGCGTAAGCCAGCCCGTAGTAGGCCCCGCACCTTTGCGCGGGCGACTTAGGCTCGCCCGAGAGGAGATACTTCTGCGCGAGCCGCGCCGCCTGCTCCCAGTCGCCTTTACGGTTTAGCTCCGTCACCCTGTCGGCGGTCGCGTCCTGCTGCGCCACCACGCCCGAGACTAGCGGCAACACACTCAGACACGCCCACAGAATTGGCACAGCGAATAAAACCCGGCGACTCATCTTTCCGAAACGATAAGTGTCACGGCCCGAATCCCTGTTGATTGTCCTCAGCATATTCCCCGCCCGTCATAAAGGATTGCGTTCGAATACGGGTGCCTGCTTCCCGGGAAGCGTCAACCAACCTGCGGCTTCCGGGAGCGCCACCTTCGACTTCGACTCATCAAAGTTGGTCACATCTATGAACGTCCAGTTAACCTTGTCTTTGTTCGAAATCGCAAGCGGATAAGACTGCTGCCTGACGACCCCTTCGCCGGATTTCATCCGCAGGGTATAGGGGACGATGGCGAAGATTTGAGTTTCACCCGGCACGGCTCCCTTCGGGCTGTCAACGGACATGGACATGAACTCGAAACCTTGCGCCTTCACCTCCTTCGAACTTCGCTCAAGCGTCGCGATCATCGCCTCTCTCCCGCCCATCAGTTCCACGAGCTTCGGATACGTCAAGTCGGCGAACTTTTGATAGTCGCCCCCGGAGAAAGCGCCGCCGGCCTCCTCGGCCCTGGCTTTGATCTCCTCGACTTTAACATCCCCGGCTTTAATCTCACCTTGCTTCGCACGGGCACAGGAGATTGAGAATAAGGGGATCAGGCTGACCGCTAAAATAAGAATCTTTCTACGCATACCAGCCCCCTCTTTGTCCTGTGTCGCTTGCCACAGTATACATCCTTGACATAACAGTTCTGAGTAAAGAGATGAGTGGAGGGAAAGCGTTGGGGGAGTACGGTGAGGCTTGAGGAGTGTGTCTTTTATCGGCAGGGTCGGGCCGCGCTGGTGAGCGCGCTCGCGGCCCCTGCGACTTTACCGGCGTCGTTCATCGTCAGCGCGCCGGAGTTTTTCCAACATTTCAGCGGCGTTGGCGTTCTGCGGGTTCAACTCGACGGCCCTCTGGTAATTCCTGACGGCGAGTTCCCTGTCGCCGTTCACCATGTGCGCCTCGCCGAGGCTGTCGTACGCGTTGGCCGACTGCGGGTAGGCTTCGACGTTGAGCTTGAAGATTTCTATCGCCTCCCTGACCTTCTTCATCCCGAGCAAACGATAACCCAGGGTGTTCAACTGGCTCTCGCTCGCGTAATAGTCGCCGGACTGCTTCAAAGTGCGATAACTCTGGAGGGCCGCTTCGATGCCCTTTTCCGTGATGAGCGGGAGGAGCGCGTCCGCGACGGGCCGCTTCGGGCGCGGGTCGTAAGGGTCATACGGCGGCGCTTCCGGGTCGAGCGGCTTCGTGGTATCGACGCGCTTACCGTCCACGAAAGAGGCCCCGGCCTTTAGCTCCTCTATGTATCTGCGCTTCCAGCCCTCTGGAGTTTTAACCCAACGCTCGTCCTGAACGCCGTTAGTCTCCACCCGCCGCAGCTTGCCCCCGGCCATTTGCATCCGGTACCACTGTTGAAGAACCGTCGCCGTCGCCTCATCCCCGCAGACTGCCAACTGAATAATCGTGTTGCTGGTGTGAATCGTTTCTTTGACCCGCGTGAAGCCGTTTCTTAGAAACCCGAGCGTCTGTTCGCGGCCCCAGGTTTCGCCGGAGTGCACCTTCACTTGAAAGTCAGGCCCGTAGAGAGCAAACAGAGCGTCGTAATCTTTCTTCATTACCGCCTGGGCTATCCTGCCATACAGCGCGTCCATCTCCTTCCACACAGGGTGCGAGCCGTCGCGCACGATTACTTCTTCGCACCCCTGCTTCGGTGCCTCTTGAGCGGCGGCGGCGATTGGCGCGGCGAGCGAGACAACCAGCAAAGCAGTTGTTAAGAGTAGGGTCATCTTCGTCCTCCCGGAGGGCTGTCTTTCAAGTCGGAACAAAGTAAGTGCTCCGGGCGGGGTGAAGGTTTCAATAATCGCCGCGGGATTACGGAAGGGCGAGACGCCGACGGCCAACGCGGGCGGAAAGGAGGAGGAAGACACGCAGAGGGTTAAGCGGTGTCTTAACCCTCTGCGTGAATCCCGCGGCGTGCCGCGTGAGCGGGCGAATCAGGGGCCGGAAGCTGGCGTTGGAGTTACTTTACGGATTGTTCTGGGACGTTCGCGGCGCGGGCCGGCTCATGCCCCTGTTGATGAGCACTTTGACTTCCACGCGCCGGTTCTGAGCGCGCCCCGCCGAACTCACGTTGTCCGCCACGGCGTCCGTCTTGCCGAAACCCATGGGCGTGATGAAGCGGCGCAGGGGAATCTTGTGCTGCACCGCGAGGTACTGTACGACCGCGTCGGCGCGCTGCTGGCTGAGGCGGAAATTCTTCGCGTCGCCGCCCGTCGCGTCCGTGTGCCCCGCGACCTCTATGATGTATCCCCTGTTGGCGAGGGCCGTCGCCGCGAGGGCGTCCAGTTTCTGTTTGGCATCCGGCGAGAGCACGGCGCTGTTGACCCTGAAATTCACCACGACGACTTCCTGCGCGTCGTAATCGTCCAGGGCGGAGATGCGCTCGTTGGCCTGCGCCGACTCGGCACGGGCCTCCGCGGCGACGGCGTACAGCTCGTCCATCTGCCCGGCCAACTGCTTCTGATTCTCCTCAATCGGCATGACGCGCGCGTCCGTTGTGATCGCGGCCCTCATGTCCGACTCCTTGAACCTGACCTTCTCGGCGACCAACTGGCCTTGATTGTCGCCGCGCCCTTCGACTTCCAGGATCAGCCCGGGCATCACGTCCGTAACGGCGTACTTCTTCCCGCCGCGGAAGAAGCCCCCGTGGGTCTTGATGCTCGTGTCGTCAGTCAGGAGGACCTGGTAATCCACGCGACTCCTGTCGCGCACCGTGAAGGTGTCCGCGTCGCGCCTGATGACGACGCCCTTAAACTTCATCTTCGCGCCGCTAGGGACGGAGCTAACGTTCGTGGCCCTTGCTCTAACGGTCTGAGCGCCCGAATCCTGCCCGCAGACCAGCGCCGTGCCGGCCATCGTCAGCGCCAGCGCGAAGGCCAACATAAACACTCGGGAAGTCCTAATTCCATTATTGCTCATACTCAGGCTCCTTCAGCGTGAAACGGGGACGCGTCAAAGCATCCCGAAGAATTTGCGATAATGAGGTGACGTGGGCATGTCTAGCTTACTTAGGCGGCTACTCAAAATCAAGCAGGTACGGCCCCCCGACGGCAGCCCCGCCAAAGGAGAACGGCGGCCCCGAAGAGCCGCCGTCATTCCTTCTTAGTATTATCGGGGCGAGAGGATTTGAACCTCCGACCTCACGGTCCCGAACCGTGCGCTCTACCAGGCTGAGCCACGCCCCGTCAAACGTTCATGGATTCTAAGGGAGCGGGTGGCGCAAGTCAAACCTGCGCATCCCGCGCGCCCTCTTCGCCCGCGCTTTCGTCGCCCGCGCTCTCGGCCGCCACGGCACGCGCACTCTCGCGGCGCGCCTTGACGATCTCGATGACGGCGGGCGTGATGGAGAGCAGGACGATGACGATGACGACGATTTCCAGGTGCTCGCGCAGGAGCGGGAAGGCTTGGCCCAGGAAGTAGCCCGCGAGAATCATGCTGAAGACCCAGAGGAAGCCGCCGACGATGTTGTAGACGACGAAGGTGCGGTAGGGCATGCGCGCCGCGCCGGCGACGATGGGCGCGAAGGTGCGGACGATTGGCACGAACCGCGCGATGATGATGGTCTTGCCGCCGTACTTCTCATAAAAGGCGTTCGCCTTCTGCAAGTGGCTGGGCTTGAAGAGCAAAGACTTCTGCCGCTTGAAGAGGCGCGGGCCGAGTTTCGAGCCCGTGAAATACCCGACCGCGTCGCCGACGACCGCGGCCAGGAAGACCGAGAAGAGCAGGATGAGAAGATTTACTTCCTGGCTGAGCGAGCTGAACAGGATGAACTTGCCGTCGGCCGCGAACAGCCCTGCGACGAAGAGCAGCGAGTCGCCAGGCAGAAAGAACCCGGCGGCCAGCCCCGTCTCCGCGAACACCACGAAGACCAGCACGAAGTACCCGGCGGCCGCAATCGTCTCCGGGTTCAGATAATATTTGATGCTCTGCCAGAGTTCGTACATAAAATCGAAGTCCTAGCCCCGAAGTCCGTAGTCTAAAATCAGCCCCCCGACTTGGGGCTTTAGAATTTGGACCGAATTTACTGCGACCAGCCGTAGTGCCCTATGAGCGGGACGAAGGCGCAGGCCCCGTGGTCCTCGTACTCGTAGCCCTTCTCCGTCCTGACGGCGCGGACGAGGCGCTGGGATTCGCGCGTCTGGCCCGTGGGAATCACGAGGCGGCCACCGACCTTCAGTTGCGCGAGCAGGGGCTCGGGCACTTCGGGGCCGCCGGCCGCGACGAGGATGGCGTCGTAGGGAGCGTGCGCGCTCCAGCCGAGCGTGCCGTCGAAGCACTTGACGGTCGCGTTGTAGATGCCGAGTTGGCGGATGCGCGCCTGCGCCTCGCGGGCCAATTCCCCTATGCGCTCGATGGCGTAAACTTGCGCGGCCAGGCGGGCGAGCACGGCGGTTTGGTAGCCCGAGCCCGCGCCGATCTCCAGCACGCGGTCCTTGCCGTTGAGCTCAAGCAGCTCCGTCATCCGCGCGACGATGAAGGGCTGCGAGATGGTCTGGTTGGCGGCGATGGGGAGCGCGTGGTCGCCGTAGGCGCGGCCCTGCAAGGCTTCGGGCACGAAGAGGTGGCGCGGGACGGCGCGCATGGCTTCGAGCACGCGCGCGTCCGCGATGCCGTAGTGCTTGCGCAGGCGCTCGATCATGCGCTCGCGCGGGATGCGGTAGTCGTTGTGGGATGTCGCGGGGCTGAGCGGCGCGGAACTCATATCGTGAATGGTAAACGGTAAACGGTAAATGGTAAATGGCGGTTAAGCGACGGGCGTTCGTCTACTCACCGTTTACCGCTCACCATTCACGAGCTTTGCACGACCTCGCTCGTGCTGATGTAGTTCCAGGTCTCGATGGCGGTCAGCGCGCGGTGGTCCGTCATGTCGCTCTTGAGCGGCGTCACGGAGATGTAGCCCTGCTCGATGGCCTGGTAGTCCGTGCCGTCCGCCGAGTTGAAGGCGAAGTACTCCTCGCCGATCCAGTAGTAAGGTTTATTGCGCGGGTCTATGTGCTCGCTGATGACGGGGCGCGCGTTCTTCAAACCCTGGCGCGTGACTTTCACGCCCTTGATCTCGCCGCGGCTAGGGATGTTGATGTTGAGCAGGGTGCCTTCGGGCAGGCCCTCCTGCAAGACCTTGCGGACGGCCGTGACGGCGAAGCGCGCGGCCTCAGTGAAGTCGAAGTTCTCGCGCGCGACGAGGCTGAAGGCCAAGCCCGGGACGCCGAGGATGGTCGCTTCGAGCGCGCCCGCGACTGTGCCGGAATAGGTGGCGTCGTCGCCCAAGTTCCCGCCGTGGTTGATGCCCGAGACGCAGATGTCGGGCCGCTCATCCTCGGGGATGATCTTGTGCAGGGCGAGTGTGACGCAGTCGGTCGGCGTGCCGTCCACGGTCCAGTGGCGCTCGTCAATCTGGCGTATACGCAGGGGCCTGGCGAGCGTCAGACTGTGCGACGCCCCGCTCATCTCGGAGGCGGGCGCGACCGTGTACACGTCGCCCACTTCGGCGAGCGCCTCTTCGAGTTTGACGAGGCCGTCCGAGTGGATTCCGTCGTCGTTGGTGAGCAGGATTCGTGTCATCAGAAAAATAAACCGCCCGTTCTTGGTGTGGCTCTGGGAGGACGGCGCGGGTGCCGGACTTTGTCGGCCCGGCGTCCCGGCGCTCGGCCTCGCGGCCACCGCGCACCTTTGGACGGTTTACCTGTTTTATTAAAAGAGTGAGTTAGTCGCGCGGGGGGCGGGGGCGGCCCTTCTTCTTGTTGCGCTTGCGCGCCAGCGCCGACTTGAGCTTGGCCTTCTGGCCCGGCGGCATGAAGAAGGCGTGCTTCTTCGCGTCCTTGATAATCTCCTCGGTCATCACCCTGCGCTTGAAGCGGCGCAAAGCGCTCTCGATTGACTCGCCCTGGTTAACGTTAACTATCGCCATTCATCTCTCCGTCTGAATAAAGTTTTCGGTTCTAGGTTTCCGATTTCCAGCTTAAGGCAGTTTACCTTAAGCTACAATTTACCACGCCACGGTCGGCCCCGGTCAAGCGAACGTGAACCCCGCGCTCATTCCCTACAGGGAACGGTCCGCGGGGCTCACCGGGACAGTCAGTTTACAGGCGTCCGACGCCTTTAGGCAACCGGCGCGGCCTCATTCGAGCCATTTTCTCGGCCGGGCCGCCACCGGCGGCGAAAGGCGCACATAGTTAGAAACCGACGCCGGCGGCGGTCTAATATACTTTATTGACAAACCGGGTACGTGAGGAGGGTCGTTATGCTTCCCGAATGGCTTTTCAAAGACGACTTCATTTGGAGAGAGTTATTCAAGACCTCATTATCAGTAGCCATCAGCCTGCTTCTTATTCTGTTAGGCCGGACAATTCTCTTCCGCAGGGACAGGAGGATACGAGAACTTGATCGCCGGCGCGATTTGCTGGATGAATTGCGGAATGAGTTCGTCGAAATCGATAACGAATACTACAAGGTGCGCAAGAGGTACGAGACTGTACACGACGCATTCCACGGTGACACGGGGCGCAACCCTTACATCACCAAACTCCCGATGAAACGCGACGAGGTAATGGATAATCTCCTCGTCACGTGCATAGGGCTTGAGGCACGTTATTACACGCTGATGGAAAGGCTGAAAGTCTCGCTGCCTGAACTCTGGAACGACAGCTTGAAAGCGTTGATGGAGCGTCCTGAGAAAAAAGAGAAAGACAATTTGGAATACTATTTCGATCAAATCCGCGACTGTATAGAAGATGGTGAGGATATTGACCGATCAATCAAAACTCCAATCGCCTCGAAATTCGAACTAATACTGGCGGCGTTTGACGACTGCGAGTCCCAACTGTTGGCGCAGTCATCTAAGGGCTTACGGCTGCGTGACAAGCGCTCGCGGCCGGCCGCCCTGCTGCAAGGTTCTCGGGATTCTTCTCCCCCTAAAAATTGACAACCGTTCGCGGCCGGCGGCACGCGCGGGAGCGTCGTTGGCCTGCTCAAATTCATGAGGGGCGGATATAATCCCTGCATGACCTACACGGGAAGCGCGACTGTTATCGGGCTGGCCGGCGTCAGCCTCCTGCTGGCAGCTTTTTTCCTCAACCTGTTTAAGTTCCTGCGCTCCGAAAGCTATCCGTACCTGGTCTTGAATTTCGTCGGGGCGGCACTAGCCTGTTATTCCTCGTACTTGATTAACTTCATGCCGTTCGTCCTGCTGGAAGCGACGTGGGCGGCGGTCGCCGCCGCCGGCCTCGCGCGAAAGGCGCTAGGCAACCGGCCCAAAATTTCTTGACGCTACGATTCGCCTGCGGATAAAGTTACGCGCGTCAACAGGGTCTTTCAAGGTACGGAAACCGCTTCACCGCCAACCGACTCACAAAGGAGACGCACCTATGCCTTACCAGAACATCAACGCCGCGATTTCACCGGCGGACGTGCAGGCAGTCAAAGACTCTTTCGCAACCATCCTCGCTAAACTCCCCTTCCTCGTTAACCTGACGGCGGGCGAGCGCAAGGCTATTTTCAAGGCTGGGCCTGACAGCCTCTCCTTCATCCAGAACGCGGCCGCCGCCGCACAGAACAACCCGACAATCTTCCCCGCGAGCTTCAGCGCGCCCGATTTTCAGAAGGACGTAGACCTCTTCGCCGCGCTCACCGAACTCGGCACGGTCGCCTCCTCGGTCGCCTCCCGCATAGACGACACGCGCCTCGCCGTCGGCGGCGAAGCCATGCAACAGGCCACACAGGTCTACAACTACGTCAAGACCGCCGCCAAAACCTCGCCCGGCCTCAAACCCGTCGCCGAGCAACTGGGCGGGCGTTTCCAAAAGTCCCGCAAGAAGGGAACGCCGCCGCCGAGCGCCTGAAGGGACGGACTTCTTAAAATCCTGGCCTTTTGGGGATAAGCGCTGTCAGTTAATAGACTTAACAGTCCATCGTTGAGTGTTGAAGAGTCAACGTTGACTCTTCAACACTCAACATGAGACCCAAAGAGTTAACGGAGAGTCTCAAAGATTCAACGATGACTCTTAGGACATCATCGCTGAATCTCGGAGAGTCAACCAGAGGCTGAGAATCTCAACGGTGAGACTTAGAATCTCAACTGTAAGGCTCAGAACTTTAACGTTGAGGTTCTGAGCCTTATAGTTGAACCTGAGAACCTCAATGATGAAATTTCTAAGTCCCAGCGCAAGAGTCTTATGGCTGACTTAATACCTTGTATTGACTGCGGGCATCGAATCAGTAGATCAGCTGACAAGTGTCCCAAGTGTCAATCTTCAGAACCGTTTGGCGTCCCCTGTAAGTTCTGTGAGGACACCGGAGGGGCTCGCATTCCCGTAAAAGAGGCGTATCTTTCCGGCCACCGCACATATTTTCACCCCGAGTGCATTAAGAAAGTCCTCTCGATTCCGGGCGGGACTTTATGCCCGGACTGTGGCGTCTCGCAGTCTCAAGCCTGGAGTTTGAAAGAGCTGTCCGAGCGCCGCGTCTTGTCGTGTAAGAATTGTGGGATGTGGGACGTTCTCTGCTTGAGCGGTATGTGTAGCAGATGCCAACTCCCCATTCTTATATTTCATAAAATGAAATCTTCCGGTTCGGCCCGCTACCACGACTTTTGCTTTGAATTACTGCGACAGCAAGAGCAGAAGTCAGCCGAGCAAAAGCAGCCAGAGGATAAAACCAGCAAAGTCGTCAAAGCCTTTACGGTAGTCGGAGGGCTGGTCGTCCCACTGTTTCTTATAATCGGTGCCTTAATTAACGGTCAATCAGTAATTGAGCAACTCGGCCGGGATATAGGTTTGGTGCTCGGCGGCAGTATAGTTGGCATGGCTATAGGGTGGGTCGTAGGTTTCATCATTGACGATATGAAAAGGATGAAAGGCATGTAAGGGACGCGAAGGGTAGGTGTTTCCCCGACAAATCAATGTCCCCTGCGAATCTCGAAAGAAGGATTCGCAGGGGACATCGGTTTTGCCGTCGGCGCTGGCTAATAAAGTTAAGCGACGGGCGTGGCCTCGTTCTCTTTCTTGCGGGTGAGGCCCTTGATTTGAACGGGCGCGTCCACCTTGACGTTGGCCTGCTTGAGGACCATCTCGTTGTAGAGCTTACGCATCATCGCCGCCTCTTCGTGGGCCGTCTTCGGGCCTTCCATCTGCGGCTTGTGCGGGCGCTGGATGTCAATCTCGTTCAGGACGAGGCCGTGGTTCACGTCGTCGAGCTTGACCTCCTTGCCGCGGGCGAAGATTTCGTGGCGGCCGTGCTCCTGATACCACTTCGCCACGGTCGCGTTCTGGTGCATGTTCTCGATGATGTTGCGCCAGCCGATGCCCGTGTTGTAGGCGCAGAAGGAGATTTCGCCCTCCTGCGTGCCGTACGGGATGATGCACATCTCCGTGCGGCGGAAGTCGTAGTTGAACAAATCCTGGAACCACATGCCCGCGATGAAGAGGAAGTTCCAGCGGTCGGCGCGGCGGATCTCGATGTCCTGCTTCGTGCGGTCGCCTTCCACCTTGCCGTAGTTCTTGCCGGTCAGGCCGAAGGACTTGTCGAACTTCTTGAAAAGCTCGTAGAGCGTGAAGTTCGTGGGCGACTTGTAGGGGTTGTAGTGCTTCAGAAGCGTCAGCCCCATCATGATGTTCGACATCCACTTGCCGCGCGCCGCGTCCGTGATCTTCTGCATGTCCTTGACGAGACCCGGAATGTTCAGGAACTCCGGCACGGGGCTCATCTCTTTCGTCTCTTTGTCAATCATCACGGCCGTGCCGACGCCGCAGTTCGGGTGGCAGCCGCAGGAGACCTGCCCCCAGTCGGCATCGGGGCCGTGCACTAAGTCCGCGAAGTCCGCGAACGCGCCCATCAAGGAGAGCGGGAACCAGTCGCGCGTCGGCTCCGTGATGCCGACCTGATTCTTCACGTCGTGCGCGAGGTGCGAGAGCGTGTAGCGCTGCTGTAGGCGGCGCTGCTCTGTGATCTCCTCGTCGCGGCCGGTGAAAGAGACGGGCTGGAACGAGAGGAAGGCGATCTTCTTCGGGTTGTCGAGCGCGAAGCGGACGACCGAGCCGACCTGGTCGTTGTTGACCCCGTTCACCAGCGTGATGACGAGCACGATCTCCACGCCCGCCTCGTGCAGGTTGTTAATCGCGCGCAGCTTCACGTCGAAGAGGTTGCCGACCTGGCGGTGCGAGTTGGCGTCGTTGCCGATGCCGTCGAATTGCAGGTAGGCGTAGCGCAGGCCGGCCTCGGCCGCCTGCTTCGAGAACTCCTTGCTCTTGGCGAACTCGATGCCGTTCGTCGCGCACTGGACCGAGTTGTAGCCGACCTTGCGCGCGTACTTAATCGCCTCGATGAAGTGCGGCGAGATGGTCGGCTCGCCGCCCGAGAACTGGACAGACATCTGGCGGCGCGGCTTGATGGTGATCGCGTTGTCGAGAATCTCCTTCACGTCGTCGAAGGAAAGCTCGTGCACGAAGCCGACCTGGTTGGCGTCCATGAAGCACGGGTCGCACATCATGTTGCAGCGGTTCGTCAGGTCAACCGTCAGCACCGCGCCGCGGCCGAACTTGACCGTGGAGGAGCCGTGGTTGTGCAGCTTCTCGTCGTTGTGCGCCTGTATGTCGCGGCCGGGGAACATCCTTTCGATGTGCTCCAGGAACTTCGAGTCAATCGCCATCATGTCCTCGAAGTGGCCGTGCGTCGGGCAGTCTTTGATCATCCAGATTTCGCCGTCGCGCTCTATGATCTGGGCCTTAATTTCGCCGACCTTCTCGTTAATCAGGACCGAGACGTCCTTCTTGCCGCTCAGGATTTCTTCGCGCGCCTCTATGACGCAGTTCGGGCAGAGAGAGTCGGTCGTGCGCGGCCAGCCGAGCGTCGGCTTAGACTTCTGCCAGGATTTCAGGAGCGGCTTGTCAGACCACTTCGGGGTAAAAGACGGGTTGGGCTTGAAGCGGTTGACGGACTGAATCGCGCCGAACAGACCGCGCGCCATGAGGGTCAAGCCTTTCTCGGCGTGTTTGATTGGTCGCATGTATTTTCCTTCTCCGAAAGTTATAAAAGTTGCCGCGAACGTTTAAGCGCCCGAAGAGTTCCACACCTGACGTTTGATTCAAAGCCGGAAGCAAACAGGTCTACTCGCAAAACGGCAATCTCACAAGAGCAATGACTATGCCGCTTCAGGCGATTTTAGTCAAGTGAAGGAATAGTAAGAGTTAGTTCGAAAAGGAGGCTTTTCGGCCGGGCGTGTCGAGAGGCCAGAGCGTATCACATAAGCCCACATGCCCGCCTTTACGGGAGGTCGTGACATTATGACACCATCCGCCGGGCGATTCCCGAGGAAGGTGGATTTTATGACACCCGCCGCTCAAAAAGAGCCGGATTTCCGAGGAAATTTAAGGGTAAGCGGGGCGGGGCGGAAGGGCTTCACCTGCCGGGAGCGAAGTAGCCTATGCGTGCGGAGACCTGGTGCGTGGGGGTCGTCGTCTGGACGCGGACGCGGCGGAATCGCCCGTCGCGCGTCTTGTTCAGCGGCGTGAAAAAGAGCGCGTACTGCTGGCGCAACTCCTCGGCGACCTCCGCGTAGGTCGCGTCGAGCTGGTCAAAGCTCAGCGGCTTGTAGAGGCGGCCCCCGGTCGCGGCGGTCAGTTGCTCAAGGTTGCGCTCGCTCGCGTCCAGGACTCGCAGGCCCTCGCGCAGGTCGCCGATGCGCAGCTCGTTGAAGCGCACGACCGAGGGCGTCTGTGCCAGTAAAGAATCCAGCTCCTCGCGTTTCCTGCGGCGCTCTATCTCCGTGTTGCTGACGACGTAGACGGTCGCCTGCGCTTCGAGCAGCGAGCGCAGCGCGGCTTCGAGCGTCGTGTAGCCGCGCCCGCTGTCGATGCCGTCGGTCAGGACGATGACGGCATGGCGGCCTACGGCCTGTGCCAATTGTTCGTGCGCCGCCAGGAGCAGCGCGTCGTTGAAGCGCGTGAAGACGCCGGGCGTGACGCGGCGCAAGGAGCGGCGCAGTTGGACGCGGCTCCGCGTCCAGTCCTGCAAAAGCTCCACGCGGTCGTCGAATTTGATGAGGCTGACGCGGTCCTCCGGGCTGAGTTTCGAGACGAAGCCTTCGACGGCGCGGCGGAAGTCGTCCAGATTCGCGGCGGCGCTCGAAGAGGCGTCCACCATCAGGACTACGTCCACGGGCACGCGCCTGAGCGCAAGGTCGCTCAAGGGCTGCTCGCGCCCGTCCTCGAAGACGCGGAAGTCGTCGCGCGTCAACTCCGTCACGAGACGGCCGCCCGCGTCGCGCACGGTCACCGGCAGCATCACCTCCGAAGTGCTGACGGAGATCACGTCGCCTTCGTCAATCTCCTGCTCGCCTTGCGCCGTCGGCGGGGGCGTCTTCGGCGTGGGCTTCGGCATCACCGGCGGCGGGTCTGACGGGAGCTGAGGCTCCTGCGCCCGGACGTAGGACGAGGAAAGAAGGCAGAGCAGCAGGCACGCGTAGAGGTGAGCCCTTCGCCTCTTGTCTTTCGCCAACGTCATCCGGCGCACTCCCCTTCTCCCGGTCCCGGCCCAGTTTGTACGATTAATTCTCGGGCGTGTTGCTCTGCGGCTTGACGCCCGAGGTCGAGTCGTCGCTCATGGCGGCTGTCATCGCGGCGATGACGCGGTCGGAGACGCGGCGTCGTCGCAGCTCCGCCAGCTTCGGCGGTGACAGGTCGAATTCCGCCGGCGACTGTTCGATGCGGCGGATTATCGTGCCCTCGGAGAACCCGGCTTCGACCAGTTCGACGACCGAGTCGTTGGTCAGGGTCGGAGTCCTTTCCAATTCCGGCTTGCCTCCGGGCTCGACCGGCGGGCGGATGATGCGCACGGTCGCGCTGCCAGTGGCTTGCGAATTGTCTCCGCCCGATGTGCCCGCGCCGCGCTGCTGCGTGCGGCTGTTGGAGCCGCCGCTCATCCCGAAGATGTCCGTCCCGCCCTCGTCCGTCTTCTGCTTCGTGCGCGCGGAGTCGTTGAAGAAGGGGTCGTCGCCCCAGCCGTCTTCGGCGGCGAACTCCGCGCCGCCGCTCATGAGCATGGCGAGGATGATGTTCTCGCTGACGCCGCCGCGCTTGAGCTCAATCAGGCGGTCGGGCGAGAGGTCGAAGCTGGACGGGCGGCTGCGTATGATGGCGATGACGGTCTTCTCCTTGAAGCCCGCCCGGACCAGTTTGATGACGGCCGCGTTCGTCAGCGGCGCTTCCGACCGCTGCTGCGCCCGCGCGGCCACAGACGAGACGAAACAGAGCATCATCACAAGGGCAAGTCTACGAATCTTCATACGACTCCAAAGCGTTCGACACAAGATTTCTTAAGTTATAAAAAGCCCAAAGCCCTGAACTTTCCCGGTTAGCGCAGGCCGCCGGCCGGGGCCAGCGCCGTCTCCGCCGCGCCTTTGGCGGCCGAGTGGCTTCGCCCGTAGCGTTGGCCTATGAGGCGCACGTAGTTGCGCGTCTCCCTGTAGGGCGGGACGCGCCCGCCGTACTTCATCACGGCCCCTTCGCCGGCGTTGTAACCCGCGAGCACGAGGTCAACGCGCCCGCCGAAATTTTCGAGCAACTGTTTGAGGTACTTCGTGCCGCCCATGATGTTCTGGGCCGGGTCGAAGGCGTTGCGCACGCCGAAATGCGCGGCCGTCCCAGGCATCAGTTGCATCAGGCCGCGCGCGCCCTTCGGGCTGACCACCCGGGGCTTGAAGTGCGACTCCTGCTCCATCACGCAGAAGATGAGGTAAGGGTCGACGCCGTAGCGCTCGCCGTTCTCGCGTATGAGCGCGTCGAGCTTCGCGTTGCCTGTCGTCCAGCCGCGCTCGACCCAAGCGCCGGAAGAATCGTTGGCGCTCGGGACCACGGGCTCGCGCTCAATGCGCTCGACGCGCGAGCGCTCGACGAAGATGGTCAGCGGCCCGCGCGTGTACCAGACGCCGTCTTCCGTCTCGTTCACCGAGTCCGCCTCGACGCGCGCGCCGCCGACCAGGAAAATCCAGACGGCCTTGGCGGACGTGCTGTGCCCCGCCTCGCTCACCTCCACGACGCGCCCCAGCATCTTTCCGCTCGCGACCTCCGCCTTACTCTCACTTTCCGCCGCTCCCATTTCGCGGACGACCGAGCGCGCGGCGCTCCCCTTCCTGAACAAGACGCCCTGAACATTTACCCACTCGCCCTCGGCCTCCGCCGCGTCCGGGCCTCCCGCAGATTTGTCTTCGGGTGACCGGGCCAGCAATTCAGGCGACGGGAGCGGGATTATGATTTCTGTGCCAGCACGGAGCGGCGCTGCGGCCGCCGCGGGGTTCATCGCCGCGAGGTCTTCGGGCGTGACGCCGAAGCGGTCGCCGAGCAGGCTCAGGGTGTCGCCGGCGCGCGCGCGGATTTTGATGAGACGGCGGCTCGGGACGCGTTTCGAAGTCGGCTTGACCATCGCCTTGCGCGCGTGCGTGGAGCCGTGCGACTCCTGCGCGGAGGCGTTGACGAGACTCGCGAACACGACGGCCGCGACGACGATGAAAAGTAACGCTCTGCGGGAAATCTGTTTCCGGGTCATTGGCTCGCCCTTCCTGGGAGAGGAACGTTTTGGAATCTCGGATTTCAAATTTGAGATTTCAAATTCTGTAACTTCAAATTTGCAGCGGGTCTTCCAGTTGAAGCTCCGCGGTGTTGCGCTGGGCCGCGGCGGGCGGCTGTTGCTGCGAGAAGCCGTGCGACGCGCCGAAGTAGTTGCGCCAGGCAACGTCAATCACTTTCGGGGTCAGTTCGAGCGGCCGCCCCTCGAAGAGGCAGATGTCTGTGACGCGGTCGAGCAGATCGCGCGGCTCGCAGGCTTTCATCTGGCGGTGCTCGATCATGTAGTTGTTGAGGATGTGGTCGAGCGACTGCTGGTCGCAGCGCAGGCCGCGCGTGTAGGCCGCGCGCTTGAAGATTTCGACGTAGGCCGCGGGCGTCGGCGGCTCGACCTTCGCGCGGTAGCCCATGCGCCGCAGGAAAGCCTCGTCGGCCAAATCGCCCTCGTTGAGGTTCGTCGAAAAGAGCACCAACTGCTCGAACGGCACTTCGATCTTCTTGCCCGTGTGCAGCGCCAGATAATCCATGCGTCTTTCGAGCGGCACAATCCAGCGGTTCAAAAGGTCCGTCGGCGCGACGCGCTGCCGGCCGAAGTCGTCTATGACCAGGGTCCCGCCGTTCGACTTGACCTGAAACGGCGCTTCGTAAAAACGCGCCACGTCGCTCCACACGAGGTCCGTGTTCTCCAGAGTCAACTCGCCGCCGACGACGATGAGCGGGCGCTCGACGTGGACCCAGCGGCGGTCGTACTCAAGGGGCGTCTCCTCTTCGGGCGCGACGCGGTGGCAGTGCGAGTCGAAGAGGCGGATGATTTGTCCGTCGATTTCTATCGCGTAGGGAATCCAGATCGCGCCGGGCAGCGCCGCGTTGATGCGCTCGGCGACGGCCGTCTTCCCGGTGCCCGGCAGGCCCGTGAGAAAGAGCGAGCGGCGCGAGTTGATGACGCAGCCGAGCGTTTGCAGGAGCGAGTCGGGCAGCACCAGGTCGCGGAACGCCGCGCGCACGGTCTCCATCGAAGCCGGCCGCGAAGGGATGGCCTGGAGCCGCATCATGTGCGCGTAGTCTTTCAAGGAGACGGGCGCGGGGCCGGTGTAGCCGCAGGCCGCTTGCAGCCTCGTGTGGCGCTCCCAGCCGTGATCCAGCATCGCGTAGCGCGTCGAGCCGGGCGTCGTCTGCAAGCGAACTTCGATCAGCTTCTCGCGGTAGAGCTGCTGCAACAACTCTTCGGTGAGCGTGCGCGGGAGGCACATCCTCTCGGCGACCGCGGCGGTCGTGGGCTCGGCCAGCATCGCCACGTGCTTGAGCGCGAGGTCGCACAGGAAGCCTTCGGAGACGCCTGTGTCGGCAATCTCTTCGGGCGCGGGCGGCCCCATGCTCTCGATTTCGGTTCGCGTCAGGATGCTCGTCTGTGACATGGGATTTTTCCTTCGGTAAAAATCGGGGGCCGCGGGTCGGGGGTCAGCGGCCGGAAATTTGTTTCGACTGGCCCACGGCCCCCGTCACCCGGCCCCTGTTTTTCAGTTCCCGCCGATTGCGGCCATCTCGCTGTTAATCGCCTGAGCCTCGTTGCCGCGCCCCGTCCGCTTGTAGAGTTCCGCGAGGCGGCTCAGGGCGACCGTGGAGTGGGGCGCGGCGCGGCGCGCGGCCTCGTAGTGCTTGATGGCTTCGTCCTGGCGGCCGAGGCGTTCGAGCATGGCGGCCGTGTTGAGGCGGCCGGTGACTTCGCCGCCCGCGCGCGCGAAGTTCTTGTAGGCGTCGTCGGTCTTGCCGAGGCGCACCTGCGCGAGCGCCAGGTTGTTCAGGATGCGCTGGTCCGTCGGCGCGAGCCGGGCGGCCTTCTTCAGCTTGTCGACGGCCGCGCGGTAGTTGCCGTTCTGGTAGAGCGAGAAGCCCAGGTTGTTGAGCGTCTGCGCGTCCGTCGGGTCGCCCTTGACGGCGCGCTCGTAAGAATCCCTGGCCCTTTCAGGCATCCCTTTGCGGTCGTAGGCGAGGCCGAGCAGGCTGTGCGCCTCAGACAGGCGCGGGTCGAGCGACGCCGCGAGCGAGAGTTCCGTGATGGCTTCGTTGACGCGCCCCGAAGAAAGATAAGCGCGACCCTGTGCCAGATGTTCGCGCGCGCTGCCCGAAGCGTTTGGCACACTTTCGGCGGGCGTGCGGCTGTCGCGCACGACCGCCGCCGGCGTGCTCTCGAATCTTTCCACGTCCTTTTCGGAGAGTCGCCCGAGCTTGCCCTCGTCCTTGCCCCCGCCGAAGAGGCGGCGGATGGCGCGGAAGGGCGAGGTCAGCACCTTGACCACCTTGTTGCCGCCCTTCTTCTCCTGCATGTTCTGGCCCGTTTTCGCGCCCGAGTCCGAGACGACGTTGGCGTCCGTCTCGCCCTCGCGCAGGGTGGTCTCCGCGCTCCAGAAGGCCGTCACGCCGAAGCAGAGGCTGGCGGCGATGGCGATGGCGATGATTGTGCGTCTGCGCATGAGCTGCTCCTTTACATGTTGCTGAAAGTGTCCACGATGGTGAGCATCGCCGGGCCAAGAATGGCGATGAACAGTACTGGGAAGAGGAAGCACGCGAGCGGGAAGAGTAGTTTGACGGCGGCCTTCTGCGCTGCCTGCTCGGCGCGCTGCCGGCGCTTCGTGCGCAGAGAGTCGGAGAAGATGCGGACGGCGCGGGCGATGCTTGTGCCGAAACGGTCCGCCTGAATGAGCATGGCGACGAGGCTGCGCAGGTCGTCCACGCCCGTCCGCTCGGCCATGTTCCTGAGCGCCTCGTCGCGGTCGCGGCCGACCTTGATCTCAAGGTTCGCCAACTCGAACTCGTCGCTGATGTCCTTGTGCACGTCCTTCAACTCGTCGCTCACGCGCAGCATCGCGGCGTTCAGTCCGAGCCCCGCCTCAATCGAGACGACCATCAGGTCGAGCGCGTCGGCCAGGCCCCAGCGCACGCGCTGCTTGCGCCCCTTTATCATCTGGTCGAGCACGAAGCGCGGCAGGAAGAAGCCCAGGAGGACTCCCGCCCCCAGCCAGACGATGGCGCTGCTCAAGGGCCACGCCAGGAAGGCGAAGACGAGCGCGATCGCGCCCGGGAACAGCACGAGCGAGAAGAGCTGAATCGCGCGGTAGATGACGGGCGAGCTAGGGCTCCTGTACCCGGCGTGCATCAGGAGCTTCTGGAGCTTGTGCGCCTCGGCCGCGGAGGGCGGCGCGAGCCTGTGGAGCGGCGCGGCGATGCGCTCGGCCAGGTCCGTCACGGGGCGGTCGTCCTGAAACGCGACCATCGGCGCGGCCGCCGTCGCGGACATCGTCTGGTTGGTCTGCCCCAGCCTCTTCAGCCGCTCGGTTGCGGCGCTCTGCGGCCGGTACACGAGCCAGTACAGCGCCATCACGCCGAACGTGATGCAGACGAAAGTGGAGATGGTGATGATTAGCAGCATAAGAGTAATCAGTAGTCGGTAATCAGTAGCCAGTCAGTTGTTAGCTGATTACTGACTACTGATTACCGAGTGCTAAATCTTTATTCTCAAAATCTTCCTCACGATGAGCATGCCGGAGACTTGCAGGGCGACGGCCAGGTAAATCAGCTTGTGGCCGCGCGGGTCTTTCCAGAGGATGCTCATGTACTCGGGGTTCATCGCGGTGACGGCGACCGCCACGCCTATGGGCAGGCCGCAGAGCAGCCAGGCCGAGAGCCGCGAGCTGGTCGTCAGCGTCTTCAGGTCGCCGAGGATGCGGAAGCGCTCGCGGATGGTGTAGGCGACCTTCTCCAGAATCTCCGCGAGGTTGCCGCCCGTCTCGCGCTGAATCAGGACGGCCGTCACGCACAGGCGCAGGTCCAGGAGCGGCATGCGGTGCGTCAGGTTTTCGAGCGCGAGCTTTAAGGAGAGTCCCAGGTTCTGCTCCTCGTAAGTCTTGCGGAACTCTTTCGAGATGGGCTCGGGCATCTCGACGGAGACCATGTACAGGGCTTCCGAAAAAGCGTGGCCCGCCGAGAGGGCGCGGCTCATCAGTTCGAGCGCGTCGGGCAGGTGCTCCAGGAACTTGTCGAACCGCTTTTTGCGTTTCCAGAAAACGTGGACGAACGGAATCAGCGCTCCGACGAGACCGGCGCTCACGATGATCAGGATCATGTAGGTGAGCATGGACGCGGCCAGGCCCGCGAGCATGCCCGCCATCGCCGAGAACATCAGCAGGCGCGTGATGGTGATGTCCAGGTCCGCCTGGTCGAGCACGCGTTTTAAGCGCGTCGCGACCTGAACCTGGACGAGCGCGCGGTTCAGTGCCGGAATCTCGCTCATCAACTCCTGGCGCGCGAGCAGGACCTCCACGTCGGTCGTGTGCGCGGAGTGGAGCAGGGCTTCGTTCAGGCGCTGCTGAAGGCGTGCGCGCTTGGCGTCGGAGCCGCGCGTCGCGAGCAGGTAGGCCGCGATCACGACGAAGAGGCAGAAGAGGAAGACGAAAAAGGAAATGAGCATCTTTTACATCTCCTCCAGAAGCGTTCTCGAAAGGTGCATGCCGTAAGCCTTGAGCTTTTCTGCGAAGCGCGGGCGGATGCCGGTGGCGCGGAAGCGGCCGATGACCTTGCCGTTCGGGTCGATGCCCGTGCGCTCGAACTGGAAGATCTCCTGCATCGTGATGGTCTCGCCCTCCATGCCGGTGATTTCCGAAATCGAAGTCACGCGGCGCGTGCCGTCGGAGAGGCGCGCGACCTGTAGGACGATGTCGAGGGCCGAGGCTATCTGCTGGCGCATGGCGCGCTCCGACAGACGCATGCCGGTCATCTGAATCATCGTCTCAAGGCGGGAGAGAGCGTCGCGTGGGGTGTTGGCGTGAATCGTCGTCAAGCTCCCGTCGTGGCCTGTGTTCATGGCTTGCAGCATGTCTATCGCCTCGCCGCCGCGGACCTCGCCGATGACGATGCGGTCCGGGCGCATGCGCAGCGCGTTGCGGACCAAATCCCGCTGCGTGACTTCGCCGCGCCCCTCGATGTTGGGCGGGCGCGTCTCAAGGCGGACGACGTGCGGCTGCTGCAACTGCAACTCGGCGGAGTCTTCGATGGTGACGATGCGCTCGTCCTCAGGGATGTAGGCCGAGAGCGCGTTGAGCAGCGTCGTCTTGCCCGCGCCCGTGCCGCCGGAGATGAGCAGGTTCAGGCGCGCGCGAACGCACATCTCCATCATCTCGGCGATCTCGCGCGTGAGAGCGCGGTTCTCAATCAGCGCCGCCATCCGCAGAGGTTCCGCGCCGAAGCGGCGGATGGAGAGGACGGGTCCGTCAATCGAGAGCGGCGGGATGATGGCGTTGACGCGCGAGCCGTCCGCGAGGCGCGCGTCCACCATCGGGGAGGACTCGTCTATGCGGCGGCCGACGCTCGAGACGATGCGCTCGATGACGCGCATCAGGTGCTCGTCGTCCTTGAAGGCCACGTCCGTGGCTTCGAGCTTGCCGCGCCGCTCGATGTAAATCTTGCGGTGCGAGTTGACCAGGATGTCCGAGATGGTCGGGTCGCCCAGCAGCGGCTCAAGCGGGCCGAGGCCGAACAGCTCGTGGCGCACTTCGCCCACCAGCCGCTCGCGCTCGGCCGCGGAGAGCGGCATCGCCTCGGCCGCCAGCACGCCTTCGGCGAGGCGCGAGACCTCCGAGTGGAGCTGCTCGGGTGCCATCGCGCCCAGCTTCGTCAGGTCCATGCGGTTGATGAGCGCTCGGTGCAGCCGCGACTTCATCTCCTGGTACAGGTGCTGCGCGTGGGCGGCTTCTTCCGAAGCCGTGAAGCCCGGCTGGTTGGTCTCTCTGATTAGTCTCTCGCGAAGTGCCATGATTAGTTTCCCGTTTGACTGTGTGACGGTCAGTGCCGCAGGCGGTCCTGACTAAACTTTTTCCAACGTCGCGCGCAGGTCGATGTTCTGCTGCGCGGCCGCGGCGGCGCTGCTGCCGCGTTTGAAGAGGCCGCTCCAAATCTTGCGGCGCTGCGGCCGCTCTTCCGCATGCGGGGCCTGGCCCGTGATGCCCGCCGTGAGGCGCTTGATCTCGACGGCGATTTTCGAGGAGGGCTCGGACTGGACGAGCGGCTGGCCCAAATTGATGGAGGTCACGGCCGTCTGGTAGTCGCTCGGGATGAAGCCCGCCACCTTCTCCTTGAGGAAGCGCTCGACCTGCTGCAAATCCAAATCAATCTGCTTGCTCCAGCGGTTGACGACGACGCGAATCTTCTTGCGCGGGTAGCCCAGGCGGTCGAAGATTTCGAGCGCCCGCTGCGCGCTGCGAATCGAGGGGATGTCCAGGGTGAGGACGACCACGATGTCGTCCGCCTGGTCGAGCGCCGCGAGCGTGATCGAGTCGAACGTGTGCTGCGGGTCGAGCACGACGTAGTCGCACGACTCGCGGACTCTTTCAAGCGCCTCGAAGACGTGCTCCGGCTTGATGTCGTCGGCCGAATCGGCCTCGCGCGGCGCGGCCAGAAGCGAGAGCCGCGCGGAGTGCGGCGTGATGTAGCTCGCCAGGAGCGAGTCGTCCATGCGCGCGCGGTTCTCGACCATGTCGGCGATGGAGTACTTGGGGTCTACGCCGAGGAAGAGCGGGAGGTCGCCCGCCTGCAAGTTCAAGTCGACGAGCACGGTCGGCGCGCTCAGAGCGGCCGCGATGTTCGTGGCGACGAAGGAGGTGCCGCAGCCGCCCTTGCTCGAAAAGACGGCGATCATGCGCGCCTTCTTCTTCGTCGGGGTCTTCTGCCCGGCGCAGAACTCGACCGTGCGGTCGAGCACCGTCTTGAACTCTTCGGTGATGACGGGCAGCCGCAGGAACTCGCGCGCCCCGGCGCGCAGGCTTTGCAGGATGAGGTCGGGCGAGGCGTTGCGCGCCGCAGAGATGATGGCCGTCTGCGGGGCCTCGACTGAGAGTTTTTCGATGAGCCTGAGCGCCTGCTCCGCGTTCCCGTCGGCAATCGTGATGACGGCGGCGTTGGGGCGCAGGTGGACTATCTCGGCGTAAACCTGCTCGACTTCGTTGCCGCCAGCCAGCAGGCGCGCGCGCGGGTCCGTCGCGAGCGCGTTGCGCAGCTCCTTGAACGTATCGAGCCCGGTGCTCAGGACGACGAATGAGAGTGTCATGGCGAGTAATCAGTTATCGGCAATCAGTAGTCAGTAGTTCGGCAGTCAGTTTTGTGCTCATTACTGACCACTGATTACCGACTACTTCTTTACATGTTTGGCGGGATGAGTCCCGCGTTTTCGCCCGTCAGGGTCGTGCTGTAGTTGGGCATGTTGATCGTCGTCCCGACGATGGGGATGACGAACTGGAACTGGTAGCCCGTGATGCTGACGGAAACCGTGCCGGCGTTGAGCCCGAAGCTCGAGTACTGAACCTGGACGTTGGCCGTCGTCAGATTGCTGACCACGGGGTTGCCCCCGCCCTCGGGGCTGCCGTAGACGACGACGTTCTTCACGGCGGCCGTGTCGCCCGCCGTGTGATTGATGGCGTAGCGCGCGCCGCGGCGCGCCGCGTCCGAGAGCGCGTTGTGCGTCCACATCAGGCGGCCGTACTCCATGACGCCGAACAGGGCGACGCAGAAGACTGTCGCGCCGATGGCGAACTCCAGGAGCGTCGCGCCGCGCTCGTTTCCGCTTTTACGCTTGGTCCGAATCATCACCGGCCTTTACTCCTTACATCGGCTGCGTCAGCAGGTAGCGCATCGTGACGCTCGGCTTCACGTCGACGTTGAGCGAGAGCGTGCTCACCTTGATGAGCTTGCCGAGATCGAAAACCGGCTGGTACTTGTAGCCCAGAATCTGCACCGTCACGGTCTGCGGCACGGAGGCCGCGCCGCCCTGCCGCGTGATGACGACGTGCGCGGGCGTCAGCCCCTTGACGATTGGAGCGCCCGTGCCGGCCGCGTTGCCGTAGACGACGATGTTCCTCGCCTTCTGGTCCTCGGCCCCGCTCACGGGCTTGGTCGTCAGGTAGCGCGAGCCGGCGCGCGCGGCCTTGTCCAGTGTGGTGTACTCGTAGAAGTAGCGCCCGAACTCGGCGGCCGCGCCGAACATCACGAGGAAGAGCGGGAGCACGATAGCCAGTTCGATGAGCTGCGTCCCGCGCTCGTCGCGCGAGAAGCGGTTCAGAGAGAGAGCCTTTTTCGCCTGCGCCTTCAACATTGATTTCCCTCCGACGCCGAACGCCGCGCGCCTCACTTGTAGAGGACCGGGACCGCCAGCAGGGGATTGCCCGCGCCGCCCGCCGGGTCGAAGCCCGCGCCGCCGATGACGATGCGGTCGCCTATGTACTCGGCCTCGATGTCGCCGCCGTTGCCGTTATCCGGCTTGGTCCGCAGGAAGAACGCGCCGAAGCGGTCGAACTTCACGGTGTTGCGCCCCTGGTCGTACTCGGCCTTCTTGACGATCGGGATGAGCACGACGCGCCGCCCCTCGACGCCGGGGTGCGACGGGGACTGCGTCGCCGAGCCGTCGCGGTACTGCTGGTAGGTGATGCCCTCTTTGATGTTGGTGTCCGGCGGGAACTGCGCCGGGTCCATGCCGCTGGCGTAGTCGTCGAAGCGCGTCTCGATGCCCTGCCGGACCGGGCCGGAATTGACGCCCGGCTTGGTGTCGATCTCGAAGACGCCGCCGGGCCCCGCCGGGATGTTGACGCCGCTGGCGATGCCGCCGCGCACGTCGCTCGCGCCGCTGCCGGCGGCCGCGAGCACCTGGTAGTTGCCCTCCGAGACTTCGTTCTGCGGCGCGGCGCGGATCGTGTAGACGTTGCCGGGCGTCATCGGAATGTCGTAGTCGATGACCGAGAGCGGAATCCAGCCGACGAAGATGTTCGGCGGGACGCTCATCCCGGCCGTGGACGCGGCCGAGAGGTCGCGCTTGTCGCCCGCGACCACCGACGCGAACATGAAGTTCGACGGCAGTGCGGGGGTCGTGACCTGGACGAACCGGATGTTCTTCGGCGAGGCGGCGGCCGCCGACTCGCTCATGTACGGCCCCTCCAGGTTGACGGCGAAGAGGACGTTGCTGCGCGGGATGACGACGCCCGTCTTGTTGAAGGCGTAGCTGTTCATCGTCTGCACGGCGCGGTCGGTCGCCTTGGTGATGCCCGCGGACGAGCTGTTGAGCGCGGAGACGCCGGCGAGCGAGGCCGCGTCCGCCGCGTTCTGCAACTCCGTCTTGGTCAGGTAGAGGCGGCTGATGTCGACGCCGAGGCCGACGGCGAGGAGGAGTGCGAGCATGCCCAATGTCGCGACCGCCAGCACGGACCCGCGCTCGCCTTTTCTCTCCGGCTTCCCTTCCTTAGCCCTCATCTCTTCCCTCCTCTCGCCAGACTCCGCGGACGCGCGGCCGTGGCGCAGAAAGATCGAACAGACCGCGCAGTCACACGAGGCGGCACGAACCCTGATTCTCCGTCGTGCGTCGTCCGTGCTGCTTCGTGTGACTTCGCGGCTCATGTTTGCCCCTCATCTGAATTGGACCGATTAGCTGACTCGCAGGGTTTACGGTTACGGGGCCGTGTTGGCTTCGAGCTTCGCCTGCGGCGCGGGCATCGCGGGCGGCTCGGGCATCTCGACCATCATCGGCCTCAGCATGCTGACGGCCTTCGTCTCCGGCGGGCTCGCGGGCTTCACGGTCGCGGGCTTCGTCTCGGCGGGCTGCGGCGCGGCCACGGGCTTCGCTTCGGACGTGCCCGTCGAGTAGCCGCTCTGGCCCGTGATGCCTTCGCCCTTCGGCTCGACGCCCAGCGGCGAGCTGCCCCTGAGGCCGTCGATGCCGCGCATCTGCGGCAGGTCGTCCGGCCTGACCGGCTTCACCAACTGCGCCGTCACGATGAACATCAATTCGGTCTCGTTCTTCTGATAAGACTTCGACTTGAAGAGCGCGCCGAGGATCGGGATGTCGCCGATGACCGGGACTTTCGACATCGAGCGCAGCTCGCTGTTGTCCATCAGACCGGCGAGCGCGAAGCTCTGGCCGTCGCGCAGCTCGACGCCGGTCTTGGCGCGGCGCGTCTTCAGCCCCGGAATGACGAAGCCGTCGAACTTGACGCCGTTCGTGAAGTCAATCGTGGAGACTTCGGGCTCCAGCTCCAGCCGTATGTGGTCCTCGTCCAGAATCGTCGGCTTGAAGTTGAGGCGCACGCCGTATTCCTTCCACACGATGGTGACGATGGTCCGCACGCCGTCGCTCTGGACGACCGGCACGGGGAACTCGCCGCCCGCGAGGAAGCTCGCCTGCTGCCCGTCCATCGCGATGATGTTCGGCTCGGCCAAGCTGCGGATCGCGCCCTGCGTCTGCATCATGCGCAGCATGGCGAGCGTGTTGCCGCCCATGAGCAGCACGTTGAGCATGCTGCCGCCGAGGACGCCGCCGATGGCCCCGTGCGGGTCAACCTTCGGGAACGCCAGCTCGCTCGGCCCCGTCCCGCTGTTCACGTAGGCGCCGCGGCCCGGCGCGCCCTGCATGCCGAAGGACGTGCCCATGTCCTTCATGCGGTTGCGGCTGACTTCGGCCACGCGCACCTGGAGCTGCACCTGCATGGCGTTCTTCGTCGGCGAGCCGAGCATGTTGACCGTCTTGAAGCCGGCGGCCTCGATCACGCTCTGCACCTTCGCGGCCGTGCCGGGGTCGGCGACGTTGCCGGAGATGACGACCGAGCCGTTGGCCTGGCTCAGCCGTATGTCGTCTTTGGGGAAGAGCGCGCGAATCTGCGAGTCGATCAGGGAGAGGTTCGTGCGGACGAAGACGTCGAAGACGACGAACTTCCCGCCCGCCTGCTCCCAGGCGATGAAGTTCACCTGCCCGAAAGCCTTGCCGTTGACGAGCACCTGGTCTGGCGCGACGAGCACGGCCTCGGCGATTTCGGGGTTCGAGACCGAGAAGCGGCCGATGGCCCTGTCGAAGTTGATGACGCGCGACTGGCCCACGAGCACGTTGACGGCTATCGGGTCTTTGGCGGTCTCGAAAGACGCCTGGTACGAAGTCTCCTGCGCATGCGCGGTCAGCGCGATGCCGGCAACGATCATCGCCGCGCAAAGAAGTGTGACGAGGCGAGCGATTGGGTTACGGGTCTGCATGATGCTTAAGGCTCCTTTGGTGGCGAATGAAGTAATCAGTAATCAGCGGTCAGTAGTCAGTAAGAGCTGATGGCTGATTACTGACTACTGATTACTCGCTTACGGGAAATCGACGCTCTGTTTCTTGCCGCCCTGAATCATCTCGATGGTGTTGCGCGGCGGGGGAGGCGGCTGCGGCGCGGCCGGCTGCGGTGCGACCGGCGCGGGCGCGTGCTCGATTACGACGCGCTGGCGGCGCGGCGCGGGCTTAGCTTCGGGCTGCTCGCTCTTGAGCGAGCCGGGCTCGGGCAGCGGGTTGGCCTTTTCTCCGGTCAGCAGGCTGCGCTTGTTGATGCCCGTGGTCTGCGTGTCGCCCTGGTCAATCGAGTTGCGCATGATGAGCTGTAGCTTGCCCTCGTTGGCGGCGAGCGCCAGCTTCTCGGCCTGCTCGGGCGTGACCTGCAAGGTGACCGCCTTGACGGTCGTCGCCTCGCGGTCGTCCTTCGGCTTGTCCAGGTTCTGCGCGTTGGCGAGCACCCTGACGTTCTGCAAGACGACCTTCGAGATCGGATCCTGGTTGATGCTGTTCTCCTTCGGGTCGATGACGACGACCACGTCCACAATCGCGCCCGGCTGGAGGAAGCCCGAGACGCCGGAGGCGTCGTCGACCTTGACCGTCATCGCGCGGTAGCCCTCGGGGATGATGGCGGTCAGGCCGCCCGCAGTTCCCTCGGGCGCGAGCTTCGAGTCCGTGACGGCCTCGCGCGCGGCGATCTGCACGACCGCCACGCGGCCGACCAGCTTCTCGGCCTTCTCGAACGCGCCGTCGGGGATGCTGTTCGAAGGGAACTCGACCTCCTCGATCTGCTCCTGAATGATCTTGGTGCCGACGGGGATGTCCACTTTAGCGACGGCGACTTTGGTGATGTTGTTGCTGTTGGCCTGCGCGCTGGACAGATAGCGGCTGACGGAAAAGGCCGCCAGCAGTCCGAAGATGAGCGCGCCCGCCATGACGAATATGAAGCGTTTGTTTCGCATCGCTAAAATTCTCCGTTCCGAAAGAGAAATGGCCCAAGCGCCTCGGTCAGGCGCGGAAGATTGCCAGCGAGATGAGGCTGCCGAACGTGATGGCAACCCCGTAAGGGATCGTGTGCCTGCGGTCCGACGGCACGCTGAAGCGCGGCATCTCCCAGCCGGGAAGTAATCCCACCAGGATTTGCAGCACGCGGTGCATCGTCGCCCTCACGGCCCCCCTGTGCAGCATCAGGAGCAGGGCCAGCGCCCCGCCCGTCAGGATGACGACCAGGAACGTCGGCAGCACGAGGTGCGTGCCGACGAGGGAACCGACCGCCGCGAAAAGTTTTACGTCGCCCGCGCCCATCGCGCCGAAGACGTGCAGGACGAACATCAGCATGAACGCGATGGCGCAGCCGCCGAGGCTCATGACGGCCCCGCGCCACCCGCCGTAGATGGTGTTGACGATGATGCCGCTCGCGAGCGTGGCTAAAACGAAAGCGTTCGGGATGCGCCTGTAGCGCACGTCGTAGTACGTGATGATGGCGGCCAGCGGGACGAGCAGCGCGGCGATGACGATGAAGAGTGAGCCGGACATTTATTAATTAGGGACTTGCTAGAAAACTTGAGAAGGTTTGCTCCCGGCGCCTTTCCGCGTGACGGTGCGGGGAGAGTTTTTCAGGAAGAAGGAGGCGCGCCGTTCACTCGTCGTGCGGCGGCGGCTAAAGGGCGCGCCGTCCTCTTCCCGTTCGTGCGAGCGAGCTACTGAATCTTGGTCGCCAGCTCGTTGATCTTGCCGCCGATGTTGCCACCGAGCAGTTGGAAGGCGGCGACCGCCGCGAGGGCCACGAGCGCCGCGGCGACCGCGTACTCGGACAACTCAAGGCCGGTTTCGTCTCTCCAGAATTTCTTGATCACTTTCGTGCTCCTTTACGCCTCGGGCGCCCTTATTTGATGGTGTTCGCCAGCGTGTTGATCTTGTTGCCGATGTTGCCGCCCAGCAGTTGGAAGGCGGCGACGGCTGCGAGGGCCACGAGCGCCGCGGCGACCGCGTACTCGGACAACTCAAGACCAGTTTCATCGCGAAGGAATCTCTTAATCATTTGTTTGCTCCTTTAGGGTTTGGTTAGTGGTTGAGGGTCAGGCCCGTTTGCCGGCTTCACGCTCGCTTGCCCCGAGCGCGCCGGGCGGACAGAAAAATTAATAGCCGAGATGAATCACGGAGGCACCGCGCCGCGCCGCCGCTCGCTTCCGTGCGACCGCTGGCGACGTTTCCGTCCCTCGCCGCGCGACGGCCCATGCCGTTGGCGATGCTGATCGCCGCGCCGCAAAGGGCCAGCGCCGCGAGCAACAGGTCGTCGTGGCTGCCTTGAGAGAGTGCGACCGCACGCGCGCCGACGACCAGCGCCACGACGAAGAACGGCGCGGCCAGCAAAACGCCGACGAGCGATACGAGCATCTTCGTGGTGACGGCTTTCATGATTACCTTCCTCGTCTCCTCGACTGAGAGCTTGCGATGCATTCACTGCTTCGCTGACACGCGGGTCTGTTACAAGGCGCGTGCCGCAGAGCGTCAATTTGTTTTTGTGCCGATTTTTATTGGGCCGGAGTCTAGAGAGCGCGAAACACGTTGTCGCCCCGCGTTGACAAAACGAGAGGGGGCGGCGGGCGCGAAGAGAGACGTGCGGCAGGCCGAAGTGGGTCGCCTTTAAGCACTTAACTTCTTGTCGCCGCCGGTTGACAGGAGGGTCGTAACTTTTCAACGACAGGCGACGGCGCAAACAAAATGAAAAGGCGGCCGGTCTGCAAACGACCGGCCGCCCTCGGACTCGAATAATCTACGCCACTTAAAGGTGTCGCATCGCCTGGAAGGCTATGAGCGCCAGGCTCAGCGTGCTCCCCGCAATCGTGAACGTCCACTCGACGAACGCGCTCTTACGCCGTAGGAGCGCGCGCAGCATCACCATCCCGCACTTCCAGCCGTCCTGCTGGTAAAGCGGAAGAAGGTTGGTGGCCGCGAGCAGGAGGTTCACGGTGCCGAAGGGCGTGCCCAGAGTCAGCGCGGCGGCGACGAGGTTGACGATGATGCCGGCCAGCAGAACGAGCACCTGCCGGCTGAGCGAGCGCCGCTGCAACTCCTCGATGTCCAGGCGGACGTACGCGCCGACGGGGAGCGCGTGCAGCTTGTACTCGACGCCGTCGAACCGGAAGCCGAACAGCCTGCGGCCCCACCCGAGGCCGAACTCCGTCGCCGGCACGCGGCAAACGCGCGCCGCGACCAGGTGGCCCAATTCGTGAATCAGGAGCGCGACGAAGAAACTGAGGACGTAGGAGACGATCATGAGGGAGGGCCTGCTTTCGGGGTGTCTGAGTGGGGCGGTCAGTGGCGTTCGGGGCGAAGCTGTAGGCCGGGCTCGGTGTCCTCTTGAAGAAAATCGCCTATGTCAATCGCCAGCCGCTTCAGCTTCTTGTAAAGCGTCTGGCGCGAGCCGAGGCCGAGCGCGTCGGCCGCGCGCGCCACGTTGCAGTCGTGCCGCTTGAGCGTCTCCGTGATGACGCGCCGCTCGAAGTCCTCAAGCATGTGATCCAGGTCGGCGGGCTGCTGCTCTCCGGCGCGCGACGCGGCGCGCTCCTGCTCCGGCAGGATGCGCGAGTTGATGTGCTCGACGCAGATGTAGCTTCCCTCGTCGGCGTACAGCACCAGGCGCTCAATTTCCGCGGCCAACTCGCGCACGTTGCCGGGCCAGGAATAGTTCTGAAGCGCGTGTATGGCGTCGGAAGTGATGCCGGCAATCGCGCGGTCGTTGCGCCGCGCGTAGTACGTCAGGAAGTGTGAGATGAGCGCGGCCGTGTCTTCCGGGCGCTCCCTGAGCGGAGGGATGTGCACCGAGAGCGGGGCCACGCGGTAGTACAGGTCTTCACGGAAGCGGCCCTGGCGGACTTCGTGCTGTAAGTCCTTGTGGGTCGCGGCGAGGACGCGCACGTTGACCTTGCGCGGCGCGCGCTCCCCTAGCGGATGGATTTCACCTTCCTGGAGGAAACGCAGCAGCTTGGGCTGTAAGGTGAGCGGCAGGTCGCCGACCTCGTCCAGAAAGAGTGTCCCGCCCTCCGCGGCGCGGATCATTCCCTCGTGGTCCGCGTGGGCTCCCGTGAAAGAACCCTTGCGGTGGCCGAAGAGCATGCTCTCGATCAAATCCGCGGGCGCGGCCGTGCAGTTGAACGGAATGAACTCGCTGTGGCATCGCCGGCTCAGGCGGTGAATCGCACGCGCCACAAGTTCCTTCCCCGTGCCGGACTCACCCGTTATCAAGACGGTCGACTCCGAATCTTTAATACGCTCGACACCACGCGCGACTCCCGTCATCGCGCGGCTGACGAAGACCATGCCCGGAAGTGAAGCGTCCGCCACGGCGGCGAGCGGTTGTGTCCTGAACTGTTGCTGCTGGTCGAGCAGCGCCACATGCGCGCGGGCCAGTTGTGCGACATCCGACAGCATGCGCAGTTCTTTAGCCTGCCTCTCCGAGAGTGGTCGCACGCATCGGCCATAAATAGCGGCCCCCTCACGATTGAGACCCGCGGTGGCGAGCACCATGCAGAGATGTCTGTCGCCCGGCATTATCTCGGCCGTGTCATTCGGGGCTGAGAGCGCACCGGTCACCACGGCTTCCGCGTCCGTGATCTCTGCCTGTTCTAAGCCTTCGACCCATTTCAGCCGCGGCCGTTCGCCGTATTTTTGTGTCCAGGTCGCCAACCCGTAAGTGTGGGCCGTGGCGTCAATCATCAAAGTCAGCTTAATCATGACTTCGTACAATTGACCCGGTCCCGCCGTCGCCGCCTGACACAAAGCCCTCACCATTGCCGCCATGGGCAAAGGCGTCGGCATAAATGAGTTATTAAAAGAGTTTTCTAATGAATGCGTAGAAGACATTGACCTTGATGCTCGGAACCCATGCTGATGACTTTGTTCATTGGCGTCGGGGCAATGTCTAGCTAACTGGAAGAGAATTTCTGCCGTCGGTCAAACTCTGAGGAAGCCCAACCAAGCTTCGACAGTCTAAGCAGATATCAGACCGGTGTCAACATAATTAAACATTTTTGTGCCCTGGCTATATTTATAAGGATATTTAGTCGTCAGACCCTCAACTTTGAACGGGCGTGCTCTTAAAAAATCAGGAATGCCGACAAGAGCCCTAAGCTTTTCCACACCTGTGCTAGCGATGGAAACGACCTATCTCTCATATTCCCATAGCCATCGAAGGCCAATGCCCTTCTCGTGGATTTCCGTTCGCCTGCTGTTCGCCGCCACAACCTCTTAGCTGAGCTTACTTCAAGTAAATGTTGAACTTAGCCCGCGAAGTCATTGTAAAGAAATGTCTTTACAGCTTCCCTGCCTCATGTTACAGTCCGGCCACTTTGCCGCTAAATGCTTGACCGGCAAAGGATTGGGATGTAAACCGAGCACATTAACTTGTGGTCCCCAGCTTTCGCTAACACAGCATGTTGAGTTTTAGACGTTTTAACGACCTGTCACGCGGTTTTTCTCTCAACTTGGAGCTAACCAATGAAGACAACGTCATCCTGGGCGGCGAAGGGTCTACGGGGAAATCGGTCGAGGGTCATGATCAGGAGAAAGATGGCTTCCCTGCGTGTCTGCTCGCAGCGCAGGAGGTGGAGGCATGCGGGGCGGGTTGGGCGAACAATCGGTGAGTTTGTCGGGCGCTGAGCCGCCGGGACGCGTTTACGCAGGTAAAGATTTGTACCAAGACTTGGAGGTGCTCCTTTGAACAAGGCCGCGAATACTTACTGGGTTGATAATCGTCTTCAGGCGCAGCGTGTCGCCACTCGCTCTCTTCCGGCGCTCGCCGCCCCGGCCCGCGACCTCTCGCGCGAACTCATCGGCACGCGCACAGAGATTCGCCGTCGCGGCGGGCTGATACCCTCGTGGGTTGTCTTCGTCACCATCATTATCGCGACCTTCGCCCTCTGCGTCACCGTCATGGTGCGGACGCACGCGGAGGCGCACGCGGCCTCGCAGCAGCACCAAAGAATCAGTTCGGAAGTCGAGACGCTGCGGAACGGAAACGCCGCGCTCGCGTCGGAGATTAAGCGGCTGAAAAGCGATCCGCGCTCCATCGAATCGGCAGCCCGCGAGCGGCTCAAGATGGCGCGCGCTAACGAAATCATCGTGCCGATTGAATAAGCACGAACACAACCCAAGCTCTTTGCCATCAAAGTTCGTTTGACGTGGATGACCCGCCTTGGACACTTCCGCTTGAACCCTGCTCCGTTGCCACGCATCACGGTCGCCTGCCGATTGCGCGCGGCTCAGTAAACAAAAACTGAGCCGCGCCCCTCTTCACTCGAACAACTCGCCCGGCGTCGCAAGTACGCATGGTTGACACCCACTTGACCCTCAACTAATATCGAATTCTTATTGCTTCTCAATTTATTTTCACCGACGCGCGCGCTCCGACTCCCCAAAGACGCCGCGCGAGAATTTGATTAGAGCCATGCCTGAAACTAAAGAAATTGCGTCGCCCGAACAGGCAGCCGTCGAGCGCTGGGAGCAGGAGGCACTCGCGCCTGTTTTAAAGAAGCGCCCCGAGAGGAAGAAGCGTTTCGAGACCGTCTCGCTCGAAGAAGTGAAGCGTCTCTACACGCCGGCCGACACAGCCGGCGTCGATTACGAGCGCGACATCTCCTTCCCGGGCGAGTTCCCTTACACGCGCGGCATTCACCCGACCGGCTACCGCGGCAAGCTCTGGACGATGCGGCAGTTCGCGGGCTTCGGGACGCCCGAGGAGACGAACGCACGCTTCAAGTACCTGATGACTCAGGGGCAGACGGGTCTCTCGGTCGCCTACGACCTGCCGACGCTGATGGGCTACGACGCGGACTCGCCGCTCTCAGAGGGCGAGGTCGGCAAGTGCGGCGTGGCAGTCTCCAGCCTGGCCGACATGGAAGTCCTGTTCGACGGAATCCCGCTCGAAGAGGTCACGGTCTCGCAGACGATAAACGCGCCGGCCTCGGTCCTGTTGGCGATGTACCTGGTCGTCGCGGAGAAGCAGGGGGCCGACTGGAAGAAAATTTCTGGCACACTTCAGAACGATATCCTCAAGGAATACATCGCGCAGAAGGAGTGGATTTACCCGATCCGCCCGGCGATGAAGCTGGTTACGGACACCTTCGAGTTCTGCACGCGCCAGGTCCCGCGCTACAACCCGATTTCCGTGAGCGGATACCACATACGCGAAGCCGGCGCGACCGCCTTGCAGGAACTCGCCTTCACCCTGCGCGACGGAATAGAGTACGTCGAGTGGGGCGTGCGCGCGGGACTGGACGTTGACGAGTTCGTGCCGCGTATCTCTTTCTTCTTCAACGCGCACAACGATTTCTTCGAGGAGATAGCCAAATACCGCGCCGCGCGCCGCATCTGGGCGCGCGTGATGCGCGAGCAGTTCAACGCGAAGAGCGAGCGCACGCTGCAACTCAGGTTTCACACTCAGACGGCGGGCGTCTCGCTCACCGTGCAGCAGCCCCTGAACAACATCATACGCGTCGCCATACAGGCGCTCGCGGGCGTGATGGGCGGGACTAACAGCCTGCACACCGACGCCTACGACGAGGCGCTGGCGTTGCCGACCGACCGCGCCGCTCTGATCGCGCTCCGCACGCAGCAGATCATCGCCGAGGAGACGGGCGTCGCCAACACCGTGGACCCGCTCGGCGGCTCGTACTTCGTCGAGTCGCTGACGAAGGAGATGGAGGACGGGGCGCTCGACTACTTCCGCAAGATTGACGCGATGGGCGGGATGGTCGAGTCCGTCGAGAAGGGCTTCCCGCAGCGCGAGATTCAGGAGTCGGCTTACCAGTATCAGAAGGCGGTCGAGCGCGGCGAGCAGACGATTGTCGGCGTCAACAAGTATCAGATGGAAGAGGGGCCGTTGGAAGTTCCCATCCTCGTGATTGACGAGGGAGTGCGCGATCACCAGGTCGAGAGGCTGCAACAGGCCCGCGACCGCAGGGACAAGGGCGCGGTCGCCAACGCGCTTGAGAAAGTCAGACGGGCCGCGCGCTCGGGCGAGAACACGATGCCCGCGACGATAGAGGCCGTGCGCGCCTACGCCACGCTCGGCGAGATTTGCGACGCGCTGCGCGACGTTTACGGCCTCTACGAGGAGCCTGCTTTCTGACCCAAAAGATGATTACCGCACAAATTAAAGAGAGCGCGAGCCTGCGCCGCCTGCTGTTGTCGCTTCTGCTTCTGGCGTTAGCTTACCCGGCGAGCACTCCCGCCCGCGCGGCCGCCCCTCAGGGCACCCCGAGCGTCGTCATTCAGAAGCGCAGAATCGTTCTCGTTCGGAGCGGTAAATTCGCCAGGGACTTCCCTGACCGCAAGCGTGCGATTATTACTTACCCCGTCGTCGTCGGGCCGAGGAATTCGCCCGTGCTGCGCAAGATTCGCGCGCTGTTCGACTTCAAAAACATCTTCGGCTCGTCGCTCGCCGAATACAGGGCTAACACCTGGCTGTCTGAGTTCGCGTACAAGGTCGGCTACAACCGCGACTACATCCTCGACATCACTTTCAGCCAGGAAGGCGTAGGGGCCTACCCGGACGGCGGCTACAAGCACTTCGCCATCAACCTCAGGACGGGCGAGTTGATTAGCGCGGCGGACGCGTTCGACCCGGCGGCCCACGAGAAGCTCGCCGCGATGATTGACGCGCAGTTGCAAGCAGAAAATCAGGAGACGATCAAGCAGGTGGGTAACGAAGACAGGGCGTCGGCTGAGGAGCTGCTGAAGGACTTGAAATTTACGACGAGCAATTTGAACAACTTCGCCGTCAGCGACACAGGCGTCACTTTCCTGTTCGACGCTGAGTTCCCTCACGCCGTCCAGGCGTTCGAGCCCGCGGGGAGTTATTTCTTCAGCTACGCGGACCTCAAGCCCTACATCAAGCGTGACGGCCCCCTCGGAGTTTTCGTTCGCTAAAGCCGAGCCATGAGCGATAAAAAGATTCGCGTTCTTGTAGCTAAGCCCGGCCTCGACGGCCACGACCGCGGGGCCAAAGTCATCGCGCGCGCCTTGCGCGACGCCGGCATGGAAGTCATCTACACGGGCCTGCGGCAGACGCCAGAGATGATCGCGGCCGCGGCGCTACAGGAGGACGTGGACGCCGTCGGCGTCTCGATCCTGAGCGGCGCGCACAACACGCTCTGCCCGCGCATCGTGAACCTCCTACGCGAAAAGGGCCTGGACGACTGCATGGTTCTCGTCGGCGGCATCGTCCCGCAGGAAGACATCCCGCGCCTCAAGGAGATGGGCGTCGCGGAGGTCTTTCTCCCAGGCACTTCCACCGAGGACATCGTCTCGTTCCTGCGCGAGAACGTGCGCCCGCGCGAATGACGGAAGAGAACGAAGCCGCCGGGCGCGCCGTCGTCGTAGAAGTTCGCTCTTCTATTTCCATCGTCCGCTTCAACCGCCCCGCCGAGCGCAACGCGCTCTCAGTCGCCACCCTCGAAGAGCTTGACGCGACCGTCTCCACGCTGGCGGCCCGCGACGACATCGACTCGATCATCTTCACAGGCACGGGAGACGTCTTCGCGGCCGGCGCTGACATACGCGAGCTTTCCGGCCTGAACGCGGAGGCGGCCGGAGAGTTCGCCGCGCGAGGCCAGCGCCTCTTTCAGAAAATCGCGGACGCGCGGCAACTCACCATCGCCGCCGTCAACGGCTACTGCATGGGCGGCGCGCTCGACCTCGCACTCGCCTGCGACTTACGCTGCGCCGCGCCCGCGGCCGTCTTCGCGCACCCCGGCGCGCGCCTCGGCATCATCACCGGCTGGGGCGGCACGCAAAGACTGCCGCGACTTATTGGCACAGCGCGGGCGCTTGAGATGTTCGCGACGGCGAAGCGCGTCGGGGCGCGCGAGGCTTACGAGATTGGGTTAGTCAGCAAGGTAGGAGAGCCCGTGCTCGATTGCGCCATCGAGATTGCAAATCAGCTCAGTACCGCCTGAGGCAGCGGGCGGGTGCTCAATGTCGCGGACCCGCCCGCTATAGCCGGCGGTGCTTGACTAGCTTATTTCTTGAGGAAGCGCGCGATTCCCTGCCGGCAGTCTTCGGTCATGCGGGCGAGGGCGTTGATGTCCACGCCGGATTGGAGCGCCGCGTCGAAGGTCATCCCGTCCATGTGGTAGAGCAGGCGCTTCGAGAGCATCACGGCCGAGCGGCTGACCTTCTCGAACGAGGCGACGTAATTTTCCACCTCCGCTTCAAACTCCGAGTCCTCGAAGACGCGGTTGACGAGGCCGATGCGCTCCGCCTCGTGCGCCCCTATCTCCGCGCCGCGGACGATTAACTCGAACGCGCGCTTCTCCGAAACGTTGCGCCTGAGGATTGCCATCACCATCGCCGGGACGAACCCGATTCGCACCTCCGGGTAGCCGAAGCGCGCCGAGCGCGCGGCGAGCACCAGGTCGCAAGCGGTCGCCAGCCCGCAGCCCCCGGCGAGCGCGCGCCCGCGCACGGCCGCC
>DATMVE010000125.1:0-85307 GCA_035563515.1 Pyrinomonadaceae bacterium
GTCTTCTCGTAAGTATTAAAGTAGCGGTCGAGCGCCAGCAGGATGAAGACGTTCTCCTGCGTGTTCTCCCAGCGGCCCTGCTTGCGGTGGGCCAGAAGCCCGCGGACGAGCTTCGGGATGAGGTCGTTCTGCGGCTGGTCGCCGATCAGGGCTTCCAGGATGACGCCGTCGGCGCGGCGGTTGGAATTGAGCAGCAGGTAGTCCCCGTCGGCGTACGAGTCCGCGAAGTGCGCCGCGCCGGCCGTCTCCGTCGCGCGGTTGTTGAAGTGGCGGCGGATGGCCGCGACCTCCGCGGCGGAAGCCAGGTCGCCGGAGAGCACGGAGAGGAGCCAGCCCAGAGATTCCAGCGAGAACTTCTCAACCCCCGCCTCGGCCAGAATCTTGCGCGCCTTCGCCGTGTCGCGGTCGCCCATGCGGTTGCGCACGTAGAGCGCGTAAGAGACGAGCGCGCGCCGCACGTAAGGGCCGTAGAACGACGGGATGTGACTCTCTATCTCGCGCAGGTAGCGCTTGGACTTTTCGAGCATCTCCGGCGGCACGGGGAAATTCTTCTCCTTGGCGCGCACGAGCGAGTGGGCGACGTGTATGGAGACGTAAGGCCAGACGTAGTCGTCGCGCCGCCAGAAGCCGAAGCCTCCGTTGTCCGACTGCCTGCCCTTCAATCGCTCTATGTCGCGCGCGACGGCCTTCAACATCTCCTCGGGCGTCGGCATGTCTTTGGCCTTGAAGGCCGTCAGCACGTCCCTGAGCGCCGCGACCGCGAGGATGCGCGACGACAACTGCTCGGAGCACTCGTACGGGTAGGCCATCAGGTAGAGCACGGCGTCGGTGAGCGCCTGAAGCTGTGTCGAGGACGTGGTGATTTCGAGGCCGCCGAACTGCTTGAAGACATCCGACGGGGCCTTCACGGGTTGAATCATCGCGGTCGCGTCGTCTATCTCGCCGTAGGTCGCGAAGGCTTCGGTGGTCGCGGGCGTCCAGACGGGGAGGTTGATTTCGGCGGCGTCCGCCCAGCGGCCCGAGACGACGCCGACCTGGAAGCGCGCGGTGCCCGCGCGGTTGGCCGACACGGGCAGGCGCACCTCGACGCGGTCGTTCGCGGGGACCGTGACGCGGCGGCCCGCGCCCTCCGTCAATTCCGCGTTGGTCGCGCGCACGGCCACGTCAACTTTCATAGGCTGGTCCGTCTGGTTCTGCACGACGACGGGCAACTCGAAGCGGTCGCCGAAGTTGAGGAAGCGCGGCGCGGAAGGCCGTGCCATCAGCGGCAGGCGGGCCGTGATGACGCTTTCGCCCGAGCCGAACTGCTTCCCGCCCGCGACCGAGACGGCCATCACGCGGTAGCGCGTCAGGTTGTCGGGCACTTTGACAGTGACCTGCGCGCGCCCGTTCGCGTCCGTCGGCACGGCGGGGGCGAAGACCGCCAGCGCGTTGAAATTCTCGCGCAGGCGAATCGCCTCGTTCTGACCTTCCCCCTTCTCTTGCGTCGCCATGGCGTCGTCGGCGAAGTCGCCGTTTTTCGCCGCGCGCCGGGTCTGCGCCGCGGGCCTGGGCGGTGCCGGGGGCGCGGCTTCCGCCACCATGCCGGCGACGGCCCCGCGCCCGTTGGCCGTCGCGCCCTGCATCTGCTGGAGCACGTCCTCGGGGTTGCCGAGCAGGATGCTGGCGCGCAGGTGGTAGTCCGTGGAGTCCGCGCCGCGCTGCGAGTAGAAGGTGTAGAGCGGGTCGCCTATGCGGTAGCCCGTGAGCGAGAGGATCGCTTCGTCCACGACGACGAGCGCGACCTCGCTGCCGGCCACGCCGCGCCCCGCGGCGTCTTTCACCTCGACGTTGACGACCGTCTCGGCCCCGGGCTCAAGCGCGCCCTCGCGCGGGCTGGCCGAGACCAGGAGCTTACGCTCGATGGGCGGAATCTGTAGGTTCAGCTCGCCCTTGGCGAACGCGGGGCGCTTCGGCAGCTTTTCGTCGACCTGGCCCTTGTCGTCCGTGCGCGCCGCCATCCCCGTCAGGTCAACCTGCACGTGAAGGTTCGGCGTGTAGGCTTCCTCAATCGGGATGCGCAGGGTGTGCGACGGCCCGTCCATCTGGAAGCGCTCGCTCTTGAGGATGCCGGAGCGGCGCAACGTCAGGACGCCTTCGGCCGGGTAGAACGGGGCCTGTACGAGAATCTCTGCGGTCTCGCCCGGCTTGTACTCCCGCTTGTCGGGAATCATCTCGACCGTCTCCTGCTCCACGTCGCGCTTCGGCGGCTGCTTGCCGCCCGCGACCCAGAGCGTCAGCGCGGACTCGTTCGGCCGCTCGCGGTCGTCCTGAATCCTCGCCGTCACGCGGTACATCCCGCCGAGCTTCGGCGTGAAAGTGCATTTCACGACCTCACCGGCCGACTGCACCGTGCAGTCCTGCGGGTTCTTCTCCTTCTGCTGCCACTTGCCCTTCTCGTAGACCCAGTCGAGCAGGACGGCGCGCATCCTGATCTCGCGGTTCGCGACTGCCTTGCCGTCGAGGTCCGTGACTATCGCCTCCACGACCAGGGGCTCGCCCTGCTGCACGAACGTGCGGTTGCTGCGCAGGCCGACGTAGAGGTCCGCGGGGTGCACGAGCAGGGTCGAGGAGGAGGCCCACTGCTGGCGGTTCACGTCCGTCACACTGGCCGTGGCCGTGACGGAGGAGGCGCGCGGCGGGTTGACCGAGTCGAAGTCAATCCGCAGACGGTGTTTGCCGGCCGCGTCCGTGCGCCCGCTGAAAGTCTCCGTGCGGCTCTCGTTCCTGCCTTGCCAGACGCGCCACCACGGGACCCATTCGCCGAACGTGAAGTCCTGGCGGTTGGGCGGCGTGAAGACGGTCGGCTGCGAGGTCACGTTCCAGTTCACTTCCGCGTTGGGCAGCCCGCCGCCCGCGTAGTACGAGGCGGAGACGGTCGTCTCCGCGAAGCTCTTGACGAAGTGCGGGCCCTCGGAAGCCTCGGCTTTGACTTCGAACTCGGGCCGGCGGAACTCCTGTACCTGAATGTAGTGCTGCTGCGAGCTGCCGGACAGGCTCGCCTGGTCCGCGTTGAGCTGAACGTAGGCGTGGCCCAGGTTCATGGTGCCCGGCAGTTTGAACTGCGTGTCGAAGCCGCCGAGCGCGTTAATCTGGGCCGAGCCCTTCAAGACCTCGTTGCCCTGCGAGTCCCTGACCGCGTAAGAGACTGTGCGGCCCAGGCCCTGCCCCGGCAACTCCACGTCGCCGAGCTTCCCGCCCTCGACCTTGCGAATCCAGCCCTTGAGGTGAACCTCCTCGCCGGGCCGGTACATCTTGCGGTCGTCGAAGACGAACCAGCGTAGTTGGTCCTCGGCCGCGCGCCTGTACCAGCTCGTGCCCGTGTTCCACCACTCCTCGTGCTCGGGCATGAAGGCCACGTCGCGCCCCTGCCGCGCGATGAGGATGCTCGATTGATTCTTCTCCAGATTCTTGAGCGCGATGCGCGCGAGGCCGAACATGCCGCTCTCGCCCGCGACGCCCAGCGGGTGGACTCTCAGCTCGACGCCCTGGAGCGCCTTGCCCTCCTTGAGCGAGGTCGTCCACGCGTACAGGTCCTCGTTGTCCACGAAGGCCGACAAGCCTATGTTGGTCGACTGCACCCAGGCCTCGACCGACTGGCGCTCGCGCTTCTTCGTGCCCGCGCCGGCCTCCACGACGATGACGACGTGGCCCAATCCGTTATCGAGCGCGGGCGCGAGTTCGAGCCTCGTCTCGGCCATCTCCTCGGGCTGTCCCTTGACGGCGACGGTCTTCTGCGAGACGAGCGTCCCCGGCGGCACGGTCTGCTTCTGCTTGGTGTCCTCGTAGTAGTCGTAGGTGAAGCGCATGTAGCGCACGAACTTGTCCCAGTCCTCGGGCTGCACCTTGTAGAGCCTGACGCGGAGCGTCTTGTGGTTGACGCTGTAGACGGAGAAGGTGCGCGGGGCCGAGGGGTCCAGGACGACGAACGCCTTGCCCGAGGAGGCGAGCGAGGGCGGCGCGGGGCCGACGTTGAAAGTCAGCGTCACGTCCGAGCCGAGCGTCTGGCTGAACTGGTCCTTGAGCGAGCGGTCTACCGTGACTTTGTAAGTCGTGCGCCCGCGCTTGACGCCCTCGATGTACATCATCTGGCCGTAGGCGGTCACCTTCAGCCCCGGCACCTCCGGCTCGACGCGAATCTTCGCCTGGTCGAAGGTCTCGGCGTCAACCGGGTTCGAGAACATAATGATCCACTGGTCGAACGGCGTACAACGACTGCCGCCGCTGTAGCCGCACTTGTGTTCCGTGACGCGGAAGGGGCCGTAGGTCTTGAAGGAGAAGCCCTGCGCGGTCGTGGTCGTGCGCGGGCCTTCGGCCGAGGGCGTGCCTGGGCCGATTTGGATGCTGACGCTTGAATCCGCGGGGAGCGCGGTCGCGGTCTCGCCCGTCTCGGTGACGGCGCGGAACGCGAGCCAGCGGCCCGCCTCTGCGGACTTGGCGAGCTGGCTGACGACCTTGTCGGCCGCTATCTCCTGCTCCGTGGCGAGGCGGACTCTCAGTTCGCCCGAACCGCCATTGACTTTAATCGTCCGCAGCACGGCCGCAGGGTCGACGCGCTGGTCGAACTCCACGAACATGAGCTGGTCGCGCGCCGTCGGCGTGTAGCTGGAAGGGTAGCTGCTCTTGACCCGCGGGGGCGGGGTCGCGAACTTCCAGGTCTTCTCGGCCGCGATTGTGCCGCCGTTGGCGGACTTCGTCCCGGCGGGCACGGTCGCGGTGAACTCCGTCGCCATCGGGAGCCGGTTGTCGGGCGCGTAAAGCAGCGTGCGCGTCCCGACCCAGCGCCACTTGCCCGGCGGCTGCGGCGAGAGGCGGACGGGCACGTCCTGCGCGGCGAGGTCGTCGACGGAAGTGACGGCGACCATCGGCTGCGAGAACGTGATGCTCATCTGCGGGGCGAGCGGGACTTCGCCCTCGGGCGAGAAGCGCAGGACTTCGAGCGGGCCGGCGGCGCTCCGCTCTGGCGTCGGCACGGGCTCGGACGAGGGGAAAGAGACGTTGACCGTTCTCCCCGTGCGGGGCGGCGGCAGAGACTTGTCGCGCAGCGCGAAGTCCTGCTGGTCGCCCTGCTCGGCCTTGACCGGGGGCAGCCGCTTGAAGACGCTCTGGACTTCGGCGTCCGAGAGGCGCGCGGCGTCGGCGACGGGCGCGTTCGCGCGCGCCTCGGGCTGGCCCGCCCCCTGGCTCAGTCGAAACTGTAAGCCTTCCTTCATCTGCTCTCCGTCAGGACCTTGCGCGACTTCTTCCGCAGCGGCGGAAGAGACGGCGCTGATGCGTGGGATGCTGCTCGCAAAGACAAGGAAAATCAAGGAGAGGCTGAGAATCAGTCTGAGATGCTTCATGGGTGTTCGTTCTCGCTCACGTTAAAATAACCAGTTCAATCAAGGGAGATTTCAAAAGCTCGCCAACCGCCGGACAGTCCAACATCATTCCGGCAGGGCTAGAACGCCACGCCGGTTTTCCTCTTGCACGGACGAAGGGATGAAGGATGAGGGCAAAGGGATGAAAGAAGAGCTTTCCGTCTTTCTTCATCCCTCATCCCTCTGCCCTCATACCTCCAAATACCCCTCGCCCATGAAAACGCAGCGGCCGCCGACGCGCACGCGCGTGATTTCGCCCGCGTCCTGCTCGATGACGATCTTGATGACGCTCGGCCGGCCCATCTCGATACCTTGCTCGCTCGTGAACTCTGCCCGTTGCGCTTCGGGGAAGACTTTGTGGCGGACGAGGTAGCAGCCGAGCGGGCCGCTCGCGCCGCCCGTCGCGGGGTCCTCCATAATCCCCAGGTCGGGGGCGAACATGCGCGAGTGGACGCTTGAGCCGGGTAGCTCCGTCTCCTTCGTGAAGACGAAGACCCCGTTGACGCCCAGCGCGCGCAGGCCCCTCTCCCACACGTCGAGCCGAAGGCGGATGGAGCGCGCCGCCTCCAGGCTTTTCAGCGGCACGTAAAGAAAGGGGACGCCGCAGGAGACGACTTCGATGGGCAGCGTCTCGTCAAGGGCTTCCGGCGGGACGGAGAGCGTTTCGGCAACGGTTCGCGGGTCGTCGAAGCGCGGCCCGAAAGTCGGCAGCGGCTGCTGCATCCAGATGAGGTCGGGCGCGCCGTCCCTGAACGTGATGTCCACGGGAATTGTGCCAACGCCCTCTTCGAGCTGGATAGTCACTTCATCACCGCCAAGCCGAATCATGTGCTCGCGCGCGAGGACGAAGGCCGTGCCGACGGTCGGGTGGCCCGCCATCGGCAGCTCGGAGCCGGGCGTGAAGATGCGCACGCGGTAGTCGTTCGAGGGGTCGTCGGGCGGAAGAACGAAGGTCGTCTCCGAGAGGTTCAACTCCTTGGCGATTGACTGCATCAGCTCCGAAGAAATCCCGCGCCCGTTCGTGAGCACGGCGAGCGGGTTGCCGCCGAAGGCCCTGTCCGTAAAGACATCGACAATGTGGTAGCGAAGTTTTCTCATCTGCTCCTCAGTAGGATTTGAGATTCCAAATTCCAAATTTTATTAAAACAGTGACGGGCCGGACGCGAGGAATTTGTCCATCTGCCCGAAGGGCGCTGTGGTCAGGAGGTGCGCGTAGGCCGAGAGCTTGAGCCCAGAGCGCAGCGCGAAGTTGATGGCGGCGTGGTTCGGCCCAGGTATCATCAGGCGAACGGCTTCGGCCTGCGCCGAGGCCGCGCGCGCGGCAGACTCGAGCACGGCGTCCGCGTCCTCCGGGTCGAGCCACGCGGCCGGCCCGATTGTCCCCTTGTTGGCGTAGTAGTAGCCGACGGCGCTTCCGGCGCGCACGACCTGTCGCGCCTCCGCCTTCAGCACGGACTGCCAGAACTCGTGGTCCGCTTCGCGTCGCGTCCCCCGAATCCGCTCGTCAATTGCGAGCGCCGTCGCGCGGTCGAGCGGCCCTGTCTCGTAGCCCGCGCGCCCGCCCGACGCCGAGTCGCGCGGCGCGCCAGCGAAGGTCAGCGCCTGGTAACCGGGCAGCATCCCCATCTTCATGTAAGTCGCCATCGCCTGTAGGTCCGTGGACGACCAGGTGAAGAAGACGTTCGCGCCCGCGCGTGCTCCCTCTTGACGGACGAGTTCGAGGAGCGGGCGGCCTATCTTGCGGCCCTGCAAGCCGGGCAGCGTCCAGAAGCCGGAGAGGAACCAGACGGGGCCGCGCACCACCGCGTGACAGATGGCGGCGAGTCGCCCCCCGACTTCCGCCACCTGAAAGATGCCCGTCCGGCGTATGTGCTCGTAATTCAGCTCGACGTAGCCGCGCGGCGGGAGCGGCGCGGCGGAGTTCATGCGCTCGTAGAGGTCCGCGACGGTCACGAGAAAAAGCTCGACCGTCTCGGGCATCTCCTCCTCGCGGACGGGCCTGTAAATCACTTCGTCGTTCGGCATCTCGTTCAAATCTTCTTGGCCTCGACCACGCCGGTCGTCGTCGCCGTCGTGCTCCTCAGGATGATGGGCGACTCGATGAGCGCGGGCGGCGTCGCGCGCGGGTCGCGCTCAAGGTCCGGGACCACGCGCGCGCCCGCCGCCTCGCCGCTCGTCTTCCACTTGCGCGGCACGCGGCGTATGCCGACGGGGTAGATCGTCAGGTCGCCCGCGCGGTCAATCTTCAGTTTGAGAAAGCTCTTCCAGTCCTCGACGGCGATGGTCGAGAAGGACTCGTTGAAGTGGCGGCCGAAGACGTTCAGGGAGACGAGCAGGTACAAGCCCTGTATGAGCGAGCCGACGAGGTAGCCGCCGATTAGAACCAGGACCGCCGTGAGCAACACCCTCAGGTCGAAGGTGAAGACGTGCGAGCCCTGCGTCAGGCTGTAGACCCAACTGCCCGGAGTCTGGTCCGACGCGGTGCTGACGAGGTAGATGGAGCCGAGCGCGACGGCGAAGGCCGAGATGATGTGCGCGAGCGCGTGAAGCGATCCCATGACCCACCTGTACACCTTCGAGTGCGTGTCCGTGAAGAGCACGAACCCGAGGACGGTCAGCAGGACGAAGAAGAGCGTCATGGGGCTGTTGAGCACGCTGTGGAGCGCTGTGCCAATAATGTTCTTGAGGCCGACGACAGAGCGCAGGCCCGTGGCCGTCTCCTCTATGTGCTTGAAGTCCGAGACGACCGCGAGCGTCGTCAGCAGGTAGAGGCCGGCGGTCAGAAAGCCGAACGCCCAGCTCCGGTTCCCAGGCAGGAAAGGGAAGATCAGGTTGCGCCAGCACAGCCTCCTGGACACCTCTTCGGGCGGGAAGGCCACCTTCTTCTGAAAGACGCGCCCCGAACTTTTCTCTCTGAGGGTTGACACGTCCGTGCCGATTTTCCCGCCGTGCGTCGGGTGCAGGAAAGCGCCGCCGCCGCCCGCCGTGATCTTCTGCGTCGAGGACTCGTCGGCCGCCTCGTGACGGCGGTAGTGGTGCAGGTCGCCCGCGATGAAGACGGCCACCTTCTTGCTCAGCATCTCTTCGAGGAAGGCCAGGTTGCTCTCGGAGATGCTGGAATCCATGTGCTCGTACATCTTCGAGAAAATCCAGTGCGGCTCGGCGTGGCACAGGATGATGCGGTCCGTCTCTTTAATCTCCGCCGACACGCCCTTGAAGTACTCGACCTGCGGCGCGTCTATGTCCGAGCCGAGCTGCATGTCCGTGCCCAGCAGCCACCAGCCGTGCGGGAGTTTGAGCGCGAAGTAGCTGCGGCTCTGCCGCGTGCGCCAGCCGCTGAACCAGCGCTTCGAGCAGAAGAGGCGGGAGAACGAGATGAGGCTGTCGTACCAGTCGTGGTTGCCCGGAATGGCGAAGAGGTGTGGGTGCTCCGCGCGCGCCGCGTGCGGGAAGGCGTTCTGGTAGGGCTTGACCAGCCGGCGGTCATACTCTATGCGGTCGGCCGCGGGGTAGACCTGGTCGCCGCCGAAGACGAACACGTCGCCGCGCCGCACGGTCACGCGTCTCTCGACGCCGGTCGCCGCGTCCGCGTACGCAAGCTCGCGCGAGTCTTCGGCCAGGTGGTAGGCCACGCCGTAGGTCGAGTTCCAGCCCTCGCCCGTGTCCGCGACGTAGTCGATCCAAATCTCCTCGCGCGGCCGCGCCTCGTCCAACTCGCACACGTCGCCCCCGTCGTCGCGGTAGTGGTGCGTGTAGTCGTAAATTTCGGGCTTACCCGAAGCGAGGGCTTCGACGAGGCGGCGGTCGGAGTGGCGGCCGAAGATGGTCGAGATGGCGACCTGGATGCCTGTGCGTATGAGCTGGCGCGGGTCGTACCAGCCGACCATGGGGAGCCGCTCGCGGGTGGCGGGCGACGGGGGCGTCAGGTTAACGACCTGTTGCGGCGTCTCGATGGGCTCTCGGGTCTCTTCGACGACCGGCTTTTCGTTTCGCAGGGCCATAGGGGTTCTGGCGCTTAATATACAGCATCAGAGCACCGGCGCGCGATTTCGAGGCGGGGTGAGGCGCGTCTGTTTACGGTTCGGTCAAGATGGGGGTTGACAGGCGCGGCGGACGAGGATAAAATCCGGGACACTGGTACAAGTTGAAGGAAGCTGTTCTCGTGCAGTTCCGCCAACACTAGGAATTGAGCGAGCGAAGAGTCAAACACGTGGCTCTCTACAGTAGACGGTGACCCTAGGCACCGCTTCCAAAAAATAGTGCAGGAGCTTTCCGGCACGCGCGCGCCCCACAGGGTTTTCAAAACTGTGTGGGGCGTTGTCGTGTCCGGGCGACGGCCGCCCCGCCCATTCACCTCACGTAAATCGGGTTCGAGATAATCCAGGGCTTGTCACAGACGAGCGGGCCGAGTTGGGTGAGGTAGACTTCGACGCGGTAGACGCCGCGCTCCGTCACCGCGTACTCCTTCCTCGCCGCGCCGTCCTCGTCGCGCACGACCTGGCCGTCTTTGATGAGCAGCGTGCGGCTCGGGACGGGCGTCGTCACGGCCAGGCGGACGCCGCCGAGAAGCTCTATCTCGTCGCCCATGATTTTCGTGTCGCGGCTGTTGTCGGCCGTGAAGGTGAAGCCGGACGCGTCGCCGAAGAGGTCGAAGGCGATGTAGCTGTGGCCGCTCGCGAGCGCGGCGAGCAGCGTCTCGGTCGTTAAAGGCTTCTCCCTCTCGATGAGGACGTGGTTGCGGACGACGCCGAAGGTCCGCTCGTAGGGGTCCAGGTGGGCTCCGATGAAACTCTTGCCCGTGCGGTCGCCCAGTTGGAGGCCCACGTTCGAGTGCGCGTCGTTGCCGGCGACGGCGACGAGCCTGCGATTCTTCGCCGCCGTCAACTCGTCCCACTTCCTCAACTCATTGGCCGGCCGCTCGTAGAAGCGCGCGAACATCAGGTCGGGGTAGCTCCAGTAAGACCAGAGCCAGTCGAAGAAGGTGACGAAGTAACTAAGCTTCTTCGTGTTCGTGTAAAGGTTGTAGACCTCTATCCCGCCGTAACCGTCGGCGTCCCAGCTTTGGAACTCGTGCGGGTAGGCGACGAAGGACAGACTGCCTCGCGTCTTCTGACCTTCGAGGACTTGCTGCGTCCCGACGGTGTGGGCCGAGGACGCTTCATTGCTTCCGGGCAGGAGCAGCAGGCGGTCGTGGCTCGCGGTGTTGACCTCGTTGCCGTTGACGAAGAGCACGCCCGCGTGAACTCCGCTCAGGGTCATCGCGGAAGTGTCCATCACGGACGACGTGTGCTCGGTCATCAAGACGAAGCGCAAGTTGTTCGCCCGCGCGCCTTCGATGATCTCCTCGAAACTGCCCAGGCTGTGGCCGCCCAGACTGGAGTGGACGTGCATCACGCCCGCGTAGTCGGCGTATGGGTTCTTCGTGTCCTCCACGACGCGCTCGCGGTTGACTTGCTGAATCGCCGAATAGAGGTTGCCGAGGCGCACGCGCCGGCAGATGAAAGGAACCTGAAGGAGCAGCAGGAGGGCGAGCGCGACAAGCACCCCTTTCTTCCAGCGCTTCATCCCCTTCCAGTTCGGCTTCCACTTCCACTTCCACTTTATCACCGGCTTACCCTACCCCTTGTCCACGAAGTCTACGGACGCGACGTGCTCGCTGATGTTGCGGCCCAGGTCCGCGACCAGGACGTGCTCGGGGTGCACCGTGTAGGCTTCGAGCGCGGCGCGGTCGCGGAAAGTGACTACGAGCCCCGTGTCGTAAGAGCGCGGCAGGCCCAGCACGTCCGTGCCCGCCCGGAAGCTCTCGATCTCGGGAATCACAGAGGCCAGCCGCCGCAGTCGGCTCAGGTGCTCGTCGCGCACGGCTTGTTCTACGTCCGCGCGGTATTTCCAGATGACGATATGAGTCAGCATAATTTTATTTGTCTTCCCGACGTGCCCTATTCTGCCACGAGTTGGGCCAGTTCTTCATTCAAAAGCTCCCAGGCGCGGCGGACGTGGGCTTCGGTGGTGCGTATGTTGCCGACGGCGAGGCGTAGGGTGAAGAGGTCGTTGAGGCGCGTGTGAGAGAGGAAGATTGCGCCGGAGGCGTTGACGTTGTTCATGAGCGCTTCGTTGAGGGAGTCCAGGCGCGCGTGTCGCGCCGCGCCGGTCTCCACGGACATTTCGGGGCGGGCGCGGAAGCAGACCAGGCCGAAGGGGACGGGCGCGAGCAGTTCCCAGTCCGCGGACTCTTCGACCCAGGAGGCGAAGAGGCGCGCGAGGCGGCAGTGCTCGCGTATGCGCGCGGCCAGTCCGTCGCGGCCGAAGTAGCGTATGATCATCCAGAGTTTCAGCGCGCGGAAGCGGCGGCCGAGCTGTATGCCGTAGTCCATCCCGTTGCGCACCGATTCGGCCTCGCTCGTCTTCAGGTACTCGGGCACGAGCGAGAAGGCTCGCCTGAGCACGTCCATCCGGCGCGAGAAGAGGACCGAGAGGTCGAACGGCGTGAAGAGCCACTTGTGAGGGTTGGTGACGAGCGAGTCCGCGCGCTCGCAGCCGTCGAGGACGTGGCGCAGCTCCGGCAGTATCGCGGCCGAGCCGGCGTAGGCCGCGTCGACGTGGAGCCAGATTTTTTCGCGCGCGCACAGTCTCGCGATTTCTGGCACAGGGTCTATGCTCGATGTCGAAGTCGTGCCGACGGTGGCGACGGCGCAGAAGGGGAGGAAGCCCGCCTGCCTGTCTTCCTCGATGGCCCTCGCCAACGCCTGAGCGTCCATGCGGAACTGCGAGTCGACGGGAATCTGCCGGACGGAGCGCTGGCCGAGGCCGAGCGTGAGCGCCGCCTTTTCGATGGAGGAGTGGGCCTGCTCGGAGACGTAGAGGCGCAGCAGCGGCAGGTCGGCCCGCCCGCTCATCCCGTCTTCGCGGATTCGCAAATTCAAATCCTCGCGCGCCGCCGCAATCGCGTGCATCGAGGCGACCGAGGCCGTGTCGTAGATGATGCCGTCCATCCCGGCGTCCAAGCCCATCATCTGCCTGAGCCAGTCGAGCGCGACCTGCTCCAGCTCTATCGCCGCGGGTGAAGTGCGCCAGAGCATCGCCTTCACGTCGAAGGCGGCGGTGAAGAGTTCCCCGAGGATGCCCGGTGCCGAGGCGGAGGTGGCGAAGTAGGCGAAGAAAGAGGGGTGGTTCCAGTGCGTGAGCGCGGGGACTATCAGGCGGTCAACGTCGGCGAGTATCTCCTCCATCGCCTCGCCCGAAGCCGGGGGCGCTTGCGGCAGCCGCGACGCCAACTCGTTCGGCTCGACCTGCGCGAGCACCGGAAGGTGATTGACGCGTTCGAGGTAGTCCGCGACCCGGTCGATGACTTCGTGGCCGAAGCGGCGGAAGTCCGCGGCGCTCATGTCGCCCAGCCCCGGCGCTTTTTCGTTCTCACTCATAAAAGCTCTATGCCCGGCGAGGTGATTCAGAAAACTTCGGCACTATACATGCCCGCCGGAGAAAAGTGCAGCCCCGGAACTAAGTTCTCTTTTCGCCCCGACGCGATAATCGCTCGACAGGCGGCGGCAAATGGGTATAATGCGCGTCGTTCGCCAACAAAAGCGCGCGGCGCAAGTTTGCTTCTGCGCCCGACTCGCCGCTATTATGCTGACAACAGCCATGAGAACATTTGGGTGTCGCGCGGCGCGCGCTTCTTAAAGTCATGCTCTAAAGCAGTATGGCCGGACGGCGAGGGAGCCTCCGACCCTTTTGCGCGCTGCTTCAATCTCCCGTTCTGAATTTAAAACGCTTCAGCGAGGTAAACTATGAGACGTACTTTAATCGCTCTGGGACTGGTCGCCGTGATGTTCCTGGGCTTGAGCTGCGAGCGCCGCGGCGCAGGCACGGGCGGCGGCGGCGAGCCCATCAAGGTGGGCGTTTACCTGGACCTGTCTGGTCAGACTTCCAGCTTCGGGCAGTCGACCAAAAACGGCATCGAGATGGCGCGCGACGAGATCAACAAGGCCGGCGGCATCAACGGCCGGCCCGTCGAACTCATCATCGAGGACGAGCAGGGCGAGCCCGGCAAGGTGACGACGGTCGTCACCAAGCTCCTGCGCCAGGATCAGGTCCACGCCCTCCTCGGCGAAGTCGCCTCGACCAACTCGCTCGCGGCCGCGCCCAAAGCGCAGGAGGCCAAGATTCCGATGATCACGCCCTCCTCGACCAACCCGAAGGTCACGCAGGTCGGCGACTACATCTTCCGCGTCTGCTTCATAGACCCGTTCCAGGGCGAGGTGATGGCGAAGTTCGCCGCCAACTCCCTGAAGGCCAAACGCGCGGCCATCCTCGCGGACTTCAACTCCGACTACAGCAAGGGGCTCACGCAGTTCTTCAAGCAGAGCTTCACCAAACTGGGCGGCACCATCGTCGACGAGAAGACCTACACGCAATCGGACCGCGACTTCAGCAGCCAGTTGACGGCCATCCGCTCGACCAACCCGGACGTGATCTACATCCCCGGCTACTACGGGCAGGTCGGCGTCATCGCCAAGCAGGCGCGCCAGCAGGGCATCACCGTCCCGCTCCTGGGCGGCGACGGCTGGGACGCGCCGCAGCTCTGGGACCTCGGCGGCGAGGCGATGAACAACAGCTACATCTCGAACCACTACTCGATTGACGACCCCAAGCCCGAGATTCAGAAGTTCGTCACCGACTACAAGGCGCGCTACGGCGGGGTCGCGCCCGACGCCCTGGCCGCGCTCGGCTACGACGCGATGCGCGTGCTCGCCGACGCCCTCCAGCGCGCGGGCGGCACAGACAGTGCGAAGCTGCGCGACGCCATCGCCCAGACGAAGAACTTCCCCGGCGTCACCGGCACCATCACGATGAACGCCGAGCGCAACGTGGACAAGCCGGCCGCCGTGCTCGAATTGAAGCCCGCGGCGCGCCAGTTCGGGTACAAGGAAACTATCTACCCGGACAACATGACTCCGCCGACCACCGCCGGCGCGTCGCCGGCCGCGTCGCCAGCCGCGTCGCCGGCGGCAACCGCGTCGCCCGCGGCGGCGACGCAGTAAGAGCGCGGGGGCCGGAAGGGCCGCGACAGTAGTAATCCAAGTCTGTGCCAAAACCGAGAGCGGGAAGCTTGCGATGGATTATTTTGTCCAACAACTCATCAACGGGCTGAACATCGGGGCCATCTACGCGCTCATCGCGCTCGGCTACACGATGGTCTACGGCATCCTGCGCCTGATTAACTTCGCTCACGGCGACGTCTACATGGTCGGCGCGTTCGTCGGCCTCGGGCTGACGAAACTCCTCGGCTACACGACCAGCATTCCGGGCTACAACGCGGACACCCAGGGGCACTCGCTCTGGGGCGGGCTCACGCTCGTCCTGATCGGCTCGATGGTCGGCGCGGCCCTCGTCGGGATGGCGATTGAGCGCTTCGCCTACCGCCCCGTCCGCAAGTACTCGCGCATGACGACGCTGATCACGGCCATCGGCGTCTCGCTCCTGATCGAATATCTCTTCGTCGCCCAACTCGGCTCGGCCCAGCGGTCGTTCCCCTCGCTCGTCAAGAACGAGGCCTTCAACCTCTTCGGAGACGTGCGGATTTCCATGCCGCAGATCATCATCTTCGTCATCTCGATCCTGCTGATGATCCTGCTGCAATGGATTATTTATAAGACGAAGATCGGCACGGCGATGCGCGCCGTCTCCTTCAACCTCAACTCGGCGAAGCTGATGGGCATCAACACGGATGTCGTCATCGCCTTCACTTTCGCGCTGGGCTCGGCGCTGGCGGCCGCAGGCGGGGTGCTGACGGCGCAGTACAACCCGAGCATAGACCCCTTGATGGGAATCATCACGGGCCTCAAGGCGTTCGTCGCGGCCGTGCTCGGCGGCATCGGCAACATTCCGGGTGCCGTCCTCGGCGGCCTCGTCATCGGCGTCGCCGAGACGATGGTCGTCGCCTACGGCAGCGACATCGGCCTCGCCTCGTCTTACCGCGACGCCGTCGCCTTTACGATCCTGATTCTGGTCTTACTGCTGCGCCCGTCGGGACTGCTCGGCTCGACTGTGCAAGAGAAGGTATGATGAAGGGATGAGGGATGAGGGGTGAGGGATGAAAAAATCTCTCTCATCCCTCATCCCTCATCCCTCATCCCTTAAACTTATGCCTCCTTTCATCAAACGACTTGTCGGCGCGCTCGTCATCGTCATGGTGCTCATCGCGCTGAACGCGGCGATGAGCAACGAGGGGTTCTACGGGATGGGCCTCCCGTACTACTACTCGCACCTCCTGCGGCTCGCGGGCATCAACATCATCCTCGCCGTCTCGCTCAACCTGATTACAGGCTTCACCGGCCAGTTCTCCATCGGCCACGCCGGCTTCATGGCCGTCGGCGCTTACGCCTCCGCGTTCCTGACCGTCTACTACACGCAGGGCCTGGAGCAGAAGCTGACCGCGATGATGGGCGCAACGGCCGCGCAGGCGATAGTCTTCCTCATCGTGCTCCTGGTGGCCGCGCTGGCCGCCGCGCTCGCCGGCCTCGTCGTCGGCATCCCCTCTCTGCGACTGCGCGGCGACTACCTGGCAATCGTCACGCTCGGCTTCGCGGAGATCATCCGCATCCTTTTAGTCAACGTCCAGAAGGTCGGCGGGCCCACAGGGTTTTCGGGCGCGATAGCCCCCTGGGAGGGGCGCGCGACCATCCCGCAGTACGCGAACTTTTTCTGGATAGGTCTCTTCGCCGTCGTCACCATCGTCGTCGTCTACAACATCGTCCGCTCGGACACGGGCCGCGCGCTGATCTCCATACGCGAGGACGAGCTGGCGGCGCAGGCGATGGGCATCAACACGACGCGCTACAAGGTGGTGGCCTTCGTCATCAGCTCCGCGTTCGCGGGGGTCGCGGGCGGCCTCTGGGCTCACTACAACTCGTTTCTGAGCACGCAGGACTTTCAGTTCTTCCGCTCGTTCGAGGTCATCATCATGATCGTGCTCGGCGGGATGGGCTCCATCACGGGCTCCATCCTGGGCGCGGTCGTGATTACGGCGCTGCCCGAGTTGCTGCGCACCTACCCTTACGAGATCGTCATCGCGCTCGCGCTGATTCCGCTGGCGGCCGTGCTCCTGCGCGTCATCAGGCGCGAGCGACTCCCCGAAGTCATACGCAGCGGGTGGCCGCACGCCATCTTCGTCCTCGTCTTTTACGTCGCGCTCTTCCTGGTCGCGCGCCTCGTCCTGATTAACCTGCTCGAACTGGACTACCGGCTGAGCGCGATGGGCGTCAACATCTCCAACTACCGGCTGGTGATTTACTCGGCGCTCTTAATCGCCATGATGCTGACGAGGCCGCAGGGCTTACTGGGCCACCAGGAGCTAGGCTTCCACTGGCTCAAGCGCGCGCAGAAGCGGCCCGTGGGAGACGCGTCCGTGGGCGCGTCCGGGGGCGTCCCCATCGCCGAGCGCGACGCGCCGACGGCCGACCCATACAAGGAGACTGAGAACAGATGAGCGGCCAACCGGAACAAGACCGCGTCAGGGCGACTAAGGAAGACGGCGTGATTACCGAGGCGGCGCGCACGGCGCGCTCGCAACCCGTGGCCGACGGGAGCGGGGCTACTCTGCGCACGACCCGCTGCACGATTCGCTTCGGCGGCCTCGTCGCCGTCAACACGCTCGACATGGACGTCAACCAGGGCGAAATCTACGGGCTGATAGGGCCGAACGGCGCGGGCAAGACCACCATCTTCAACCTGCTGACGGGCGTCTACCAGCCGACCGAGGGCGAGATTTACTTCGAGGGCAAGCGTATAGACGGCCTCAGGCCCCACCAGATTTCGCGCCGCGGCGTGTCGCGCACGTTCCAGAACATACGGCTCTTTCCGGGCATGACCGTGCTCGAAAACGTAATGACGGCCTGCCACCGCCACGCGCGGCAGACGCTCTTCGACGCCGTCTTTCGCACGCCGCGCTTCTCGCGCGACGAGCGCGAGCACAAGGATTTTTGTCTTGAGCTGCTGAGGATTTTCAACCTCGACCGCCTGCAAAACGAGGGCGGGACCAGTCTGCCTTACGGCAATCAGCGCAGGCTCGAAATCGTGCGCGCGCTCGCCACGCGCCCGAAGCTGCTGCTCTTGGACGAGCCAGCGGCCGGCATGAACCCCTCGGAGCAGGAAGACCTGATCGGCCTGATTCGCGAAATCCGCGACCGCTTCGGCCTGACGATTCTGCTCGTCGAGCACAACATGAAAGTCGTCATGGGCATCTGCGAGCGCATACAGGTCGTGGACTACGGCAAGTCCATAGCCCTCGGCCTGCCCGAACAGATCAGGAACGATCCCAAAGTGATTGAGGCTTATTTAGGAGATTAGTAGTCAGTAGTCGGTAGTCAGTAATCAGCAAAGACAGCTTGCTCTTACTGCCAACTGCCCGCTGCCAACTGCCCACTGCTTTATGCTGACCATCGAAAACATCTCTGTGAACTACGGGGCCATCGAGGCGCTGACGGACATCTCGCTGCACGTCGGGCAGGGCGAGGTCGTGACGCTCATCGGCGCGAACGGGGCGGGGAAGACGACGACCTTGCGGACCATCACGGGGCTGTTGGAGCCGACCGAGGGGCGCATCATCTTCGAGGGCGAAGAGATTCAGGGCGTCCCAACGCACAAGCTGGTCGCGCGCGGAATCAGTATGTCGCCGGAGGGTCGCGGCGTCTTCGCCAACCTCTCGGTGCGCGAGAATTTGCAGATGGGCGCTTACCTGAAGAAGAACCGCGCCGAGATCGCCGAAGACATGGAGCACGCCTTCCGAATGTTCCCGCGCCTCAAGGAGCGCGAGTCGCAGAAGGCCGGCACGCTCTCCGGCGGCGAGCAGCAGATGCTCGCCATGAGCCGCGCGCTCATGTCGCGCCCGCGCCTGCTTCTTTTGGACGAGCCCTCGCTCGGCCTCGCACCCCTCGTCGTCCACACCATCTTCGAGGCCATAGAGGAGATTCGCAGCAAGGGGACCACCATCCTCCTCGTGGAGCAGAACGCCCACGCCGCCCTACACCACTCCGACCGCGCCTACGTTTTAGAGACGGGTAAAATAGTGATGGAAGGCCCCTCCAAAGAACTCGCCGCAGACCCGCGCATCAAGGAAGCATACCTCGGGGAGTGAGCCGGAACTTTTGCGAGTTGTCACCCGCGTGACTTCGGCCTGCGCGCGGCGAACCTCACGGTGCGCGCGACGTAGCTGCCGAGTTGGAAGGGGAGCCGCGGCCAGTCGTTGAAGGGGCCGCGCGCGACGACGGTCGCCTCTATGGTGTTGGGCCAGCGGTGGCGCAGCCCCTTCAGGATGCCGGCCGGCGAGCGCAGGTACGCCATCGGCGCGCGGTGGCGCTCGGGCATAGAGGGCCGCCGCGACGCCCACTCCTTCAGGACGGTCGGGACGAGCCAGCGCGGCAGGGGCTTCGTCAGACGCGCCGCCGGGGTGCCCTCGATGTCCGCGCCGAGCAGCTCGTGTGCCGCCCGGATGGCACAGTTCACACAGTCCGCCTGCCTGCGGCTTTCCGTCAGGCAGCAGTCCCAGTCAAAGCCCGTCCCCGCCGCTTCGACCGCCGCCGCCACGTCGCACATCCAGAGCGGACGCCACGCGCCCTCGCGCAGCATGTGTGCGGCGAGGACGCGCAACTCGTCCTCGCGGCCGAGCACGCGCACGTCCGTTGAGCCGAGCTTCACGAGCCGCGAGCGCGCGTAAATCGCCTCAGCGTCGCCCCCGCCCAGAGCGTCGAAGCCTGCGTGCAAGTCCACCTCGTAGCGCCCGTAAGAGAGCGATTCCCAGAGCGCCGCCTCGGCCGGCCCGAATTGGTCCGGGCGCACGCAGAGGTCTATGTCGCCGTGGGGGCGCAGGCCGCGCTCGGGGTAGAGCCGCGCCGCCGACCAGCCCTTGACGAGAATCGGCTCGACGCCCGCGGCTCGTAAGAGCCCGAAGACTTTTTCGATTGCGCGTTCGCGCAGGGCTGCCTGAAGAAAGTTCTGCCGGTGAGCCTGGTGAAACTCGCGCGCGGCGGGCGCGTCGCGCAGTTTGGAGACGCGCACACGCCTCCAACACAAAGCCGCCGCCCCCGACCTGAGGACGAGCGGCGCGACCTCTTCTAATTCTGCGGCGGAAGAATCGAGCGGCGGAGGTGTGCTGCGCCACGAGCCTGCCAGTGTCGTCGCCAACAAGCGGCCCGTCGATTGCGCGTCTGCTTCGGCCATAGGGGGGCGGGCCGCATCCGTCCGGCGGCCCTGCGCGGGTGTCTCATCGTGGGCACGGGAAACATATCCCGTCACAGCTCAGGCCATCACAGCAAGGGTTGGTGCTGAAATCACAGGGCTCACACGGGCCGGCGCAGCGGCTAGCGGCTTGCGCGGGCGTCGGAGCCGGCACGGACAGGATGAGCGGGACGGTCAGCGCCGCCGGCAGGTACTTGCGCACCAAATCGCGCCGCGAGATTTTCAGCAGCCCCGCGCTTCCGCTTCCTTCTTCCAGAAGATGAAACCTACGCAACTGGGCCAGGGCCAGCCACACCACGTCGTCGTCGACGGGGGCGGAAAGCTCGCGCCCCAGGCGGCGCGTCATCTCCGCGACGGTCGTCCTCCCGTCGCAGCGCTCCCAGACCATCGCCGAGGTCTTGTTGAGACAGTGCGCCTTGTGACGCTCCAGGTCGTAGACCAGCACTTCGTCGGGCAGTTCCTGAACAACCAGTCGATCCGTTCGGGCGAGAGGCAAGACCTGGGCGGCTCCATCTCTCATCGGATTCCTCCTTGATTAAAAGACTATTCGCGGTGAAGCGTTTCACGTGAGCGCGGGGATTCGGATGAGGCGAATCGGAGATGAACAACTGGAAATTACGCACAATCCGCCGGCAAGTCAACAACTTTTCTCGCGCCCTCAATTCTCCATCTGCTTGAGCAGCGCGCCAACCATCTCGCTCGCTTCGCCGCGCGCGCCTTTCAGTATCAGCGCGCGCCTCGCCACCTGTTCGAGCGCGGCGAAAGCCTTCTCGGGCCGGTTGCGGGCCGACACCGTCTGGGCCAATAATTCGAGCACGCCCTGCCCGGCGGACAAGTGGCGCGGCCGCCACTTCGCCCCGGCCCTGTACCGGCTCGCGACGACCAGCGCGATTGGCAGCGGCCCTTTGCCCGCGCGCCCGCCCAGCGTCTCGACGCGATGGCGGCGCTGCTCGCCCGTCTCGCCCGCCCTGATCTGCAACGGCCTCGGGTAAGGGTGGACGCGGCCGCGCTCGTCCAGGACGGCGTACTCGTCCGAGTAGTAGACGGCCCCGGCCTTGACCAGCTCCGCGACGAGCGTCGTCTTGCCGCTGCGGCTGCGCCCAGGGATGAGAATGGCGCGCCCCTCCCAGCCGACCACGCCCGCGTGGACGAAGACGCGGCGGCGCGCCTCGGTCGCGACGTGCAGGTGCAGGTCCGACTCGAAGAGGGCGAGGGCTTCTTCGACGCTCTTCGTGCGCGCGAGCCTGACGATGTCCCTGTAGAAGAGGCTGTAGCGGCGCGCGCCGCGCCCTGCCCCGTCGCCCTGGCCCAGGATGAGCGAGTAGAGCCGCTCGACGACGGGCGACGGCGAGGGCTTCCACCCCGGCGGGAGGTAGTCCTCGACGAGGGCGAGTGCCTCGGGGCGGTCGACGCGGACGCCGACGCGCACGCCGTGACTGACGAAGGAGATGCCGGCCGCCCAGCCCAGGCGGTCAATCTTCTTCATTCAAGTGGACGCCCATTTGAATTGCGGCAAGACGTTTGCTGACAAGCGGGAAATTCCTAACCGGGCAGAAGTGTTATCAAATCCACGCGAACATACGGCAAATCAGGGGAAGCGTCAATCACTAGCTTAATGTAGCTCGATGGACGCGCGCGCCTCTTCAATCGCTTCCGCGACGCGCTCGGGCGAAGTGCCGCCCGCCTGCGACTTCGACTTGAGAGTTTGTTCGAGCGAGAGCGCGCCGTACACGTCCTCTTCGATGGCCGGCGAGAAGGAGCGCAACTCGTCGAGCGCCAGGTCCTGCAACTCGCACCCGCGCTCGATGGCGCGCAGGACGAGACGGCCGACCGTCTCGTGCGCCTCGCGGAAGGGCACGCCCCTGCGCGCCAGGTAGTCTGCCAACTCCGTCGCGTTCATGTAGCCGCGCGCCGCCGCCTCCCGCGTCCTCTCTTCGCGCAGGCTCACGTTTCTCAGCACCGTCGCCGTCACTTCGAGCGCCGCCGCAACCGTCTCCGCCGCGTCGAAGACGGCCTCCTTGTCCTCCTGCATGTCCTTGTTGTAGGCGAGCGGCAGACCCTTCATCGTCGCGAGCAGGCCCGCGAGGTGGCCGAAGACTCGGCCCGCCTTGCCCCGCACCAACTCCATCGAGTCCGGGTTCTTCTTCTGCGGCATCAGCGACGAGCCCGTGGAGACGAGGTCTCCCAGCTCTATGAAGCCGAACTCCGCGGTCGAGTAGATGATGATGTCTTCCGCGAGCCGCGAGAGGTGCACCATGACGAGCGACGAGGCGTTCAGGAACTCCACGCAGAAGTCTCGGTCGCTCACGGCGTCCAGGCTGTTGCGCGTGACGCCGTCGAAGCCGAGCGAGCGCGCCACGGCCTCGCGGTCAATCCCGTAAGCCGTCCCGGCGAGCGCCGCCGAGCCGAGCGGCATGACGTTGACGCGCCTTCTCACTTCGCTTAACCGCTCGCGGTCACGCGCCAGCATTTCGAAATAGGCCAGGCACCAGTGCGCCCAGAGAATCGGCTGCGCGCGTTGCAGGTGAGTGTAGCCCGGCAGCACGGCCTCCCTGTGCTGCTGTGCCAATTCGAGGAGCGCCCTCTGCGCGTGGCGCGCCTTCTCAACGATGGAGTCGATCTCCCCGCGCAGCCAGAGTCGCAGGTCCGTCGCCACCTGGTCGTTGCGGCTCCGGCCCGTGTGCAGCTTCCTTCCGGCGTCGCCCACCAACTCGACCAGCCGCGCCTCCACGAACGAGTGCACGTCTTCCGCCCCCGGGTCGTCGAAGTAAGACGGGTCGGAGGCCGCGCGCCCGAGGACCGTCTCCAGCCCGTCCTTGATTCCAGACGCCTCTTCGGCCGAGAGCACGCCCGCGCCCCGCAGCCCGTCGCAGTGCGCGAGGCTCGCGCGCACGTCCGCCTCGAACAGCTTCCGGTCGAAGCCGAACGAGCGGTTGAACTCCGCGAACCTCTCGTCCGTCCCGCCCTTGAACCGCCCGCCCCACAAGTTGGTCGTCTCAGCCACTCCGTCGCGCCTCCGTTCTTTCGTCCGCCGCGAGATTGTACCCCGCGCCCCTTGTCCGGCTAACTAAAACTACTTACAGCCCCGCGCCCGTAGACTAATGAAACTATAAAGCCGCGCGCAATCATCAACTGAATATCGGGCCAGTTCTCGTCACCTAAAAGCATTAACGGAGGGTACACGTTAACTAAAAGTAGTTACAAGCCGGACGAAATGTAATCAAGTCCGAGGTGTATGTCTCCGTCCGTTTTACCGGCGGGCGCGAAGTTGATTGAGCTTCGCGCCCGCTTTTCATAGAGCCTTCTAAGGGCAATTATGTAAAATCACAGGCGAGCTTTTTCGTCTACACCACTCAATGTCGATTCCTGAGACAACATCTGCCGAAGCCTTCTGGCGCTACGCGGGAGGGAAGTGCCTGCTCGAGAGCAGGGGCGAGGCGTGGCGGGACATCAAAGCATGGATAACCGTAGAGCTTGTTAAGTAAGAAAGGGAAATGGGTAAAGAATGAGAACGAACGGGAATGGATTTTATCAAGGGAAGGTCGCGTTTGTAACAGGGGCAGGGAGCGGCATCGGCGCGCGCGCACGCTCGGCGGCCGTCAAGGTCACGCCGCGAGACGAAGACTCTCGACAGCCGACTTAACGAGGTTTCAAAACATAAACCTCACGCAAGGGGGAAAGACATGAAACGCACGGCAATTCTGTTGGCAATCCCGGCTCTGGTCTTGTCGGCCGCTTTAGCGGGCCGGGCGCAGAACGCGCAGGCGGGCAAGCAATCGCAAATCATACTTCGCGCCGGCTCTCAGCCTCCGAGCAAAGGCTCCGCCGAGAATTTCACCGGCAACGTCACCGTCACACCGCTGTTTCCGGCCGACGCTTCAGCGCCCTACTCCGGCGCGTACGTCACCTTCGAGGCGGGTGCCAGGTCGGCGTGGCACATGCACCCGGCTGGGCAGCGTCTTGTCGTGACCGCCGGGGCGGGCCGCACCGCGGAGTGGGGAGGCGGGGTTCAGGAGATCAAGGCGGGCGACGTCATCTGGTGCCCGCCCGGCGTCAAGCACTGGCACGGGGCCTCTCCCACCACAGCCATGACGCACCTCGCCCTGACAAACACCGTCAACAACAAGGCGGTCGAGTGGATGGAGAAAGTCACCGACGCGCAGTACAACGCGGGGTCAGCTTCAGTTCCACCTCGGCGCAGCGATGAACGTCGGGCTCACCGAAGCACAGATGCGGGACTTCATCTACGTGCTCGCGGCCGAGGTCGGCGAAAGGGAATCCGAAAGCGCCGAAGAGGTGCTGACCATTGTCTTGAACAGCAGGAAGTAACTTTCCATCTCCACCAGCGCGGCGACCGGATAACAAACTAAGAAGAGAATCGAGCGGAGGTTTAAGAAATGGAAGTTAAAAGAAGCGGCTCGCAGCCCTCCCGGAAGGGGACGGCGGAGAACTTCACGGGTCGGCCGCTGATTCGACTCGTGAACGTGAGCATCGTGTGACACCACCACCTGATTCCCATACCGGCCCCGCCGTCAGGAGGGCGACGCCCGCAGACCTGCCTGCGGTCGGCCGCCTCGGCGCGCTCCTCGTCGAGGAGCATTACGACTTCGACCCGCGGCGCTTCCTGGCCGCGCGGCCGGGGACGCCGGAGGGCTACGCGTCCTTCATCAGCACTCAGCTCGAAGACCCGGACAAGGCCGTCCTCGTCGCCGACGACAAAGGGGACGTGGTCGGCTACGCGTATGCCGCAGCCGAGGGATACGACTACATGGCGCTGCGCGGGCCGGCGGGCGTCCTGCATGACATCATCGTCGACCCTGAACACCGCGGCCGGGGCGTCGGGCGGCTGCTCATCGAAGCCGCGCTTGAGTTCTTCAGGTCGCGCGGCGTCCCGCGCGTGGTGCTCTCGACCGCCGCGCGGAACGAGGCGGCGCAGCGGCTCTTCGCGAGGATGGGCTTCCGCCGGACGATGATCGAGATGACGCGCGAGCTGGACGACCCCGCGCCTTGACTGCCCGGGCCGCGGAATCGCCGAGCGAGCATTCATACGACCTCACGCAACCTCCCGCTGCCCCTGGACGGCGCACTCCCGAAGAAGGTAACCAGACATTATTTGACCGGAATGCATCCTGGGTGTTATTTTATGCATCTATGCAGTAATTATGCACACCAGATGCATGAGGATAAGGCTATGCAGAAAGAGACGCGGCAGCAGAAGATTTTGAGTTTGATCCGCGGGAAGCGGATCGGGACGCAGGACGAGTTGACGGCGCACCTTGAGCGCGCGGGCTTCCCGGCGACGCAAAGCAGCGTCTCGCGCGACCTGGTCGAGCTGGGCGTAGTCAAGCACAAGGGCTTTTACGCGCTGCCGCGGAGCACGAACGGCGCGGCGGCGCGCGGGCTCCTGAGTCTGGACGCGGCCGGCGACGTGCTGGTCGTGGCGAGGTGCGAGCCGGGGATGGCCTCGGCGATAGCGGTCGAGATCGACCGCGCCGCCATAGGAGAAATCGTCGGCACCCTCGCCGGCGAAGACACGATCTTCATCGCCGTCCAGGAGCGCAAGGCGCAGCGCGCGGCGATCAAGAAAATCTGGGAACTGTTCGGGTGAAGTAGTCAGTCGCCGGCTTCTTGCTCTGACAGACTACGGACCGCTGATTGCTCCTTACTAAAAAAATGACTGAGAAGAAAATCAACAAAATCGTGCTGGCTTATTCGGGCGGGCTCGACACCTCGGTGATGCTGCGTTGGATCAAGGAGCGTTACGGGTGCGAGGTCGTGTGCTACTGCGCGGACGTGGGGCAGGGCGAGGAGCTTGACGGGCTGGAGGCGAAGGCGCGCGAGACGGGGGCGTCGAAGCTCTACGTGGAGGACTTGCGCGAGGAGTTCGTGCGCGAGTACGTGTGGACGGCGCTGAAGGCCAACGCGGTCTACGAGGGCGTGTACCTGCTGGGCACCAGCTTGGCCCGGCCCGTGATCGCGAAGCGGCAGATCGAGATCGCGCGGCGCGAGGGCGCGGACGCCGTGGCCCACGGCGCGACCGGCAAGGGCAACGACCAGGTGCGCTTTGAGCTGACCTACTACGCGCTCGAACCGGACATCAAGGTCGTGGCCCCCTGGCGCGAGTGGGAGTTCAAAGGGCGCTCGGACCTGATAGCCTACGCCAAGGAGCACAACATCCCAATCACGGCGACGGCCGAGAAGCCTTACTCGACGGACCGCAACCTGATGCACATCTCTTACGAGGGCGGCATCCTGGAAGACCCCTGGGCGGAGCCGCCGGCGGACATCTTCAGGCTGACGAAATCGCCGGAGGAGGCGCGCGCAGGGGCCGAGTACGTCGAAATCGGTTTCGAGCGGGGCGAGCCCGTCTCGGTCAACGGCCGCAAGCTCGGCGCGGTCGCGCTGCTCGAAACTCTGAACGAGTCGGGCGGCGAGCACGGCATAGGGCGCGTCGACTTGGTGGAGAACCGTTTCGTCGGGATGAAGTCGCGCGGCGTGTACGAGACTCCGGGCGTGACCATCTTGCAGGCGGCGCACCGCGCGCTCGAATCCATCACGCTCGACCGCGAGGTCATGCACCTGCGCGACTCGCTGGGCGTGAAGTTCGCGGAGAGCATCTACTACGGCTTCTGGTTCGCGCCCGAGTTCGAGTTGCTGCGGAAGACGATTGACGAGACTCAGGTTCACGTGACGGGGGACGTGCGCCTGAAGCTGTACAAGGGCAACGCGACTGTCGTCGGCCGACGCGCCCCGCGCTCGCTCTACAGCGAGCGGCTGGCGACCTTCGAGGCCGAGGACATCTACAACCAGCGCGACGCAGAGGGCTTCATCAAGCTCAACGCGCTGCGCCTCAGGACGCAGGCGCGTTTCCGTGATTAAGAGCAAGGTTGAGCAATCGGTAGCTTGAGGTTGAAATTGATGGTAGGGGGAAGGGCGATGTTGATGACGAAGGGCGCGGAAGCAGCGGTGCTGGTGGTCGAGGCGGACAAGATAGGGTCTGCCGCGTCGCCGCTCAATCTGTCGAAGACGGTGGCGGTGGTCGAGGGCACGTCCGCCTCGGCGCGCGCGGGCGACGTGGTGGTCGTGCGCGCTCTGACGGACAGCGCGACGTACAACCAACTGGAACTGCCGACCGGGCGCATGGCGAAGATCAATCCGGGCGACGTGCTCGTCGGCGTGCTCGGCCGCCGCCGCGCGCTCAAGGGCTTCGTCGGCGACGTGCCCGAGTCGGTCAAGGCGGGCGACCGCCTGCACCTCCTCAACATGGGCGGCGTCATGGGCCTCTGCACGGGCCACCACTCTTCGCTGAGCGACGCCATCAGCCTCGAAGTCCTCGGCCTCGCCGCCGACGAGAGCGGGCGCGTGCTCAACATCGCGGACGCGGCGCTGCCCCTGAGCGAGAATTTGGGCCAGACGGCCCCGCTCGTCCTCGTCGCGGGCACCTGCATGAACAGCGGCAAGACCTACGCGGCGACGGAACTCATCAAGCAGGCGACGCGCGCGGGGCTCCGCGTCGCGGCGGCGAAGCTGTCGGGCGTGGCCGCCCTGCGCGACACGCTCAACATGGCGGACCACGGCGCGATTGCGACGGCGAGTTTTCTGGACTGCGGCCTGCCCTCGACCGTGGACGCGGGAGACTTAGCGCCCGTCGCCAAGTCGATCATCGCGCGGCTCAACGAGAGCGCGCCCGACCTCGTCGTGATAGAGCTGGGCGACGGCATCCTCGGCGGCTACTCCGTGGACTCCGTCTTCGATGACGACGAGCTGCGCGCGGCGACTGCGGCACTGGTGTTCTGCGCGTCCGACTACGTCGGCGCGTGGGGCGGCATAGAGTTGTTCCGGCGGCGCGGGCTAGAGGTTGATTTAATCGCGGGCTCGGTCACCGACTCGCAGATGGGCGAGGACTACATAGAGCGCGAGTTCGGCGTGCCCGCGAGCAACGCGCGCCGCGACGGGGCGCGACTTTTCGAGATCGTGAAGGACAAGGTTTCGGGGTTCAAGTCGCAGGCTTCGGGCTCCGCCGGTGAAGCGGCCGCCTGAGCCGTCTGCGGTCCGAGTGAGGAGGAGGCTTTAAGTTGAAACCTGAAACCTCGAAACTGCGCGTCGGCATCTTCGGCGGGTCCGGCTACGGCGGGTCGGAGCTGCTGCGCCTGCTGCTGACGCACCCGCATGCGGAGATCGCGCTCGTGACGGCGAACGAGCACGCCGGCAAAGCCGTGGGCGACGTGCACAGGAATCTGTACGGGCTGACGCCGCTCAGCTTCGAGACCGCGCCGTCGGATTTGGAGGGCTTGAAGGAACTCGACTTCGTCTTCCTGTCGCTGCCGCACGGGCAGGCGATTGACATCGTGCCGCGGCTGCCGCGCGGGCTTAAGGTGATTGACTTGTCGGGCGACTTCCGCCTGCGCGACCGCGAGACGTTCGAGCAGTTTTACAGCCGCGAGCACACGGCGATGGAGGCGCAGGGGGAGTTCGTTTACGGGTTGACCGAGACGAACCGCGAGGCCATCAGGGGCGCGAGCCGCATCAGCAATCCTGGCTGCTTCGCGACGGCGACACTGCTCGCGCTCGCGCCGCTCGTCGCGAACAACTTGATAGAGGGGCGCGTGATCGTCGACGCGAAGACGGGCTCGTCGGGGTCGGGCGCGAAGCCCGCGGCCAACACGCACCACCCGCAGCGGACGAACTCTTTTTACGCGTACAAGCCTTTCACGCACCAGCACGTGCCGGAGATAGAGCAGGAGCTGCGCGCCGTCGGCGACTGGACGAGCGAGCTGGTCTTCATGACGCACAGTCTGCCCGTCGCGCGCGGCATCTTCGCGTCCGCTTACGTGGAGATGAAAGACGCGCTCGACGAACGGGAAGTCCGCGCCCTCTACAGCGATTTTTACAAAGGCTCTTTCTTCGTCCGGCTCGTGCAGGGCTCGCCCGACATCAACTGGGTGAAGACGACCAACTTCTGCGACTTAGGTTTGGCCGCGCGCGACCGCCAGCTCGCCGTCTTCTCCGCGATTGACAACCTGGTCAAAGGCGCTGCGGGCCAGGCCGTGCAGAACATGAACCTGATGGCGGGGCTCGATGAGAAGACCGGGCTGATTCTGACGGGGAGCAACCCGTGAGCAACGAGGCGGGAACCTACGGCTATACGGTCGCGCCGGTCAAGCCGCCCATCCCGGCGGACGTGCTGGACCGGATTGACGTGCGCGTCGGCACCATCGAGGCGGTCGAGGAGGTGCCGAAGTCGAAGACGCTCGTCAGGCTCAGGGTCAACTTCGGTGACCACACGAGGACTATCTTGGCGGGGCTCAAAAAGGAGCGGCCGGACCCGCGTGAGATAGAGGGGAGGCAGGCGCTGTTCGTGGTGAACCTTGAGCCGAAGCGTTTGATGGGCGAGGTCTCCGAGGGGATGTTGTTCGACATAGGGTACGCGGACGGCATCACGCCCGTCCTGGCCGTCCCGGAGAAAAGTGTGCCAGACGGCGCGCGCGCGGGGTGAAGATGAGCACGGCGAAAATTTCAACGAGTGTAGAGTTGAGCGAGGAGCGGTTTCAGCTCGCGACGTACAAGAAGATGCCGCTCGTGGCGGCGCGGGGCGCGGGCGCGTGGCTGTTCGACGCGGAAGACAAGCGCTACCTGGACCTCTACGGCGGGCACGCCGTGGCCGGCACGGGCCACTGCCACCCGCGCGTGGTCGCCGCCCTGAAGGCGCAGGCGGAGGCGCTGCTCTTCTACTCGAACCTGGTCTACTCGGAGGTGCGGGCGAGCGCGGCGGAGAAGTTGGTCTCGCTCGCGCCCGAGCTGATTACGAAAGCCTTCTTCTGCAATTCTGGCACAGAAGCTAACGAGAACGCGATGCGCATGGCGCGCATGGCGACGGGCCGCGAGAAGATCATCACGTTCACGGGCAGCTTTCACGGGCGCACGGCCGACGCCATCAGCGCGACCGGCCTGGGCAAGTATCGCGAGTTGGGGAAGCCTAACGTGCCGGGCCACCTCTTCGCGGAGTTCGGCGGCATAGAGTCTGTCGAACGACTCGCTGACGACACGGTCGCCGCCGTCATGCTTGAGCCGATTCAGTCTATGGCCGGCGTGCGCATGGCCGACGCGGAGTTTTATAAAAATTTGAGAAAGCTCGCGGACGAGCGCGGGATGTTTTTGATTTACGACGAGGTGCAGACGGGCGTCGGGCGCACGGGCGAGTGGTTCTTCGCGGGGAGCGAGGCGGGCGCGGGCGTCGTGCCGGACATCATCACGCTCGCCAAGGCGCTCGGCAGCGGCGTCCCCGTGGGCGCGTGCCTCGTCAACGAACGTGTCGCGGCGCACGTCAAGGAGAACGACCTCGGCACGACCTTCGGCGGCGGGATGCTGGCGATGGCCGCGGTCCTCGCGACGCTCGAAGCGATAGAAGCGGACGCGATGCTCGACAACGTGAAGGCCGTCGAAAGTTACCTGCGCGAGCGCCTCGCCGAAGTCCCGCAAGTCACGCGGGTGCGCGGGCTCGGCTTCCTTCTAGGCTTGGAATTCGAAGGCAAGGCCGCGCCCGTTCATCAGGCGCTGCTCGGACGCAGCATCATCACCGGCACGTCGAGCGACGCGAACGTCCTAAGACTTCTGCCGCCTCTTTGCCTGAAGCGCGAAGAGGTCGACCTGTTCATCGAAGCGTTGAAGGAATTGAATGCCTAGAGATTTTCTGACAACCGGGGATTGGGCGCGCGCGGAGCTTGAGGGCTTGATCGAGTCGGCGCTCAAGTTCAAGCGCGGCGACGACCAGGGCAAAACGCTCGCGGGCCGCTCCGTCGCGCTCGTCTTCTTCAACCCGTCTTTGCGTACGCGCGCCTCCATGCAGGTCGGCGTCCACGAGTTGGGCGGAAACGCCGTCGTGCTTGAGCCGGGCGGGACGAGTTGGACGCTTGAGCACCGCGACGGCGTCGTGATGGACGGCGACAAGACGGAGCACGTCGCGGAGTTCGTGCGCGTGCTCGGTCGCTATTGCGCCGCCATCGGCGTGCGCACCTTCGCGGCGCTCAAGGATTGGGGAGAGGAGCGGCGCGACCCAGTGCTCGCGGCGTTCGCGAAGCACTCTGACGTGCCCGTCATCAATCTCGAATCGGCTATGCATCACCCGTGTCAGGCGCTCGCGGACATGATGACCGTGCGCGAGAAGCTGGGCAAGGGGCGCAGGAAGGTGCTGCTCACTTGGGCCTGGCACCCGAAGCCGTTGCCGATGGCTGTGCCAAATAGTTTCGCGCTGGCCGCCGCGCAAATGGGCCACGATTTGATAATCGCGCACCCGTCCGGCTACGCGCTCGACGACGAGTTGATGGCCGACATCAAGGGCAAGGCGGCGGGCGCGGGCGGGAGTTTGACGGTGACGCGCGACGTGGAGAAGGCGTTCGACGGCGCGGAGGTGGTCTACGCGAAGAGCTGGGGGAGCAAGGACTACTACGGCGCGGCGCACACGGAGATCGCCGCGCGCGCCGTCCACCGCGAGAGGTGGATCGTCGACGAGCGCAAGATGGCGCGCACGAGCCGGGCCATTTTCATGCACTGCCTGCCGGTGCGCCGCAACGTCATCGTCACGGACGGCGTGATTGATTCGCCCGCCTCGGTCGTCGTGGACGAGGCCGAGAACCGCCTGCACGCGCAGAAGGCTGTGATGGCGAAGCTGCTCGGTGAGAGTCAGGGATGAGCCAGACGCAACCTGAAGTTTCGAATCAAGTGCGGCTCGACCTTTTGCGCGAGGCGCTGCCGTACATACAGCGGTTCAAGGGCAAGACTTTCGTCGTCAAGCTGTCGGGCAAGGCGACCGAGGACGCCGCGAACCTGGCCTCGCTCGCGGAGGAATTGGCCCTGCTGCATCAGGTCGGGATTCGCCTCTGCGTCGTGCACGGCGGCGGCAAGCAGTTGACGGAGTTGGCCTCGCTGATGGGCGTGGAGCAGACGATCATCAACGGGCGGCGCGTGACCGACGACGCCACACTTGAGATGGCGAAGATGGTCTTCGCCGGAAAAATCAACACGGACATCCTGGCGGCGCTTCGGCACAGGGGCGTGGAAGCCGTCGGCCTCTCGGGCGTGGACGGCAACATCGTGCACGCCGAAAGGCGGCCGCCGGGCGAAGTCCTCAACCGCGCGACGGGCGAGCGCGAGCAGGTCGACTTCGGCCACGTCGGCGACGTGGTGGAGATCAACGCGCGGCTCCTCTGCGTGCTGTTGGAGCAGAACTACCTGCCCGTGGTTTCGTCGCTCGGCGCGGACCGCAAAGGGACCGTCTTCAACATCAACGCCGACACGATTGCGGCGGAGATAGCTGTGCGGTTGGAGGCGGAGAAGCTGATTCTGCTTTCCGACGTGGACGGGATTTACCTGCGCGCCGGCGAGCCCGAGACGAAGCTCTCGCGGCTGACGATTGACGAGGCGGAGGCGCTGATACGCGACGGCGCGGCCACCGGCGGCATGATCCCCAAGCTACAGAGCATCACGGGCCTCATCCGCCGCGGCGTCCGCAGCGCACACATCATCAACGGCACCGCCCGCAACGCCCTCCTCGCCGAAGTCTTCACAAACGAAGGCACAGGAACGATGATAAGTGCATAAAAGGGATGAGGGATGAAATAAGAGCTTCCTGTCTTTCCTTCACCCCTCATTCCCTTCATTCTTCCCCGCCGCGGTCGCGGAGTTCGATCAGTTCGTCTAGTGAGAGGTTGTTGTGGCCGCGGGCGCGCATCTGTTGGATGAAGGCGGCCGAGACGCCGTGGTCGCGCAGGCGCACGAGTTGTTCGACGGTGACGCGGTCGTAGCCTAGCTGCTTGAGTTCCAGGATGAAGTCCGGGCTCACGCCGTGGTCCTTCATCTCCACCAACTCTTCGACCGAAGGTCGCACGTAGCCGAGCGCGGCGAGTTCCTTGACGAACCGCGGACTGACGCCGTGGTCTTTCATCTCGACCAGTTTTTCGAGCGAGAGGCGGTCGTAGCCCGCGTCGCGCAGCTCACGGATGTAGTCCGGGTTGACGCCGTGGTCTTTCGCCTCGACCAGCCGCTCCGCCGTCAGGCGTTCGTAGCCGAGCGCCGCCAGTTCGCGTATGAACTCCAGGCTCACGCCGTGGTCCTTCATCTCGACCAGGCGGTCAATCGAGCCGAGCCTGTAGCCCAGTTCCTTGAGGCCGCGCACGTAGTCCAGGCGGACCCCGTGCTCGCCGAGCGTGACGAGTTGGGCCAGCGTCGGGCGCTCGTAGCCTTGCGCCTTCAACTCCTCGATGAAAGCCAGGCTCACGTCGTGCAGCGCCATCGAGAACTGCTGGTCGGCCGAGGGCGTGCCGTAACCCTGTTGCTTCAACTCGGCCGCGAACGACGGGTTGGCCGAGAAGACGAAGTGACCCGAGCCGTTGCCGTCCTTGAACCAGCCCTCGCAGTTGAACGTGCCCGCGTCGCGCACGAGCTGAAACTTGACGTTCACGCCAGCGCTCGACATCGCCTGCTCGCGCGTCAAACCCTGCAACTCGCCGGGCGCGACGCGGAACGAGTTGTTGCTGTTGTAGCCGCCGTCGCCGCCCCGCTGGTAGCGCAGACTGAACTGAACCTTCTCCTCCCCCGTCCTGAACTTCACCATCCACTGCCCCGTGTACGACGACGCTTGCCCGCCCGACGCCGACACCCCCACAGCATCGTTCGTATACGACGCCGGCGCGCACGCCCACACGAGCATCGCCACCGCCGCGCAGATTGACAGCGACCACACCCTCCTGCCCGAAACCGCTCGGCGGACGAAACGCTCCACATCACTCACAGTCTTCATCTTCGAGCCTCCTGCTTCATCTATCCCTACCTGGCGAGAGCGGCCCCGGATAGACAGACCGCCGGATACCTTTGCCCTTTTGAAGATAAACACCGCGCGCGGCCATTTCGTGGCAACAATCTTGACTCCTACGAATCAGCCGAGCTTATTTCGCAGTTCTATAATTACTTTCTCAACCCCCTCCGAAACATTTCGCCACGCCGAATCTTTGTCCTGCCATTTGGTGACTGCTAATCCGTCTTTGGGAAGGTACTGCAATCCGGCGAACGGCGCGCCCCTCAGGCTGACATCGCGCACGATGATGGGAATAATTCGCGCCTCTCCCCTCCTGTGCCGTTCGAACGCCTGCTTCATTTCCTTCTCCCAGCAGTAATAGGAGGCTATGAAATCAGCGCTCACGAGCAGCAGAATAATCTCCGCGCTTTCCAGCCTATCCTTGATCTCTTGCTCCCACTCGCGCCCCGCTTCGATCTCGCGGTCATGCCAGGTTTCAATCAGTCCTTGATATTGCAAGAGCTTCAGGTGGGTCTCCAGTTCGTTGCGCAGTCCCTCGTCCTTATGCGAGTAGCTGTAGAACAGCCGCACAGTCTTCCGGCGCTCGTCCGTCATGTACTTCTGCCTGCGCATTCCTTCGAGGTCCACGCCGTTGAGTAACTCCTGCACATCCAGTTCGACAATATCCTCACCCGTAACTTCCATAAACTTTACGACGCCCCGGTGTTCCATCACCTGCAACTTCTTGTAGGGTACGACCAGAGTAGCGGACCCTGGGACGGGGACCATTTCTTGCGGCTGTAAGTTGCGGATGTCACGATGAATCCGCTCGAAGTCCGAACGGATGACGGCCAGCAGTCGCCGCCGCCCCGCAATGGGGCCGGAAACACTAATGAATACTTTTTTGTCCTGCACATCAGCCTTGACCAACGCGAGGTTGTCTTCAAACTTCAGTATCACCCCTGTACGCCAGCGCGATAGACCTTCGCTCAGCGTATGAGTGCGGACGATGAAGCGCGGCAGCAGCCCCTCCGTCAGCACTGGGTAATGGTACTGGAAATTCAGGCACTCCTTCGGCCTGAACTCTGCCGCCTCCGGCGGTTCTTGTTTGTCGAGCAATTCGGGAATCAAGTAGTGCGTGTCTTCGTCCGGGAAGCTGAAGCAAAGCTCAAACTTCTTCATCAGGTCGAAGAGGAAGCGATGCATCTTGGCGGGATATTTTTTGGGGTCAAGGATGTTAGATAAATCATTCAGCCGAATCTCGCCTTTTTGCTCCGCAAGGCTCTCGGAATTGAGAACCTTGTAGATGCCGTTCGTGACCCAGTGAGGATTCAGCACGTGCGTGTCCTGCAACCGCGGGTCATCTTTGTAATTCAAGGCGATGCCGAGGCTGTGCAGGTGGAACGCAAGCGCTTCCTGAGCCTTCTCGTCCTTTTCGCCGAGCTTCGCGCACTCCTTCCGATAATCTTCAAAGCTTAGGTAGTGTCTTTTCATTCTTGAAAGTCGGTCCTTGATGGTGAACCAACTGGCCGGGAAGGCGGCGCGCAGGTGTTCCAGGCGGTCAGTCTCCTGCTCGATAGTTTTGCGGAGTTGCTCCAGCCCCGTCCCGTCCCCGCAATCCGTCTTGATGAAGTCGCGGATGAAGGGATACTTCCGTTGCAGGGCGCGGCGGTTTACGTCGAAGGGGTGCTCTTTGACTTTGTTCAGCACGACGATGACGGGCGACCCCCCGCCGAAGCTATCAATGAGCTTGAGCCAATATTCGGCGTCGGCGTCTTCGCCTCCTTCGCGGCCGTTGATCACCAATAGGTAGAGGCTGCGTTGGGTAAGAAAGAACTGGTGAGTGGCGTGCATGATCTCCTGCCCGCCGAAATCCCAGACGTTGAGCCTCACATCCTCGTTCCCGTTAAGACGGAGAGGCCATTCGGTGATCTTGATGCCCTCCGTTTTCTTTTCATCCCTGAAGAGGCCGTGCACCAGCCGGTTGACAATGGAAGTCTTGCCGACCGCCCCTCGCCCCACAAGGATGAGTTTGGCTTCGTTCAAGGGTCGTCGACCGCCGCGCAGTCGGAAGTAGTATTCAAGAATCGCGTTCGGATTATCGACCGCAAGAACTTCTTCCGGTAAGCCGAGTGCATTGTTTCCCCGGAGGTGAAGGGAAATCAGCGACTTCATCGTCCTTAGCGACTCCGGGAGCAAGGTCAGTTGGTTGTAGCTAAGGTCAAAACTCCTGAGCACAGTCAGCCGGCCGATGGACTCCGGGAGCGTGGTCAATTGGTTATAATCAAGGTCCAACCTCTCAAGGTGAGCTAGCCGGCTGATGAACTCCGGGAGCGAGGTTAGTTGGTTATTCCTGATAGAGAGATATTGAAGCTGAGTCAGTAGGCTGATGGACTCTGGGAGTGTGGTCAGTTGGTTATTATCGAGGAATAGCCTCTTAAGATGGGTCAGCCGGCCGATGGACTCCGGCAGCATGGTCAAATGTTGGAACGACAGATTCAACCCCGGCAAACGGTTCCTATGGATTTTCTCAATGAGCGCGTGCGCGAATGATTCGTACGCAGCCTGGCCTCCTCGGTCATCGTGTTTCTTGCTCATGTTCTACTCCGCAAACAAAATTCGGCAGCACCTGCTTTTCTCGATCTAACCGTTAACGCAACGCCCCTCCCTGTGTTTAGCTATCAGCCGAGACGCGCACGAGGGGATTGGTCGTCCAACATGTCGCTTCGCCCGCTCCAGGTGCGCCCATTATAGCGCCAGGGACGAAGTAAAAGGGCAACTCAAGCTGTACTGCCCGTCCGCGTTTTGTTTTTGACTTTCCAAGGGGCATGGTCTGACAATCCGTTTTGATGGACACGAGCATGAAAGAGCCGGCGCAGGGCGTATCGCAGCCGCGGGGAAGAATGCGCGGGCGCGCGGGAAAGAGGTTAAGTACGTTTGCGGGGGCGTTGTTGAGGGAGTGGGGGCGGTTGGGGTTGCCGGTGGCGGGGGAGCGGGTTGTTGTCGCGGTGTCGGGGGGGGCGGATTCGGTGGGGTTGGTGTTGGGGTTGGAGGAGTTGGTGAGGGCGGGGCGGTTGGCGGTGCCTTTGACCGTGGCGCATCTGGATCATGGGTTGAGGGAGGAGAGTGTGGAGGATGCGCGGTGGGTGGAGGGGTTGGCGGGGGAGTTGGGGGTTGAGGTGGAGGTCGGAAGGGTAGATGTGAGGGAGAGGGTAGCGGGGGCGGGGGGGAATTTGGAGCAGGCGGCGCGGGGGGCGCGGTATGAGTTTTTGAGGGAGGTGGCGGAGAGGAAGGGTGCGCGTGTGGTGTTGACGGGGCACACGATGGATGACCAGGCGGAGACGGTGTTGCTGCGGCTGCTGCGCGGGAGTGGGGCGGAGGGGTTGAGTGGGATGAAGGCTGTGAGGGCGCTCGACGTGGGGTCGGAGGTGAGGTTGGCGAGGCCGTTGTTGCGTTGGGCGCGGAGGGCGGAAACGGAAGAGTTTTGCAGGGAGCGCGGTGTTGATGTTCGGCGGGACGCGATGAATGAGGATGAGAGTTTTGCCCGCGTGCGTGTGCGGCGCAGGCTGTTGCCGTTGATGTTGACGTTTAATCCGCGGGCGGTCGAGGCGCTCGCCCGCGCGGCGGAGTTGCTGCGCGAGGACGCGGAGACGCTGAACGCGGCGGCGCGTGAGTTGTTGGAGGCGGCGGGCGAAAGTGAGTCGGGCAAGCGGGAGAATGAGCGGGGCGCAAATGCTCAAGGTGGCGTATCCGCGGTCGCGCCGCTCGACGTGAAGGTGCTGTCGAGCGCCCCGTCGGCTTTGCGTAGGCGGGCGTTGAGGCTGTGGGTCGGTTGCGGGCGCGGGGATTTGAGGCGGTTGGAATTGGCACACCTGGCGGGCGTGGAGAAGCTCCTCGAAGGTGAGCGCGGCGGGCGTGTGGCGGAGTTGCCGGGCGGGAGTTTTGTGGAGCGCAGGCGCGGCCGCCTCACTTTTCACGTCAAGTAGGTCGAAAGCGGGAGCGGCAGAAAAAGCGGTTAGCAAGCGGTCACATGGTCACTTCGGATAAAAAATCTGGCGGCCTGGCGTTCATGTGGCGCGCGCTGGGGCACAGGAATTACAAGCTCTTTTTCAGCGGCCAGAGCGTCTCGATGATCGGGACGTGGATGACCAGGATCGCGACCAGCTGGCTCGTCTACAGGCTGACGGGGTCCGCGCTGCTGCTCGGCGTCGTGGGCTTCGCCGGACAGGTGCCCTCCTTCGCCCTCGCGCCCTTCGCGGGCGTCCTCGTGGACCGCTGGAACCGGCACACGCTTTTGGTCGCCACGCAGGTGCTGGCGATGCTGCAATCGCTGGCCCTGGCGATACTGGCCCTCACCGGGCGCATCGAAATCTGGCACGTCATCGCGCTCAGTATCTTTCAAGGGGTCATCAACGCCTTCGACATGCCCGCCCGGCAGTCCTTCGTCGTCGAGATGGTCGAGAGGAGGGAAGACCTGCCGAACGCCATCGCTCTCAACTCGTCAATGGTAAACGCGGCGCGGCTCCTGGGGCCTTCGATTGGCGGCGTCGTCATCGCGGCCGTGGGCGAGGGCTGGTGCTTCATGATTGACGCCGTCAGTTACCTCGCGGTCATAGCCTCGCTGCTCGCCATGAAGCTCACGCCGCGCGCGAACAGGCCCGGAAAGGGCGTGAACATGTTGGCCCAACTCCGCGAGGGCTGGCGGTACGCCACGGGCTTCGCGCCCATACGCAAGGTGCTGCTGCTCCTGGCGCTGGTGAGTCTGGTCGGGATGCCTTACACGGTCCTGATGCCTGTCTTCGCCAACGAAATCCTGCGCGGCGGCCCGAACACGCTGGGGCTGCTGATGGCCGCCTCCGGCGTGGGCGCGCTCGCGGGGGCCATGTTTCTCGCGGCGCGCAGGTCCGTGCTCGGCCTCGGTAAGTACATCCCGCTCACGGCCGCCGCCTTCGGCGCGGGGCTGATGGCCTTCTCGTTCTCGCGCACGCTCTGGCTCTCGCTGCCGCTGATGGTCCTCACGGGGCTCGGGTTCATGGTGCAGATGGCTGCGAGCAACACCGTCTTGCAGACCATCGTGGAGGAGGACAAGCGCGGGCGCGTGATGAGCTTCTACACGATGGCTTTCATGGGGACCGCGCCCTTCGGGAGTCTCCTGGCAGGGAGTTTGGCCGAAAGAATCGGCGCGCCGCGGACGCTGATGTTCGGCGGCCTCGGCTGCATCGCGGGCGCAGTCTGGTTCGCCACCTCGCTGCCGGCGCTCCGCCGCGACGTGCGCCCCATCTACGTCAAGATAGGCATCCTCCCAGAGATCGCGACCGGCATACACCACACCTCGGAAATGAGCGTCCCGCCCGAATCTTGAAACCCCTTTCGCCCCGGCTAAACCTTACTAATAAGCGAGTTCAAACTTTCAAGGTTTCTTCAAGGCGTAGACGTTATATTTCTTAACGGGTCCCGCCCCCGGCCGGGATGGACGTGAGAGACGTTGCTTGCCCCTTGCCTCAGAAAATAACGTTTGCGGGAGAAAATAGTGGGAATTAGAGAATTGAACATCATGACCGTTTCCCCCTCCACACACCTCTTGGCCGAAAAAATCGTGCCGCCGCCGCTCCCGGCGTGTTACCTCTCGCGCGGCCGGCTGCTCTGCGCCGTCACGGAGAGCCTGGCGGGCGGCTCCGCGACCATCATCAGCGGGCGGGCCGGGACGGGCAAGACCGTGCTGGCCGTCGAGTTCGCGCGCTCCGCGGGCCGCCCCACCGCGTGGTATAAGGTGGACGCGGCCGACGGCGATCTCTCCGTCTTCTTCAAGTACCTGGTCGAGAGCATAGCCAGCCAGCGCCCGGGCTTCGGCGAGCAGATGGCCGCCTTCGGCACGGAAGCGTCCGGGGCTGAAGACGTGCCGCTGATGGTCGAGAGCCTCGTCAACGAGTTGCTCCAGCGCGACGAGCCACTCCTGATCGTCCTAGACGACCTGCACCTCGTCTACGACGAAGAGTGGGTCGCGCCCTTCTTCCGCAGGCTGCTCCCGCTGCTGCCCGCGGAAGTGCACGTCATCCTCATCGGCCGGGGCTTGCCGCCGACGCCCTTGTGGCGCATGCGCTCGAAGCAGGCGCTGCGCGTCATCGAAGAGTCTGCGCTCTCGTTCACGCTGCGCGAGGCGGAGGAGTTGTCCAACCTCTACGGCATGACGGTCGAGGCGGCGCTCGCCGCGTGGGCGGAGACCTGGGGCCGCGTCGGCCCGTTCGTCGAGAAGGCGCGCGCGGCCGCCGGCTTGAGCATGAGGGAGGGACTTTCGGCGCGCGCGCGCGACCAGCGACAGGCTAAGCACCTCAGCTTGATTAGAGGGTTCGCCCCCTGAGACTCCTTTACGGGTGATGCTCAACGAACCGCAAAAGCGTCATCAAGACCGGACATCATCGACCCCCGCGACGAGCGCCGAGGCGGGTAAGGAGACCTCCGTCTTCTTCCTGCGCACGAAGCTGCTCCCGCCGCGGCCCGCGCCCGCGCTTTTGCCGCGCCCGCGCCTGATGGAGCGGCTGCGCCAGAACCTTTCGCACCCGGTCACGCTCGTCACGGCCAACGCCGGCTCCGGCAAGACCACGCTCGTCGCCGACTTCGTCAGGAATCTTGAGCCGCAGAGGTTCGTCTGGTATCAGCTCGACCAGGCGGACGCGGACCCGCTCGTCTTCCTGGGCTATTTGGCCCACGGCATACGGCAGGCCGTCCCAGGCTTCGGCTCCATCACGCTCTCGTACCTGGAAGAGGCGCGCAGCGATCTGGCGAAGCGGCCCGAGCGCGCGCTCGACGTGCTCCTGAACGAAGTGCTCGACTCGGTCGAGCAGCAACTCGTTCTGGTGCTCGACGACTACCACCACCTCGGCGCGGAGACGGGCGTCCACGAGGTCGTTGACCGGCTGCTGCATTACCTGCCGGACGTGCTGCACCTCATCATCATCTCGCGCGAGTTGCCGCCGCTCGCGCTCGTCCGCATGCGCACGCAGTCGTCTCTCGCCATCGTCGCGCGCGACGAGCTGCTCTTCACAGACGAGGAGACGCAGCAGCTTTTTCGTCAGGTCTTCGACCTCGAATTGAGGCCCGAGCAGTTGGCCGAGTACCGCGAGCGCACCGAGGGGTGGATCACGGCGCTGCAACTCGTCCGCCAGGTCGCGCAGCGGAGCGCCCTGGCGCACGACCCGGCGGGCTCGCCCGCGGCCCAGGACCTGACCGACATCCTGCGCCAGTCCGAGCGAGACATCTTCGACTACTTCGCCGAAGAGGTCTTCGCCGACGAGTCGGGAGAGGCCCAAAAATTCCTGCTCGGCGTTTCACTGCTCGAAAGGCTGGAGCCCAGGGCGTGCCGCGAGCTGTTCCCGGAAGTGAACGCCGTCACGCTGCTCCAGACGCTCGCGCGCCGCAACGTCTTCGTCACGCTGGCCTCGGACGGCCGCGGCGAGGAGTACCGCCTGCACCCGCTCTTCCGCGACTTCCTGCGCCGCCGCGTCACGGACGAGCGCGGGCGCGACGAACTGGCCGCCGAGCACAAGCGGCTGGCCGACTACTTCCTGCGGGATAAATATTGGGAGCGCGCCCTACATCACCTCATCGCGGCCGAAGACTTCGGGCGCGCGGCGCAGGTCATCGCGGAGCGCGGGGGCGACTGGATAGAGACGGGCGCGTTCGCCTCGCTCGTCGCCTTCATCGGAAAGCTGCCGGCCGAAACTTCGGAAGCGCACCCGCGCGTGCTCCTGCACCAGGCCGAAGTGGCTCGGCTTCACGACGACCAGGCGCATGCGGCCGCACTCTTCCGCCGCGCCGCGGCGCTCCTCAACGAGAGCGGCGACGCCGAAAGCGAGGCCGAAGCCCTGCACTCGCTCGCGGCCATCAGCCGGCGGCGCGGCGAGGTCGCGGACGCGCTCGAAACGGTCGCCCGCGCCGAGGCCATCACGGGCGCGCGCTCGGTCGTGCGTGTGCGCTGTGCCAATACGCGCGGGCTCTGTCTGAGCGCGGAGGGGCGCTGGAAGGAGGCCGAGCGCGAGTTCCGCGCCGCGCTGAGTCTGGCCGAAGAGATAGGCGACGAGCCCTTGGCGCGCATCATCGCGCACAACCTGGGGACGCCCGCGGGGATGCGCGGCGATTTCGTGGAGGCCATGCGCTGGCTGCGCCGCCTGATTCGCGACGGCCAGGCGCTCCCCGTCCCGCAGGAGACTAACGCGCACCTGAACATCGCGCGCTGCCACTTCTACCGCGGCGAGTTCGAAGCCTGCGAGCAACACCTCGAACGCGCCATGCAGGGCTGCCAGACGTTCAACCTCATCTCGCTGCGCGGCGAAGTCTACGAGTCTTACGGCAACCTGTACCGCGAGCGCGGGGACGCCGCGCACGCCGCCGAGTATTACGAGCGCGCCGCGCGCGCCTACGACGTGGCGGGCATCAAGCTCGCGCGCCGCGAGTTGCAGGAGGAGCGCGCCCTGCTCGCGCTCCAACTCGGCGACGCCGCCACGGCCCGCGCCACGATAGACAGGCTGGTCAGTGAGCGTGAGGACTCCGGCGACGAGGTCGGGGCGCGCACCGCGGCGCTGACGCGCGGGCGCATCCTGCTCGCGCAGGGCGAGCACGAGACTGCGCGCGACGACCTAGCCCCGGCGCTCGCCTACTTCCGCGAACACAATCTTTATTACTACGAGGCGCAGGCGAGGTCCGCGCTCGCAGCCTGCGCCCTGGCTGCGGGCCACACGGGCGAAGCCGGCGAGCACCTCAGGCGGGCGCTCGACCTGGCCGCGCGCTACGACTACGACTACTGGCTGGAGCGCGAGGTCTCCAACAACTCTGCGCTCTTCGTCAAGACGGGCGTGGCCGAGCTTCTGCCGCCGGACATGCGCGAAAAGTTGACGGCCCCGCCGGTCGCCCCCGCAACTTCGGCCGCGCAAGCCGCGTCGCAGCCCGCGACCGTCCCTGGCACAGTTTCGGTCCTCGTCTCCGCGCCCGCCCCCGTCGACTTGACCATCAACCTGCTCGGCGCGGTTGAAGTCTACCGCGACCCTGCCAGACCCTTCGCGCCCGACGCGTGGAAGACCAAGCGCTCGCGCGACCTGCTCTGCTTCGTCGCCTCGCGCCGCCACCGCAGGACGTCTAAGGACGCCATCCTCGACGCCTTCTGGCCCGACGCGGAGCTGACGACTGCCGAGAAGAATTTTTACCCGACCATGTCGCTCGTGCGTAAGGCGCTCAACAGCAACCAGCCCGTCAGGCAGAATTTTTTAGTCTACCGCGACGGCGAGTACCTGCTCGACCCCACCTTCACTTACCGCATAGACCTGGAAGAGTTCGACCAACTGGTGGCGCAGGGCGAGGCCGCGCTGCGCTCCCGAAACCAGGAGGCGGTCGCCGAAGCCTTCGAGCGCGCCGCGGCGCTCTACCGCGGCGAGTTCATGCAGGGCTCTTACGACGACTGGGTCGAGGAGCAGCGCTCCTATTACCGCGAGCAGTACGTGCGTCTGCTCGAAACGCTCGCCAAGGCGGCTCTGAAGTCTGAGGACTGGTCGCGCTCTTTGCACTACGCGCAGAGAATCCTGCGCGACGACCCGTTCCGCGAGGACGTGCACGCGATCATGATGCGCGCCCACGCCGCGCTCGGGAACCGCGTCGCCGTGCGCGAGCAGTACGAGGAACTCAGACGCCTGCTCAGCGAAGAGCTGGGCGTCGAGCCGACCGCCGAGACTCAGCGCGTTTACCGCGAGATGATGAAATGAATCGCCCAGGCCGGAAGCGCTTCCGGCCTGGGCAAGATTCTAGACTTTGAAAATGTAACGTCGTTGCAACACAGCGGAGCGGCCAAATAGGTTATAACTTGTTTAAGGCTCTTCGTGCCTTGCGTTTGCCCACGCCTCGCGTAAAATAACCGGTTCCCGACGCCGGCCTGTCACTTGCCGGGAACCCGCCGCCGTCAGGCAGCAGTTTTTTGTATTACCTCAAATGAAAGTTAAGCTCCCGAACTCTCTTCAGAAAGCATTGTCGCTCGCCCTCGCCCTGTTCCTCTCGGCGGGGCCGGTCGCCGCCGGTATCCTCATCCGCGGCACGGAAGGCATCACGATGACGGGCGCGGACGGCGTCTATTTCGAAGACCTGAACGGCATCACGATGACGGGGGCTGACGGGCTGCTCGGCCTGAAAGTCAACGGCGTCACGCTGCCCGTGACGACCGACGGCATCACCATGACGGGGGCCGACGGCGTGACGTACACGGGCGCGAACGCGGTGGGCGCCGTGAATGCCGACGGGATAACGATGACCGGTGCCGACGGCATCACCATGACGGGGGCCGACGGGATCACAATGACCGGCGCGGACGGCACCTCTTACGTCGCCAATTCCGTCATAGTCCGCCAGGCCAACGGGATCACGATGACCGGCGCGGACGGCATCACCATGACGGGCGCGGACGGCCTACAGATGCTCGGCCTCGACGGCATCACGGTGACGGGCGCTGACGGGATTACCATGACCGGGGCCGACGGGATCACGATGACGGGTGCCGACTCGGTCACCATCGTCACGAGAGACGGCAAGGTCTTCAGCGTCAGCCCGAATGGCATCACGATGACCGGGGCGGACGGGATAACGATGACCGGGGCGGACGGCATCACCATGACGGGTGCCGACGGCATTACGATGACGGGCGCGGACGGCATCGGCGGCGCGGTGGCGACTGGGCTTCAGGGACTCGACCCGGAGTTGGCGCTCCTGCTCAACAAGGTTACGGACGACAGCACGATCAACGCGGTCGTGACGTTCCACCACTACCCGACCGACGCGGACCTCGCGTCCATGAGGACGCTCGGCATCACCGGCGGCACGCGCTTCCGCAAGCTGCCCATGATCATCTTCAGCGCGTTGCCGTCGCAGATCGCCAAGCTCTCGCAACTGCCTGCGGTGCGCTCCGTCTGGGGCAACCGCACGCTGCAATGGAACGCCGAGCAAACGTCCGCGCTGACGGGAACCGGCCGCGTCTACGGCGACGCGGATTTGACCAGGAAGAACAGGGGACTGGCCGTCACGGGCCGCGGCGTGACGGTCGCCGTGCTCGACACGGGGCTCGACGGGACGCACGCCGACGTGGCGGGCCGCGTCGTGAGCAACGTCAAGCTGGCGGACTTGCAGGGCCTCTCGCCGCTCGGCTTCCAGTACCCCGCGAACGTCCAGGGACTTCCGAACACGGACCTCCTGGCCGGGCACGGGACGTTCGTCTCCGGCATCATCGCGGGCAACGGCGCGCGCTCGAACGGCAGGTACCAGGGCGTCGCCCCGAACGCGAAACTGGTCGGACTCTCGGCCGGCGACGCCAACCTCCTCTTCGTCCTCGCGGGCTTCGACTACCTGCTGACGCAGGGGCCGACCCTGCGCGTGCGCGTCGTCAATTGCAGCTTCTCGGCCAACACGGTCTACGACCCGAACGACCCCGTCAACGTGGCGACGAAGATGTTGACGGACCAGAACGTCAGCGTGGTCTTCTCGGCGGGGAACACAGGGCCTGGCGCGGACTCGCTGAACCCTTACGCGCTCGCGCCGTGGGTCATCTCGGCGGGCGCGACCGACGCGCGCGGCCGGTTGGCACAATTCTCCTCGCGCGGCGCTTTCGGCTCTACCTTCAGGCGAAGGCCGACGCTCGTCGCGCCCGGCGTCGACATGATCAGCCTCCGCGCGGCGGGCTTGAATCAAACGGGCTTGAACGGCTTAAGCAGTGGGGCGGACACGCGGCTGCTTTCGCTCGGAGATTTACTCTCCTACACGGCCGGGAGCGGGACCAGTTTCAGCGCGCCGGTCGTGGCCGGGACGATAGCGCTCATGCTGGAGGCGAACCCGAACCTGAAGCCCGCGCAGGTGCGCGACATCCTTCAGCGCACGGCCACGCCGCTCCCGTCCAACTTCGCGCACGAGGCCGGCGCAGGTGTACTCAACGCGCACGCGGCCGTGCTCGAAGCGGCGTTCCCCGCGCGGCGCATGGGGATGTGGCGCGCGACGCTCAACCGCGGGCAGGTGCGCTTCGTCAAGAACGCCCCGCGCACGTTCACAGGCACGGTCCAGCCCGGCTTAATCTCCACGACGAATCTCACGATCCCGACGAACACCGTCGCGGCTTCGGTGCGCGTGGCCTGGGGGCCGCTCCTGACGACCAACGACCTCGGGATGAAAGTTTACGACGGCGGCGGCGTCCTGCGCTCGCACGTCAACGTGCTGAACTTGCCCGGATTGACAGGGCGAGGCGAAGGCACGCAACTCAACTCGCCCGCGGCCGGCACGTGGCGCGTCCAGGTCTTCAACACGCTGGGGCTTTTGGGCCTGCTGCCGCAGCCCTACGTCGGCCGCCTGGACGTGGAGCGGGTCGAGTACGCGCCGCTCCTGGACATCAGCGGCCTGAGCGCGTCGGCGCAGAACGACATACGGCAGAACCTGCGCTCGTTCGTGATGATGCCCGTGGGCAACCGCTTCTTCCCCTCCTGGCCCGTGACGCGCGGGGAATTCGCGGCCACGCTCGTGCGCGGCGCGCGCGTGCCGCAGTACATGCCGGGCGTGCCGACCTACTCGGACGTTCGCAGCTCCGAGCTGATGAACTTCGTCGAGAGCGTGCAGAAGGCCCCGGGCGGGCCGCTCTTTTACGACGCGCCGGCGGGCGGGCCTTTTTACCCGGACCGCAGCGTCAGGCGCTTGGCGGCGGCAATCGCGCTCGTGCGCGCCGCGGGCCTGCGCGCCGCGGCCGAAAACTACACCGGCCCGATGCCCGCCCTCGCCGACATCCACACCATCCCCGTCGAGTACCGCGGCTACGTGGCAATCGCGCACACGCGCGGCCTGCTCAAGGCCAGCGGCGGCTACTTCAGCCCGCAGAGCGCCCTGACGCGCGTCCACCTCGCGCAGGCGATGGTCGTGCTCGCGAAGCTCGCTTCGTAGTTCAAGTCAGAAACTAATAACTGTTTGAAAAGTCCCGTCAGGGACGAAGAGCGCCGCTGATTTTCAAACAGCTTTTTTAGATTTTAAGCTCGCGGGGCGACCACGGACTCGCCCTGCGAGTCTCTTTTTTATCACTCGAACGCCCTTCAAGGATTCTTCAAGGCGGCAAACCCCGGCCCTTAAGTCCTGTTATTTCTCCGCTTACCTCGCCGCCCCGCGAACGCCCGCCCGCTTCAAGTTTTTTTCAAGCAGGATTCTTTATCTTCCCCTGTGTCAGGGACGAGACCAACCGTCGCAAGGCCGCAATTTACTTTATTCGAATATGACACAGGAGAAGAACAATCGGATGCACACGAGGAGAACCCTTCGCAGCCGGAAGGCCGTGTTTTCGGCTTCATTCAAGCTGCTTCTTACGTTGTCGGTCGTCGCCGCTCTCATCGGGCAGACAATTTTGCCCGCCGCGACGACCGTGAGCGCGGCGGGTACGTCACTCGCCGCGCGCAATCTCAATCAAAGGCCCGTCACCAACTTCGACATCAACCTGACGAAATACAGCCTGCGCCTCCCGTCGCCCCAGCAACTCCAGGCGCTCGACGCGCTCAAGCTGAGCCTGAACGACGCGAACGTCACCGCGCGCTGGGACAAGAAGACCGGCTCGCTCGACACCTTGATGGACTTCGCATCCGCCCCCTCGACGCTCGACCCCGAGGCGGCCGCGCGCGCCTTCATACAGGTCAACTCGGCCCTCTTCGGCATCACGGACCCGAGCACCTTGCGCCTCAAGTCCAACCACCCCGCCTTCGGCGGCAACCTCCTTTACTTCGAGCAGACCTACATGGGCTTGCCGGTCGCGAACGCGGGCGTCGGCGTCGTCATGGACAAAGAGCGCCGCGTCAAGATGCTTTCGGGGCCGTACGTCAAAGACATCAACCTCAATGTTACGCCGGCGCTCTCCGGCGCGATCGCCGTCGCGAAGGCGAAGGCCGACCTGGCGAAGTTCAAGAAGGTCTGGGCCCTGGGCGTCGCCGAGCGGCTCAAGGGCGCGCTCGACACGCTGACGAAACAGCTCGGCGCGATGGCCGTCCCCGTCCCGCAACTCAACGTCTTCCCGACGCCCAACGGCGCGCGGCTCAGTTGGAAGTTCTTCGTCTTCTCGCGCAATCCGTTCGGCATGTTCAAGTACCAGGTTGACGCAGAGACGGGCGAGGTGCTCTACCGCGAAGACTTCGTGCGCTACCAGTCGAACCCTTTGCCGATGACGGCCGACGTTTACCCGACCTACCCGTGCATCACGCGGAAGCTCAAGGACGAGGGCGTCATCGAGAACGGGCCGAACGGCGCGCCCTGCGGCCAGCAGCGCGTCCAGCTACGCAAGTTCGACCAATCAAACATCGTGACCGGCGCGACCGGGACGCTCAAGGGCACGCACGCGCTGATTACCAATCTCTCGCCGCTGCGCCTGCCGTTCGCGCAGGCCGCGCTCGGCACCTGGCACTTCGCCAAAGACGACCCGACCGCGTTCGAGGCGCGCACCAACGAGCAGGCGCACTACGGCCCCGCGGCCGAGCCCGCCTCGCATCAGGACGAGATTTCGCAGTTCTTCTACATCACCTCGCTGCTCGAATACATCGACTACCTGCACGTCGCGGGGGATGCGAAGCACAGCGCCGTCGGGCAGGGCGACTTCCCGGACACTTACCCGAACCAGTCCACGCCGCTCATCGGCAACGTTCACATGCCGAACGTGCTCGCGCCGCCGACCGACCCGACCTCGCCGACGTTCCTCGACGAACTCCTCGGCCTCGACAACGCCTTCTCGCTCTCGCTCTCGTCGCGCGAGGTTTTGGGCCAGGACATAGCCGGCCAGAACGTCATCGTCAACCCGACCTCCTACGGCCACGGCTACCTGCTCAACAACCTCGCGATTGACTTCGGCGTGCCCTACCACGAAGGGATGCACTCCATCTCCAGCCCCATCGCGGGCCTCGAAGGCTCGCCCGAGGGCAGCGCGCTCAACGAGGCGCAGGCGGACCTCTGGGCCTACACGGCGGCGAACAACCCCGTGCTCGGCAACTACCCTGTCAACGGCCACACGTACCGCGAATACGTCCGCAGCAACGGGCGCAACCCCGACGAGCGGCAGTACATCCGCCACGGCGACTCGGGCCTGAGCTACTCGCAACTGGGCACGCTCGGCGGCACGCAGTTCGAGGAGCACCGCGACGGCGAAATCTTCGCCGCCACGGGCTGGGACCTGCGCGAGCTGATGATCATGACGGAGCCGGCCGCCGCTTACGTGCGCCCCGATGTCATCTCCGGCAACCCGACCAAGAAGATCACGGTCGGCCAGGAGAACTGGGAGCGCATCCTGCTCGGCACCATCTACGTGCTCTCGACCTTCAACCCGGACACCTTCGTCCGCGCCCGCGACGCGATGATCATCGCGGACCAGTCGCTCTACCCGTCGAACGCGGCCGACCCGAACTCGCCGGGCCTCCACCGCGCGTTGATTGAGCGCGTCTTCGCCTCGCGCGAGCTGGGCGCGAACGCCGCGGCCCCGAACACGGAAGGCCGCCAGACCATCTCGACGCGGGTCTCGCCCTTCGTCGCCTCGCAGGGCAAGCTGGCCGCGCCCGCGTCCGTCGCGGTCGCGCTCGCCTCCGCCAACTCGAACCGCGTCACGTGGCAGCCCGTCTCCGGCGCGTTCGCTTACCAGGTTCTCAAGCGCGAGATCGGGCGCGAGAATCAGCGTCTCAACAAGCCCGTCGAGGGACGCGCCTACATCGACGGCGACGGCTCGACGGACGGCTACCACCACGTCGCCTTCGTCAAGGGCACGAGCTACATCGACAACGGCTACAGGGAGGAAGTCTTCGTCCCGCGCGGGCTCAAGAACCCTGTCGCCTACGAGTACGTCGTGCGCGCCATGAACGTCAACGCGAACAAGCAGGTGGGCGCGTCTGTCAACAGCAAGCCCGCGGCCGTGCCGACCGCCGTCGTGAACGTGACGAGCAAGGTGCAGGCGAGCCGCACGGCCTTCGTCTCGGCCAGCGGCAAGACCGAGTTCGACCAGACGCTCAAGAACACGGGGGCGCACGTCTACACGCCCGTCGAGTTCCGCATCGTCAACATCTCGGACCCGACCGTGACGGTCGCCAACGCCGACAACCTCGGCACGGGGCGCGGCACGAGCCCGGCGAGCTTCTACTACCCGTCGGCGCTCGCGACCGGCCAGGTCTCGGCCCCGCGCCACCTCGTCTTCAACAACCCGAACAAAAAGCAGTTCACCTTCGACGCCGTCGTCACGGCGCGCGTGCAGGTCGCGGCGGCGCAGGCGACGCGCTACCAGCCGCCGCCGACGTTCGACGCCAACTTCACGACGACGACCTTCAGGGAGACGTTCACGGGGGTCGTGCCTCTGGGCGACACGGGACTGCAAGCGGCCGACGGCGTGACCTACGTGGACGTGCCCTTCACGTCGAAGGGCGGGGCGCAGTCGGTGGCGGGCGCGCTGACGACGACGACCGGCGTCGACCTGGACTTGGAGCTGCGCGACTCGGCGGGCCGCGTCATCGCCTCGGCCGGGACCGAGAGCGCCAACGAGACGCTGACGGCCGCCATCCAGCCGAACACGGCTTACGTCTACCGCGTCGTCGGCTGGCTCGGCGTGGCCCAGGACTTCCAGCTCGTCAGCACGCAGACCCTGCGCGTCCCGAAGACCGGGGCGAGCGCGAGCACTTCGACCAGCGGGAGTCTCACGCCGTACGTCCGCTTCAGCGTCAATTCGCTGACCGGGGCCGTCGCGGCGCAGCTCCTACAGTAGTGACCTGACCTTTATCGACTTCCCACGTGCGTCAACCGTTGTCGGGGCGGGGGGCGCGCGGGGGGCAGCGGGAGGGCGGCGCTGATAACTCTCCTCGGAAAGATCAGCCCCGCCCTCCCGCCTCTTTCTATTCTTCGCCCTGATGAGATATTTTGGGCCGGAAGATTTTCCGCAGGAGGCGAAGGATGCTGGAGGTCGTGTTGAAGCGGTTTGAGGAGCCGGACGAGACCCGTGTGTTCGAGAAGGGGAAGTTGGAGATCGTGCGTATCGGCGGGATGACCGTCGGCCGGGCGACGTACGAGCCGGGCTGGAGGTGGTCCGAGCACGTGAGCCCGATTGCGGGCACCCCGCTCTGCGAGGTCGAACACGTCGGGATGGTGCTTTCGGGGCGCGCGATGGCGGCGATGCCGGGCGGGGCCGAAGTCGAACTCTCGGCGGGCAGCCTGTTCCACGTGCCGCCCGCCCCGCACGACAGTTGGGTCATCGGCGACGAGCCCTACGTCTCGCTCCACTTCATGGGCGCGGACCAGTACGCGACGTGAAAAGAGCGCGCCACTCCTTCCCGTGCGAATGAGAAAAGCGCCCCCGGAAGAGGGCGCTTTCCCGTCGGATGAATTGCGCGGCCGCTGTGCGTTAGCGCAACTGGCGCAGGTTATAGATCGAGGCCAGAGAGTTCAACTCCGTGCGCACGCGCGACCACAGGCGCTCCGTGTTGTTTCTCAGACTGCGCCTGCGGATGGCGCGGTTGATGTCTTGAGCCACGTCCAGGACGTTCGAGACCTGAGACCGTGTGTCCTGGTAACGGTCCGAGCGGTCGAACTCCTGCCGCAGCACGTCGAGCGAGTTCTCCAAATCGCGAGCCCGCTGGTTCAGATTGTCCTCGCGTCGCGTGCCGTCGGCGCGGCTGTCGTCGAGCGAGCGGTCGAAAGACTGTACGAACCTGTCGGTCTGGTTCTCCAGCCTGCGTATGGTCTGCTCGACCTGCGCCTTCGTGTAGCCGCGGCCCCTGTTCCGGCGGAACTGCGCCTCCGCCGGTGCGGAGACTAACACCAACATGAAAAGGGCTAGTGCCCCCATGATACTTCTGGAAACGTTCTTACCCATGTATCTTCCCCTTCCCTAGATCATTAATTTACAAGAGATGTTCGCGCCCGCCAGCCCTCTGCGGACTTGAGCCTGGTCGCGCGCCCACTACTTATGACGCGGAGGCCCGCCCGCGGGTTACATTTTCTTGGCCCAATCCCTGAAATTAGAAGAAAATTGTCACACGATTAGCCTCAGTTTTAAATCTTGTACATTTCCGTACGGTGATTGTGATGCTTTCTCTTTATACTCCGCCGTATAATTCAGAGCTGACAACTGAGCACCGTCGGGCCGCGGCTGACAAGGGTTCTACGCGCCACGGCCTTGCGTTCTCTTGCCGGCGGTGCGGCTTTAAGGAAAGGTATTTCGTCGGAGGGAGTTTTAGGATGGAGAAGAGAAGAGCGATTAGTATGCTGTGCGCGCTGCTGTGCCTCGCGGGGCTCACGCCCGTTTACCCCGCGGCCGAGGCGAAAGTCCAGTCGAGGATGACCATCAACGGCACGGTCTACGCCATCGGCGGGGGCAGGCGGGTCGGCAATTGGAGCGGCCCGTTCCGCCTCATCGTCAACAGGTACACGACGCCGGGCGAGCTGCGCGAATTGAACGACGCCCTGCAACAGGACGGGCAGGACGGACTGCTGAAGGCACTCTCCAAGATGGACGCCGGGCGCGTGCAGGTCGGCACGGGCGTGGGCATCAAGGCCAACGCCGTCATCGCGGACCCCTGGGGCGAGGACGGCACGAAGCTGACGGTCTTCTACGAGCGCAACGTGCGTTTCTCCGAGCTGCGTTACGGGGCGAGGTCGCAGGACTACCGCATCGGCTACGCGGAGATTTTTCTGGACCGCAACGGCAAAGGCGAGGGGACATTCATCCCCGCGGCGCGCGTCCGCCTGCGCGACGGGAACAACTGGGAGGTCGAAGACTTCGGGGTCTTCCCTGCGCGCCTGATGGGCCTGCGCGCGAGCGGGCGGGTGACGCCGGGCTAAAGAGCCACTAACAGAAGCGGAATAATTGTAGGGGCAGGGACGAGCCCTGCCCCCTTCAAGAATCTCGCCCGCGGCCAGCTTTATCTCACTTTTCGAAGACGGCGACGGCGCGCACGGGCGAGCCCGTCCCGCCGCGTATGCGGAGCGGCAGTCCTATGAAGCGGAAGCGGCCGCGCCCGACGAGCAGGTGCAGGTTGACCATGTTCTCGTAGTGCGTGAAGCCCAGCTCGCCGCAGACCCAGTGGACTTCCTTGTTGGAGACTCCGCGCACGCCGGGCGACGCGGGCTCCACGCCGAAGGCCGCGATGCCCTGCCCGCCGAGCCAGCGCGCCGCCTCTACGCTGACGCCCGGCCCCCTGTGCCAATTCTCCGTCCCGAACGCGCGCCGGTAATGGTCCGTGTAGAGCAGGACCGTGTCGCCCCGCTTAATCTCAAGCCCCGCCGCGGAGAGCGCGCGCTCCAGGTCGGCCACCTCGATCAGCTCCGTCAGACCTTTGTCCGAGAGGTCCAGGCAGATGCCCTCCGTGTAGAACGTCGTGAGCGGCATGGTGTCTATGGACTGGCCGCGGTACTGGCGCGCCATGTGGTTGAGGGCGTCGACGTGCGTGCCCGTGTGTTCGCCTAGTTCGAGCCGGTTGACGGCGGGCGAGACCACGTCGCTGTCCGTGATGCCGTCCAACTCTTCGAATGATTGGTGGACTGTGATGTTGACTTCCGGGAGGCCGGGGAAGACCGGCATCCCCGCGAAGATTTCCTGGCTCAGATCAATTATCTCGAACATGCCTCAACCCTTTCCCGACTCCGCGCGGAGAATCTGTGTGCCAACTTTCGGAACCTCAGTTTATCCCACAGTCCACGAAAAGGCCGAGGGCGGCGAGGGCGTCAGAGGGCGGGGATGTCAGGGGGCCGCACGGAGAGCAGCCGCCCGCCGATGCGCCGGCTGCCTTCGAAGAGGACGACCTTAAGACTCGGGTCGGACTGCTTGAGACGCCACGCGCTGTAGACGCCCGAGACGCCGGCCCCGACGATGGCGATGTCTATGCGTTCGTCAGCCATGCTTCGTAGTCTCCTATGAGGGTGGAAGTGTGAACACCGCGCAGGCTATTTCAGTTTGAGCATCTCGCTGCCGGCCAGCAGGAAGGCCCCCGAGCCGTACTCCTGGTTGTCGTCGGCCGTGACCTTCGCGGGGGCCATGCCGATCTGCTGCACCCAGCCGAGCTTGCCGTCCGCGCGCACGGAGTTGACCAGCCCGCGCCAGGCCCTCCTGACGACGGGCAGGTAAGTCTTGCGGTCGAGGTGGCCCCGGTTGATGCCCCAGGCGAGGGCGTAGCAGAAGAAGCCGGTGCTGCTCGTCTCCGGCACGGGCGCTTCCCGCGGGTCGAGCAGGCTCGGCCGCCAGAGGCCGTCCGCGCCCTGCACGCGGCGGACGGAGTCGGCCATCGTTTGCAGCAGCCTCGTGTAGCGCGCGCGCCGCGGGTGATTCTTCGGCAGGAACTCAAGCACGCGCACCGCGCCGCCCATGACCCAGCCGTTGCCGCGCGCCCAAAAAATCTTTTTGCCGTTGGCGTTCAGCTTGCCCTTGTAGTTCGCGTCGCGGTAGTAGAGCTTGCTCTCCGGGTCGAAGAGAAAGTCTGTCGTGTCCCACCACATCCTGTCCATGAAGTCCAGGTACTTCTCGTCGCCCGTGACACGGTGAAGGCGCGCGAGGACGGGCGGGGCCATAAACAGCGCGTCGCACCACCACCAGTCATCGCGCCCGGGGCGCGGGCTCCCGACCATCGCGTCGAGGGTCGCCATCGTGTGCGCGATCATCCGCGGCTCTTTCTTCAGCAGGTAGAGTTCGAGGTACGTCTGCCCGAGCGCCTGGTCGTCGGCGTGGCGCGGCCTGTCGCCGAGCTTCCACCCACGCTCTTCGGCCCACCTCGTCGCCTGCTCCAGGTACTCGCGGTCGCCAGTGCTGCCGTGCGCCGCCATCACGCCCGCGTAGAACGCCGCCCTGGCCCATAAATTCTCGTTCCTGGTGTTTATCTCGACGGGGTTGGCGACCTGCCACGCGTAGACCTTCTTCATCACGGCGCGGACGGCCTTCTCGGAATAGATGCCGCTCACGCCCTGCGCGGACGCGGGCGGCGACGCCGCCGCGCACAGCAGCAGGCCCGCGGTCAGGAGGACGGCGCTTCGGCAGGAAGGTAAGAGTCTGAGAAGTCTCACGCGCATTCAGTCGCCATCAGGTCGGTGCCGCCAGCCGCCAACGGGCGGCTGGCGGCACTGACTTGCGGCCACATTTAATTGTTCCAAACGGGCCCAGAATAGAAACGCAGGTTCCGGTTCATCTTTATAGAATATTTATAACTTTTGTGCCATCCTGTGCCCGTTCGATTTCCCCTTATTTCAGCAGGCCGTCCGCCCTGAGTTGTACGCCGCAGAGAGTATGCGACGCGGGGCGGACAACTGCTTAGTCCTTTCCGGGGCGGGGACGGCTGGAGGAAGGGAATCAATCGGGTCTTCTCAGGACGACTATGGCAGGCACAGCTACGGCAGACATACACACGACGCTCACGGACGAGCACGGGCACCCGCACACGGCCAAGCCGCGCGGGCGCTACCTGGCGATTCTCTCGCTCACCGCGCTCGGCATCGTCTACGGCGACATAGGGACGAGCCCGCTCTACGCCATGCGCGAGTGCTTCCACGGCCCGCACGCCATCGACGTGACGCCGGGAAACGTCTTCGGCGTGCTCTCGCTCATCTTCTGGGCGCTCATCATCATCATCTCCGTGAAGTACTGCATCTTCGTCCTGCGCGCGGACAACCGCGGCGAGGGCGGCATCCTGGCCCTGACGGCGCTCGCCACCCCGATCAAGATCGTGAGCAGGAAGGAGAGCTGGCTGCTCGTCGTCATAGGCATCTTCGGCGCGGCGCTCCTCTACGGCGACGGCATCATCACGCCCGCCATCTCCGTGCTCGGGGCCATCGAGGGTCTGAACGTGGCGACGCCCTTCTTCGCGGCCTACGTCGTGCCCATCACGATTGTCATCATCGTCGGGCTGTTCCTCATACAGAGCCGCGGCACGGCGAAGGTCGGCCGCCTCTTCGGCCCCGTCATGCTCGTCTGGTTCGCCGTCATCGCCGGCCTGGGCGTCATGCAGGCCGCGCGCCACCCTTCGGTCTTCGGCGCGTTCAACCCCGTCCACGGGGTCAACTTTTTCCTGCACAACGGCTGGCGCGGCTTCCTGGTCCTCGGCACGGTCTTCCTCGTCGTCACGGGCGGCGAGGCGCTCTACGCCGACATGGGCCATTTCGGCAAGCGCCCCATCCGCCTCGTCTGGTACGCGGTCGTGCTGCCCGCGCTGCTGCTCAACTACCTCGGCCAGGGCGCGCTGCTCATCGAGAACCCGGCCGCCGCGGAGAACCCTTTCTACCGCCTCGCGCCCGAGTGGGCGCTGTACCCGCTCATCGTGCTCGCGACCGGCGCGGCCATCATCGCCTCGCAGGCCCTGATCTCCGGCGCGTACTCCCTGACGATGCAGGCCATCCAGCTCGGCTTCATGCCGCGCCTCAAGATAGAGCACACCTCCTCGACCGAAATGGGCCAGATTTACATCCCGGCTTTGAACTGGGCGCTGATGCTCGGCTGCATCGCCATCGTCGTGGGCTTCGGCTCGTCGAGCAATCTGGCCGCGGCCTACGGCGTGGCCGTCACCGCGACGATGGTGATTACGACCATCCTACTCGGCGTCGTCGAGCGCCGGAAGTGGGGCTGGAGTCTGCCGCTGGTGCTCGCGCTCTCCGGCTTCTTCCTCGTCATAGACCTCGCGTTCTTCGGCGCGAACGTCATCAAGATTCCGCACGGCGGCTGGTTCCCGCTCGTCGTCGGCGCGCTAATCTTCCTGCTGATGACGACCTGGAAGAAGGGCCGCCGCATCCTCGCCGCGCGGCTGCTCTCGGGCGCGCACCCCGTCGAAGACTTCCTGCGCGACATCTCGAAGAACCCGCCGGCGCGCGTGCCCGGAACGGCCGTCTTCATGAACGGCACGGCCGCGGGCACGCCGCCCGCGCTGATGCACAACCTCGAACACAACAAGGTGCTGCACGAGCGCGTCGTGCTGCTGACGGTCAAGACGAAGCAAGCGCCCTACGTCGAGCAGGAGGACCGCGTGACGGTCGAAGCGCTCGGGCACGAGTTTTACAGGATGATCATCAGCTACGGGTTCATGGAAGACCCGGACATCCCGAAGGTGCTGGAAGAGCTGGGGCCGCCCGGCCCCACCTTCGAGCCGCTGAACACGACCTACTTCCTCGGCCGCGAGACGGTGATGGCGAGCAAGACGCCCGGCATGATGGTCTGGCGCGAGAAGCTCTTCGCCGTCATGTCCCGAAACGCTTCGTCCGCCACAGCCTACTTCTGCCTCCCGCCGAACAGGGTCGTCGAACTCGGGTCGCAGATAGAGATTTAAAGGTTTCAAAACGCGGGCGACGCACGGAGTCGGTTTCGGGCTTTGTGGGCCGAAATTTTATGAGCCAGCAGCCGCGCATCCTCGTGGTCGACGACGAGTCGCAGATCGCGCGCGTCCTGCGCACGGGGCTGAAGACTCGCGGGTACGACGTGCGCGTCGCGCCGGACGGGGTCTCGGCGCTTGAGACGGTCAACGACTGGCGGCCCGACCTCGTCGTCACGGACCTCGCGATGCCCAACCTCGACGGGCTGCAACTCTGCCGCCGCCTGCGCGAAGTCTCGCAAATCCCGATCATCGTCCTCTCCGTCCGCGGCGAAGAGAAAACGAAAGTCGAGGCGCTCGACGCCGGCGTGGACGACTACGTGACGAAGCCGTTCGGGATGGACGAATTGCTCGCCCGCGTCCGCGCGCAACTCCGGCGCGCGACGATGGCTCCGCTCAGCGAAGCCTCCTCGACCGTCCTGGAGATGGGCGATTTCCGCGTCGACCTTGAGTCGCGCAGCGTCTTCGTGCGCGGGGCGGAAGTGCACCTGACGCCGAAGGAGTACGACCTGCTCGTGCATTTCCTGCGACACGCGGGCAAGGTCCTCACGCACCACTCGCTGCTCGGGGCCGTCTGGGGCGGCAACTACACGGAGCAGGGCGAGTACCTGCGCGTCTTCGTCGGCCAGCTCCGAAAGAAGATCGAAGAGAACCCTTCGAGCCCGCGCTACATCCTCACGGAGCCCTGGGTCGGCTACCGCTTCAACCCCGAAGCGTGAAGAGACTCTCTCGCCGCGCTCTCACCTTTACGAACTTTTTATAAACCCTTTACGCCATCCTTATGCGCGGGCACGTAAGATCGAATCCGCCGGGGCGAACAACCGGGTGTTGACAATTTGTCTGCCGAAGTCGCGCGCCGTCTCAGAAACTCTGTGCGGCGTGCGGCGCGGGGGAACCAACGTCCCGCAGAGCGTGCGGGACACGGGGCGCATCGCGCGGCCGTTCATCGAACGCGGCCGCGCGTAGGACACTTCTCGGTCCGAGCCCGTCAGCTAACCTCGCAGGCTCTTAAGGGAAGAGGCGACGGCCGCGACCGATTTATTCCGAGGGCGCGGGGGCAAGCTGCTTTGCCCCCGCGCCCTCGCGCCGCGTGCGCGTAAACAAAGGAACACCGATGAACACGATCTACGTCTTGCCGGAAGACGAGTTGGGCGAGGGGCTCTACCGGAGAATCTGCCTGCTTACCAAAGAGGCCCGCGGGGGTTGGGACACAATCGGGGCCGCGCTCGGGCTCGCCGGCGGGACGCTCTCAATCGCCCTCGGGGCGCTGCTCTGGCTGGTCGTCTCGCTGCTGGCTCCGGGCGGGCTGCGCTCGTTTCTGAACGTCCTCGAAACGGCCTTCTTCGCCCTGCCGATCCCCCTGCTGGCGCTGGCCTCGTACTGTCTCGACCTCCTGGAGAGGAGACTGCTCGCGCCCCCTCCGCAGAAGGAGTCTCGGCCCGCCGGTTTCGAGGGCTGCCGCCGCTTCCGGCCGCGACTCCCACACCAAAACTGATCGTCTTCAGGATGTGAACGACTCCGACCCGGCCCAGCGGGCCGTGGGAAACAGTTGCGACTATGGTCACGTCAATCAAACGTCTGCTCGTGGGGAACCCGCTCAGGACGGAGCAGGCCACGCACGAGCGCCTCTCGAAGAAGACCGCGCTCGCCGTCTTCTCGTCGGACGCGCTGTTCGCGGCCCCGACCTACGCCTTCATCATTTGCATCCTCTTCATGATCGGCTACGGCCTCTTTCACTATCTCGTGTACGGCGGCGGGGCGGCCGTCGCAGGCTCCGACGAACTGAAAATCGCCGAAGGGTACAGGTTCCAACCCGTCACGCTCTTCCTGATACTCGGCGCGTTCTCGAACGGGTGCGCCGCGCTGACCGGCATCGAGGCCATCTCGAACGGCGTGCCCGCCTTCAAGAAGCCCGAGGCGCGCAACGCCGCGGCCACGCTCGTCGTCCGCGGCGTCGTCAACGCGCTGCAATACGCCAGGGCGATCTCGGCGAACGGCGTCAAGGCCGCCTACGTGGACTTCGACGAGGAGGCCACGCGCAGGCTGCAAGAGAAGTGGGAGCAGTGGGGCTCGGGCGTCGAGTTGGTGGTGCTGCCCTCGCCGTACCGCTCGCTCAGGCGTCCGCTCCTGCGCTACATAGAGCGGCTGAGGCGGAAGGGCAGCGACGACTTCGTCACGGTCGTCTTGCCCGAATTCATCCCCGCGCGCTGGTGGCAGCACTTCCTGCACAACCAGAGTTCGCTGCTGCTCAAGGGGGCGCTCCTCTTCAAAAAGTGCGTGGTCGTGGTCAGCGTCCCCTACCACCTCGAACGCTAGCTCTGTTAAGCGGCGGGCTTCCGGCATACAATGGCCGGCGTGTGGAGAGAGATGTACGAGAAGAGGCGGACGGGCTACGTGGCGGCGGTCGTCGGCGTGGCCGCGATGACGGGCGCGCTCAAGCTGTTCGGCGGGCACATCAACCTGACGACGGTCGCTCTCGGCCTGCTGCTCGTCGTGCTCTTCGTCGCCGCCGGGTGGGGCTCGCGACCCGCCGTGCTCGCCTCGCTCCTGGGCGTCGTCTGCTTCAACCTGTTCTACCTGCCCCCCGTCGGGAGGCTGAGCATCGAGGACCCGGAAAACTGGGTCGCGCTCTTCGCCTTCCTGGTCACGGCCGCGACGGCGGGCCAACTCTGGGCGCGCGCCAAGCGCCAGGCCCAGGAGGCGGAATTGGGCCGGCGCGAGATCGAGCGGCTCTACACGGAACTACAGGACGCGTTCGAGCGCGCGAGCCAGGCTAAAGCGCTTGAGCAGAGCGAGCGTCTGAAGTCGGCCCTGCTCGACGCGGTCACGCACGACCTGCGGACGCCGCTCACTTCCATCAAGGCGTCCGTCACCACGCTGCTGGACGAGCAGCGCGGCGCGTCCGGCGGCGAAGCGGAGGGGACGCTCGACGCCGAAGGCCGGCGCGAGATGCTCGAAGTCATAGACGAAGAGACGGACCGGCTCAACCGCTTCATCGAAGGCTTGATGGAACTGGCGCGCATAGAGGCGGGCGAGATGCACCTGCGCCGCCGCTGGGGCTCGGTCGAAGAGATCGTCACGACCGCCCTGGAGCGCGCCGCGCCGCTCACGCGCGACCACCGAATCGAGGTCGGCCTCGGCGCGGACCTGCCCACAGTGCGCGTGGACGACAGGGCCGTCGCCGAAGTCCTCTACGCGCTCGTCGACAACGCCGCGAAGTACTCGCCCGCGGGGACGAAGATTGATGTGGAGGCGAGGAGCGCGGGCGGTCGGTCGGTCCAGTTGAGCGTGGAGGACGAAGGGCCGGGCGTCCCCGCGGAGTTGGGCGAGCGCGTCTTCGACAAGTTCTTCCGCGCGATGAGGGACGGCGATTCGAGCACGCACCAGCCTTCGGGCTCAGGGATGGGGCTGGCAATCGCCAGGGGCATCGTCGAAGCGCACGGCGGGCGCGTCTGGATTGAAGAGGGCTCAGGGATGCGCGGCACGCGCGTCGTCGTCACGCTCCCGATAGGCGACGAGGGCGCGCCCGCCCTGGAATCGGGCGCGCCCTCATACGCGGGCGAAGAAGAAGAAAGGGAAGCGGCGCAAACCTACTCCGGTCTTCAGTGACCGGAACTCACGACCGCCTTCAAAGACTAGACGCAGAAGGGCAGCAGTTCCGCGCAGGCGCTCAATTCCTGGCCGAAGCGCGCGGCGAGCGTCGCGGTGCCCGCTAACGAAACGAGCGTGCCGGCCTTCGACGCCGCCGTGTCGGAAGAGTCTTCCGCGGGCCGGGGCGGCATGAACCTCACCCAGCGGACGCGGCGGCGGTCCACGCGCTCGATTCTGAAGCGCGCGCCCTCGTGCTCGACCTCGTCGCCGGCCTTGAGAACGCGGCCCGCGCGCGCCATCAGGAAGCCCGCGAGGGTCGTGTAGCCGCCGTCCTCCGGCAGCCTCAGCTCGAAGCGGCGGTTGGCGTCGCGCACGGCGAGCATGCCGTCCAAAAGGTACGCGCCGTCCGCCTGCTCCACGCACTGCGAGCGCGCCTCCTCGTCGTACTCGTCGTTAATCTCGCCGACGATCTCTTCCAGTAGGTCTTCGAGCGTGACGATGCCTTCGAGGCCGCCGTGCTCGTCAATCACGAAGGCCAGGTGGCTGCGCGCGGACTGCATGAGCCGCAGCGCCGTCCCGAGCTTGGCCGTCGCCGGGACGAAGAGCGGCTGGTGAACCAGCCTCTCAAGCTCGAAGCCGTCCCTCGCCGCGTCCTCCAGAAACGGCTCTATGTCGCGCCTGAACAAAACTCCCACCGCCTCGTCCAGCCGCTCGCGGTAGACGGGGAGGCGCGAATAACCCAGCCGGCGGAACGCGGCCTTGACCTCATCGAGCGTGGCCGTCACGGGCAGGGCTTCGACGCCCGTACGCGGCACCATCGCCTCGCGCACCTCCGCGTCGTTGAAGTCGAAGACGCGGTTAATCAGGCGCTGGTCTTCCTCCTCCAACTGCCCGCTCCTGCGCGAGACTTCCAGCAGCCCGCGCAACTCCTCCTCCGTGTAGACGGAGGCGTGGTCCTGCGACGGGTGCAGGCCGAAGAGGCGCACCGTGCGCGTGCCGGCCCAGTCGAGGAGCCGTATGGGCCACTGAAAGATTTTGTAGAAGGCGTGCAGCGGCCACGAGACGGCGAGCGACACTTTTTCGGCGCGTTCGAGCGCCAGGGTCTTCGGGGCCAACTCGCCGAAGACGATGTGCAGGAAGGTGATGAGCGTGAAGGCCACGGCGAAAGAGATCGTGTGGAGCGCGGCCTCGGAGACGTAGCCCCTGAGCGGCGCTTCCAGGATGTGCGCGATGACCGGCTCGCCGATCCACCCCAGTGCGAGCGAGGCCATCGTGATGCCGAGTTGCGTCGCGGAGATGTAGGCGTTCAGGTTGTCGAGCAGGCCGAGCAGACGCCGCGCGCGGCGGTCGCCGCCAGCGGAGAGCGTCTCAATGCGCGAGCGGCGCACGCCGACGAGCGCGAACTCCGAGGCGACGAAGAACCCGTTGGCGACGACCAGAAAGATGACTAGCAGGACGTAAAGGAATGTGAACATCGTGAGGACATTTTACGATGAATGGCGGTGCGCGGGGAAACGCGCAGGCGGTCAGAGGGGAGTCCCGAATCGGCGGCGCGGCCCAGCCGGCCGGCATTCCTCATAACCTGAAGAGCGGCCTCTTCTCATTCTTCATCAGTTGCCAGCGCTTCTTCAGCTCGGCCGTCAGCTCGCTCGGCAGCGTCTCGACAGGCACGTCGTTGGCGGCGCAGAACATGCGCCAGAGGACGAAGCGCGGGTCGAGCCGCCCCGTGTCGGGCGAGATCGCGACCTGCTTCGCCTCGCGCTCTTCGCCCGAAGTCCCGCGCAGCAGCTTGTCCAGGAAGGCGTGGAGCCTGGGGAAGTCAATCGGCTTGGTGAAGTAGCCGTCCGCGCCGGCCTCCGCCGCCTCGCGCCTGAACTGGTCGTCGTCGAGCGCGGTCAGAATCACAATTGGCACATCTTTGATCTCATCCTCGCCGCGGATGACGCGCGTGGCCGCTATGCCGTCCAGCACAGGCATGCTGATGTCCATCAGGATGAGCTGGGGCAGCACGAGGCGCGCCACGACGACTGCGTCCTGGCTGTTGACGGCCGTCGAGACGCGGTAGCCCTGCCCCCGCAAGGCCAGGCTGATGAGGGTCAGGTTGTCGTGCTGGTCGTCCACGACCAGCACTTTCGGGACGACGGCCCTTCCGCTCACGCCGCTTGGTGGAGGATTATTCAAGAAAGTATTTGACCGTCTCCAGCAGCTTGTTCACGTCCGGCTTGGCGACGAAGGCGTCCGCCTCGGAGACTACGGCGTCCTGCCGGTCGGACTCGCGCGCCGCGCCCGAGTAGACGACTATCGGCGTGTACTCGTCAAACTCCCTGACCTTCCTGCAAAGCTTGTGTCCGTCCTCGTCGGGCAGCCAGATGTCTATGACGAGGAGGTCGAACGGCTGCGTCTGGGCCAGGGCGAGGCCGAGCGTGGCGTTCTCGGCCGTCAGGACGAAGTAGCCCTCGCGCTCAAGCATGAGCGTGAGCATGTGGCGCGTGTCCTCGTGGTCCTCGACGCAGAGGACGCGTCGCTTGGCGGTCGGCATGGGGGAAAGAGCCTCCGGGCAGAGCGAGATTATAAGCTTTCGGAGAGAGGGGCGGATTCTACCCGCCTTCCCTCGCGCCGTCAACCGGGCCCCGCCCATTCGAACAATGAAGCGGCGCGGAAGGCTGTGGCGTCCTGGCCCCGCCCCCTCTCGTGCGCGGCTTCGTCATCACGCCCCGGTATCTTCAAGGAAACGGGGCGCGGGGTGGTGCGGCTTATACCTCATCTGACATTTTCTTTCAAGACTCTTTCGGACGACTGACAGACTCCGTTCAAAATGAGTGACCGAATCCTCTCTATTTGACCGATGGCCCAATCCGCGTCCGGCCGCCGCCGCGAGTTGAGTCGCAAAAACCTAAGATATTTAAGGGGCCGCGGGGGAGAGGCCAGTGGCACCAGGCTTGCTCTTGACCGGGCGGCGAATTGCCCCCTTTCGTTCCCCTCAAGCGAGTTTCGTGCTTTCACAGGAAGCAAAAAAGATGGACAAGTACCGTTTCAATCAGAAGTTCATGCAAGCGGTCATCGCTTTGGGATGCGCGGCGGTCGGCGTTTCGCTCTACTACTGGCAGATGGCGCAGCCCGTCACGCCCGTCCTGGTCCTGGCGCTCTCCGCGATGGCGGCCTCGTCCGTCTTCTCCTTCCCGGTCCCGGGCGGGCTCGGGCGGGTCTTTCTCCTGGACACTTTCGTCCTGCTCGCGCTCCTGCTCTTCGGGGGCGAGGCCGCAATCCTCTTCGCCGCCGTCACGTCCGCAGGGCTCTCCGCGCGGCGCGGGAGCGAGGCGACCCGCGTCCTCTTCGACGCCTCGGTCAGCGCCGTCGCGGCCGCTCTGGCCGTCTGGACGCTGCGCCTCCTCTTCGGCGGCCTCCCCGGACCTGGGACTTACTCGCTGGGCTTCTTCCAGGCGCTCTTCCTGGCGGCGCTCATACAGGCGGCGGTCAGCGCGGCCGTCACAATCATCGGCGAGTCCTACAAGATTCAGCAGTCGGTCTGGAGCAAGCGCGGGACCCTGCTCGTCTGGACGGTCGTGGCGCAGCTAGGCGGCGCGGTCGCCGCCTGCCTCGCGGCGCACCTCGTCTCGGCGATGGGCTTCGCGGCCTTCATCACCTCCGCGGCGGCCGGCTCCATCCTCATCTTCGCCTACGGGAAGAACCTCACGAGCGCTAAGGCCGAGCCCGCGGCGGCCGGTCACGGCGGGAGTCTCAAGGAGAGTCCCGAGCGCTTCCGCAGCGCGTTCGACCACGCGGCCATAGGCATGGCGCTCGTCTCGCCCGAGGGGCGCTGGCTACAGGTCAACCGCTCGCTCTGCAACCTGCTCGGCTACACCGAGAGGGAGCTGATGGCGACCGACTACCTGAAGGTCATACACCCGAACGACCTGAGCGCGGCGCTGGCGAACATCAAGGACCTGATGAAGGGCAAGGTGCCGTCCTGCCAGATCGAGAAGCGTTACGTGCACAAGCAGGGGCACGAGGTCTGGGCGCTGTGGAGCGCGTCGCTGGCGCGCGACGGCTTCAGCAAGTCGCCGCACCTCATCTTCCAGATTCAGAACATCACGGACCGCAAGCAGGCCGAAGAAAGGCTGCTGCACGACGCCTTCCACGACGCGCTGACGGGCCTGCCGAACCGCGCGCTGCTGATGGATCACTTGAAGCTCGCGCTCGCGCGCTCGCAGCGCAACGACAAGGCCATGTTCGCGGTCATCTACCTCGACCTCGACCGCTTCAAGATCATCAACGACTCTCTCGGCCACATGATCGGCGACCAGCTCCTCGTCGGCATCGCGCGCCGCCTGGAAAACTCCCTGCGCCCCGGCGACACGATAGCCCGCCTCGGCGGCGACGAGTTCACCATCCTGCTCGAAGACATACAGGACCGCGGCTACGTCTTGCAGATCGCCGAGCGCATCCAGAAGGAGCTTTCGGCCCCGTTCTCCCTGAGCGGGCGCGAGGTCTTCACGACCGTCAGCATAGGCATCGCCATCAGCTCGAAGGAGTACGAGCAGACGGAAGACATCCTGCGCGACGCGGACACGGCGATGTACCGCGCGAAGGCGCTCGGCAAGGCCCGCTACGAAATCTTCGACAAGGGGATGCACGACCGCGCCACCAAGCTCTTGCAGTTGGAGACGGACTTGCGCCGCGCGATGGAGCGCGACGAGTTCTTCGTCTTCTACCAGCCGATCATGTCGCTTGAGACGGACGGCCTGCGCGGCTTCGAGGCGCTCGTCCGCTGGCGTCACCCCGAAAAAGGGTTCATCCCGCCGAGCGACTTCATCCCCGTGGCCGAGGAGACGGGGATGATCGTCCAGCTAGGCGAGTACGTGTTGAGGGAGGCGTGCCGGCAGATGCGCAAGTGGGAGGTGGTGCTGCCCTCGGACCCGCCGCTCTTCATGAGCGTGAACCTCTCTGTCAAACAGTTCTCGCAGCCGGGCCTGGTCGAAACGGTGGACGCCATCCTGCGGGAGACGCAGCTCGACCCGAGTAACCTGAAGCTTGAGATCACGGAGAGCGCCGTGATGGAGAACGTGGAGACGGCGACGGAGCTGCTCGGCCGGCTGCGCGCTTTGGGCCTGCTGATCTCGATGGACGACTTCGGCACGGGCTACTCGTCGCTCTCGCACCTGCGGCGCTTCCCCATCAACACGCTCAAGATCGACCGCTCGTTCGTCACGCAGATGGCCGACGACGAGGAGAACGCGGAGATCGTGCGGACCATCATCGGGCTGGCACAGAATCTAGGCATGGACGTGGTGGCCGAGGGCGTCGAGACGCCCGCCCAGGTCCTGACGCTCAAGGCGCTCGGCTGCGAGTACGGGCAGGGCTACTTCTACTCCAAGCCGCTCGACTACCAGCGCGCCGAGCAGTTCATCTGCGAGACCTACTCGCCGCTGGCGACGGTCCTCGAAGAGTTGGAGACCCTCTAGGGCGGCCGGCGTTCGAAGATTCCCTTCGGGACTGGTACTATCTCCCGCAGAGGTAGTGCCGAAGATGCGTACGCTGAAATTGTTTCTCGCCCTGGCGCTGTCGGGCTCAATGCTCGGCTGCGTGTTGCAGGGGACGAGGGAGGTCGGGGCACCGGCCGACGCCTCGCCGGGCACGGTCGAGTTCAAGATGGCCGGGCCGAACGACGCCGCCATCATCGTCCCCGTCAAGATCAACGGGCGCGGCCCCTACGACTTCGTGCTCGACACGGGCGCGACCTTCACGTGCCTGGACGACGGGTTCGCGGACGAGCTGAAACTCCCCGAATGGAAGGGGTCTTTCGGCACCGTCGTGGTCGGCCCGGGCGGCGGCGGGATGAAACTCCTGAAGATCGAGACGCTCGAAGTGGGCGGCGCGAAGGCTTCGGACCTGACCGCGTGCTCCATAGACCTGGACCGGATGGCCCCGCCGGAGATGGGCATCAAGGGCCTGGTCGGGCTGAACTTCCTCAAGTCGTACCGCATCACCATAGACTTCGAAAAGAAGCTCCTGAAGCTGGAGAAGCCGTAAGTAACTTCACCCTTCGCGCGCCTCAGACATCCTCTTCTCCTCCTTCCTCGTCGCAGCGCTTGCAGTCCATTTCCAGGCCGAGGCGCGAGGCGCGGCCCTCTTCCGTGAGGGCCCAGGGGCGCGTGGCGAGCGGCGGGTCGTGGCGGACGTGCTGGAGGTGGCCGCAAGATAGTTCGGCGCGCCAGTGCGACTCGTCGTCCTGATTGAAGCCGACAATCTTGCGCCTCATCCTAGCCTTTCGTCAGCCGGGTTACCGCCCCGCGGTCGGCGTCGACGCGGGGGCGGGCTTCGGCGTCGGGCCTGCCGCGACACGCGGGCCGCCGCGCAAGGACACCTGGCCCAGGCGCGAGAAGTTGATCGACTCGCCGAGGATGCGCACGGCCTCCTGCGGGGCGTGAAAGCCCATCGAGTTCTCGGCCTCTATGAAGTCCAGGTAGAACTGCGCCTTGCGCTGGAAGTCGCGCGCCGCCTTCAACTCTTCGTCCGTGCGCCCCGCATCTCGCGCCGCCTTGAGGTCGCCGATGAGTTCGACGAGCGCGTCCATCGCGAGGTTGCGCATGTTGTAGGTGCGCGTCTGGTTCGTCTCGACGCGCGCGCGCAACTCCTCCTCGGGCCACTTGTGGCAGGTCTGGCACGCGCGGTTAATCATCAGCAGCGGACTCCTGACGTGGTGGTCGCTGATCTTCATCGCGCCCTCGCGCACGTAGGGCATGTGGCAGTCGGCGCAGGCCACGCCCGAGCGCGCGTGGATGCCCTGGTTGTACATCTCGAACTCCGGGTGCTGCGCCTTCAGGACGGGCGCGCCCGAGTCCGCGTGCGTCCAGTCCTTGTGCCGCACCTCCTCGTAGTAGGCCATGATCTCCTCGATCTTGATGCCTTTGGCCCACGGGTAGGTGAGCCGCTTCTCCGGCCCCTTGAAATAGTATTCGACGTGGCACTGCCCGCAGACGTAGGCGCGCATCTCCTGGCGCGTGGCCTGCGCGTTCACGTCGTAGTTCTGTACGCCCTGCGAGGCTTTCAGCGCGCGTATGCCCTCTATGAAGCCTGGGCGCGTGACGCGTAGCTGCATCGTCTGCGGGTCGTGGCAGTCGATGCAACTGACGGGGTGGCCGACGAGCTTGCGCGCCTCGCCGAACTTCATCTGGTTCATCAGCTCGAAGCCACGGATTAAGTCGCCGCCGCCGAGTTTTTTATAAGGGACGTAGACGGAGCCGTGGCAGTGTATGCAGGTGCCGGGCTGCTCGGTGACGAGCTGGCGCTCGGTGAACGTCTGGTCTTCGAGCATGTAGGCGTGGCCGCGCTCCTCGCGGAAATCGTGCGAGAAGGCGTAGCCGGCCCACATCGTTTTCAGGCGCGGGTCTTCTTCGAGGCGCGACTGCGCGACGATTGAGCGCGGGTCCGCCTGCGTGGGCGTGCGCGGGATGGCCTCGCTCCCGCCGTAGCGCGTGCGGACCTGGTCGACCGTGCGCTTGTAGCCGTCGTATTGGAGCGGGAAATTCTTGCCCCAGACCGCGGGGTCTTCCGTCTCGTCCGTCAGCTCGACGACGCGGTAGAAGGGGCTCCGGGCCTCCTGCTTGCGCTCGAAGATGTTGAGCAGGAGCGCCACGCCCGCGACGGCCAGCAGCGCGGCGACGCCCGCCACCAGCAGCGTCACCTTGAAGGAGCCACGGCGATTCCAGAAGCCTTCGCGCTTCGCCGGCTTTTCTTCCTCGGTCTTTCTTGACTCTTCCTCGTTCTCGGCCATAAAGCTGTCCGTCCCCGTCAAAGTGATTTTCAAAAACGGTCCTTCATCTCAGGTGCCCGACCGTGCTGTGGCAGCGCACGCACGAGAGTTCGGGGCTGTCCGCGTGCGGCCCTTCTATCGCCTCGACAATTTCCTGGTGGCACTTGCGGCACGCCTGCTCCGTGATTTCGTGGTTGCGCGGCGTGATTTGAATCGGCTCGTGGAAGTTCCCCCGCGTGAAGTAGTAGGAGTGCCAGAAGCCGTTGGAGGCTTTGGTCATGTACTTGCCGAAAAAGCCGGGGGGCGTGTGGCAGTCGTTGCAGACGGCGACGGCGCGATGGCTGGACTTGAGCCAGCCGTCGTAGTGCTCCTGCATGACGTGGCAGTTGGCGCAGGCCGCCGGGTCGTTCGACAGGTAGGAGTAGCCCTTGGCGTAGACGAAGGTGTAAGCGCCGACGCCTATGGCCGCGCCGAGCGCCGCGCCCAGGACGATGCCAGGGATGGTCTGGGCATTCAGGAGCTTCCGACGCCAATTGTCCCGCCAGCCAGTCAAAGGTTCGCCCTCCCAGACTAGAAAGCTGCTCTTACTCTAATGATGCCAGGGGGTGATTCCGGGAAGAGTATAACAACTCTTTGAGGCGAGGATAAGCTGGAGTAGTTAACTCAATGAACTAGGAGTAAGATAAGGGCCGTTTTCGCCAAGCCTGGCCCTGAAGGTCGACTTCGATGATCACAACCTTTCAGCATCACATCTCCAAAGAGCAGGCGCGTTTCCCCGGCGCGACGGGCGAGTTCACGCTGCTGGTGTCGGGCATCTCGCTCGCCACGAAAATGATTGAGGCGCAGGTCCGGCGCGCGGGGCTCTCCGGCATACTGGGCTCGCTCGGCGGCGTCAACGTGCAGGGCGAGGTGCAGCAGAAGCTGGACGTTTACGCCAACGAGGCTTTGATTCACTGCCTGAGCCAGCGCGGGAGCCTCGGCATCATCGCCTCCGAGGAGAACGAGGAGCCCATCCTGCTCGGGCACGAGCGCGCCGACGCCACCTACGCCATCGTCTTCGACCCGCTCGACGGCTCCTCCAACATAGACGTGGCCGTCACCATCGGCACGACCTTCGCCATCTTCCGCAAGCCCGACACGGACAAGGCCGACGACCCCCTCGCGTGGGTCTTGCAGCCCGGCAAGAAACAGGTCGCCGCCGGCTATATCGTCTACGGCTCGTCCACCGTGCTCGTCTACAGCGCCGGGAGCGGCGTGCACGCCTTCACGCTGGACCCCTCCATAGGCTCCTACATCCTGACGCACGAGAACCTGCGCATCCCGCCGCAGGGGCAGTACTACTCAATCAACGAGTCCTACTGCGACCGCTGGCCCGAAGGCTACCTGGGCTACTTGAAGCGGCTGCGCTCGGGCGAGCTGGGCCGCCGCTACTCGTGCCGGTTCGTCGGCTCGATGGTCGCGGACTTCCACCGCACGCTGCTGCGCGGCGGCGTCTTCATCTACCCGCCGAACACGGACTACCCAGACGGGAGACTGCGACTCCTGTACGAAGCCAACCCGGTGGCCTTCCTCGCGGAGCAGGCAGGCGGCGCGGCCAGCGACGGCAGGCAGCGCGTCCTCGACGTGCAGCCGCACGACATACACCAGCGCACCCCGCTCATCGTCGGCGGCCAGTTCGAGATGGAAGAGTTCGAGCGCTCCATGCGCGCAGGATAAAAGGGATGAGGGATGAAGAAGGGAAGGCAGTAGGCGGAGTATAGAATGTCTTTCTTTCTGCCTTCCGCCTTCCGCTTTACTTCATCCCTCATCCCTCATCCCTTCCTTCTGTGCCAGGCTGATCCAGGTGATGATCATGACCCAGAGCGTGAGGGCCAGTGTGAAGAGCGGGAACTGCAAGAGGGGCGGCAGGCAGTAGATGAGAATCACGACGGGCAGCCAGAAGCCGAGGGCGCTGACGACGGTGGGCAGTATCTTCTGTTTGTAAAAGCGCAGGCTGAAGACTCTGGACAGGCCCGCGAGGCGGTAGCCCTGGTGCTTCCATTCGAGGATGACGACCGTCAGCGGGATGGACACGAACGGGGTGAAGACGAACTGATCCACCAGCGTCTTCTTGAAGACGGTGACGAAATCCACCTGCGTGCCGAACATCCACGCCTGCGCGCGGTAGACCCCGTCCACCATCACCCCCATCAACCCCCAGAAGCAGACGCCGAAGACGATCTCGTTCAGGTTCTCGCGCCTGACGCGCCACTTCTCGAAGACGGCGACCTTCAACAACTGCGGCATCATCCCGCCCGCCAGCGCGCCGGCCGCGAAAGAAAATAGATAGCCGCCGCGCCGCTTCAACTCCGCCAGATGCGCCAGCCACTCGCGCGCGGGCGGGTGGAAGTAGTAGGCCGCGACGATTGCGACGACGATGATCTGTATGACCAGGGCCGGGATCAGGTTCGCGCGCGCGGCCCGCAAGCCCACCCCGAGCGGCCGTCCGTGTTGGTTATTCACTGGCACACTCAGCGGCTGAAGATGCGCGCGAACTCCGCCGGGTCAACCTTGGGCTTGCGGTCGTAGGTCATGAGCCCGTTGATCTCCTGCTCTACGTCCGTCAGTTGCGTGTAGCAGTAGCCGACAATCGCCTTGTTCTCCCTGACGGCTTTCACCAGACCTTCGAGCCTCGTCAGAAAAGCCTCCTTCGTCGGCTCTATGCCCGAGTAGCCCCACTCGTTCTCTTTCTTCACACCGCCGACGCGGTAAGAGATGCCGCCGAACTCCGTCAGGACAATCGGCGTCCCGTTGTAGCTGTAGCCGTAGGCGACCGCCTCCTTGCCGTTGCGCGGGACCTGGCTGCGGTCGGTTTCGAGTATTTTGTACTTGGCGGCGAAGTCCGCGCCCGTGCGCGCGTAGTCGTGTATGCCGAAGATGTCGGTCGCGTCCGTGTGCTCCCAGCCGTCGTTGTCCTGCACGAGCCGCGTGGAGTCGAGCGAGTGCGTCAGGTAGTACAAGGCCTTCGCGTGCGCCTGGTGTCGCTTGTCCGTCAGGATGTCGAAGACGCCCCAGGATTCGTTGAGCGGCGTCCAGGCGATGATCGAAGGGTGGTTGTAGTCTCTTTGAATGGCCTGCTGCCACTCGTCCGTGAAGCGCGCGACGTACTCGTCCGTGTAGATGTCGAAGGCGTTCGCCATCTCGCCCCAGACGAGGAGCCCGAGCTTGTCGCACCAGTAGAGCCAGCGCGGGTCTTCGACCTTCTGGTGCTTGCGCGCGCCGTTGAAGCCGAATTTTTTCGTCATCTCTATGTCGTACTTGATGGCCTCTTCGGTGGGCGGCGTGAGCAGGCCGTCGGGCCAGTAGCCCTGGTCGAGCACCATGCGCAGGTAGTAAGGCTCGTTGTTCAGGTAAATCTTGTTGTCGTGCGTGCTGACCTTGCGCTGCCCGAAGTAGCTCTCGACGCGGTCGAGGACTCCACCATTCGCGCCGACGAGTTCGACGCGCAGGTCGTAGAGGTTCGGGCGGTCGGGCCACCACAACTCGTGACGGTCCAGTTTGAGGACGGCCACAGGGTTCGCGCCGGCCGTCGCCTTGACCGCGACCTCTGTTTGCGCGACCGCTTCGCCGCGCAGCGAGGCGGTGAGGCGCAGGCGCGTGTCCGTGGCCTCGCGGCTCAAGACGGTCTCGACGGTGACGAGCCGGTTGTCTATGTCCGGCGTGAGGCGCAGGCGCTTGACGTGGACAGGGCCGACCGCCTCCAGCCAGACGGGCTGCCAGATGCCGGTCGTGCGCGTGTACCAGATGGCCGCGGACTTCACTTCCCAGAACTGCTTGCCGCGCGGGATGGTGCGGTCCGTCGAGGGGTCGAAGGCGCGGACGACGATGACGTTGTCGCCGGGCTTGAGCTGGTCCGTGATGTCGAAGGCGAAGGGGACGTGGCCGCCCCTGTGGTCGCCCGCGCGCTGGCCGTTGACCCAGACGCTCGCCTCGTAATCCACCGCGCCGAAGTTCAGCATGACGCGGCGGCCGCCAACGCGGAAACTCTGTGGGACCTGGACGGCGCGGCGGTACCAGACGACGTCGTGGAAGGACGGGTCGCCGATGCCGGAGAGTTTGGCCTGGTAGGCGTAGGGAACCTGTATGGTGCGCGAGAAGCGGCGGCCCGCGTCGCTGTGCCAATTCTCCGCGAGGCCGCGGTTCGCGTCGTCGAACTCGAACTCCCAGCGCCCGTTGAGCGTCTGCCAGTCGGCGCGCATGAGGTCCGGGCGCGGGTATTCGGGGCGCGGCACGGAGGCGTTTTGTGCCGGCGCGACGCCCGCGCAGGCCAGCAGGACTACAAAAGCCAAAAACCGCAGGACGACTCCTCGCGCGTTCGACATTTAATTTTGGTCCCCTCTGAGTTGTGGTCGGAAAGCTTATGCCGGTTTGAAATTGAGTGTAGCCTAAAGAAAACATCTCGCGCAAAGGCGCAAAGCCGCAAAGAAAAGACTCCCGTTTTCTTTGCGGCTTTGCGCCCCCGGCGTGAGATTCCCTGTGGGCCACGCTCAATTTCAAACCGGCCCGACGCCGGATTTCACTGTCGCTTGTAAAGCACCTTCACGACTTTCTGCGCCGAGGCGTTGATCGTCCCCAGGCTATACGAGACCCTGCCGACGAAGTCGCCGCTGCCCGTCGGCGACGCCAGGCTCGCCTGGTTCGTGACGCTCGGGTTCCAGCCCGCGAACGAGTGGATCGCGGTCGAGTGCGGGACGTCGAAGCTGATGGCCGTCATCGAAAGATTGTCGAGGATGCCGTCGCGCCCGGTCACGGAGTCGAACGTGCGAAGGAAAGAGTCGTCGCTGTTGTCGTTGTCCAGGTCGCCGTCGAAGTAGCGGTCGATCACGACGCCCGTGTAGTTGAAGGCGGTCAGGTTGCGCAGCGTCATCGTGATGGTCAGTTCGTGGTTGGCGGGATTTCTGAGGAAGGTCTGCGTCAGTCGCCACGCGCCGTCGCAGGTGTCCCGGATCAGGGTCGTGCCGTTAGCGGTCGCCCCGGTCTCGAAAACACTCGGGCTCCACGAGCGCACGTTGCCGGAGCAGCCCGTCGCCTCGCTGAAGCCCGCGTCGAAGTAGCGCACGGGGCCGACGGACGTGTTCATGCTGACGACGTAGCCCTCGCCGACGGAGCCGCTCGCCATGTGCTCGAAGCCCGCGGGCGACTCCAGGCGGACCAGGTTGCCGTGCGTCGAGATCGTCCACTTGAAGAGCGTGTCTGCCGCGCCGCTCGTGAAAGTCTTGTAGGCGACGGCCGAGCTGGGTTCGGCGGTGGCGGCGAGCGAGGCGGTCTTGGTCGACCCGGACTGCTTCGCGCCGTCGTTGAGCGGCGTGTAGCCCGCGCGCGGGTTCTTGGTGACGGCTTGCGTGGTCGTCGTTTCCTTTGCGGGGAGCGGGGTGTCCTGGGAGAAAGCCGAAATGCACGTCGCGATGATTAAGAGGGCCAGGGCAATCCTGGTGAGCTTCTGCGCTTTCATCTTTTTACTCCTTCGAGGTCATTTGTTATTGGCTGTTTCGACAGTTCTCACAGCCAGCCGGACCTCCGTTGGACCGCGGGGCAGGGGAGTCGCGCGCGCGCCGGCCGCGTCGGGGGCTCTGATGATTCGTGGAGAGAGGGTGCGTGAAAGGATTCTCGGGCGGCTCAGGTCTCTTCGCTTGCCTGTCTGTTCTGACCCCGTGAAAAAATCCTTCGGAACGCCGCCGGGGCACATGGCAACGACTGTGCCGCAGGGGGCCGACCCTCTTGCGGACCAGCGGCCGTCTCCGAAAAAGCGGGCTGTCACGGGCACTCAGAGGTGGAAAGCCACACCGACGTGTGAGCCAAAACGGGTAGCGCCGCGGGCCGGACTGCCGTAAAAGGTGTGTGAGGCTCTCGACCACTTGGGACGTAGGGCTTGACTTTCGCGCCGGGCAGGGGCTTATCTTCCCGGCAACGTTTCTGTTCGCGCCTTAAAAAAATCTCTGGCGAGGATGACTGACCGATGATGAAGGGTGTCCGCCCGTTGACGGTGCTCGCGGCCGCGCTCGCCGCGCTCCTGTTGATCGAACCAGCCGCGGGGCAGGCGACTGAGGAGGCGCGGTCGTGGAACCAGCCGGTCGAACCGTACCGCGTCATCGGCAACGTTTACTACGTCGGCGCTTCTGACGTGACTTCGTTCTTGATCGTCACGCCAGCCGGCCACATACTGCTCGACGGCGGCTTCGCCGAGACGGTCCCGCTCATCCGCCGCAACGTCGAGCGCCTGGGCTTCCGCATGGGGGACATCAAAATCCTAATCAACAGTCAGGCGCACTACGACCACGCGGGCGGGCTGGCACAGTTGAAGCAGGAGACGGGCGCGCGACTGGCGGCGAGCGAGGCGGACGCGGAGTTGCTGGCCGCGGGGGGCCGCGGCGACTTTCATTTCGGCGACCGGCTCACTTACGAACCCGTCAAGGCAGATCGGACCTTGCGCGACGGCGACAAGGTCAAGCTGGGCGGCGTGACGATGGTCGCGCGCCTCACGCCCGGCCACACGAAGGGCTGCACGACGTGGACGATGCGCGTGAAGGAAGGCCGCAGGCGATACGACGTGGTCTTCGTCGGCAGCACGACCGTTCCGGGCTACACGCTGTTGGGCAATCCCAGGTACACGGACATCGTGGCAGACTACGAGCGGACGTTCCGCGTGATGAAGCGGCTCAGGTGCGACGTGTTCCTCGCGTCGCACGGCAATTTCTACTCGATGCTTGAGAAGGCCAAACTTCTGGCACAGGGGAAAAGACCCAACCCGTTCATAGACCGCGGCGGCTACCGCGATTTCATCGCCAGGACCGAGAAAGCTTTCCTTGAACAACTGAAGCGTGAAAAGTCGGGCGGCCGCGGCCCCGACGCGTCGGGGTGAAATCCTATGGCTGAAAAAAATCCCTTCCTGCGCCCGTGGGCGGCGTGGGTCGCGCTGCTCGTGGTCGTGCTGGCGGGGCTGGCGATGGTGCTCATCCCCGTCTGGATCATCATGCCTTTCAAGGCCCAGACCGAGCGGGGCATGGAGTTGGCCTACGGCCTGAAACAGTGGTCCCCGATTGTCACCCTCGTCGGCTCCCTCGCGGCAATCGGCCTCGCCGTCTGGCTCTGGCCGCGCGCGCGCCGCTGGTGGCGCAAGGCGGCGCTGGTCGTCGTCCTCGTCCCGCTCTTCGCGGCCACCTGGTTCGCCAGGCAGAACCACTTCGAGTGGATGTTCAGCCCGCTCGCGGACGCGTCTTACGCCGGGGCGAGTGAGGCGGGGTTCGTCGCCGACGCGGAGATGGTGATAGCCGTCGAGAAGAACGGGGAGGCGGTCGCCTACCCCGTCCGCCTGATGGCCTATCACCACATCGCGCAGGACACGGTCGGCGGCACGCCCATCGTCGCCACCTATTGAACGCTCTGTCACACCGGTCTGGTGTGGGAGGCGACGGTCAACGGTCGAAAACTTAACTTTCACCTGGCGGGCATCAACAACCAGAACTTCATCATGCGCGACGAGGAGACCGGCACGTGGTGGCAGCAGGTCACGGGCGAAGCCATCCTCGGCCCGCTCAAAGGCCAGAGACTGCGACAGGTCTTTCACGACGAGCTGACCTTCGGCCTCTGGAAGCGCGAGAAGCCGGCGGGGCGCGTGCTGCGGCCGGACGAACAGGTGGAGCGCGCGGGGAAGTATCCCCCTGCGGACTGGGACACGCGCATGGCTAAGGTGCCGGTCGCGACCTCGAAGGGCGTGGACCCTGCGCTCGAACCGCGCGCGCTGGTCGTCGGCGTCACCGCGGGCGGCGCGTCGAAGGCTTACCCCTTCGACGCCGTCGTCAAGCAGAGCCCGATCATGGACACGGTCGGCGGTGTGCCAATTTTCGTGGTGGCCGGCGACGACAGGAAGTCCGTGCGCGCTTACGAGCGCGTGGTGGACGGCCGCAAGTTGGAGTTCTTCGTCAAATCGGACGCCTCCCCGCTCGTGATGGTCGACGCGGAGACGGGCAGCGAGTGGGACTTCGCGGGGCGGGCCACAAAGGGGCCGCTCGCCGGAAGACGGTTGACGAAGGTGGCCGTGCTCAACGACTACTGGTTCGACTGGAAAGCCTATCACCCGGACACTGCGGTCTATCGACTCGGCGAGCGGTAGGACGAGACGCCGGCTCGATGGCGCTCTGTCGGAGTGTCGCCCGCGTGCAACGGTGGAGTGGCTTCGAGACATCAAAGGCCCGTCGCAAGTTTTGATTTTAGGCGACAGGCTTTATAGAGAAGAAGGCGGTCTCAATGGACGCGCCTTTTTCTTTGCCGTCAGTCGGCCGGCAGTGACTTGTAATTTCGTGAATTTAATCTAAAATGCCCCGGCAGCCCCAGAAGGCATCCTCTACCGCGGGTGCCTGGTCGCGGAATCAATCGGACATTCGAGCAAGCCGCACGATAGCTTGTCCATCATCGTCCCAAACAAACCCTAGCCTTCAGCCTTCCGACCGCCTGAAGCCCTAGTTTACGGAAAGTACCAACCATGCCCCGTTCTCGCGTCTTCACGCCCGTAGTCTGTCTCATCGCGGCCGTCGCCGTCATCGCTTCGTTCTTCCTCGCCAGCCGCGGCGAGGCGTCGTCTGGAACGCCGGCCGCGCCAGCCGCGCCGCTCGACCAGTCCGCGCGGGATAAAATCGGCGAGGCGTACGGCAAGCTTCCCATCAGTTTCGTCGCCAACGAGGGGCAGGCCGACGCGCGCGTGAAATTCATGTCGCGCGGCAGGGGCTACAGTCTTTACCTGACCGCCACCGAAGCCGTGATGGTCCTGACGCGAGGGCAGGCCAAGTCGGAGGCCGCCCCGAAGCAGCCCGCCGCCAGCGCGACTTCGACGGAGCCCCCCTCCACGCCGAAGTCGCGCCGCGTGCTTCGCATGGAGTTGGTCGGGGCCAGCAGTGACCCGGGCGTCATGGGCCTGGACGAATTGCCCGGCAAAGTCAACTACCTGATCGGCGACGAAAGCCAGTGGCGCACGAACCTGGCGACGTTCGCGAAGGTCGAATACCGCGAAGTCTACCCCGGCATCAACCTCGTCTACTACGGCAACCAGCGCCAACTCGAATACGACTTCGTCCTCGCGCCCGGAGCCAGGCCCGAGGCCATCAGGCTCAAGCTCGCGGGCTCCGACAACCTCAAGGTGAACGAAAGGGGCGACCTGCTGATTGAGGTCGCGGGCGATGTCGTGACGATGCACAAGCCGTTCGCCTACCAGGTCGGCGCGGACGGGCAGCGGCGCGAAGTCCAGGGGCGCTACGTGCTCAAGGGCGAGGGCCAGGTCGCCTTCGAGGTCAAAGGTTACGACAAGGGGAAGACGCTCGTGGTTGACCCCGTGCTGGCCTACTCGACCGAGGTCGGCTCCGGCGGCGGCGAGACGGCTTTCGGCGTCGCCGTGGACGCGGCCGGCAGCGCCTACGTCGCGGGCTCCACGGGCTCGGACTTTTTCCCGACCACCGCCGGCACGCTCCAGCCCAAAGACAACGACCTCATCCGCACGGACGCCTTCGTGACCAAGCTGAACCCTGCGGGGACGGGGCTCGTCTACTCCACCTACCTCGGCGGCGGCTCCTACGACACGGCCTTCGGCATCGACGTGGACCCTTCCGGCAACGCGCACGTCACGGGCGTCACGCAGTCGTTAAACTTCCCGACCAGGAACCCCGTCAGGGGGACCGAAGGGAACCTGCTGCGGAGCACGGACGGGGGCGCGAACTGGGGCGGCAAGAAAATCGGCGCGGCCGGCGACTACGTCAGCGTCATCGCCGTCGACCCCGTCAACCCGAACACGGTCTACGCCGGGATGACTTGGTTCGGCCCCGGCGGCATCTACAAGAGCACCGACGGCGGGAACACCTGGGCCCGCGTCTTCAAGAACACTTCGGGCGCTCACTGCTGGGCAATCGCCGTCCACCCGACCACGCCGTCAACGGTTTTCGCGGCCCTCGCGACGAACGACTATCCGAAGACGGGCGTCTACAAGAGCACAGACGGCGGGGCCACCTGGAGCAAGCTCAACGCCCCGTGGGAATTCGCCGCGCCGACCGCCCTCGCGATTGACCCGAAGACGCCGACGACGATGTACGCGGGGACGGAGAGCGGGCTCTACAAGAGCACGGACGGGGGCGCGAACTGGGCTTATTCAAGCAACGGCATCAACTGGAGCGGGTACACGGCCATCGCGGTCAACCCGCTGAACTCGTCAATCGTCTACACGGCCACGAGCGGCGGCGTCTTCAAGTCCACCAACGGCGGCGCGAGCTGGGCGGAGGCCAACTCGGGACTCCCGGCCATCGCGGACCCCATCCTCATCAACCCGACCACGCCTTCCATCCTCTACGTCGGCACCCCCGGCCTCGGCGTCTACAGGAGCACGAACTCCGGCGCGAGCTGGGCGGCGGTCAACACGGGTCTGCCCGCGGGCACCATCATCTCGTCTCTCGCCATGGACCCGGCGGCCCCGGCCACGCTCTACGCGGGCACGCCCGACGGCCGCATCTTCAAAACGACCAACGGTGGGGCGAGCTGGACGAAGCTCTTCGAGACTCTGAGGAAGACAGGCTTTAACGCGCTCGCGGTCGCTCCGGGCGGGGCCTCGAAACTTTACGCCGCGTCTTTCACGAGCACCAACGACAGCCTGGACGACACGGAGGCGTTCGTCTCCAAGCTCAACTCGACCGGCTCGGGCCTCGTCTATTCGACCTACCTCGGCGGCGACGGCATGGAGACGAGTAACTCCGTCAGCGTGGACTCTTCCGGCAACGCCTACGTGGCGGGCCGGACCAGCTCGTCGAACTTCCCCGCGTCGAACGCTTTCCAGCCGGCCTTGAAAGGTAATTTTGACGCCTTCGTCACCAAGTTCACCCCGGCGGGCGCGGTCGCCTATTCGTCCTACCTGGGCGGCCCTGAGCTCGACGAGGCATACAGCGTAACCGTTGACTCTACGGGCAACGCCTTCGTGACGGGCCACACCGTTTCCGAGAAGTTCCCCACGGTCAACGCGATTCCAGGCGCGGCCGGCGGCGTCTTCCTGACGAAGGTCAGCCAGGCGGGCACGAGCGTCGTCTACTCCACGCGGCTGAGCGGCGAGTTCGGTTACGGCGTCGCCGTGGACGCCGCGGGCAGCGCCTACGTGGCCGGCAACGCGGGCCACGACTTCAAGCCCACGGCGGGCGCGTTCCAGACCGCGCCGCAGGGCGGCGGCGACGCCTTCGTCACCAAGGTCAACGCAGCCGGCTCGGCCGTCGTCTACTCGACCTTCCTCGGCGGCTCCAACAACGACACGGCGCGCGCCATCGCGCTCGACAAGGCGAACAACGTCTACGTCACGGGCTTCACGCTCTCGGCCGACTACCCACTGATGGCCGGCGCGGTGCGCAACAAGAGCCCCTTCCTCAAGAGCACGAACGGGGGCGCGAGCTGGGGCAACGACAACTACGGCCTGAAGGGCGAACTCATCAACGCCATCGCGCTCGACCCCAAGACCCCCTCGACCGTCTTCGCGGGGACGAACAACCGCCTCTTCAAAAGCACGGACGGCGGGAACAACTGGCGCGAGCTGAACACGGGCGTCCCGAACGCCGAAGTCATGGAGATAGTCGTAGACCCCTTGACGCCTTCGAACGTCTACATGGCCGTCAACTCTTTCTCCGTCGGGAGCGGCGTTTACAAGAGCGTGGACGGCGGCGAGAGCTGGGTGCTCGTCAACAACGGCCTCCCCATCTATACCCGCCTGCTCTCGCTCGCCATCGACCCCGTGACGCCGACGACGCTCTACCTGGGGACGTACGGCGGGCTGATTTACAAGACGGTCGAAGGCGGCAAGGTCTGGACGGCCGTCACCAACCCCTCGTCCTTGAGTTTCGCCGTCGAGATCGCCGTCAGCCCGCAGAACCCCGCCGTCATCTACGCCGCCGCGGACATGTCCCCACGCGGGGGCATCTACAAGAGCGCCAACGGCGGCTCCTCGTGGGTGCGGGTCGGCGCGACGCAGTTGGGTGAGTACGGCAGGTCCGTGGCCGTCGATCCGTCGAACCCGTCAATCGTTTACGCGGTCGCCTACCCCGGCGGCCTCTACAAGAGCACGGACGGCGGGGCGAACTGGACGCGGCTTCGCGACCTGGCGGCGGGCGTGGTCGTGACCGACCCCGTCAATCCTTCGACCGTCTACCTGCTCGGGACCGAAGCGGGTCTGCTCAAGAGCACGGACGGCGGGGCGACGTGGGCCTCCGCCAACAAGGGGATCAGGTACCCGGCTGTCAGGGCGCTCGCGGTCAACCCGCTGAAGCCCTCCACCATTTACCTGGGGACGCAGGTCTCCCCACAGGAAAACGACGCGTTCGTCACGAAACTGAACCCGGCCGGCTCGGCGCTCGTCTACTCGACGCTGCTCGGCGGCCGCCCCGTCGACGACTTTTACTACCTGAACGACGAGGGCTACGGCATTGCGCTCGATGCGGCCGGCAACGCCTACGTGACCGGCGTCACGCGCTCGCCCGACTTCCCCACGACGCAGGGGGCCTACCAGCCCTTCAACCTCGGCTTCGACGACGTGTTCGTCACGAAGCTCGCGGCCTCTTACACCATCCGCGGGCAGGCGACGAACGCCGACGGCTCTCCGCTGGCCGACGTGGAAGTGACGCTCAGCGGCGCGCGCCTGAGTTCGGCCGTGACCGAGGGCGACGGCACGTACCTCTTCTCGCACCTGCCCGGCGGGGCCGCCTTCACCGTCACCGCCGCCAAGGCCCAGCACGCCTTCACCCCCTCGAAACAGAGCTTCACCACCCTGAGCGCCGACGCGACGGTCAACTTCAAAGCCGCCGCCTCGACCGCGCCCTTCTACACCGTCAGCGGCCGCGTCGCCGAGGGCGCGACCGGCATCCCCGGCGTGGAGGTGAAACTGACCGGCACGCAGACCCGCCTGGCGACGACCGACCCGAACGGCAACTACTCTTTCTCGCTGCCGGGCGGCGGCACCTACACCGTCACGCCCGCCGCGCTCGGCTTCGGCCTGACCCCCGCGAGCAAGACTTTCAGCGGCCTGAGCGCGAACCAGACGGCCGACTTCGCGGCCTCGCGCCGCGGCTTCGTCGTCACGAACGTGAAAGACAACGGGCCCGGCTCGCTCTACCAGGCCATCATCGACGCCAACGAGACGCCCGGCCCCGACACCATCACTTTCAACATCGCCGGCCCCGGCGCGAAGATCATCTACAGCCGGGTCGGGCTCCCGGTCATCACGGACCCGCTGGTGATTGACGCGACGACGCAGCCGGGCTACAGCGGCGCGCCCGTCGTCGAAGTCAACGGCGGGAAGTCTTCCGTCAGCAGCGGCCTGACCATCAGGGCGAGCAACTGCGCGGTGCGCGGCCTCGCCGTCAACAGCTTCGCCCAGTTCGGCATCCTGATCGAGGACGGCGGCAACAACTCCATCCAGGGCAACTTCATCGGCACGGACATCAAGGGCAACCTCAGGCGGCCGAACGGCGCGGGCGGGATCATGATTAATAACTCGTCGGGCAACGCCATCGGCGGGTCCATCCGCAACGTCATTTCGGGGAACGACTACGCCGGAATCACCCTCAACGACAACTGCTCCGAGAATAAAATCCAGGGCAACTACATCGGCGTCAACGCCGCCGGCACGGCCGCCCTCGGCAACGGCAGTAAAGGCCTCTACCTCGGCGGCACGAAGAACCTCGTCGGCGGGACGACGCCCGGCGCGCGCAACGTCATCTCCACGAACCGCGAAGGGAACGTGGACGTCAGCGGCACGGACCACATAATCCAGGGGAACTTCATAGGCACCAACGCCGCGGGCACGGCCGCGCCGATTGGCTTCACGGGCGGGGCCGGCGACGGCGTCTTCCTGACGGGGACGGGCACGCTCGTCGGCGGCACCACGCCCGAGGCGCGCAACATCATCTCGGCCACGGGCGGCAACGGCGTCGGCATGGGTTACTACACCACGGGGCCTGTTCACCGCGTGCAGGGCAACTACATCGGCACGGACGTGACGGGCGCGGTCGCGCTCCCGAACACCTACGGGATTTTCGTCAACGGCAACCCCGGCCTGCTGGTCGGCGGGACAGAGCCCGGGGCCGGGAACCTCATCTCGGGTAATTCGAGTGCGGGCATCAGCCTGCTCGGCGGCTCCGAGTGCACGGTGCAGGGCAACCTCATCGGCACGGACGCTACGGGGACGCTCGCGCTCGGGAACGGCAGGGTCGGGATTGAGGTCAGGACGAACGGCAACCAGATCGGCGGGGCCGAGCCCGGCGCGCGCAACGTCATCTCGGGCAATCAGACCGGAATCGAAATCACGGCGAAGGGGAACGTCGTCCAGGGCAATTACATCGGGACTGACGCCACGGGCGCAAAGCCCCTGCCCAACAGTTCGGACGGGGTGAGCGTCTCCGACGCGCGGCTCAACACCATCGGCGGGAAGAGCGTCGAGGCGGGCAACCTGATCGCCTTCAACGGCGGGCGGGGGATTTGGAGCTGGGCCTTCCCGAACGTGCATCAGCAGCAGCCATCGCCGCCCGTCGCGGGCGTCGCCATCAGTCACAACCGCATCTTCTCGAACGCCGGGCTCGGGATCGACATGTACCCGGAGGGGACTTCGCCCAACCAGCAGGACGACACGAGCCTCGACGGCCTCCAAAATTACCCCGTGCTGACTTCCATCTCCACGGACGGCGTGAGTACGACCGTCAAGGGCACGTTCAGCTCCAGGCCGAACACCACCTACGCGCTCGACTTCTACACCAACACGGCCTGCGACCCCTCCGGCTACGGCGAGGGAGCGCGCTTCTTCAACTCGAAGAGTCTGAAGACCAACGCGAGCGGCGTCGGCAACTTCGTCCTCAAATTCCCCGCGCCGCTCCCCGCGGGCAAGACCATCACGGCCCTGGCGAACGGACCCGACGGCAGCGTCTCGGAGTTCTCGCCCTGCGACGCCTCGGCCGCGACCGGCAGCGTCGGGTTCGCCAACGCGACTTTCCGCGTCCTGGAGAACGTCGGCAACGCGACCGTCACGGTCGTTCGCACGGGCGGCAGCAAGGGACAACTGACGGTCAACTACGGCACGAGCGACCAGACCGCCAAGTCAGGCTCCGACTACACGGCCGCCTCGGGCACGCTCGTCTTCGCCGACGGCGAGACGACGAAGACTTTCACGGTCGCGATTGCCAACGACGGCGTCGCGGAGCCGGACGAGACGGCGCGGCTCACCTTGAGCGGGCTGCCCGACGTGGAGATGCTCGGCGCAAACCCGACGGCCGAGTTGAAGATTCAGAGCAACAACACGTACGTCCAGGCTTACGGCAAAGCCTTGACCGTGGCCGAGGGCGACTCGGGGACGACCAGCGCCGTCATGACCATCAACCTGACGGCGGCGAGCGGCCGCACCACCGCGATTGATTACTACACGCGCAGCGTCTTGCCGAACGCGGCCCAGGCCGGGACGGACTACCAGCACGTCTCGGGGAAGATTGTCTTCGGCCCTGGCGTCACGTCCCAGACCGTGAGCGTGCCCATCATCGGCGACACCGTTGACGAGAACGACGAGTACTTAGACTTCTACATACAGACTTCCAGCCCCGGCACGGGCGTTCTCGACGTGAGCTTCCCCATCGTCATCAAGGACGACGAGGCCGACCCAGAGATCACGATTGACGACGCGCGCGTCGTCGAAGGACACTCGGGCGAGAAGTACATCTACTTCCCCGTGCGCCTGTCGCGCGCGAGCGCCGCCGCCGTGAGGGTCGGCTACAACATAGGCGGCGGCACGGCCGAGCCGTTCCAGGACTACTCCTTCTACTCCGCGCCCGGCAACATCTCCTTCTCGCCGGGCGAGACCACCGCGGCCATCACCGTCGCCATCAACGGCGACGGGAGCGACGAGCCGGACGAGACTTTCCTCGTCAGCCTCTACAACCCGCGGGACGGAAAGATAGTGGACGGGCTGGCCGTCGGGACCATCGCCGACGACGACCCGACCGCCATCAGCATCGGCAACGTCACCGTGACGGAGGGCAACTCGGGGGCGGCGAGCGCCGTCTTCAAGGTTTCGCTCTCGGGGCCGAACGCGCAGACCGTCACGGTCAACTACACGACCGGCAACGGCACGGCCCTTCACACCTCCGACTACACGGCCAAGAGCGGCACGCTCTCGTTCGCGCCCGGCCAGCTCTCCCAGAACATCGTCGTGCCCGTCACGGGCGACATGCTGGACGAGTCGAACGAGACCTTCAAGGTGCAGCTCCTGTCCCCGACCAACGCCGTCGTCGCATCCGGCGGCCTGGGCACTTACACCATCGCGGACAACGACGCGCCCCCGACCGTCTCAATCGGCAACGTGACGGTGACGGAGGCGAACACGGGAGCGCCGAACGCCACCTTCACGATCACGCTGTCGGCCCCGAGCGGGCAGACCGTCTCCGCCTTCTACTCCACGCAGGACGGCACGGCGCAGGCGTACTCGGACTACTCCCCAGTCGGCGGATACGTGACCTTCTCGCCCGGCCAGAAGACCAGGACCGTCACCGTGCCCGTCGTCGGCGACACCGTTGACGAGCCGAACGAGAACTTCAAAGTCGTGCTCGCGAACCCGCTCTACGCCACGCTGGCGACGGGAACGGGCCTGTGCGTCATCAACGACAACGACGCGCCTCCGGCCGTCAGCGTCGGCGACGCACTCGTCACGGAGGATGACACGACGGCGGTCAACGCCACGTTCGTCGTCAGTCTGTCTGCGGTCAGCGAGCAGACCGTCACGGTCAAGTACCAGACCGCGGACGGCACGGCGCTGGCGGCGTCCGACTACACGGCGCTCTCGCTGAGGACGCTGACCTTCGCGCCGGGCCAGACAGAGCAGTTCGTCACGGTCCCGGTCAGGGGCGACACGCTCGACGAGTCGGACGAGACTTTCAGGCTCGTGCTGAGCGCGCCCGTCAACGCGACCCTCGGCGCTTCCCAGGGCGTGTGCACGATTGCCGACAACGAGCAGGCGGCCGAGTCCGAAGCGGCGAAGAAGGCGGCGACGTCGACGGTGGAGTTCGCGGAGGCGGTCTACGTGGTGAGCGAGGGCGACGGGCGCCTGGAGGTCACGGTCCGGCGGGCGGGCGACCTCTCCTCGCCGCTGGCGGTCGAGTACGCGACGGCCGACGCGGGGG
>DATMVE010000126.1:0-51120 GCA_035563515.1 Pyrinomonadaceae bacterium
GGCGGCCTCCGTCGTCCCCTTCGCCTTGGGGCTCGGCAACCCCATCGACGACACGCGCCGCTTCGTCCGCCAGCAGTACCTCGACTTCTTCAACCGCGCGCCCGACCCGTCGGGCGAAGAGCACTGGTCGAACGAGATCGCGCAGTGCGGGGCCGACCCGGCGTGCGTGCAGTACCGCCGGACGAACACCTCGGGGGCCTTCTTCGTCTCCATCGAGTTCCGCGACACGGGCTACTTCGTCTACCGCCTGCACAAGGCGGCCTTCGGCGACATCTCGGCGGCGCGCCCCGTCCCCGTGCGCTACGAGGAGTTCATGCCCGACACGCAGCGCATCGGCGAGGGCGTCGTCGTCAACTCGAACGGCTGGGAGCAGAAGCTCGCCGCGAACCGCGACGCCTTCGTGCTCGACTTCGTTTCGCGCGCTCGCTTCGCCTCGGCTTACCCGACGACGCTCGCGCCGGCGCAGTTCGCCGACCAGCTTTTCGCCAACGCGGGCGTCTCGCCTTCGGCCGGCGAGCGGCAGGCGGCGATTGACGAGTTCGGCGGCGCGGCCACGTCGGCCGACGCGTCGGCCCGCGCTCGCGCGCTGAAGCGTGTGGCGGAGAACGAAGCCCTCGTCCTTCGGGAGCGCAACCGCGCCTTCGTGCTGATGCAGTACTTCGGCTACCTGCGCCGCAACCCGGACGACCCGCCCGACAGCAACCTCGACGGCTACAACTTCTGGCTGAAGAAGCTGAACGACTTCAACGGCAACTTCGTGCAGGCCGAGATGGTCAAAGCCTTCATCGTCTCCATCGAGTACCGCGGCCGCTTCGGGCCCCCGGTTTTGGCACACACGAGCAACATCATGTCGGCCGCGAGCGCGACGGCCGAGGCCGGCGCTGTGAGCCTCACCTTCTCCAACGTCGCGGGCGACGGCCTGGTCAACTCGACGCACGTCTACCCTGCGTCGCTCGCGCCGCCGCCGGGCGGCTACGTGTTCTACGACAACCTGGCCTGGGACGTGACGACGACCTCCGGCGTGAGCGGCCCCGTCACGCTCAAGGTGAATCTTGCGGGGACGATCAACGACCCGGCGACGTTCGCCAACCTGCGCGTGCTTCACCTGGAAAACGGCCAGTGGGTTGACCGCACGACCCTCGCGCCCGATTTCAACAACCGCACTATCAGTGCCGGCGTCGGCACGCTCTCGCCCATCGCCGTGGCGCGCCTGGACAGCGCCGCCCAGCCCCCAGTCGTCAACCTGACATCTCCCTTCAGCGGGCAGAGCTTCACGGCACCGACCGACATCACCATCGAGGCCAACGCGTGGAGCGCGAGCGGGACTGTGGCGAAGGTGGAGTTCTTGCAGGGCGGCGTCGTCCTGGGAGAAGACACGGAGGCTCCCTACAGCTTCACATGGAGGAACGTCCCCGCCGGAGTTCACCCAATCACGGCCAGGGCCACCGACAGCAACGGCCTCAGCTCTACAACCTCGGGCATTAAGATTTCGGTGAACGACCTGCCCGCGGTCTTTATCGCGACGCCCGCGCAGAACGCGGTCTTCGACTACCCGGCGAGCATCACGATTAACGCCTACGCCGGCGACAGCGACGGCATCAGTCAGGTGGAATTTTTCCAGGGCACGACCAGCCTCGGCGTGGACACGACCGCGCCCTACGGCGTCACCTGGTCTAACGTCGGGTTAGGCGTCCACAGGCTGACGGCGGTGGCGACGGACAACCGGAACACCGCCATGACCTCGCCGCCCGTAGAGGTGACGGTCAGGAACGCCCCGCCGACGGTAGCCATCACCTCCCCGGCCGCAGGCTCTCTCCTCGGGAACGCCCCGGCCACAGTCACGATCAACGCCGAGGCCGCCGATAGTCAAGGCATACGGCAGGTCGAGTTCTTCCGCGACGGCGTCAGTCTCGGCGTCGACGCGACCGCGCCGTACAGCTTCAACTGGTCGGGCGCGGCCGCCGGCAGCTACGTTCTGACGGCAAAGGCCACGGACAATCTCAACGAGGTCGCGACCTCCCAGCCCGTCGGCGTCACAATCGGCAACGCCCCGCCGTCCGTCTCAATCACTGCTCCCGCCGACGGGGTCAGCTACGACAACCCTGCGAGCATTACCGTGCAGGCCGTCGCCGCGGACCACGAAGGCGTCAGGAAGGTGGAGTTCTTCCAGGGCGCGACCAGGCTCGGTGAGGACACGGCCGCGCCCTACAGCTTCAACTGGGCCAACGTCCCGGCGGGCACCTACAGCCTGACGGCGAAGGCGACGGACAACCTGGACGCCGTGACGACCTCAAGCCCCGTCGCCGTCACCGTGAGGGGGCCTCTCTTCACGCTCTTCTCCGACAACTTCGACGACAACTCGCTCGACCCGGCCAGGTGGGCAATCATGACGCCGGGCGCGCAGACGCTCGTCTTCGAGCGCAACCAGCGCCTCGAACTGATTCCGCCGAACGCGGCGGCCGTGACGGACTACAACGGGATCGCATCTGTCGCGACCATAGACATGACCAACGCACGGGCCACGGTCGAGCTGCCTCAGCACGCGCCGGGGTACGGCCACGAGTCCCACTTCCAGTTGGTAGACCCGGACACGGGCCATTACGTGCGGTTCGACGTGGGCGGGTACGGACTGTCCCTGCAAGACTCCGCGACGGGGTACGGGGGGCGCACCGTCATCGCGTCCTACACCGTGGCCCAGTATCGCTACTGGCGCTTGCGGCACGACCCGGCGACGGACAGACTCCTCTGGGAGAGCAGCGCGGACAATTCTTCCTGGGCTGCCTTGCGCTCCATCGCGCGCACCTTCGCCATCACGAATATGCAGGTGCGGCTCGTCGCGGGCCACTCTGCGGGAGTTGACTCGCCGCCGGGCACGACCGTCTTCGACAACCTGAGGGTCGAATCGGCGGTCGCCAACACCGCGCCCTCCGTGAGCATCACCGCTCCGGCGGCCGGCACTGTCTTCAACGCCCCGGCCTCAGTCAACGTCACGGCGTCCGCGTCGGACGGCGACGGCTCCGTCAGGAGGGTCGAGTTCTTCCAGGGCTCGACCAGCCTCGGCGCGGACACGACCGCGCCTTACAGCCTCGCTTGGAACAACGTGGCGGCGGGCAGCTACACCCTGACGGCCCGCGCCACGGACAACCGCGGCGGCATCACCACCTCCGCGCCCGTCGGCGTCACGGTCAACGCCGCGCCGGCCGTCGCCATGACGATGCCCGCGGGCGGGGCCGCTTACACCGCCCCGGCCACCATCACCGTCGGCGCTACCGCCGAGGACGCGGACGGCACCATCAGCAAGGTGGAGTTCTTACAGAACGGCGTCCTGCTGGCTACGGACACCGCCTCGCCTTACAGCCACACGTGGTCCGGCGTCGCGGCCGGGAGCTACGCGCTCACGGCCCGCGCGACGGACAACCGCGGCGCGGTCTCTACCTCCGCGGCCGTCAACGTCGCGGTGAACGCGCCGAACGCAGCGCCCTCCGTGAGCATCACCTCGCCGCCGGGCGGCGCGCTCTACGACGCGCCCGCGACCGTCAACCTCCAGGCTTCGGCCTCGGACTCGGACGGAAGCATCACGGGCGTGGAATTCTTCCGCAACGGCGTGAGCCTCGGCACGGACACGGCCGCGCCCTACAGCTTCAACTGGACGAACGTCCCGGCGGGCACTTACAGCCTGACGGCGAAGGCGACGGACAACCTGGGGGCCGCGACCATGTCCGCCGCGGTCAACATCACCGTCGCCTCGCAGCCCTCGCCGCCGCGCGCCGACAACATAGGCGTCTACACGGGCAACACGTTCCATCTGCGCGTCAGCAACACGTCCGGCCCGCCCCACGTCTCGCAGGTCTACGGCGTGGCGGGCTGGACGCCCGTGGTCGGCGACTGGGACGGCAACGGCACGGCGACGCTCGGCGTCTTCGTGCCCGAAGCCAGCCAGCAAGGCTCCCCGGGCCAGTCGCTCTTCCACCTGAGCAACAGGCTGGACTCCACCCTGAGCGACACGGCCGTCGTCTTCGGCCTGCCCGGCGACAAGCCAATCGCGGGCGACTGGGACGGCAACGGGACCGTGACCATCGGCGTCTACAGGCCGAGCGATTACACCTTCTACCTGCGCAACAGCAACACGGCGGGTCCGGCCGACGCGGTCGTCACCTTCACCGCCTACTCGGGCGAGACGCCCGTGGCGGGTGACTGGGACGGCGACGGCATCGACACCGTCGGCATGCACAACTCCGCGAACGCCACCTTCTACCTGCGCAACGCGAACACGTCGGGGCCGCTCAACGTGACCGTCGGCTTCGGCAACTTCGGCGACATACCCGTGGTCGGTGACTGGGACGGCGACGGGAAGACGACCGTCGGCTCCTACAAGTCGAGCAGCGCCACTTGGTACTTGCGCAACACGAACACGACGGGGCCGGCCGACGTGGTCGTGCAGTACGGCACGGCCGGCAACAGTATCCCCGTGGCCGGCAACTGGGACGGGGCGCGCCCGGCCTGCTGCGGCGACACCCTCTGGTTCGACGACGCGCTGCCAGCGGGCGCGGTCGCCGCCGGCGTCAACGAGTCGTGGAGCTGGGTGCACACTGGCCCAATCCCCTTCTCCGGGACGCTGGCGAACCAGTCGAGCGTCAACGCGGGCGACCACGGCCACCACTTCTCGGCCGCGACCTCGACCCTGCCGGTCGCGGCCGGCGAGAGGCTGTTCACTTACGTCTACCTGGACCCGGCCAACCCGCCCGCCGAGATGATGCTGCAATGGAACGACGGCACCTGGGAGCACCGCGCCTACTGGGGGGCGAATAACATCGCCCTCGGCGTGGACGGCACCGAGAGCCGGCGCTACATGGGGCCGCTGCCGCCGGCAGGCCAGTGGGTGCGCGTGGAGGTGCCGGCCTCGCAGGTCGGCCTCGAAGGGCGCACGCTCAACGGCATGGCCTTCAGACTGTGGGGCGGGCGCGCCACCTTCGACCGCTCCGGCAAGACGAGCGCCGCTTCGCCCAACGTCCTCATCAGCGAACTACGCTTCCGCGGCGCGGGCGGCAGCAGTGATGAGTTCGTCGAGCTTTACAACAACGGCGACGCGCCCGTCACCGTCTGCGCCACGGACGGCTCGGGCGGCTGGGCGCTCTCGGCCTCGGACGGCGTCACGCGCTTCACCATCCCGAACGGGACGGTGATCCCCGCGCGCGGCCACTACCTCGCCACCGCCAACGGCTACGGCCTCGGCGCTTACGCCGCCGCCGACAAATCCTACGCGGCGGAGATAGCCGACAACGCGGGCGTCGCGCTCTTCAACACGCGCAACCCCGCGGGCTTCCTCTCGTCCAACCGCTTCGACGCCGTCGGCTTCAGCCCTCTCGCCAACGCGCTTTACTTCGAAGGCACGGGGCTCGCGCCCCTCGGCGCGGCTGGCGGCGAGTACAGTTTCGTCAGGAAGTTCGCGGGCGTTTACCCGCAGGACACGAACAACAACGCGGCCGACTTCGCCTTCGTCTCCAACACCGGAGACGCCTACGGCGGGAGCCTGGCCTCCATGCTCGGCGGCGCGGGGCCTGAAAACCTCTTCAGCCCGCTGCTACGCAACGGCACCGTCGGCATCCTGGCGCTGGACCCGGCCGCCGCCGCTTCCGTGTCACCCAACCGCGTGCGCTACCTGTGTGACCAGACGCCGGACTGCAACGCGGCGAGCGCGCCCATCGGCACGCTCGTCGTCCGCAGAAAGCTCGTCAACAACACGGGCGTGACGCTGACGGCCCTGCGGGTCCGCGTCACGGACCTGACGACGCTCAACAGTCCGGGCTACACCAACTCGGGCCAGGCCGACACGAGGGTCATCAGTTCCGCCGACTCGAACGTCACGCTGACGGACGGCAGCACGGTCCTCGTCAAGGGGACCACGCTCGAACAGCCGCCGAATCAGCCCGCGGGCGGCGGCTACAACTCGACCCTGAAAGTCCCGCTGCCCGCCGGGGGACTCCCGCCCGGCGCGAGCGTCAACGTCCAGTTCGTGCTCGGGATGCACAGGAGCGGCACGTTCCGTTTCCTCATCATCACGGAGGCGTTGCCGTAGGAAGGCCGCAGGTCAGTGCTCCCTGCGGCACTGACCTGCGGCCCCGCTCAACGGCCTGTTCCCCGTTAGAAGCTCACGAACACGGGCCACCTGTTGTTTTTGAACGTCTCGTTGTAGTGCGCCCTCGCCGCCTCGTTGCCTGTCTTCCTGGCGAGGGAGCCGAAGGCCGCAGGCATACTAAGCCCGCTCGACAGGGTTGCCCCACTCAGGGGGATGGGTTTCCCCCCGCTCCAGGCCGTGATCATTTGTTTGCCCTTCAGGTCTGCCACCAACTGCGCCTGGATCGAGTCGTTGGCCTTCTTCGTCTGGTCAGCTATTTCCTCCACGTTGTTGATTTCTACGGCCACGCCGCCCGTTACGCCCACCGACTTCTTCCCCAAATCGGCGCTCCCTTCGAGGCTCAGCGTCACCTTGCCGATTTCCGTGAAGTTGTAGGTCGCGATGTGGGCGTTGATCGAGTTGGTCGCTATCCGGCTGACGGCGTCGTCCAGCAGGGCGTCCACCTCCGGGGAGACGAAGGCCCTTGAAGTGTTGCCGTTCGCGTCTTCGTGCGTAGTCCTCCACTCGTAGTCCAGGGTCAGCTTGACGGTCTCGCCGTTCCCGCTCGCCGTCATTTCGCTGTCGACGAGCGTCCCGGTGAACGTCGTGCCGTCAACCGTCACCGTCACCTCCGGGGGCGGCGTCGGCTCCTGCGCTTCCTGCGCCGGGGGCGCTTCCTCCTCGCCGGCCGACCAACTGCTCCACCCCTCACCCGTGATGTAGTCGCCGCTGTTCGCGCAGAACTGCCCGCAGGCGTTGGTCGTGACCGACAGCAGCCCGAGCGGGTCCGTGAACTTGTACGGCGAGTTCAAGACGTAGGAATAGCGGTTGAACGTCTGCGGGTTCCTGATCGTGGCGCTGGCCGTCAGGGGATCGACGCTCGTGAACCTGCCGTGCTTCGAGTTGTAGTAGCGTGCCTGCGCGTAGTCGAGCCCCGACTCGTCGTCTCTCTCGTAGCCCGTGTATTGCTTGTTGATGCCGTCTTCGAGGCCGTACCCGTGTGCGGGCAGGCGGCCCGCCGTCGCGGGCGCGACCTCGTCGCCGAACGCCATGTAGTCGTGTCTGGAGACGACCTTGCCCTCGCGGTCCGTGACGACGCGCGGGCTCCCCAGGTGGTCGGCGGTCAAAAAACTCAGCCTGGCCTTTTCCGGCATCGTGTTCGAATACTCCGCGACCAGCAGCCCCAGCGCGTTGTAGACGAAGATGGTCTCGACGACCCCGCCCACGACTTTCCGCACGCGCCGTCCTTCGCCGTCGTACTGGTACACGGCATCGGGAGTGCGCGAGGTGTTGGTCGGCGAGAAGAAGCCGACCTGCATGTTCTCCGCGTTGTAGACGAAGCGCCTGTTCTCCGCGTCCAGCGTCAGGTTGCCGGCCTTGTCGTAATCGTAGTCGGCAATCGAGTCGCCGTCCTGAAATTTTTTCAGGCGGTTGTCGGAACTGTTTATCAAGGGGTTGGTGACTTTCCAGCTCACCGCCTGATCAAGCGTAGTCGTCCCCGCGGCGTCGAATCTCCTGTTGCCGAACCTGTCGTAAGAGAAAGTCTGCTTCCAGGACTGCGTGCCGCCGCCGTAGGTCTCGGTCGCGGATTGCAGGCGGTTCAGGTCGTCGTAGGCGTAGGACTGCACGATCTGGCCCGGAAGGCCGCCGTAACTAATCTTCTGCTCCCGGAGCGCGCCGTTGTTCTGCGCCGCGCCCCCGTAGTCGTAGTCGAGTCGCAGGAGGCCGCTGTCTTCCGCGGACGAGCCGAGCCCGATGCGCGTCACCTGCAAACGCTCGTTGTAGTGCGCCGTCTCCCACAGCCCGTTGCCCAGGCGCAAGCTCTCAATCCCGCCGGCCGAGTTGTAAGAGACTTGGTCCAGGTAGAGCTGCGCGTCTTTCTCGTCCGGCCTTTGTCCCCGGACGCTTTCGAGCAGCCCGTCCTGGTCGTACCGGGTCGTCACGACCCTGCCCGAAGGGTAGGTCTCCGAGACCAGCGCGCCCGAAAGGTTGTACGCGTAGGACGAGGTGTAAGGCCGCTCCAGGCCGGTGCGCTGCCCGGCGGTCGTCAACTGCTCGCTGGCGAGCAGCCGGCCCAGGTTGTCGAAACTCGTGTACCTGGTTTCGGACACGCTGCTGCTCACTTTCGTCATCTTGCCGAGCGTGAATTCGGGGGCCGCCTCCAGGCCCGTGCCGTCGTAGAAGAAACTGACGTCCGGCGTCGCGTCGGAATAGTTCCTGTAGATCAGGCGGTTGAGTTTGTCGTAGGCGGCAGTGACGCTGATGTTCCTGGCGTCGGTGGTCGAGACGACGTTGCCGCCGTCGTCGTACTCGTACTTCACGGACCACTCGTTGTTGTTGCTCACCGCGTCCGCGTTAGGCAACGCCAGCGCGGGGTTAGGCTCCTGCTCGGGCTGTTTGGCGCGCAGCAGCCTTCCGAGCGAGTCGTAGGAGAAGTAGCGGCTCTGCTCGCCCTGCGTCGTCTTCCGCAGGTTGCCGAGCGTGTCGAAGAGGTAGTCAGTCGATAAGTCCGTCCCGCCCGGGTCTTCGACGACCCGAATCATGCGGCCCAGTGCGTCTGTGAATCCTCTGCGCTTTTTGCCCGCCTGGTCTGTGACGGTCTTGCTCACGCCGATCGCGCCGCTCAGGGAAACGCCGTAGGCGGTTTTCACCCTCGCGCCGCCCGGCAGAATCACTTCGACGACGCGGCTCGCTTCGTCGTAAACGTTGGTCGTCCACTGCCTGGTCTCGCCCGCCCTGAACGGGTTGGTCAGCCGCTTGACGCGGCCGTCGGCGTCGAACTCTTTCTCGACGAACACATTCCCGCGCGCGTCCATTTGCTCTTTTTTATAGGCGCGGCCCAGGCCGTCCAGGTAGGTCGTCACCTCCGCGTAGTGGTCCTCGTCTATTTGCGTCCTGATCTTGACCCAGGTGTTGTTGGGCTCGTCGTTGTAAAAATTTTCGGTCGTCGTCCCGACCTGCTGGTTGGCGTGGTAGAGGCTCACTTTTTTCACGCGCAAAGTCGCCGGGTCATACTCCGTGCGCGTCTCCAACCCGTTCGCGTTCCTGACCGTCAGGGGAAGCCCCGTGACCGGGTCGAACGTCGTCGAGGCGACGAAGCCGGCCTGCGAGCCGTGCGGCAACTGGTCCGGGTTCTGCGACGGGTTGGGGTCCGGCGCGGGCGTCGTCACCCTCACCGGGAAGGCGTGATGCGTCGCGTCGTACTCGGTGACGGTCGAGCCGCCTTTGGCGTCAATCGACTCGACCTGGTTCCCGTGGGCGTCGAATCTGGCGCGGGTCGCGATGTAGGCGGACGGGTTGTCGTGACCGCCCTTCGTGCTGTCCCACACCCTGGCGGTCGTCGGGTTGCCGCGGTAGGCGGGCGACGCGTCGCCCTCGTCGTATTTCGTTTCGCTCCGTGAAACGACTGCGCCCGCTCCGTTCCTGACGACGGAAACCGTGGGGAGGCCGACCAGGTTCAGGTTTTTATAAGTATTCCTCACGTCCGGGCTGGGGTAATTCACCTCGTCGTAAATCAGGTAGGTCGTCTCCATGATTCTGACGGGGTTAGGCGGGACCGGCGTCGGGACGGGGGTCGGGTTCGGGTCCGGCGGCCCGTCGGGCAGGAGCGAGTTGGCGGCCGGGATGGGGAGGAAGGCGTACTGCGTTGACCTCTTCGTCAGGAGGGGCGTTTCAATCTGGCCCAAATCGCCTTCGTACTCGTGCCGCGCCGTGGACGACAGGGCGTTCCCGTCTTCGTCGTAAATGATCGTCTCTTCCTGCGTCACCCGCGGGTGCCAGTCTTTCGTGCGGTATCCGTAGTTCGGGAACGAAGTCTTGGCCCAGTGGGTCAGCTTTCTGGTCAACAAGCGCCCGGCCGAAGAGAACGAGCGCTCTTCGTAGGTCATGCCCGACAGGATGTTGTCGTAACCCCACGTCCCGCGGCTCGGCGTGCAGTTCGTGCAACTGTCGTAGCCGCGGTGAAGAAGTCTTTGGGTGAAAGTATCGTCCGGCGCGGTGATCGTCACCATGTAGCCGTAGTTGCCGACCAGCATCGCGCCGTACGTCCACTGTAAATAGTTGCCGCCCGCGCTCTCGTAAACCTTGCGGGTCGCGACCCCGCGATTTATTTTCCAATGGACGGAGGAGGCGGAGTTCGAGCTTCCGGTGTCGCCCAGAGGCGGCACGACCCCGTACGTGAAATGCTCTTCGCCGCCGGTCGGGTAACGAACCTGTTCGATTTCGCCGTAGATGTTGTACTTGAAAAGATAGGACTCCCCGGTAGGCAGTTCGACGGACGTGAGGACGACCGGATTAAACGGCGACCCGCTCGTATCGATGACCCAGTTTTCCCAGTCCGAGGGGAAAAGGACGTAGGTGTATTGCAACTGCTGGTTGAAGTCGCCGAGCCCGCTCTCTTCCGGCGTGGCACCTTTCAGTTTTTTCCAGTGGAACTTAAAAATCCCAGTCATCCCGGGCATTCTATATTCCTGAACTGCGGGCGCGCCGGGAGCTTCCGGCTTGAACGGGACGGGGATGTTCCTGCCGAGCGTGTCTTTCCAGTAACCGTTCGGGTGCGTCACCCCGTTGGAATCAACGCTCCCAGGCGGGTGGAAAGTCGTGAAATTTCCGTTGCGGTCGGTGAACCTGTCCGCCTTGCGAATCGTCGCCAGGCCGAGCCGGTCGCGCGCGCCGGAGAAGTCGTAAAAAGACCCGTCCGGCATTAACAGCCGATACAAACCGCTGGCGGCGTCTTCGACGTATCGCACGTTCGACCCGTCGACCGCGTAGAAAGTCGCGTTCCAGTTGAACGGCGGCAACTGGCCGCCGGGGTACATGACCGGCGTGTCGCTGGCCCTCAATTCGTGCGACTCGCCCGACGGCAGGTGCACGGTCAGTCTTTTAATATAGCCGTTGTAGTAAGGGGTGGGCTGATTGGCCGGGCAAATTACCTCGCTGACCGGAAAGCCGTTTTCGTCAAATAAATTGTCTTCGCCGGTGTATTCGATGTAGGGCACGGCCAGGCTCGTCGTCCACCCCGAGGCGGAGTTCTCGGCATACCTGGCCCGGTTCTTCGTGATGCACGAGCCGGGATTATTTCCGCGCGGGTCGGAGTGGTCATATTCCAAGCGCCAGAGTTTCGAGGAGTAGCTTAGCTTGACCGGGACACTGATGCCGCGTCCGGGATAACCGCCCAGCGTAACTTGAAATTGCATCCCGAGCGACGAAGGGTTCACCCTGCCGGAACCGCGTAGGGCCTGGTCCGCCTTGTTCTCCGTGTGCTGGGCGTTTTGCCCGGACACACTTACAGAGAGGAATAAAACAAGCGCCAAATTAACGGCCGAGACCCAGGACCAATTGAGACCGTCTCTCTTTGCCGAGATCGACTGAACCGTTGCTGTTAATTTGATCGAACGCATGATTTCTCTCCCATGATTCATTAATCTGCCTGACTACCACCTGGCCTTACCGCCCTCTCAATCTTTCTCAGCGAGTAAGGCCGTTCGGAATATCAAAGCGACGAGAGACCAGACGCGGCTCAAGGCATAAAAAGGTCGCCCGAGGTCGCCCGCCCTTTGGAGACTCGTTGCGAGCCGGCTTCATCCTGCCCTCGCCAAAGACCTCCCGAAAGTTGCCCCGCCACAGATTCGGCTTTGTCCGAGGAGTCGGTTCCGGCATTTTCGACCGCCACGATCCTCGAACCGGCATAGATGTACTCTTTCGCCAGTGTCGGCGGTGTCCTCTCTATGCTTGATGCGCCTTGTTCCCTGGCGTCTTCTTCCACGTATCTCCATCCGACGGCTACCCCGCCGACGCTCAGAGACATAATCAGCCCCACAGCCAACCAACGCTTTCTCAGGCCGGCGAACCTGTTTTTTCGGATGGACCGAGAGGACCGGGATGAGCTCGGCTGAGCGACATCAGCCGGAGGCGACCCCGCAGTTCGAGTTTGTTTCGACAACTTTCTTATTTTCTTCGTCATGGCTTCCCCCAGCAGGTAATCAACTAAGGCGTTTTCACAAGGAGAGTGAAACGTTTTCGCCTTCGGGTATTTCGCAGAACAACGAAGGGAATTAATTTTCATTGCCTGCAAGCGACCGGCATCGGTAATGAACAAAGTTGGTGCGAATGCGCGCCACTCTAAGGCACGCGCCCGAGGGAAGTCTTAAACGAACATAAAGGCTTCTTAAGGGTTTTAAAGATTGTCCCTGGAATCAGGGTGAGAGGACAACGCGCCTTACAAGCATCTTGTAGAAGTATGTATTGATACTCCTATTAAAGATTTAGCTTGACACGTCTGAGTATGTGCGTATGATGCAGGGACAAGCTCGTCAGCAGATACGCTCCTATTTCGAGGGCCGCGGGTTCGCCGCCCAAAGCTATGGTTTTCCCTAGCCATGCGGCCCCCAAAGCTGACCGTGGTTAAAACCATTCGCCGGAGGGATATTCAAATCATGAATAAAAGAGCAGTCGCCGTTTACAAAATCAAAGTCCTCCTTCTGACCGCACTGCTGCTTGTAACTACCGACGTGTCCCCTCAGGAAAGTAAGAAGGTGAGCCACGGAAATATGCTTGCTCGAATGGCCCCGGCGGCATCGGTTTTTGCGCCCGCGGCAAGGTTATCCGAGACCGGTCTGATCGCGTTTTCGGCCGGCGGGCAGATCTATGTCATGAACTCGGATGGAAGCGGCGTCAGCCCTGTTACAGACAGGGTCCCGGAAGTGCGTAATCTCTACCCCGCGCTCTCGCCCGACGGCAGCCGAATCGCATTCATTCGCGACGAAGGTGTGGGCAATTACGCGCTTTGTGTTATCGGCGTTGACGGCAAGAATTTGCAACGCATAACAGGCGGCGACATCCCTCTGGGCGAACCCGCATGGTCCCCGGACGGCTCGCGGCTCGCGTACGTACGAGGCTATGACCCTACCTCAGAAGGCTTCGCGGGTCTCACCAGTTGCAGTCCCGATATTTACGTCATCGATGTCGCCAGCCGCAAAGAAGTGAACGTGACGCAGGGCGCGGGAGGTACGGACCCTTCATGGTCGCCTGACGGGACTCGCATAGCCTTCAGCAGCAACCGCGACGGCAACTACGAAATTTACACGGCGGCTCTGAACGGAAGCCAAAGTTTCAACGGAAGCCAAATCCAGAGGCTCACCTACACCGAATGGGCAGAGGCGGAGCCTTCATGGTCACCTGACGGCGGGCGGATCGCCTACGTGGCGCACTTAATTCAAGCTAACAGTGAATGCGGCTTCATGCCCACCGGGGGGGCCATTAACCTGGCGTCGTCGAGCGTTTATCTCATGAACGCCGATGGCAGTAACCAGACGTCCCTGGCCGGAACGACAGGCACCACCGAACTATCATGGTCGCCGTCGGGCGCGTGGCTCGCCCTCGCCCTCAGGGTCAGGGGTGACGCTCAGATTTATGTAATTGACGCCTGGGGCGGGAACCTGACGAAGCTGACGTCGGACCCGACGCCAAAATATTCCCCCTCGTGGGCACGCTATCAGACGACATCAAAATAAGCTTTGGGATCACTCGACGGCACTTCGCGCGTTAGTGACGCAACATCTGTTGCGCCGCTAACGCGCATTTTGTAATCTCGAACCCGCACGGAGGGTCTAAACGGCGGACGGGTCATGCCCGTCGCATACTTCGAATGGACCGGCCTCATCACATACTTAACATGCAGGAATTGGCGGTCGAGGGCACGCTGACCCCGGACGAGCGGGCGTTGCTCCGCTGCCGCCTGGCTAAGAGGCTGGAGTATTCCGGCGAGTATGAGGCCGCGGGCGAGATGCTGCGGCCGTTCTGGCGTGGCGTCGGCGAAAGCCCGGAAGTAACGGGGCTCGAAAAGGTCGCGGCCGCAGAGGTCCTCCTCCGCGCCGGCGTCCTTACGGGGTGGCTCGGCAGTAAGGCTAAATCGGCGGGCTCGCAGGAGACGGCCAAGGACCTCATCAGCCAAAGCCTTTCCCTGTTTGAAGAGAGCTCTTCCGCGGACAAGGCGGGCGAGGCGCGCGTAGAGTTGGCTTACTGCTACTTCCGGGAAGGGGCGCTCAGCGAGGCCAGGGTTCTCTTACAGGAGGCGTTAAAAGTTCTCGGCGGCAACGCGGAGGTGACGACGCTGGCCCTGTTACGCCTGGCTATGGTGGAAGGCGCTGCCACGAAGTTTAATGACTCGCTAAAAATTCTCATTGACGCCGCCCCGCTATTCGAGGCGAGCGAGAACCACTCCGTAAAGGGGAGCTACCACAATCAACTGGCCTACTCCCTCCAGAGCCTCGGGACGGAGGAGAACCGCAGCGATTATTTCGACCGGGCCATCGTCGAATTCACCGCCGCCAGCTACCACTTCGAGCAATCGGGCCACACGCGCTACCTCGCGCACGTCGAGAATAATCTGGGACTCCTGCTCCACTCGCTCGACAGGTTTGAAGAGGCACACGAACATCTCGACCGCGCCCGCACGCTGTTCATCAGTCTGGGGGACAACGTCTACGCCGCGCAGGTTGACGAGACGCGCGCGCAGGTTCTGCTCGAACAGGGAAACCTAGCCGGGGCCGAGGAGGTGGCCCGCCAGGCGTGCCAGTTCTTCGAACGCATCAACGCCCTTAACCTGCTGGCCGAAGCCCTGACGACGCGCGGGAAGGCGCTCGCCAGACTCGGCCGTGCGAGCGAGGCGCGCGTGGAGTGGGAGCGGGCCGCCGCCTCGGCCGAGCAGGCAGGCAGCCTTGAGATTGCCGGGCTCGCCGTCCTGACCCTGTGCGAAGAATTGGGCCACATTCTTGGCCCCGGCGAGCTGCGCGACGCATACGCCCGTGCAGACCAGTTGCTGGCCGGCTCGCAGTCGCCAGAGATTCTTGCCCGCCTGCGCCACGTAGCGCGCCGCGCGTTAACTTCCCTCTCCATTCGTGAAGAATCGGGGGGCCGGGTCGCCAAATCCGTCACGGCTGAAATTGATAGTCCCGGCGCGGAATTGTCCGAAGTTGAAACCTTAATCGGCGAGGCGTTGCGAGAGCATCAGAAACAAGTGACCTTCACACCCGAAGCGATACAAGCCATCAAACGCCTATTCCTGGCGGACGGCATGCCTTCTCTCACCGATTTGATCAGACAGTCCGTTGCCGCAGCGCAATCCGGCACGGTCGTCTCGGCGGAAGAGGTGGAGATAGTCGCAATGAGGTCTCGCCCGCCGCGCGGGAGCTTCACGCAACCCTGGGATGAGTTCTCGCTCAAGGAGGAGCTCGGCCGCCTGGAGAAGCGTTTCATCGAACTCGCCCTCAAAGCGGCCGGCGGCAAGATTTCAGTTGCCGCCAGATTGCTCGGGCTTAAACACAACGAAATTCTGACTTCCATTATAAAGAGCCGATATCCCGAATTGCTCGCCGCACGAACGCCTCCCATTCCCCGCAGGCGCAGCATCATCCGCAAGCCACAGCGCTAAAACCGCGGGACACACTTCAACTTCCTGTCCCGCTTTACGAGCAAACAATCCGATTTACAAGATAATTGTACTGCCAGATAAAGTCTTACCTTATAATATATGCGATTGACATCGGGCCAGTTTAGTGTATAGTGGCGGGAAAAAGTTCTGACAATCAGGTGATGCGGCCATAAAAGTCCAGAAGAGGGAGTTCGCGCCCCAGTAGAAGGTGGCCGCCGTTCAAACAAGTCGGTTAGACTTCAAGCGCCGTACACACATGTTGGAGGGAGTTTCGAAGGACGCCGCTTGAATTGTCGAACATATTGATTAGTCAGATTCATCGAGGTCGGGTGCCATCCCCCTAGCTGCCCCGGCTCAAGCCACCCGACACTACGCCGGGCTTGGAAATAGTCCCCCGCCGAAATCTTTGGCCGCAGTTACCTTATGAATGCCGAGTTTTCTATGGCCCTATTACGCCCCGAAGTATTTACCGCCGCGGAACCTAACGCCCGGGCTGGGTTGCGCCGAAGTGGGTTTCGTGTCACGTCGACCAGTAGCATACTTTTTAAGTTCGGCGACTTCGTCTTAAACCCGGAAATCCGGCATTTGTTCCGGCAGACGGAGTCCGTCCGACTGCCCCCTCACGCGTTCGACATTCTTCTGTTTCTGGTTCAAAAACGCGGCACAGTCGTCTCAAAGGAAGAACTTCTCCAACGAATCTGGCCCGGCACGTTCGTAGAAGAAACGAATCTCGCCGTCCACGTGTCCGCCATCCGCAGGGTGTTCGGAGAAAAGCGCGGGGAGAATAAATATATCGAGACTATCTCGGGGCGCGGCTATAGCTTTGTCGCTCCGGTGAAGGTAGTCGAAGCGAACAAGAACACGGCCGCCGATGATTCACAGCCCCCCGGGCCGGCAAACGTGTCCGGTAAAATTCGCTCCATCGCGGTCTTGCCTTTCACCAACGACAGTGATGCCTCCTCGATCAGATACTTGTCCGAAGGAATTACAGAAGGTCTCACGGAGAGCCTGGCGCAGATAAACCAATTAAAAGTCTTCGCCCGGAGCGCGGTGCTTCAATACCAGAGCCTGGACCTCCCCTTGCAGGAAGTAGGATTTTTACTAGGAGCCGATGCGATTCTGACGGGCCACATTTTATCCGTCGGCGAGCAGTTGGAGATCAGCGTCGAACTGGTGAAGGTGTGCGACCAGTCCCACGTCTGGGGGATGCATTACCGCTGCCACTTCGGTGATATTTTCAAAATCAAAATGGAAATAGCCTTGGCCGTCACCGAGAATTTGCAGGTCAACTTGAACAGGGCGCAACTCAGGCAAACGCCCGCGACGAGTTCCGACGCATCTAAACTGTACCTGAAGGGGCGCTACCTGTTATCGAAAAAAACGAAAGACGGATTCCTAAACGGGATCGAATTTTTCAAGCGGGCGCTGAGTAAGGACCCCGACTACGCACTCGCCTACTCCGGCATTGCCGACGCCCATTTGCTGCTCTGCATTCATTATCATTTATCGGCCTCCGACGCGCTTCCTGAGGCGAAAGCCGCCGTCGAACGTGCTCTCGCGCTCGACGAGACGCTGTCCGAAGCTCACGCTTCGAGGGGCCATATTCAATCCCGCCACGAATGGAAGTGGGAAGAAGCCGAGTTGTCTTTCAAACGAGCCCTCGCCCTGAATCCTAATAATGCAATCGCGCTGCGATGGTACAGCAGCGCGTTGATCTATTCAGGCAGGTTCCAGGAGGGATTGTTTTACCAATATAAGGCGTTAGAGTTGGACCCATTTTGTTTGCACGCCAACACAGAATTAGGCGCTCACTTTAATCACATGGGTGACTACGCCAAAGCCGTTAAGCAATTGAAGGAAGTGATTGAGATCGAGCCCGATTTTTTGTTCGCCCTGACTCAGCTCGCCGTGTCTTACGCGAGGTCAGGCTCTCATGGGCTGGCGCTTGAATGCGCCGAGAAGGCTTCGGACCTTTTTCCGTCCTGGGAGATTGAAATTTTCAAAGCGTGGGTTTACGCGTCAGCCGGGGAGCAAATCAAGGCCAGGGAAATACTGCGGGCCGTGCTGGATAATCCGGGCAATGACGAAGTTGACAATTACGAAATCGCCACCGCCTACGCGGCGCTGAGTGATAACCAGCAATCTTTAAATCACCTTGAGAAGGCGATAGAGGGAAAAAGCATTTCGATTTGCGCCTTGAAAACGGACCCGCGTCTCGACACACTACATTCCGAGCCGAAATTCGAAGAGCTACTTGAGCGGGTTGGGCTGAATACGAGCCGATGACGGCCCACCGTCATGCTCCCTCTTCCTTCGAGAAACGGGTGCCGTATGCGAGCCGATTCAGGACCGGACGTTGAAAGAACCTCCGCGCATGCGCTCGTTGGGTGACGCCGCCCAATCATCCTCCGCCTCTACTCAGTGTCTTCGTCACCGTCGAAGGAAGATTGAAAGAGTTCCTCATTTTCCCGAGTCGGCTCGAACGGGTCTGACATCTCTTGCCCTGCCGACGGGTAGAACAGCGGCTCGACCTTCCATTGCTGCTCTGACCAGGCTTGCAATACCAGGTGGTAGAGGATGCTACAGAACATCTTTCGCATCGCGCGGTACGACTCCTCGTGGGCCTCGCCCGCCTCTTCCCAATGACGCCGCGCGACCTCGGCCGGGTACAGCCTCCAGCCGTGCGGTGGCAGACGGTATTCGTACCACGCCTTGAGCAGCGCGAACTCGGGAGTGTCATGACGGTCAATGCCGCGCGAATACGAGAGCGCCCGCCCGTCTCGTGTGCAGGTGTGTATCGACAGCCGCGTGAACTCTGGCGAGGGTGAGTGATACAGGACGAGGAACCCGTCCTCGCGCGTATTCCCGGTCGGGGAGACGTAGGTGCCCTCACAGAAGGCGAGCGCGTAGAAGTCGCCGTCGGGGTCTCCTTTGAGGTGAAACGGAGGATACGTCTGAGTCAAGTGCACCTTCCTCTACCATCGTCTGCTCGCTGCCGCGAGGCCACCCACCGCCAGAATTAACTTTGAAGCTACTACTAAGAAAAAAGAGGGGACGACACTTATAAGTATTCTTACCATCGAACTCCTCCAGAGTTCGAGGTCTAACGCTCGCCTTCAGCGGCGCGCCGTCAGGCACGTCCGCTGCCCCCTCCCGGCCTACGCGCCGTCATCCGGGGTGCCTCGGCCTCCGGGCCAGGTCGCGACCGAGTAGAGGCGGAACCGCTTACCTAACGCCGCCGCCCCGAATCCGATAGCGGCGATTCTGTCAGAGCACAGGCTCACGCGCGCGCGCCGAGAGCAGCCTCGAGGCAAACCGAACCGCCCGGAAAACGGCAGCGGGCGGGGCATCTTTCGTGCCCCGCCCGCTCCCGCTACGCGCCCCCATTTTACCCATCTGCGCCGGGGGCGCGCCCTTACCTCCACCGTTAGGAGTAACGTCCCACCTTATACGCTACTCCGACGAACGAATCATGAGTAATATCACTCACCTCCGACAAATAATTTTTGTGAGAGGAGGGACCGGCCGCTCGACCTGAAAGCGCCTACCTCCTTTAATGACTCCTACCGCGCCGCCTTGGCCTCCGGCGGTGCGCCCGAGATCGCCCGGCGAAACGCGGCGTGCATCTCCAGTAGGCGCGGGCCGGCGGCCGGGTCGTTGCGGGCCAGCAGCGTAATCAAGTCGTCCCGCTCATTCAGGAGCGGCTTCAGGCTCTCGCGCTGAGCCGCCGAAAGTGTCTCCCCGTTGTCACTTCTGTCAAGATGTTCCCGCAGCGCCGTGAAGAAATCGCTCGCCTCCTGGCGGGCCGGCTCGTACTCGCCGCGCTCGGCGTCAACGGCCGACGAGGCGAGCAGGTTCTGCATTCTGCTCAACTGAAGTTCGCGGCGCGCCGCGTCGCGCTGGGAGGCGGCGTCGCTCGCCTTGAGCCACATCGGGACCAGACCGGCCAGAAAGACGACGAGGGCCGCGGCCGCGTAAACCGCGACCCGCTTGACCGCGGGCGAAAGCACGCCCTCGCTCGTCCCGCCGATACTCCGCCCTTCGGCCGTTATGTTCCTCACCTCACTCATGAATTTGCCCCCTCGTCACTCTGAGGACTGCTCGGCGCGCCTCACAGCGGACGTGCCCACCGACTTCTGCGCGGCACGTCGTCCAGCTCGCCCGCGCCGTACTCGTCGCGCAGGTACAGGTAGCTCAGGGCGAGCGTCTCGTCGTCCAGCCGGTCGCTCACGTCCAGCTCGCGTAAAGGGATGCGATCCGAGAGCTGCGCGAACGACCGGCGCAGGAATTCTCTGAGGTGTAGAGAGTCTTCCGTCCCGTTAACCGCTTCCCTTTTGAGCGCGTCGACAATCTCCAGCGCCGTCGCCCCCAGATACACTCTCTCGCCGACCCTGAATAACAATTGACCGCGCACCTCCTGAATAGCCCTCCGAGAACAGGCGTCAATTTTAACGGCCTGTCCCGTCTGGTGAAACGGTGTTATCGCTCACGAGGCATGGGTGTTTTCCCTTATGCCGGGCCGGACGGGTGTTGTTATACTTCCCGCAACGAAACTCTTCGGGCTCAGGAAGGATTCAGCGGCGATGGGTGTTCGCGGGCGATTAGTGCTGCTGGCCGTCGGCGTCGCGGTCCCGCTGGCGCTCGTCGGCGCTCTGGGCCTGCGCGGGATGTGGAACGCGAGCCGCCTGCAACTGGACGACTCCATCCGGCAGCAGGCGGAGTTGGCTGCGGTCGCCTTCGAGCGCTGGGTTGACGCACAGCGCCAACCGCTGAACACGCTTTCGGCGATGATAGAAGCGCAGGGCTCGTCCACTACGGCGACTTTCGCGGAGAGCATGCGTTTGGTCGTCGCCACGCGACCGCACTGGATTGACCTGCAAGTCCTGGGGCCGGGGGGCGAGAACCTGACGACTCAGCCGTCGGGCCGCGAGCCGCTCCCGCCGGCGCTCGCCGATTACCTCATAGGGGAAACCACCCGGCGGGGCTCCTGGACAGTGGCGACCGACAGGACGCTGGACGAGGCGCGCCCCATCTTCGCCGTGGCGGTCCCCGTCAGCGGCGGGGGCGCGGTCGTGGCGCGAGTGGGCGGGTCCGCGACGGCTGAGCTTTTCCAGAACGTCAATCTCTCCGAGCGCGGCGTCATCGGCGTCTTCGACTCGGAAGGCCGTGTCCTTTTCAGGAGGCAGACCACGGAGACGCCCGTCGATACGAACGTCTCTGGCTCGCCGCTGCTGAACGTCCTGGGGGACGAGCGGCAGCGGGCGCTCGGCGACCGGCGGGCGGCCGTCGTCGAAGTCGAGAGCCCGTACGACGGCGTGCGGCGTGTCTACGGCATCGCGCGCGCAGGGCTCACGGACTGCGTCGTGATAGTCGGCATCCCGAGCGAGGCCCTCTACGAACCCGCCCGCCGCCAGTTCACGCGCTACCTCTACTTCGGCATCCTGGGCCTCTTGTTCGCCGTCACGGCGGCGCTCCTCGTGGCGCGCACGATTGTCCTCCCCGTGAGGCGTCTGCGCGGCGCGGCGCAGTCTCTAGGGGGCGGCGACCTTTCGGCGCGCGCGCCCGTGGGCGGCGGCCGCGAGATGATCGAACTCGGCACGGCCTTCAACCAGATGGCCGGGCAGATAGCAGAGCGCGAGGAGCGTTTGAAGGAACTCGACCGCCTCAAGTCCGAGTTCGTCTCAAGCGTCTCGCACGAGTTGCGCACGCCGCTGACCACCATCAAAACCCTGACTCGCCTTTTGCAGCGGGGCGGTCAGACCGAAGAGGAGCAGCGCGAGTACTTGGAGACCATCGCCGCCGAGTGCGACCGCCAGATAGACCTCGTGCTCAACCTGCTCGACCTTTCGCGCATAGAGGCCGGGGCGTTTAAGGTCACGCTCGCGCGCGTCAACGTCGAAGAGGTCATCTCGGCTTGCGCCCGCGTCGAACAGCACGCGGCCGAAGCGCGCGGGCTGGGCCTCTTGATTGACCCGCCCGCCGAAGGCTTGCCGGACTTGTTGACCGACGGCGGGGCCTTGCGCCGCGTCCTGTGCAGCCTGATCGAGAACGCCATCAAGTACACGCCCGAAGGCGGGCGCATCATCCTCAGTGCGAAGCATGCGGACGAGAGCGAGGTCGCCATCACGGTCGCGGACACGGGCTGCGGCATCCTGCCGGAAGACGCGCCTCACGTTTTCGAGAAGTTTTACAGGGGCCGCCCCGCCGCCGTTCCACACGGAGAGTCGCCGGGCGAAACGATTGACTACAACGAAGCGTCCGGCGTCGGCCTCGGGCTCTATCTCGCCCACAGCATTGTCGAGCAACTGGGCGGGCGCATCTCGGTCGAGAACACCGCCCCGCGGGGGACTGTGTTTACAGTTTACCTGCCCGCCTGGCGCGGCGTTGAGGGGCGAGGGGCGAGCAGGCCCGAAGAGGAGAAACAGAATGCCGAAGCGTTTGCTCGTGGTTGACGACGAGCCGAACCTGCTGCGCGCCGTGGCGGCCGCGCTGCGCGCCGAGGGCTACGAAGTGGTGACGGCGCGCAACGGCCGGGAGGCGCTCGTGCGCGTGGCCGAAAGTGTGCCAGACCTCGTCGTCAGCGACATCCGCATGCCGGGCATGGACGGCTACCAGCTCGCCGGTCAGCTCCGCGCCTCTTCGCGCACGGCGCTCGTGCCCATCGTCTTTCTCACTGCGAAGGATGAAACGGCCGACCGCATAGCCGGCTTTCGCTCGGGCGTGGACGCTTACATCACCAAGCCGTTCGAGCCGGACGAGTTGCTCGCCGTCATCCACAGCATTCTCAACCGCGTCGAGCGCACGCACGCCGAGATCGCGCGGCTCGTCGGCTCCACTTCCTCAAGCGGCGAACAGATCAGTATTCACGACGAGGACTTAACCGAAGCCGAAGAGCGCATCGCCCTGGCCGTCGCCCGCGGCCTTTCCAACAAGGAGATCGCGGCCGAGTTCAATATCAGCGTCCGCACCGTCGAGAACCACATCAGCCACATCCTGGACAAGAAGAACTTCGGCAACCGCGTCGAGATCGCGCGCCACGTCATCGAGCGCGATAGGAGCGGCTGAATTACACACTTTCGTCCGCGCCGGGACGCATGAGTGTTTTCACCTACGCCTCATGGGTGTTATCCGCCATGCGCCGCCGCGACATTTGTTTTAGTTTACCTCGCCGCGATTAGAGAAGGCCGGGGCTCTCGCCACTCGTTTGCCCCGGTTCGGCCCAGGCGATTCCAGCCGCAACTTTTCACCAAAGCCGCTCGCACGCGATTTCGCTAACAAAGGAGAAACCACCAACATGAAAAGAAGTCTGTTCTTTCTTGCCCTCGTCGGAATGTTGTTGTTCCCCGTTCTGACAAACTCTGCGCTCGCGCAGAGCGACTGCCTGTTCACCCTCTTCGGCGACATGCAGACGGACACTGACCCCGAGAACCCCAGCAACGAAGTGCTCTCGATTGACCCGGAGTTCGTCGGCGACTTCGGCGGCGTCAGCAAGACGCTCCCCGCCGGCACGCAGGCCCCGGAGATAGACAACCAGGTCCAGCTCAAGTACTACTTCGTGCCGCCCAAGACCTGCACGGCCGGCAGCCCGCGCGTCCAGCTCCGCATTGACAGCGACGGCGACGGCGACGGCGACTTCAACGCCTTCGGCTACGTCGGCCACCTCCCCTTCGGCGGCGGCTGCGTCACGGGCGCGTGGGACTTCAACGACATGACCGACGCCGTCGGGCGCTGGGACCTCTCGCAGGGCGGCGGCGGGATGACGCTCAACTGGGACGCGATGGAACTGTTCCTGGCCGCGACCTATCCCAACTACCAGATTCTCAGCGGCTCGGTCGTCGAGGACGGCTACCTGGGCAAGACTTACTACGACAACATCGTCATCGGCGACTGCTCATTCGACGGCTCCGGGAACGTCGCCGTCGGGCCGCCGTCCACCGCCGACCAGTGCAAGAACGGCGGCTGGCAGACCTTCAACACGCCGCGCACGTTCAAGAACCAGGGCGACTGCATCCAGTTCGCCAACACAGGGAAGTAGCCGTCAGGCGGTTCCAGAATTAGACCGGAAACACAAAGCCTCCGAGCAATCGGAGGCTTTAAATCATGCGCGCGTAGGTGATATCACCTACGCGCGCTAAGTGTTCACACTGTTGTCACAACCCGCCCCACACTTTAGGCTAGGACTATCTGGCTATTTCTATTTACGGAGATACGATCATGTTAAAAAATTCCTTTGAACTTACATTTCGCAGATTCGCCACGGGCCTTGCCGCGGCCCTGTTAATGCTGCTCATACCTTCCGCCGCCGCCGCCCAGGAGCAGACGCAGGCGGCCCCTCCCGCGACCGCGCAGCAGACTCAAGCGCCCGCGGCGACTCAGCAGACGCCACCGGCCGGGCCGCTCTACCGCGAATACAAGGGAGTCAGCATCGGCATGAGCGCCGACGAGGTGCGCGGCAAGCTCGGCAAGCCGGAGGAGAAGTTTGACGAATTCGACGTCTTCGCCCTCTCGGACAAGGAGCGGGCGCGCGTCTACTACGATAAAGAGAAGAAGGCCCGCGCCGTCTCCGTCACTTACATCGGCACCAGCAGCGCGCCCAAGCCCGCTGACGTGCTCGGCACGGAGGTAGAGAGCAAGGAGGACGGCTCGATGCACAAGCTGGTCACGTACCCGGAGGCGGGCTACTGGGTCTCGTACAGCCGCACGGCCGGTAACAGTCCGCTGGTGATGATTACGATGCAGAAGACTCCCTGACCTTAGGCGACCGGCTAGGCCCGCGGTTTTCACTCGCGGGCCTCCCACTCACTGGCTGTATCTGTTCCCGCGAGCGAGGCGACCCCGGCATGACTCTGGAAGGGACTCCGACTTTGACTGTCCTGGTGGCAGATGATTTCGACGACACGCGCGCCGTGCTGAGGCGTATGCTCGAAAGCCACAACTGTCACGTGTTGGAGGCCGCAGACGGCAGGGAGGCCGTCGAGTTGGCCCGGCGCGCAGGCCCCAACCTCATCCTGATGGACTTGAACATGCCGCTGATGGACGGACTCGCCGCCGCCCGGCAAATCCGCAGTTGCAAAGAGATCCGCCGGGGCGTGCAGATTCTGGCGATCACGGCCTTCGACACCTACGGGATGAAGGAGGCGGCGCTCGAAGCAGGCTGCGACGATTACATCACCAAGCCGATTGAAGCGGCCGAGTTGGACAGGGCACTGCGCCGCCTGCTGCCGTAGTCCAGCCGCCGTTCGGCCAACTGGTCGGCCGCGCGGCTGGTCGGAAGCCCTTCGGACTCCGCCGTCTCGAAGACGTTGAGCAGCGTGTCGTAAATCTCGTCCACCTTCGCCGCGACGCGCGCGCGGTCCCAGCCGAGCGCCCCGATGCAGACCTGGATGACGCCGCCAGCGTTCACGACGTAGTCCGGGGCGTACAGTATGCCGCGCACGGCGAGGGCCTCGCCGTGGCGGTCTTCGAGCAGTTGGTTGTTCGCCGCGCCGGCCACGATGTCGACTTTCAGCCGCGCGAGCGTCTGGTCGTTGATGACCCCGCCCAGCGCGCACGGCGCGAAGATGTCCGCGCGAACGTCATAAATGTCTTCCGGCGCGACCGCCTCCGCGCCGAACTCCCTGACCACCTTTCCGACCCGCTCAGGTTCGATGTCCGTCACGACGAGCCTTGCGCCCGCCCGGTGCAGTTCACCCGCCAGGTGGTAGCCGACGCTGCCGCAGCCCTGGAGCGCGACCACCTTGCCCGCCAGGTCGTCCGCCCCCCAGCAGTAATTCGCCGCGGCGAGGAGGCCGCGGAAGACCCCGCGCGCGGTGACCGGCGACGGGTCGCCTGAGCGCCCCAACAGCCCGACGACGTGCTTCGTCTCCAAAGAGACGCACCCCATGTCGGCGGGCGTCGTCGCGACATCCTCCGCCGTGATGTAGCGACCCTTGAGCGTCTCGACGAAACGCCCGTGCGCGCGGAAGAGTTTCTCCCGGTCCGCCCCGTGTGTCGGCGCGAAGATGACGGACTTGCCGCCGCCGAGCGGCAGTCCCGCCAGCGCGTTCTTGTAGGTCATCCCGCGCGCGAGGCGGAGCACGTCCGCGAGCGCCTCCCAGTCGCTACTGTAATTCCAGAGGCGCGTGCCGCCGAGCGCCGGGCCGAGCGACGTGTTGTGGATGGCGATGATCCCCCTGTAATTCGCCGCCGGGTCCTGCCCGAGCAAGACCTGCTCATAACCTTCGATCTTCTTCCTGAGAATTTCCATAAGATAGCTTCCAATTCGGCCTTTAACGATTGACGTTCGGTCTCGGGGCAAGTCACCCGCACTCCGGCAATAAGCTTTGTTCTTGACCCGTTGTCAATTTAGTTTTCTGTGCTACGGGACGCGAGAGTGTGATTACTCAATACGCGTAGGTATTAACACTTAGTTTTTGACTCACCCGCGCATTGGAAGATTAGCGGGCTTCACTGTTTTTTAATGAGCCCGGGCGGGAACTCGGCGGCCTTCGGGCCGCTCGGTCGTCGCAGATTTTGCTGCCCCCAGTGAGCCGGCTTGAGTGGGATGTACAGGCCCTGTGTTTTCTCCATGGTCTCATACAGTCGCTGCCGGAGTTGTTTGACCACATCCTGGTGCTCCGGGCTGCCGATCAAATTATGCGACTCCTTCGGGTCGGCCTTGATGTCGTACAGCTCGTTGATGTCCCAGATGCCGTAATAGTTTATGTACTTGTAACGGTCGCCGCGCAGCGCGTGTGTGGTCGGCGTGTGCGGGAAGGCCCACTCCCAGTAATATTCGTAGAGCAAGTGCTCGCGCCAGGGCATTTGCTTGCCTTCGGCGAGGGGCAAAAAGCTCCGGCCATCCATGTCGTTCGGCGTCCTCAGGCCCGCCGCTTCGAGAATCGTCGGGGCGATGTCTATGTTGGCGATCACCTGATTGACCACCGTCCCGCCGCGGAACAAACCCGGACACTGCATCAGGAGGGGCACGCGCATAGACTCTTCGTAGGCCGTGCGCTTGTCTATCAGCCCGTGCTCGCCGAAGGCGAACCCGTTGTCGCCCATGAATATGATGAGCGTCGAATCCAGCCAGCCCTTTCGCTTGAGCAGGTCTACGACCCGCCCGACGCCCTCGTCCACCGCGAGCAAAGTCTCCGCGTAACGCTTGTAATACTCGTCAATGTTCAGCTCGCTGTGGTAGGGGAAGTCTACGCCGTGCCAACTGTTGCGCTGGTTGCGCACCCAGATGGGCGCGCCCAGCACGCTCTCCGGGTTCATCGTCAGCGGCGGCACGAAGGTCTCGTGCGCGTAGCGCCCCCTGTGCCTGTCGGCGGGAATGAACTCCGAGTGCACGGCCTTGTGCGAGAGGTAGAGCATGAAGGGCCTGTCGCCCCGCCGCGCCTCAAGCCAGCGGAGCGCGTAGTCGGTCAACTCGTCCGTGATGTAACCCTTCCGCGGGACGCGCTTGCCGTTGACGTTCAGGCCGTCCTGGTCGGGCAGGTAGCTGCCCTGCCCTTTGAAACTGACCCAGTGGTCGAAGCCGGGCTGCGGGTCGTCACGGTGGCCGCCTATGTGCCACTTGCCGATGAAGGCCGTCTCGTAACCCGCGCGCCGAAGGTATTGCGGGAAGAAGACGAGGCCGGGCGGGATGGGGCTGTCGTTATCGACGACGCGGTGGCGGTGCGCGTACTGGCCCGTCAGGATCGAGGCGCGCGAGGGCGAGCACAGCGCGGTCGTGACGAAGGCGTTCGGCAGGTAGACGCCGCGCCTCACGAGCGCGTCTATGTTCGGCGTCTCAAGGAAGGACTGCCCGCGCACGAAGCCGAGCGCGTCGTAGCGCTGGTCGTCCGTGAGGATGAAGACGACGTTGCGCGGCTTGCGGTTCGGAATTTTCGCCAGCCGCAGGGACGCGTTCGGGCGTCGTCGGGCGTTCGGGGCATCGGCCTTCTGTACGCCCCACGCCGCCGGGCAGGCGAGCGCGACGCACATCACCAAGACCAAAACTTTCTGAAGCGAATCTTTAGAGGCCACTGCTCTCAAGGTCGGGGAATGTTGACAGCGGGGGCTAAATTGATTTGTCGATTGCCGATGTATAGCACTACCCTGATAGGGTGTCAACGGTGCTTACATTTCAAAGCACGCGGCGGATTCGCGCGGCGCTCAAGATTGGTTTTTCTCTGACGAGGATAAACTCCATGAATACCAGAAGAGTGGCCTTCAAGCTAACAGGGTGTCTGTCGCTGGCGCTGTTGCTCGGCTGCGCGCCTCAATTCACGGCGTCCGCGCAGAGGGCCATGCGCTCTGCCGCACGGCCTTTCAGGGTCATGACGTACAACATCCGGTACGACGATCCGCGCGCTGGTCAGCTCGCCTGGGCGAACCGCCGGGAGATGGTCGCGAGCATGATTCGGTTCCATCACGCGGACTTGATCGGCGTGCAGGAGGCCCTCGCCAACCAGCTCGACGACCTCGAACGGATGCTGCCCGGTTTTGTCGCGTTTGGGCTCGGCCGTGACGACGGCCGGCGGGGGGAGTTTTCGGCAATCCTCTACAACAAAGCGCGTTTCGAACTCCTCGCCGGAGCAACCCTCTGGCTGTCCGAAACGCCCGGCGTACCCGGCAGCATAGGATGGGACGCGGCCTACCCGCGCATCGTGACGTGGGCGAAGTTCAGGGAGAAGGCCACCGGCAAGACCTTCTTTCACTTCAACACACACTTCGATCACATGGGCGAGCGCGCCCGCGTCGAGAGCGCGCGGCTACTGCTACGAAGCATCGAGAAGATCGCGGGCCGTGTCGCCCCGGTCGTCGTGACGGGCGATTTCAACTTCAACGAGGCGACGGAGGGCTACCGACTTCTGACGGGCGAGACGACCGGGAAGAGTTCGGGGGCGCGCGGGCTGGGCGACGCACGTTACCTTTCGCTCCACGGGCACCACGGCCCGACGGCTACCTTTAACGACTTCAAGGCGCTCGTGCCGGATTCGAAAATTGATTACGTCTTCGTCGTCGGAAAAGTTAAGGTACTACAGCACGGCGCGCTGTCCGACACCTGGGACGGGCGCTTCCCGTCGGACCATCTACCCGTACTCGCGGAACTAGTTCTCGACTGAGCCTCGCGCCCGGACGCGGAGGGTGGTAATTTCCAGAAGTTGACACGCCCTTTGAAACTCCCCGTCATCACCGACGCCGCCACTTACCGCCGCCATTTCCATGACGGCGTATGGCGGCTGGCGGCAGCCGCCGTTTGCGCGCGGCACGGCTTTTCCTACGAGAGCCTGCGTCGCTCGCCGCGCGGCGAGAACATCATCTTCCTGCTGGACGACCGCCTCGCCATCAAATTCTTCGCGCCGTTCCGGGACAACTACTCGCGGGAGGCCGCGGCGCTCGACTACGCGCGGGGCAAGCTCGGCATTGAGACGCCGGAGTTGCTGCACGCAGGAGAACTCGACGGCTGGCCGTACCTGGTCATGACGCAGCTACCGGGTCACACGTCGCCGGAGGTCTGGGCGAGCGTCCCGCGCCGCGACCGCCTCGAAATCGTCTCGCGCCTCGGTGCCGCGATGCGCGAGTTGCACGCGCACGCCGCGCCGCTGCTGACCGCCCTGGACCGCGACTGGCACGGGTTCATCGAACGGCAGGCGCGGGCCGCGGTGGGGCGGCAGCGCGCCGCCGGCGCTAACCCCGAATGGCTGGAGAGTCTGCCCGCGTACGTCGCGGAGCGACTGGAGCTGTTGCCCGCGAATCAAGAGCAGGTCTTTCTTCACGGGGACATTCACGCCGGAAACCTCCTGCTGGCGGAAGAGGGCGGGCGGTGGCGTATCAAGGGGCTGATAGACTTCGGCGACTCGCTCTGCGGCTTTCACGAGTATGAGTTCGTCGCGCCGGGCGTCCTCATGACGCAGGGCGACGCCGAGCTGCAAAGGGCGATGCTGCTCGCCTACGGCTACTCGGAATCACAGCTCGACCTGGGCCTGCGGGCCCGCCTGATGCTGCTGACCGTGTTGTACGAGTGCAGCGACTTACGCAAGTACGCGCTGCGCCTCGCGCCCGAGGCTGTGCATCTTGCACTCGGCGAACTGGAATCCGCCATCTGGAAATTCGCGGCGGGGTGAAATTCGGATGGAAGGGGCGACGCACCACTCACTTCTGCTGAGCAGGCAGAGCGTATCGCTCGATGACGTTGAACTTGGCAATCCGGCTCGGGTCACGACGTTTCAGATACCCGCCTTACGTAATGTCCTGAAGAAATTTTTGCGACTAAATCTTTACCCGAGTCTGAGTCAGGCAATCATGTATCGCCCAGAGTGTCAGAGTATCAACTGTCGCCTTGTATTATTGCCTGGTGATTTTAACTTTTACGGGCGGGGAAGATTTGCTAAAGTCTCTGAAAATATTTATGCCGTACAATCACCTGTCAGCCGAGGAAGAGCGCGTCATCGTCCGTAAGGGCACGGAGAGGCCGTTTACGAATGAGTACGAGAACCTGTTCTCGCCCGGCACCTTCATCTGCAAGCGCTGCAACAACCCGCTCTACTCGGCGGAGGCCAAATTCCATTCGGGCTGCGGCTGGCCCAGTTTCGACGAAGAATATCCGAACAGTGTGGAGCGCAAGGTGGACGCGGACGGGCGGCGCACGGAGATCCTCTGCGCCCGCTGTCACGGCCACCTGGGGCACGTCTTCGAGGGCGAAGGCTTCACCGACAAGGACACGCGCCACTGCGTCAACTCCCTCTCCGTCCGATTCATCCCCGAAGGCGAAGAACTGCCCCCCGTGCTCGACGCAAGCTAAAGCCGGAGACGGGCTGACAATTATTTCAACACCTCGGAAGTGAACCTCACGAGTGCCACACTCATCAAGATATTTACAACCTGTCTTTCACTGCCGTTCTCTTTCAGCACCCCGCCATTCTTCGTGGAAGCGAGCGCTCATCTCCCTTGAGCTTGCTCACCTCTGAGAGTCATGCACGTACTCGTCGCGCGTGCCACCGGTATTCCCCGCTCCGCGGAATCTTCAGCCCTGCTTTTGGCCTTGCGCAATTTGCCTGTTCATTCTCGTTCTTTCTTCCGAAGAAAAAATGGCACAGGAAGGAGCAGGCTGGACGTGAACCTGACGCATGCGCTCGCTAAGAGCCTTTTCCTTTTTCTTATCACCTGCGCGGTCTTAACCATCTCCGCCTCCGCAAGCGCGGGCCGTAGCGCAGCAGTCTCGCCTCATCTGCCGACCCCGCAATGTATTTTCGACCCTAGCGGCTACTATTACCCCGCCGGGAAACTGCCGCAGCCCTTCGAAGAGTTCGACCACCTTACTCACTGGAAAAAACATGACGATGATGAGGTCTCCCCCGGCCAGGGCCTGCACACGACCCGGGGTCAGGTATACAGATTCGACGCGATTGAAAGCAACGAGGGTTCATTCGAATTCACCACCGACGCGGTGAATGGCGTCAGATACTCCTTCACAGGACGATTCAAATATTCCTGCATCTTCGAGGAATTCGATGCGCTTAATAAAGAACCGGGGGCGATTGCCGCCGAAGGGAAATTGCTCAAACTCGTTGACGGCAAGACGGTGGCCGAGACCTTAGTGCAGCTCTCTTACTCACCAAGACCAAGTGCGTCACAGAATGACCCCAACGCGCCGTACCCTTCAGGGAGGACCGAGTTGCATTACGCAGTGCGAAAAGGCAACCTCGAAAGTGTACGCGCCCTGCTGGCGAGGGGGGCCGATGTCAACATCAGGGACAAGGAAGGCATGACGCCTCTGGCGTTCGACATAGACGCGGTCCCGGACCACGCCACAGCGACGGCAATCGCCAGGACGCTCATCGCCGCGGGCGCTGATGTGAACCTGAAGAATGAAACGGAAACGACGCCCCTCAAGCTGGCGGTCTATCAATTCGAAGATCGGAAGGGCGATTTGGTCAGGGTCTTACTTGAGGCGGGGGCCGACGCGAACGCCGCGGACGACTACGGCACCACCGTGCTCATGCACGCCATACACGCCGCAAACCAGGAGGCGGCTCTAATCAAGAACGTGAGGGCGTTGATTCGCGCCGGCGCAGAGGTGAACGCGCGCAACAAGTTGGGACAGACAGCCCTCTCGATAGCCGTCGAAGCTCAAAACGGCGACCTCATAAATTTACTCAAACAGGCCGGGGCAAGACCTTGAGCAGATTTCTAACGCAGCCAACCTCAAAACTGTAACCCCACGGGGCCGGCGCAGGTAAACCCGGTTGTCGCCCTGCACAGAAGACTCGAACCCACCCGCGGGCGGATGTGAGAGGGGGGTCAGGAGTCATTGTCGAGCAGCTTCGTAGTGTTCTCGGTGACGCTGGGCGGCCGGTATATCTCGGCGGTGTTGGCGCGCCGCTGGTCGAAGAGCGGCGCGGGGGTGAACTGCGGCGCGCCGAGGGCCGGACTGTCCCCGGCCGCGCCCAGGTCTCTGCGGCCGGCGCTTTTGACGGGGGGCAGGACGTTGTCGCCGAACAGCCAGGAGTAGGTAAACCAGGCCAGCCCCGCCAGGAACGCCGTGAAGACGAGCAGCAGCGGCCCGGGCGCGTCGCCCTCGAAGGCGAGTAGTGCCACGGCGGGCAGCAGGACGCCGCAGATGAACATCACCTTCGCGCCGCGCTTCATGCCGCGCCGCCGCGCGGTCATCTCCGGCGCGCGCGGGACAGGCCCCCCGGCCGGGGCGTTCTCGTTGGCGGCCACGTAGGCTGCGAGCCCGTCGAGCAGGAGCCCGCACCTCGGGCAGAAGCGAACTTCGTCTGAAGACTGCTGACCGCACTTGGGACAAAACATCTGATTCACCTGTGGCTCGGCATCGCCTACTGAGATTACTTGTGACGGGGCAGAATTCGGACTCGCGTAATGAAATACCGTCCGGCACCAAATACAATCAGCAGCACTGGAATCGCACCCGGCTCACTGTCCGCGTTCATTTTCGCCACCATCACCACGACCCCGACCGCAATCTTGGCGGACAACGAGGCCCTACAATGTACTTTATTCTGCAAAGCCACGCAAGCGCAGGAGCGGCACGCCGGGCGGCCGACATTTCCCACGCCCCGCCGCACGGCTCATCCAGTCACCTCCGCACTTCAGTCGTGTTGTAAAAATCTTCCGACCGCAAGACGTAACGCTCAACAATCAACCCTCGCGTCGATATTGGGCCTGAAAGAAATTTTGGCGACCCAACCGCTGGCATCACGGCGGCGTGCAGACGGATATCCACGTAGCCTGACAAACCCCCGCCGCTTTCGGGCATCTAAGCCGGGGTTAGGAAGGTTAAGTTAATGTCAGAGAACAGAGCATCAGATGTGACCGTGTTGGTGGTGGACGACGCGGCGGACAACCTTGTCCTGGTGAGTCTCTCGCTGCAAGGCGAGGGCTTCCGCGTGCTGACGGCGACGAACGGCGAGGAGGCCATTAAGGTCGCGTCGCTCGCACGGCCCGACTTGATCCTGATGGACATCGCGATGCCCGAGCTGGACGGGCTTTCGGCCGCCCGCCGCATACGCCAGCTCCCTGATTTACGGCACGTGCCGCTGGTCGCCCTCACCGCCTTCAGTACGAGCGGTTTTCAACAGGCCGCCTACGAGGCGGGCTTCGACGCCTACCTGATGAAGCCGCTCGATTTCAAACGCCTGAATTCGTTAATCGGGATGCTCCTGCACGACGGCGACACGTCGGACCTCTCGGCCGAGACGACCGAGTTGGCGCGCGAAAAGGTGGCGTAGCCCTGACGCGGCGCGCAGAGCACGTCGGGCGGCGTCATTCCTCCGCTTCAGAATCATCCCTTCGGCTTCGCAGGTAGGTGAAGACGGCGGTGGCGACGACCGCCCCGACCGCGACCCGCGTCACCAGACTTTTCCTGTTGTGTTTCCACTCCGCCTTCCAGCCCAACTCGGAGAAGATGTTGGGGACGCGGCCGTGCGCGAGGTCGTCAACGACTCCCTCGACCATGTTCACGCGGTCGGCCAGCATCAGCGGCACCCAGTGGCCGTAGCTGTTCTCGCTGTAGTTGAAGGCGAGGCGGCGGATCGCGCCGCTTAAGCCCGACGGCGGCGTCGAAGTCCCGAACGCGGCCGAGAGGTTCGGCCGCTCGTTGGAATGCAAGACCTCCACGTCAGACTCCTGCTGCGGCGGGCGCTCCCAGTCGTAGCTCTTGGTCTGCTCGTTCTCGCGCCTCCTCATAGGGTATGTCGGGTCGTTGTCCGGGTCGGCGTCCACGCCCCAGCCTTTGACCTGCGTAGGGTCTATGGTTCTATTTTCGATCTCTTCGAGTCTATTCTCCATGGCGGTTCCTTCCTAGTTTCTGGCCGACGGCGGGATCAGCACGGGCTTGATGCAGTTATCGAGCTTGGCCGAAAACATGCGGTACGCGTCCGACACTTCTTCCAAAGGTATGCGGTGCGTGATTAGTGCCTTCGGGTCGAGGATGCCGTTCTGCACGTGCTCGATGAGGCGCGGCAGCAGGCGTTTGACGGACGCCTGATTCCCACGCAGGGTCAAGCCCTTGTTGACTACGTTCCCGATGGGAACGAGCGTGCCGATGGGTCCGTACACGCCGACGATGGAGACGACGCCGCCCTTCTTCACGCCGTTGATCGCCCACTGAAGCGCCGTGGCGGCTCCCCCCATCAGGTGCAACTGCTTGCCCATAAGCGTCTGCATCACCCGGCCCGTGGCCTCGGCCCCGACGGCGTCGATGCACACGTCCGCGCCCAGCCACCCGGTCGTCCGCTTGAGGAACACCACCACGTCCTCCAGCGACTCGTAGTTGTAGACCTCGCACGGCGCGTAGTTCTTCACGAACTCAAGGCGGTAGTCTATGTGGTCAATGACGATGACCCGCCCCGCCCCGAAGAGCCACGCGCACCTGGCGGCCATGATGCCCACCGGCCCGGCCCCGAAGACCACGACCGTGTCGCCGGGTTGAATGCCGCCCATCTCAGCGGCCTGATACCCCGTCGGCACCACGTCCGTGAGCATCACCGCGTCGTCCGGGTCCATACCTTCCGGGATGACCGTCGGGCCGACGTCCGCATAAGGCACGCGCACGTATTCGGCCTGCCCCCCGTCGTAGCCGCCCGCCGTGTGCGAATAGCCGTAGATGCCGCCCACCGCCGTCGCTTCCGGGTTGGACTCGTGGCAATTCCCGTAAAGCTCCTGCCGGCAGAAGACGCACTTCCCGCAGGCGATGTTGAAAGGCACCAGGACGTGGTCACCGACTTTCAACTTCTGCACATCTGTGCCGACTTCTTCGACCACGCCCGTGACCTCGTGGCCGAACGTCATGCCGACGCGCGTGTCGGGCACGGACCCGTTGTAAAGGTGCAGGTCGGACCCGCAGATGCAGGACCGCGTGACCCGCACGATGGCGTCCTGCGGGTGCTGGACCTCGGGCTCGGGTTTCTGGTCAATGCGGACCCGCCGAGGCCCCCTGTAATTCATTGCAAGCATAGAACTGACTCCCCTCGTTATTTAATGTCTGCCTGAGACTCACGCCTGGGCCTTCTCCCTCACCTTTCCCGAGGGCCAGGAGCGCACGCTCGCCGGGTGCCCCCTCTTCGTCCTCCGGTGCGCCCCGGGATTCACCCGCCGGCCCGGCGCGCCCCGGCGTCTCCGACAAATTAATCAGCCACCGCCGCCCGTCGTCGTCGGTCGACTCGGCCGTCGGGGTCGCCCGCAGGCACTGGGCCACGTCCGTCCTCGGGTCGGTCGAGACCTGAAGGACGCCGAGCGAGGCGACGCCCGCGACGTCGGCGCAGGGGCTCTGGGCGGCGGGGGTCGCCCCCGGGCGTCGTAATCGCCCGCCTGGGGAGCGGGAAGTGTCGCAACTCCCCGTCACGAATCCGCCGGAGGTCGCCGGGCGTCGGGCCGGGCGAACTCGCGGCGGCTCCCGTACTCAAGCGGCCCCGGCAAAGTCGCCGGCGGCACCCCCGCCGGGCCGCGGCCCTCCGCCCGCTTGAGCAGCCCCACGACGAAGTGCGGCCGGCCCAGCTCGTAATCGAGCAAGCGGCCCCGGACGGCCTTGACGCGCGGGCTCGTCTCGCACCGCGAGCAGCCCATGTAACGGATAAAAGTTGAGCGTAATTAATGTGCGTCGGCGTGAGAACATGCGTAAACGGATTTATCCCGCAAGCGGGACCGTGAAATTAAGATAGGGGGGTTAAATGCGAAATCATTCTATCGTTAAAGCGGAGCTGTTTTCTGTACTGTTACGTACGCTCATTCAGGACGGGTTTTGCACTTTGAGCAAATCAACTCCAGGGTCCGTTTGAAACTGGCCCAGACGGGGGTTGATTTACTCCAACCCTGGCGCTTGGGAGCTTCTGAGGCCCCCTTATCGGTGAATCTATCTCTACCTGCTCGTAACCCCGGCGAAACATTCGATACATCAAAACCCTTTAATCATTCAGGCCGGATTGGCCCGCTAGAGGAGTTAATGATGCCCGCGCCATTTAAGTCAGATCACGTCATGGAGAATGTGCCCGCGGACGACGGGAGTGAAACGCGGGAGCTGAATTCGGCCGCCGGGGTGGGGCTCTCGTCCGTGGAGGCGAGTGAGGTGTGGCCGCAGGTGCTGGAGCACAAGTGGTACATGAGCGAGCGCCTCGGGCGAGACGTCGGGCTGAGGGCCGCCGCGGTCGACTACTTCACGAACGTCCGCAGGGTATCGAAGCGGGACGAGTTGCGTGAGACGCCGCCGCCGACACGGCCCTTCATGCGCCCGTTCGGCTACAGATAACACTCCGGGCGTCGCCGCGGCCGGACCCGGCGGGCGAGGAAGAACCTCCGGGCCATATTCTCGCGGTGAAGATTACGGCTATGAGCGAGGACGACAGGGCGTGCTGCCTACACTACATCGGCACACGGGGCTGGGAGAATGTTTTATCGGGGAACGACAAGCTCCAGGCAATGATATTGCAACGCGGGGCGTGCGATACTCCGGCCCATCATTGACCCGTTAGTTCGGGCAGAAGAGGGCGGGATCGCTTGGGGGAGCGGCCCGCCCTTCTTATTTGCAATCCCGCGGGGACAATGGGGCGAGGCCCGCGGCCGTCACTGCGCGCGCAGGTAGCGGGAAAGTATCGAGTCAAGCGCGCCTTCGTCCAGGGGCTTCGGGACGCACTCATCGCAGCCGGCCCTGGGGGCCAGTTCCCGCCCCTCGTCGCGGCAGTGGGCGGTGACACCGATGCCGACGCCGACGAGTCGGAATTCTTCGGGCGCTGATACCCCTTCGATCAACAATCTCCTGCCCTGGCCTTTAATCTGGAGAACCACTTCGTGGCCCCGCCGCTCCAGGCTGATGCTGGCGGCGCTGCTGCCTGAATGGCGGCGGATGCTGCGCAGTCCTTCCTGCACGATGCGGAATAAAGCCGTCTCTACTTCAGACGGCAAACGCTCAATCGGCAGCGGCGTCAATAATTGGACCTTGACCCCGCTGTGCTCTGTAAAGCCCTCGACGTACCACCGCAAGGCCGAGACCAGTCCGGCCTGATCCAGGAGCGGCGGGTGTAGCAGGTAGGAGAGCGTGCGAATCTCCTGCAAAGATTGTTCGGTGAGCGCCCGGCACTCCTCCAGCACGCGCTGCTGCTCCGCGCCCAGAGTAGAGCCGGACTGATGGAGCTTGGTGAGATTGATCGAAATTGCGAAAAGGTTCTGCGCCGTCACGTCGTGCAGCTCGCGTGCGATTCGCCGCCGCTCCTCGTCCTGCAGAGTGAAGAGGCGGACGGTGAGCCGCAAGAGTTCGTCTTCGGAGCGTTTGCGTTCGGTGATCGTTTCGCTGAACATGATGATGCCGCCCACCTCACCGCTCGCGGTGTACCACGGGCGAGTCTCCCAGCGGACCCAATCACTGCTTCCGTCCGAATGCTGGAAAACATCCTCCTCGCATCTCTGCACCTCCCCGGCCAGGCATCGCCGGTGGCCCTCTTTCCAACGTTCCGGGATGTCAGGAACGACTTCGTAATGGCTGCGCCCGATGATGTCTTGCTCCTCTATTTTGTTATCTTTCAGCCACCGGCGGCTCATCAGCATGTACCGCATCTCGCGGTCGAACATGGCGACCGCAGCCGGCGTATGCTCTACAAAGACGCGGACCTGATCCTCACTCTGTTTGAGCGCCTCTTCCGCCAGCTTACGCTCGGTGATGTCGAAGGCGGAGCCGATGTAGCCGAGGAAAGTGCTGTCGGGGGAGTGATGGGGCACGCCCTTATCCAGCACCCAGCGGTATTGCCGGCCATGGCGCAGCAGACGGTACTCCATCGTAAACGGCCTCCGGGCGTCAAAGGCCGTAGAGTATGTTTCAAGGCAGCGGTCATGATCCGCCGGATGAACTCCTTCGCACCAACCGTTCCCCAGCTCCTCCTCCATCGTCCTGCCCCTGAAGTCGAGCCAATTCTTGTTGAAGTATGTACAGAGCTTGTCAGTGCCGCTCATCCAGATCATGATCGGGGCCGCGTCGGCCATCATGCGGAAGCGCTGCTCACTCTCCTTGAGCGCCTCTTCGGTCAGCTTGCGCTCCGTAATGTCGATGTTGACGCCCAGTATCCGTTCAGCCCGCCCATCCGCCGCGCGGATGAGGCAGCCTTTCGACGAGAGCCACAGCACGCGGCCGTCGCGCCGGACGATGCGGAACTCGTCGTAGTACTCATTGCCCTCGGCGACCACCTCATAGACTTTACGCAAGGCGCGGTCACGGTCTTCCGGGTGGATGAACTCTGTAAAACTATCGGCCGTCACTGTGCCGTCGCCCGGTTCGAGCCCGAGCAACTGCCAGATCATCTCCGACCGGATCGCCTCGCCCGTCCGCACGTCCCACTCCCAGGTGCCGACACGCGCAGCCTGCTGCGCCAGGCGTAGTCGCTCCTCACTCCTGCGCAGCGCCTCCTCGGCCTGCTTGCGCTCGGTGATGTCATGGGAAATGCCGAGCACGCCGATCATGTTTCCCCGCGTGTCATAAATGGGCGAATCACTGAACCAGATTTGTAACAGAGTCCCGTCGCGGTGCTTAACTGTAAATTCACCGGCCCAGCTCTTGCCCGCTCTCAAGTTGGCCCAAATCTCTTCCGCGCGTTCTTGCAAATCCGTGGGCCTTAAGAGTTCCTTCACCTTTCGGCCCATGGCTTCATCCATCGACCAGCCGTAGAGTCTTTCGGCAAACTGATTCCAGAAAATGACGGCGCCGGCCATGTCAGTCGCGATGACGGCCTGCTCGATAGTGTTGAGCAGGTGTGCTTGAAAGCTGACCGCTTCCTCATGCCGCGTGCGCTCCGTGATGTCGCGGACCACGCTCAACAGTTTTTCTCCGTCGGTCCGGGCGATGAGCGCCTCAAACCACAGGGACTCGCCTTTTACGCGGAGACTATATTCATGCACCTGGGTCTCGCCGGTTTCGAGGGCGCGCTCGAAGCAGCGCTTCAGCGCGGCGGCGAGGTCCGGGGGCAGCACGTCCGTCATCTTCTTTCCCAGAAACTGTTCCGGGGCGACCAGTAAGTCACTCGCGTCTTTCGCGTGATAATCCAGGAAGACACCCTCCTTATCCTGAAGAAACATCAGGTCTGGAATGGCGTTGAGGATGGCGCGGTTGCGCTCCTCACTCTCGCGCAGCGCCCGCTCGCGGTCTCGATAGTGCCGGAACGCGCTCTCAAGGACGAGCGGGAGGCGCTCTAAATAATCCTTGCGCTTGGTCACGTAATCGTCCGCGCCCGCCTTGAGCGCGGCGACCGCCGTTCCCTCGTCGCCTGTGCCAGTAATGACGACCGCGGCGAGGGGGAGGGCGCGGGCGCGGATTTGTGCCACGAGCGCGAGGCCATCGCCGTCGGGCAGGCGCACTTCGGTCAGCAGCAAATCCAGAGGCCCTGTCTCCAGTCGCTCCAGCCGCGCCGACGCCTCACTCAGAGTGGTGACTATCTCAAGCTGAAAATGCGGCGCTGCCTTGAGCAACTGCATCATCGCCAGCTCGGCGTCGCGAGGGTCATTTTCGACGTAAAGGATGTTCATGACTCATCAGGCGCGGTGCTCAGCCGGTGCCGGTAGCTTTAAAATCTGAGAGGCGACCTCCACAAACTTAATGAAGTCGGTGGGCTTCACGATGTAAGAGTTGCAGCCCGATTCGTCGGCCATCCCGTAGACGGGGGCGGGCGCTGACCGGGCGGTCAAACGGAGGACATCTGCGGACTTTAAGACTTTGCCCCGGAGGGTGGCAGTGGGATGGGACGCGAGCGCAAAATAGAATTGATCCTGATGGCTCGCGGCCCTTTCCTGCGTGGTGGTCGTCGCGTACTGCCGCGCTGCTGCACTTGCTCTGACAGCGGCGGCGGGGTCTGTGCTCAAACCTCCGGTCGTGGCGACAGGGAGTTGCAGGGCGCAATCAGGAGGCGCACACACCAACGCCGTCAAGCCAACGAAGAGAGACGTGGAGAGAGTCGAGTGCCGTCTCATGGCGCTTCTGCCGGGTTAAGGATTCGGTTTGTGGTTAGTGGGTTCTCAGACAGTTACAAACGCCGGTCGTCTTCTGGGCGTGACAGGCATTTGGTACTTCTCTGGTCTCCTCCGCATGTGTTGCAAAGTATCATCAATCAATGGATGCGACGTGCCTGACCGTAAACCCTGGCGATATGTCCGGGGGATTTGCAACTCGCCGTGAGGGGATCGAAGCAGAACGAGCTAGGACAAGTTTGAGACATCAATCCTTCATATAAAAATCCGTCTCGATACCAAGAGTGTAACCCCTCTGCACTTCATAATTCAAGATAGAGATTAATCGAAGCTCGCTGCCCCGAGCGCAACACACCGTCCCCGGCAATCAGATTCATGGGACAGCCCCAGGCCGTAGCTTCCCGCGGAACAATCCGGCGCCGCCCCCTTTCGCCTAGCGTATCTTAACGCGCGCCCGTCGAAGTATCAGGTGAACACTGTAATGAGAATAGGGTTTTACTGTAGTAAGGATGTTGGCAGGCCCCGCGGAATTGGCACGGGCGCTTAGCGAAAACGCGACGGCGAACCTGATATGAGTGCTTGCGCTTCCGGGGGCGGTGTCAGCCCGAGTTCAAAATACGTATCCCAGATCAATAAAGGACGTGGCCGGCCCGTCCTCAAACCCGTCGGTCAGCACTTCTTGCTGATTGACTTCGGGAGCAGTCACGTCTGCTGACGACTCGCGTCGCTCCATCTCCGTTAAGGCGTCGACAACCTGACGGGCCTGCTCAAGCCACCAGTCTATCTGGCCGCGCAGTTGAAAATAGTCCCGCATGGCGTCGTCCAGTGTCGCCTCGTACAGCGCCTCCTGTTCCGCGCTTGAGAACCCGCCTGCCCTGCGCGCGAGCAGGACCTGAACACACTCGTACGCCCGCGCAAGCCGCAATCTGTACTGCGCGAACCCTGTCATCAAACTCAACAGAGACTCCTCGATTCTGCCGATCTCTGCCTTCACGCTCACGTTAACCTGCCGCTCCGTCACAATCTGTCCTGCATAACGCGACTGTCTGTCGGCGCGTCCCTGACGACTACTATCTCAGTGAAGCTAACGCGCCGGGCACAACCCCCTCCCACTGAAGGTCGTGCCCGGCGGCGCGCGCGGGACGCTGCGACTCGCGTTAGAAGACGCCCCGCGTACTGCTGCCGGCGGCATTACCCCCAGGCTAGCGCGCCAGCAGTTCTAGTTCACAGATTTCGATCAACTCTTTGACCTGGGTCTTCTCCAGAAAGTAGTTGGCCCCCGCCTCCTGACAGACTATCCGAAGAACCGACGGCGACTCCCCCGTGAACATGATGATGACGGTCGAATGATCTCCGGCGCGAATCTCTTTGAGCACCTGAATCCCGTCCTTGCGCGGCATGGAGATGTCCAGGATAAGCACGTGAGGTTTGAGTTCTCGCACCAGGCGCAGCGCCTCGACTCCGTCCGCCGCTACCCCGATGACCTCTATCCCCTCTATCGCCGAAAGCGTCCGCCTCAACATGCTGCTTAACGGCCCGAAATCTTCCGCGATGACTATCTTTAAATGCTTCACTCTCTCCTGCTGCCCTTCCGCCGTACCGAAAGGAGAGATTTTGACAGCGAGTGAAGCCCGCGAAAATCATCGGAATAATGATTTGTCTGTGGTTATTAAGTAAGGTCGCGCTGTCATTGTTTAGACGACAAACGAGGCGGGCGGTTGAGCGCTTGAAACTTCGGAAGAGGCTACCTTACAGGCACGTACACGCAGAGAAGGTCACCACCCTGGCGCCACACAGTGCTCCTGCGCGCAGGTAGACCGGCGACTTCTGGCCCAGCCTGACGCCGGGAGGCGTCCCCGCCGAGATGACGTCGCTGGGCTGTAGGCTCATACAGCGGCTCAGGTAGCTGACCAGACACGCGACGCCGAAGACCATCGTCCGCGTCGAGCCGTCCCGGTGTCTGTGCCCGTCCACTTCTAGCCACAGGCGCATGGGTCCGGCGCCTCGTCGCGGTCACCTCACCAGTGAAGTCCGCGCAAATTTGACTCCGCCTTCCAGCCGCGTGTCGCGCGAGGAGGCGCCGACGGCGACGTTGAAGTCGCCGGCCTCCAGGACCCAGCCATGCCGGGCGGGGTCGTAGAAGGAGAACGCGCCGGCGGGCAGCGTCAGCGCGAGCCTCTTCTTCTCGCCGGCCCTCAGGAAGACCTTCGTAAAACCCTTCAGCTCTCTGGGCGGGCGCGGCAGGCTCGACTCCTCGTCGCGCACGTAGACCTGCGCGACCTCCGCGCCGTCGCGCAGTCCGGCGTTCCTGACCTCGAACTCGACTCTGACGGAAGGGTCTGCGTCGGCGCCCTCCCTGGTCAGCTTCAGGCCGGCGTACTCGAAGCGCGTGTAGGAGAGGCCGTGGCCGAAGGGGAAGAGCGGCGCGATGCGCTTCGCGTCGAACCAGCGGTAGCCGACGAGCAGGCCCTCGTCGTATCTGACGACGCCGCCGGTGCCGGGGTAGCGGCCGTAAGCGTGCGAGTCCTCCCAGCGGCGGGGCCAGCTCGCCGGGAGTTTCCCCGAAGGCGACGCGTCGCCGAAGAGGATTTCGGCGAGGGCGCTTCCGCCCTCCTGTCCGAGGTAGAACGCCTGCACGAGCGCAGGCACCGCTTCAAGCCAGCCGCGCGGCAGGACGGGGCCGCCCGAGTTGAGCACGACAACGGTGCGCGGGTTCGCGCGCGCGACAGCCGCTATCAACTCGTCCTGGCCGGCGGGCAGATAGAGGTCGGGGCGGTCGAGCGCCTCGGTCTCGGACGCCTCCGACAACCCCGCGAAGACGACCGCCACGTCCGCGCGGCGCGCGGCCTCGACCGCCTCGCGCAGCGCACCCTCCTCTATCCGGCGCCACCCCAGACGCACGTCGGCGTGGCCGCGGCTCTCGTAGTGCTCGACGCGCAGGCGGCGCGGCTCGCCCGCCTTGAGCTCGACGACCGCCGCGCCCGTCAGGGTCGCGTGGTCGGCCCAGAGGTCTACGAGGAGCTTGTCGTCGAGGTACAGGCGCCCGCCGTCGTTGCTGCTGAGGCTGAGCGAGTAGCGGCCGCTCTGGCTCGCGACGAGGCTGCCCGTCCAGCGCGTCGAGAACTGGTCATCGGGGAAGCCGGGCGCGGGCGAGCCCGTGGCCCAGCGGAAGTCCAGCCGCGGGTCTATGCGCCGGATGGCGGGCGACCCCTCCATCACGACGTTGGCGAAATACTCGCCCTGAAGACCCTCAGATTTGCCGTCGGGCGTGCGCAGGTTCTCGGCCGGGATGACGGTCGTGTCTTCGAGCGCGACGACGCCCGGCGCGTGCTCGACGCGCACCTTATCTCCGACCCTCTTCTTAATCCCTTCGAGCGGGCTGACGGAGTAGGGCGGGACGACCTGCGCGCTCCCGCCGCCGCCGAGCCGCGCGACCGCGGCGTTCGGGCCGATGACCGCTATCGAGCGCAGCCTGTTCGCGTCCAGAGGAAGAACGGAGCGCTCGTTCTTCAGGAGCACGACCCCTGCGCGCGCCGCGTCGCGCGTGAGCCGGCGGTGTTCGGGGCTGTCGAGCGCCCCGCCCGCCGGCACTTCGCGTTCGAGCAGCCCGAGCGAGGCCATCGCGCGCAGGAGCCGCCGCACCTTGTCGTCTATCTCACCCTGCGTGACGGCACCGGACGCGAGCGCCTTCCTCACTTCGGCGGGGTTGAGGAAGAGGCCGGTCGGCATCTCCAGGTCGAGCCCGCTGCGTAAGGTCGGGACCGTGGACTTGACCGCGCCCCAGTCGGACATGATGAGGCCGCGGAAGCCCCAGCGCTGCTTGAGCACTTCGTCGAGCAGGTAGGCGTTCTCGGTCGCGTACGCCCCGTTGACCTGGTTGTAGGCGGCCATCACGGACCACGCGCGGCCCTCCTGCACGGCGGCCCTGAAGGCCGGGAGGTAGAGTTCGTGGAGCGTGCGCTCGTCCACGCGCACGTCTATGGTGTGGCGCTCGCGCTCCTGGTTGTTGGCGGCGTAGTGCTTGACGGCGGCCATCACATTCTCGGCCTGCACGCCGCGCGTGTAGGCGACACTGATGCGCGCGGCGAGGAAGGGGTCTTCGCCGAAGCTCTCGAAGTTGCGCCCGGCGTGCGGCGCGCGCTGGATGTTGACGCAGGGCGCGAGCAGGACGTTCTTGCCCTGGGCCTTCGCCTCGCGCGCGATGGCCGCGCCGACACGCTCGACGAGCGCGGGGTCGAAGCTGGCGGCGAGCGCCACGCCCGCCGGGAAGGAGGTGGCCGGCCCCGTCCGCACGCCCGCCGGGCCGTCGGTCATGTGTAGCGCCGGGATGCCGAGCCGCGGGATCGCAACGGTGTCGAACCCCGTGCCCGCGAGCAGCGACAGCTTCTCGTCGAGCGTCATGCGCGACAGAATCCCTTCGACGCGCGCCTCCACGTCGGGCGGCGCAGTCTTCTGCCCACCCTCCGTCGCCGCGACGACCAGGACAAGTATCGGGAGTAATAGAAGCAGCGTACGTTTGGCGAGTCTCACAGTCCCCTCTTTCACAGCCAGCTCAGCACGGCCACGTAACACCCGATGGCCGTCATAATGATTCCCGCCGCGACCGTCGCGGCGAACAGCCAGCGGCCCATTCGATAGTCGGGCGGCAACTGCGTCCGCTCGACCCATACCATCGCCAGGCACCAGAGCCCGCACCCGAGCACGCCCGCGACGGGCGCGACGACGCGCGCGATGACGACCGTCTTGAAGCCCGTGAGGATGAGGAGCAGCCCGCCCGCGGCGCTGTAGAGGATGACCCACGTGCGCAGCCGGCCGAACTCCCACGCGCGCGCGGGCCAGACGGCCGCTGCAATCTCGTAGGTCGTGCGCGCGTAGAGCGGGAACGCGCCGTAGATGGCCCCGAGGATGGCGAAGAAGACGCCGGCCTTATAGAGCGCGACCAGGCTCGGGTGGACGAGGCCGAGGAACTGCGACTGCTGGCTGTAGAGGTCGGCGTCCGTTGGAACGAGCCCGCGCGGGTGGAGCACCGCCGCGCCGAGAATCATGAAGCAGGTGGTGATGAGCAGCACGCTCCCGAACGAGGCGATAGTATCGAACGCGGGCGCGCGCAGCCAGCTCAAGCCCCGCCGCACGACCGAAGGGTCTCGGCTGAGCCCTTCTGGGCCTCCGCCCTCAAGCCCGGCCGCGCCCCAGTTCTTCTCGCGCAGGAAGCCGACGTAGCCCAGGTAGTCCTGCACGCCGCCGCCGACCGCGCCGAGCAGCACCGCCATCTCAAGGAAGACCGTCCGCCCTCTGAAGTCCGGGTAGTCAGCCAGAACCCACGCCGGGTATTCGGGGAGGCGCGGCGCAACCAGCCCCCACAGCGCCGCGGCCCAGTCCGGCCGGACGATGAGCACGGCGACGAAGATGAGCCCGACCTTCAGGCAGAGGATCAGCGTCGAGACGCGCTCGACCACGCCGTAAGTCTGCACGAAGCTCAGCGCCGTCACCGTCAGGATGACGGCCACTCCCCACACAGGCCGCCCCCAGCCCTTCCCTTCTCCTACGCCCGTGATCCAGATGCACAGACTCCCGAGCGCGTCCGCGAGCGCCGCGATCCACATCGGGAAGGCGGCGACCGAGACGACGCCGATCAGCTTCGCCGCCCACGCGCGCGGCCCCGGAATGCGTGACCAGGCGCGCAGGGGGTGCTCGCCCGTGAGCACTAGGTAGCGCGCGCCCGTGTAGACCTGAACGGCCTTGAAGAAGGCCGCGGCGACGACGACCCACAGCAGCGCGTAGCCGAAGACCGCGCCGACGCGCGGCGCGAAGACGGTCTCGCCCGTCCCGACCGTCACCGACGCGATGATGGCGCCGGGGCCGAACGCGCGCAGCAGGCCCGCCCAACCTCCCGAAAGCTCCGGGCCGGGCGGCTCGTAATTGACGCTACCCTGTCGCAGTGTTATTCGTCTTCCTGCCAGACTGATGTCAGACCTTATATGTTAAAAGACGGAGGCGTGCGACATTCTCCATGAAACCCTTCCTTAAATCTAGTCCTAACTTGGGACGCGCCGTGCGGGGCGCACTCGTCTGCCTTCTCCTCGCCTTTTGCTGCGCGACCGCACTCGCCCAAAGGGAGACGCAGGGCGCGGGGTTGCCGCGCAGTAGCCCCGAGCGGCAGGGCATCTCCTCGGCGGCCGTGCTCGCCTTCGTCGAGGCGTCCGACCGCGAGATCGACCAGATGCACAGCCTGATGATCGTGCGCCACGGGCACGTCGTCGCCGAAGGCTGGTGGACGCCCTACGACGCGCGCACGCCGCACGTCCTCTACTCCCTGAGCAAGAGTTTCACCTCAACCGCCGTCGGCCTGGCCGTCGCCGAAGGCAAACTCAGTCTCGACGACGAGGTTCTAAAGTTCTTCCCCGAGGAGGCCCCGGCCGAACCCTCGCTGAACCTGCGCGCGATGCGTGTGCGCGACCTGCTGCGGATGTCTTCGGGGAACCAGACGGAGGCCGATTTTTTCGCGCCGGAGCCTGACGCCAGTTGGGTCAGGCGCTTCCTCCGTCACCCGGTCCCCTTCAAGCCGGGCACGCACTTCCTCTACAACTCGCCCGCGACCTACATGCTCTCGGCCATCGTGCAGAAGGCGACGGGCCTGACCCTGCTCGAATACCTGCGGGCGCGCCTCTTCGACCCTTTGGGCTTCGAGAACCCGACGTGGGGCACGAGCCCGCAGGGCGTGACGGCCGGCGCCTACGGCCTGTCGGCGCGCACGGAAGAGATCGCGCGCTTCGGGCAGCTCTATTTGCAGAAGGGCGTGTGGCGGGGCCGCCAACTCGTCCCCGCCGCCTGGGTCTTGGAGGCGACGGCGCGGCAGACCTCGAACGGGTCCGCGCCGAAGAGCGACTGGGACCAGGGCTACGGCTACCAGTTCTGGCGCTCGCGCCACGGCTACCGCGGCGACGGCGCGTTTGGGCAGTTCTGTATCGTCCTGCCCGAGTTGGACGCGGTCGTCGTCATCACGAGCGGCGTCCGCGACATGCAGCGCGTGATGAACCTCGTGTGGGACAAGCTCCTGCCAGAGATGAAGCCGGGGCGGCTGCCGGAAGATGCCGCCGCCCGCCGAAAGCTTGACGAGAAGTTGAAGGGGCTGGCCGTCCGCGTCCAGCCGGGGCAGGCCACTTCCCCTCTATCCGAGCGTGTGTCGGGTCGCTGGTACGAGTTCCCCGAGAATGAACGGGGCATCAGGGCCTTGGCCCTCGACTTCAAAGGCGACTCGCCCGCGCTCGTCGTGCGGACGGCCGAGGGCGAGACGCGCACGCCCGTCGGGTCTGAGTCCTGGGCCAGGAGCGGCGGCGGCTTCGCCAACGGCCTCGAACGCGCCTTGAGCGTGCCCGCCCGCCCGCTCGTCGCCGCGAGCGGGGCGTGGACGGCCGCTGACACCTACGTGTTGAAGCTCGTCGCCTACGAGACGCCGTACTACTCCACGCTGACGTTTAAGTTCGAAGGCGAACGGCTCACGCTCGACTCCGAGCACAACGTCTGGTTCGGCCCCACAAAACAGCCGCAGCTTACGGGTCAGGCCGCACGGCTCACCGAGTCACGATAGTGCCCCCGCGCGCCATAATGTGTCTGGCGCTAACTACGCCGCCGCTTTCGCGGCGTTCCGACCGAGTGCCCGCGGGTCGAACTCGCTCCCGTCGCGCCACATCGCGTAGAGGATGCAGACCCGGCTGGAAGAAGAGCAAGTCTACCTCTGGCCCGAAGCCCTGATGTCAGTCGAAGAGCGCGCCGAAATGAGCGCCCGAATGCGGCGCGAGATTGAAAACCTTCCGCCGCGCTTCTCCGCGACCTGACGTGTCGGCCGTTATTAATAACCAATCAGTTATCGCCACCGGCCCTCGCTTCATTCCCCCTCCGGCGTTCGGCCGTGGGCGGCGCGACGCGGGTGAGACGGATCCGAAATGTATCCGGACCCCGCTCAAGGTACTCCCAACTCACCTCCCCCTGGCGCATCTGCTCGATTTGTATTCGCAAAGGTTGCGGGTCGTGGTCGTTGTGGATGGTGAGAGACTCGCCGACCGCCAGACGGTCGAAGGCGGCGAAGACGAGCGGATGGCGTTCGGGCCGCTCCATCAGGCATAAGTCAATTTCGCATTCGGCCGCGCGCCGCGCGCCTCCACTTTCGCCCGCCCCCGAGGGTTTAATCATCGTGACGAGAAGTGCGGCGTCGGTGTGCGCCTCCACGCGGTGCGGCCGCCCAGCTTCGAGCCTGACGAGCGACCCGGCGAACATTTCGCATGCCTCCTCGCCGTCGTAGAAAGTGGCGCGGCCCGTGACCGACTGCACCGTAATACTGCCCGCGGCGGAGTGCTCGGGAACCCGCTGTCCGGCCCGCATGCACAGAAGTAAAAGGCGTATGTCAGGCTCGTTCGCGAGCACTACCGGGTTGACCTTCCGGTCATCGAATTCAATGAAGTCGTTGAGATCGAGTGGCCCCATACCTTCTTTCGCCTTTCTTTCCGATCATTAGCCGGCATGTCCGTCACGACCCGCCACTGTGACAGTTTATGCGCGAGGCACTCGCGCGCACCTTCGCGCCGGCGGGCGGCGACCGATCTGTTTTATGAGTGCGCCTCAAGCCAGCCTCCCCCGAACCCGGCGCAGCGCAATCCCTTGATGATGTACGGGCACTGCCGCATCAGCCTCCAGATGAAACCCGAGCGGTAGTTTTCAATCATAGAGATCACTGGCCCCTGGTCGATGCCGAAGTGCCCGCCCGAGATCCAGCCCGCGTGGCCGTTCTCTTTGCTCGGAAAGGTCGGATTAAAGCTACAGGCGATACCGTACCGGCTCAGCATCTCGCCCCACTTCTCTTTGAAGGCGGCGAGCGTCGGCAGCACGATCTCCGGCGCGAACGGGAGTGAGGCCGCGGTGGCCCAGGGAGCGAGTGTGCCGTCGTCGAGGCCGAAGGGGACGCTGCGCGCGTGGTAATCGTAAAAACGCCTGCGGACGCCGTTAATCTTATGCACGGCGGGGCCGGGGCCGTTCGAAGCCGTGATGCCCCAGACGTACTCGCCGTAGCCCTTGAATCCTCGCGGGTTGCGGATCGCGTAACGCTGCTGCACGTAGGCGGCGCGGCGGCTGTTCTCGAAGTAGTCAATGGAGTGTTCGCGCATGAAGTCGTCTTGGATGCCCCGGAAATCTATCCAGATGTGGGAGAGCTGATGGATGAAGAGCGGTCCGGCGTAAAGGAATTCGATGTCGTAAATCTTCTTCCAGCGGTAAGTCTCTGTCCAAGCCATGTAGCTTTCGTTGGGGAGCGGGTAGGTTGGCGACCCGAGACCGAGGACGTAAAGAATCAACGCCTCGTTATAACCATCCCAGCGATATTTGAGGAACCCGCTCTCCGGCTTCCACCCATGTGAAACCTTCAGCGCGCCGTCAAGCGCCCACTGCCAGTCGGCGCGGCGGTAGAGCGCATCGGCGACAGCGCGCACTTCCCGCTCTTCGTCAGTGTCCTGATCGAAATATGCGGCGGCGGTCAGCGCGCCCGCCAACAAGATGGCCGTGTCAATCGTCGAGAGTTCGCAATCCCACGTTCGCCGCCCGGTCCGCATGTCGAGGAAGTGATAGTAGAAACCTTTGTACCCGGTCGCGTCCGGCTCACTTCCCTGGGGGCTGTTTGCGAAGAAGCGCAGCGTCGCGAGCGTCCGCTTCACACCCTCAGCGCGAGTGATCCATCCGCGCTCGACGCCGACCGTGTAGGAAGCCAGCGCGTGACCGACCGCGGCGATGCTGGCTGGCGCATGCCCGCTCGTATTATCGGCCAGTAGTCCCGTGGCCGGGCTGGATTCCTTCCAGAAGTAATTGAAGGTGTTTCGTCCGAGGGTGTGCAAATCCCTGTCACCGAACGATTGCCTCTTCATGTGCGCGCACCTCCGAACCCGTTCTCGGATGGGAACTCCACCGTGATGGCTGCCACTGCGTGCGGCGGCAGGATGAGGTCTAGATGGAGGTCGTCTTTCACACGCTCACACGACTGGGGCTCCTTCCACATCCGCGACGAATCCTGCAAGCGTTCCACTTCGCCCGCGCTCAGGTACTCGGGCTCACCCATCTCGCGCCAGATTCTCTTCGGGTTGGCGTGAATCTCGTCAATTCGCTCCACGTAGGCGTAGCACTTCCCCGGCGCATTACGTAATACGACCTGAACCTGTTCGGTTTTGACGGGGTGACGCGGGCCGGCGTGATTCGTGACGAGGACGGTCAGCGTTTGACCTTTGCGCGCCACCCACGCGTCCACGGTTTCGTGCGAGCCGTCAACGGGCAATGCTTCGGTGCCGAGTTGGTGGAGTAGTTCAAAGGCGCGGTACGCCGGTTTCGGGATGCCGTGCAGGTTCATCAGGCCGAAGCCGCCGTGGAACGGCACCGACGGGAAATAGTTCTCTTCGAAGATGTCCGAGAACGTCCAGAAGCTGTAGCCTTCGACGAGGCCGTTTGCTTCCATCACGGTCTTTGTTACGAAGGCCGCAGCATAGGGTTCGTCGTGGAGGGGGTCGCGCGGATTAGAGGATGTGTTCCACGAGGCCAGGGCCTTCGGCATAAAGCTCAGTTCGACAAACGGTTTCATCCCGATTGACAGGAGAAAGTCGAAGATTTGATCGGCGTTGAAGAACGAGTAGAGGAATTTTTCACGGTGGCAGATGAGCGTGCCCAAGTCGTCAGAGAGTAGCCCGTGGAAGCGCACATATCGGAAGCCTAGCTCGTCGCGGCAGCGCCGCAACTGGCTTTGCCAGTCGGCGCGCAAAGCGACGGGCGCGTGGTCACTCCCGACCGTGTGCTCCCAGAAGTGTGGGAGCGGCGTCGCCGCGTCAGTTAAATTGCAGAAAAATTCCGTCATTATTGCGCGGCGCCGGAACGCGCCACCGTGCCCCTCTGCATGCGCTCGTCGCAGGCGGCCCAGTCGATGTTGGAGAAGAACGCCTCGATGTACTTGGGGCGCTCGGCCGGCTTGTAGTCCAGGAGGAAGGCGTGCTCCCAGACGTCCATCACCAGCACGGGGTTGAAGCCCGAGACGTTGCCGACTTCGTGCAGCGTGACCCAGTGGTTCGAGAGCCTCCCGTTGGCCGGGTTCTCGTAGCAGATGGCCCAGCCCACGCCCCGC
>DATMVE010000127.1:0-29767 GCA_035563515.1 Pyrinomonadaceae bacterium
GCACCTGGAGCGCGCTGTTGAGCAGGCTCAGGTTGTGATGGTTCTCGCGCACGGAGTTGAGGAGCGCGGCGATGGCGTCCGGCGCGGCGCGGCGCGCGACGCCTTCGACCGCCGCGCGGCGCACGCGCCAGCTCTCGTCCCTGAGCGCGCCCAGGAGCGGCGGCGCGGCGTCCAGAGATTCGTCTAGGGCTAAAGTTTGCGCGGCGCGCAGGCGCGTGGCCTCGTCCTCGTGCGCGAGGCGCTCCGCCAGGTCGCGCTCGCGGTCGAGTCGCTCGGTGACGTCCTCGACGGTGACGATCAGTCCGGCGATGCGTTCGCTCTCACGCAGCGGCGCGATGTTCACGCGCTGCTGCATCTTGTCGAAACGCTTCGAGGGCGTGAGCGGGGCGCACGGGATGAGGTAGTGATGAAACGCGGGCGCGAGCACTTCGACGACGCCTTCGGTCAGCACGCGGCGGAAGCGCGCGAGCAGCCGCCGATCCTCCACGTCCGGGATGAGCGCGACGAGCGATTGGCCGGACGCCTCTTCCGCGCTGATGCCCGTCAGGCGCGCCAGTGCGGCGTCCCACACCTGGATGATGAGATTCGCGTCCGTCGTGAAGACACCGACCGAGTCCTGCGTGGAAGTTGTGGTCATCAATCAGAACCCGGCGCTGGCAACTTCGACGAAGTGATGGTGAACGGCATTCGACTTACTCACTCCCGTCCTCTCCTCCCGCATCCTCCCCGTTCGCGCTCGACGGGCGGCCGCTGACCGCGAGTTGCTGGTCGCCGGCGGGCGCTCGCCGGCTGCGGGGCTGTCTCGCCGCGCCCGCCTTCCCGCCCCCGCGCGGCGCGGTCCTCGACGGACGTTTCTCGCTCCCGTCGGCGGACGCCTGGTTGTCGCTGAGGCTGTCCGTGATTTCGGCGAGTTGCCGCGCGCGTTCGTTCAAGCTCGCGGTGCCGCTCAGGGTGGCGCTGACTCCCTGGGCGTTGCGTTCCGTAATCTGGCGAATGTCGGTGAGCGTCCCCAGGACTCTTTCCGACGCGTCGAGGTGCTGGCGGTTCGAGAGCGTGATGCGCCCGACTTCTTTGGAGACGTTTTGGATGGCGGCGGTCATGTCGCGCGCGGCGCGCGCCTGCTCGCCCATCGCCTTGGCGACCTGTTCGGACTGCTGGCGCATGCTCTGCGTGGCGACTGTGATCTGCGTGGCGGCGACCGACTGCTCGCCCATCGCGCGGCTGACGCCCGCGATCTGGCGCGCGAGGCGCTCGGCCTCCTTCGAGACCTGCTCGCCCGCGGTGGCCTGCTCTTCGAGCGCGCGGGAGGTCGAGGCCGCGCCGCGCCGCATGGCTTCGACGGCCTGCGAGATCTGTTTGGCGGCCACGGCCTGCTCGCTCGAAGACTTGCGCACCTGCTTCGCGACCGACGTGGTGGCCTGCGAAGCCTTGACGATCTCGCGCGCCGCCCGCCCCTGCTCGTTCATGGCCTGGCTGACTTCCTTGGCCGTCTTGCGCATCTGCGCCGTCGCCTTGACTATCTCCTGCGAGGCCATCGCCTGTTCGGCGACTGCGACCGCCGCCAGCTTCGACTGCCCGGCGGTCGTCTCCACCGCGGTGACGACGTGCGCGCCCGCGCCCAACTGCTCGTCCGTGGCGCGCGCGATCTGCCCGACGAGTTGGGCCGTCTCGTTAATCCCGGTCAGGATTTTCTGCAACCCGCTGGACCCTTCTTCGGCCAGCCGCCCGCTCTCCTCCGCGACGCGCGTCCCCTCGCTGGCCGCCGCGATGGCTTCGCGCACGACCTCCTGGAGCGAGCGGATGATCGCGCCGATGTCGGCGGTCGCCTGCGCGGAGCGGTCCGCGAGGTTGCGTATCTCCTCGGCGACGACGGCGAACCCGCGCCCCGCGTCGCCCGCGCGCGCCGCCTCTATGGACGCGTTCAGCGAGAGCATGTTCGTGCGCTCGGCGATGATGTTAATGGTGTTGACGATGCCTCCGATTTCGTCGGAGCGCTTGCCCATCTCGCGTATCACGGTCGCCGACTGCCCCATCGCCTCGCGCACGCGGCCCAGCCCCTGAATGGACTTTTGCGCCGCTGCGCCGCCCTCCTCGGCCTCGCGCGTCAGGCGCGTGGTGACTTCTTCGGCGCGCTTCGTCATCGAAGCGACCGAGCGCAGGGAGCGGTCCATCTCGGTGGCGCTCGTCGCCGCGGCGGTCGCCGCTTCAGTAATCCGCTCGGCATTCTGCGCGACGCCCTGCACGGAGCGCGCCACCTCTTCCATCGAGGTGGAGACCTCTTCGACCGTCGAGGCGAGGTTCTCGGACATCGCCGAGACCTCCTCGATGGAGGCGGCCATCTCGTTGATGGAGGAAGCGGTCTCTTCGGCGGAGACGTTCAAATCGTCTGCGCTGCCGGAGAGGCTCTCAATCGAGCGCGCCACCTCTTCCATGCTGACGGCGGTTTCGTTGACGGCGCTGGTGAGCGCCTCTGTGTCTTCGCTGACGCTCTTGATGGAGGCGGCGATCTCCGTCATCGCCCCCGTCACCTCTTCGGCTGAGGTCGCCATCTCCTGCGTCGCGCTGTTGACGCTCTCGATGGAGCGCGCAGTCTCCTCGATGGCCGCCGAGGTCTCCGAGACCGAAGCGGCGAGCGAGGCGGAGTTCGCCCCGACCTGCTCGATGGAGGCGGCGCTTTCGTTGACCGACGAGACGAGCTCCTCCGCCGAGGTGGCGATTGATTCGAGTTGCGTGGTCGTCTCGCCCATCGAAGCCGCCATCTCGTTGGCGAGGCTCACGGCCGCGTCGAGCGAGCGCACCTGCGCTTCCGTCCCTTCGGCGACTTCGTTCGCGACGTGCGTGATCCGGCCGGCCGCTTCCGTGACCTGCTCGGCCTGCTGGCGCACCAGCCCGATGTCTATGGCGAGACTGCTGCCGGAGGTTTCAGATATTTGAGTTGCCATGTTCGTCTCCCGTCTCAAGCCGCTTCCGGCTCGCCGTCAACCGCTGTTTGCGTGTTGCCGATGTCGATCACTTCGTCAAGGTTCAGAATCAGGACGAGCCGGCGGTCGAGCGTGGCGATGCCTTCAAGATATTTCCCGCTCAACCCCGTAATCGCCTCCGGCGGCGCTTCGATGGCGGCCGCCGGGATGCGCAGAAACTCCCGCGCCGTGTCCACGATCATCCCGACGACGCGCCCGCCCGTCGCGACCACGATCAGGCGCGAGCGCAAATCGAAAGGGGCTCTTTCAAAGCCGAAGCGCACGCGCAGGTTGAGCGCGGGCACCACCTGCCCGCGCGCGAAGACGACGCCCTCGACCGCCCCACTCGCGTTCGGAACGGGCGTCACGTGCTCGACCATCTCGACCTGCTGCACGAAGCGGCTGCGCACGCCGTAAGTCGTCCCGGCAAGCTCGAAAAGGATGAAAGGTTCGGAGTCGCTCTGATTACTCATGCTCTTTTACCGATGCACCGCCGACTGTCTCAGTGCTGCCACGTCCAGGATGAGCACGACGCGCTCGTCGCCGAGTTCGGTCGCGCCCGCGATGCCCGCGACCTGCACCAACGGGTCGCTGATTCCGCGCACCACTATCTCACGCTGCCCGATGATTCGATCAACGGCGACGCCGAGCGCCGATCCCCCGCTGCCGATGACGAAGACGTGGAAGGCGGTGCGCTCGCGCCCGTCGTTCAGCTCGAAGAGTCGCGCGAGGCGCACGAGCGGCAGCACCCCGCCGCGGTAAGGGATGATTTCGTTATTCTCCAGCGCCTTCACGGCCGAAGACTCGACCTCCAAGACCTCCTGCACGGCCGACTGCGGGACGGCGAATTTTTGTCCGTCCACGCTGACGATGAGCGCCTCGGCGATGGCGAGCGTCAAAGGCAGCTCGACGGTGAAGCGCGTGCCCTTCCCGCTCTCGGTTTCGAGCGAGATGCGGCCGCCGAGTTCCTCGACCGTGTTCCTGACCACGTCCATGCCGACGCCCCGCCCGCTCCCGCGGTCGGCCTCGTCGCGCGTCGAGAAGCCGGGCGCGCATATCAATTCGAGCAGCGCCGCGTCGTCCAGTTGCGCGCCCGCGGCAATCAACCCCTTCGCCTGGGCGCGCGCGGCGACGCGCTTCCTGTCTATCCCGCGCCCGTCGTCGGCAATCTCGATTAACACACTTTCGCCGGCGGTCGCGGCGCGCAGGGTGAGCCTGCCCTCCGCGGGTTTGCCTCGCGCCGTGCGCTCGTTCGCCGTCTCCAACCCGTGACTGACGGCGTTGCGCACGAGGTGCATGAGCGGGTCCGTCATACGCTCGACGAGGAACTTGTCTATCTCCGTCTCACGGCCCAGCAACTCAAGCGTGATTCGCTTGCCGCTCTCGCGCGCCAGGTCGCGGACGACGAACCGCATGCGCTCGAAAATCTCCCCGACCTGCACCATCCGCACGCGCATCACGCCTTCGCGCAGGTCCCTCAACTGGCGGCCCATCGCCAGACTCGTCTCCTGCAACGCGCGCCACTCGGCGGCGCTCACGCTTCCCTTCAAGCGCCCGAGGTGGTCTTCCAAGCGGGCGCGGCTGATGACCAGCTCGCCGATCATCCGCATCAACTCGTCCAGGCGCGTCAGGTCAACCCGCACGACGTTGGAAGGGGCGAACATCTTGCCGTGCGGGGTCAGCGCCGCCTCCGGCGTCTCGCCCGACCACGGCTCCTGGGCCGCGGCATTTTCACCCGGCAAAGTCGAACTACCTGCCGGCGCGGCGTCGTCGAACGGCACGAAAGTCAGATTCTCAATGCCCCAACTCGCGAAGACAGACTCGTCGGCGCTCGTCACGACCACGAACAGGAAAGCGATCTCTCCCTGCCCTCGCACCTGGGGCTTGGCCTGTTTGATTTCGCCGACCTCTTGCAGTCGCGCCCGAATGCTGTTGACGTTGACGCCGCGCTCGGCCAGCGCCGGGGTTGGCACAAACTCGACGTGCCACGTCCGCGTCGTCGCACCCCCGACAGCGTCTCGCGCGCCCGCGTCCGACTTCGCCCCGCCCGGCCCCAAGCCTTCGCCGCCGTCATCGTCTGTCGGCGCGGCCTGAGCAGGCTTTGAAGAAAAGTCCGTGGCGACGCGTTCGAGTCGCGCGACGGTGGCGTCTATACCCGGCAGGGGCAACTCGCTGCGGCGGGCGGCGATGACCCGCTCCAGCGTCGAAGCGCCCGCGATGAGCGCCTCGACGCCCTCCGCGCTGAGAATCGTCTCGTGCTGGCGCAGCGCGCGCAGGTAGCTCTCCATGTGGTGCGCGAGTTGCTCGGCCGCGCCGAGGCCGACCATCGCGGAGATGCCTTTGAGCGTGTGGAAGCTGCGGAACAGCTCGTCGAGCAGAGCCTGCTCGACCTGCGCCTGCCCGACCTGCGATTCGAGGGCGAGCAGGTGACTGCGCGCGAGGGTCAGGTGCTCGTCACACTCGGCGTAATAGTCGTCGAGGAACTGCGCGAAGAACTCGCTATTGTTGTCGGGGTCGGAAGTGGACACGAGGTTCCCTGCTAACCGGCGTCGAGCAAGCGGCGCGCGTATTCGGTCAATTCATGAGGGTCGAATGGTTTCGTCAAGTAATGTGTCGCGCCCGCGGCCAGCGCGCCCCTGCGGCTCGCCTCGTCCCCTCTCGTCGTCAGCACTATGATCGGGATGCCGCGGTACGCCTGATGCCCGCGCATGAACTCGATCACGTCCATGCCGTGCATGTCAGGCATGTTCAGGTCCAGAATCATCAAGTCCACCGGCGCGAGCGCCAGCCGCTCAATCGCCTCAAGACCGCTGCTGGCTTCGCCGAACCCGACACCCCGCAGTGGGCGCAGCGACGCCGTCACCATGCGTCGCATCGTCGGCGAATCATCAACGACCAAAATATTCTTCATCTTCGACCGAGCACCCGGCGGACAAGTAACTCTCTCGGTAAATCAATGCGCGACCCGGAAAGCGTGACAGACGCGTCTGCGCGTCTCACCGGACAAAACTTCAGACAGCAACCCGATGAGGCCGAAAGTTCGCCGCGCCTCTTACACTAATGTCAGCTCTGCGAGTAGGACATGAGCATTATGAGGGAAGTCAGGACAGAAAGCTAATTCCAGGGCTCCGGCGTTTTCGGGCGGTCGTGCCTTGCCTTAATGCCCACTGCCCCGCGGGCCGCAATGATTTGGGGTCGGATTCGTAAGGCCGTCACAACCCGCTTTTCGCGCGGTTGGTTCATTATCGTCTCATGGAGCAGAGACATGAATCGAAGCCTTCGCTCGGGGTGCCCGTCGCGCACATCCTGATTTACTGGGTGCCGCTCTCGCTCCTGCTCTGGGGCTTGATCCTCGCCCCGCTCTTCTACCTCCTGGGCCGGGTCGGGTAGCCGCGTCAGTTGCTTTTGTAAACCACGGGCGAGAACTGCCTGACGCGCGGGTAATCGGCCGCGCCCCCGAAAATTTCTCCGACCTCTTCGTTCTCAACTCTCGCCGCCGGCCACGGCCGGCAAGGCTTTCAGCTTGCGCGAGGCCATGACGAAATAGATGTGTTCGATCAGGCTCTCGTCGTTAATCTCGAACAGCGTCGCCAACTTCCCGGCGTAACCGGGCGGGACGTTTTCCCTCTCGGTCGCCACGGCGAACAGTCCGTTCAGCTCGACGACGCGAGTCTTCGAGTCGAAGGCGGCCGTCGCCTTCCATAAATTCGCCAACATCACGGCGACTCTTTCGCGGCCCGTCACCGGCACGCGCGCGGCGAAAAATTCCCCGCCGCCGTCGCTCACGCTGACGACGTTGGCCGCGAGCAGTCTGGCCGCGGCCTCCGTGTCGCGGTTGGTCAGGAATTCTACGAGCTGCGCCACGATTCGCCCGGTTTTCTCGACCAGTGATTTACGCGGCACGAACCTCTTTTCCTCGTACTCGCGCATCACGCGGCGCGCGCGGTGGTGCGTGGTCTTCACGTTCTGCTCCGTCATCCGTAAAACCCCGGCGGTCTCCGCGACGTTGAAGTCGAACACGTCGCGCAGGAGCAGCACCGCGCGCTGCGTCGGCATCAGCAGTTCGAGCGCGAGCAGGAACGCGAACGAGACGCTTTCGAGCATCTCGTAACGCGCCGACGGGTTGGCCGAGGCGGACGCGCCGCCCCCGCCGACCACGTCGAGCGCCGCCGAGAGGTCTTCGTTATTCTCGGTCTCGAAAGGCGCGGGCAGCCACTGCCCGACGTAGCCCTGCCTGCGCCTGCGGCGCAGAACGTCGCGGCTCAAATTAACCGCCACGCGCACCAGCCACGGCCGCAGCGGCTCCTCCGTGTCGGCCGGCGGCTTTTGCAGCAGGCGGACGAAAGTCTCCTGCAACACGTCGTCCGCGTCCGCCGCGCTGCCGGTCATACGGTAACTGAGGCCCCACAGGAACCTCTGGTTCTCGTTAAAAATCTGTTCGAGCCGCATAGTGTTTGAAAGAACGCGACCGGCCCGCGAGATAGAGCCCGGCGACCGCCGCGCCTAAGATTTCGGAGGCGGCCAGCAGGTACGCCGTGAGCCGAAACATCCCGGACCAGGACGCGGGCTGCAAGCGTGCGACGTGCGCCACGTGGTCAATCGTGTCCGCGACGAAATGGTAATACAGGCCGAACACGAACGAGCCGAGCATCGAGACCAGCAGCAGGACCGCCCCGCCCCTTTCGAATTTAAGGAGCATTACCCCGGCGGCCACCGGCGCGAGGATGATGACCGGGACGATGAACGCGAGCTGCGCCGTGGTCGCCTTGACGGACAGAATCTCGTGCGCGACAGAATGCAGGACGACCGCCAGGAAGTGAAAGCCGACGAGCCACAGCGCCGTCGCCTTCAACGCCCTCGTATTTTGAATCTTCATCTCGCGCCTCCTCACTTGGCAAAGCCTTCGGCCCGCCATGCCCCGACCACTTCGCCCAGGCCGACGCGGAAAGACGGGAGCCGCGGCGACCACCCCGTCTCCTCGCGGAAGAGCCGGTTGGAGGTGCGGGTCGAGCGCGTGAAAAATTGAATCACGCCCTTCCAGACGAAGAGCCTGGCGAGCCACAGCGGAATCCTGCGCGGCGCGGGCGCGCCGAGCCTCCGCGCGAATTCAAGCAGCATGTCCCTGATCGTCGTCGGCTCGTCGTCCGTGACGTGCCACAGCCCGCGCCTTCCGGCCTCGGCCGCGGCGACGAAAGCGCTCGCGGCGTCGTCGGCGTGGATGTTCGCAGAGACTGCTTCCCCAGCGCCGATGAGCGGCAGGCGGCGTTTCAATAAGCCCTCGGCAAAGATTCGCGTGTGGTGCGCGTCGGGCGCGTAAAAACCGCCGCACCGCAGGACGGCAGCCTCGAAGCCGTACTTCTCGCCGGCCGCCGCGGCAATCCGTTCGCCGTCGAAGGCCGAAGCGTACAGCTCGTCCGGCCGCTCGACCGCCGTCTTCTCGTCGAAGAACGAATCATCTGCGGGGCGGGCGACCCAGACGACGCTCTGCTGAATATACGTCTTCGCGCCCAGTTTCGCCGCCGCCTCGGTCAGCGCCCGCGTCCCCTCGCGCCGCAGCCGGTCGTTCAACTCCCAGTCGGCGGGGCTGCTCGAAACTTTAGCCGGAATCGAGGTCGCGGCGTGAATCACGACGTCGGCGTGCCCGACCGCCGCGGCCGTGGCGTCCGCGTCGAAAATGTCGGCGACGACGGCTTCGCCGCCCGACTTCTGAATCGTCTGCTTCCCTTTCTCGTCGCGCGCCAGACCGATGACGCTGTGACCTTTTTCCGCGAACTGCCGCACCATCCGGCGGCCCAAAACTCCTGTCGCGCCCGCGATGAAAATCCTCATTGCCGTTCTCTCCTTCCCGCCAAAATCGCTTTCCGACACCATCACGTTCGGGCGGGGCCAAAGGTTACAACCGGCGAAGAATTTATACCTCGCCCCGGCGGTCAGCCGGTACGGGAAGAGGGTAAACGTGTAGAAGCGTCAGGCGGGTGAGTATCTTCGAGAGGGTCGCCCGCGCTTCCGGCGACGGCGCGGGTAACAACAGGTCTGTCTCGGATTTTAGTCTATGATTTAACGGAAGCTCGCGGGCCGCGACTTCGCCTCTTCGACGGTGAGGAAACGCGGACGTCGGAAAGACACCTCGCGCCCCTTAACGTCCTGCCCTTTGAAAAAATCCACGACGACCGCCTGCACTTCCGCGGCGGGCAGCGTCTCGTGGCCCCCGTTCTCGACAATCAAGTGTGCGCTGTTGGGGAACCCCCAACGCAACTCCTCGGCCTGGAAGGGCGGCGTGTTGGCGTCCAGCGTCCCGCTGACGAAGAGCGCCGGAACGGTGCTCCACAGCCGGGGCCGAGACGCCGAGCCGTCCCCGAAGACACCCACCGCCTGACAAATGTTCGTCTCCCATTGCAGGTTGACGTTGCCGAAGAGCGCCCGCGGCCTCTCTTTTTGTGCCAGGGTGAATCTCTCGGCCGACCAGCCCAGCGAACAGTCCACGGCGTTAGCCATCGGCGACCTGCCCTGGAAGTCGTTATAGAGCGGCTCAATCAGGCGCGAGAAGAGGGAGTAGTCGCCACGGTCTATGGTGTAGAACAGCGCCGGGAACCACGCGTAGTTTCTGGCGTCGGTCATGCTGTGTCGCACCAGCCACTGCAACCCGATTTTTCCGACGCGGATTTGTATGGGGCTCCGCGTCCGCGCGTCCGCGACGGTGAGCGTCACTGGCTCTCGTCCCAGTTTATCCAGCACGCGCCGGTAAAGTGCTTCCATGTCGGGCGCGAGTTTGCCGGCGGCGTCGTCCCCGGCGGCGAAGTATGAAAGTTTTTTGATGATTAAATCCCACACGCTCGGCAGCGCGACCAGATTGTCCCTCGCCTCCGTTGAGGCGAAGACGACGCGCTCTATGTATCGCCCGCGCCGCCGGACGGCCGCCTGCGCCAGCACGGTCCCGTAAGAGTGGCCGATGAGGCTGATGCGCTCCGCGCCGAGCGCCTGCCGCAAATCGTCCAGGTCGTCCGCGCTGGCGTCGTTAGTGTAGGCAGAGATTTCGACGCCCTGTGTGCGCCAGTGCTGCGCGCAGGCCCGCGACTTAGCGGCGAAAGTCCGCCGCCACTTCTCCTCTGTCTCGAAGGCGTCCGCCGGGACGGGCGTCGCCGGGCAGTCCAGACTGGGCGAAGACATCCCGAGGCCGCGCTGGTCCAGAAGAATCACGTCCGAGACTTCGCGCAGTTTATCGAACAGGTCGAAGTAGACGGGCACGCGACCCATCCCGATGCCGGGCGCGCCGGGGCCGCCGGCCAGAAAAACAATGGGCGGGCCGGGTTTCGCCGCGGAGCTTTTCAGACGCACGAACGCGAGCTGAATCAGCCGCTTCGATTGATTGTCGCGGCTCTCGCGGACCCACAGCCGGCCCAACTCCGCCGGGACCTCTTTCCCTGCGAAAGTTTTGAACACGTAGGGCTCCACGACCAGTTTGCCGGCGCGCGCTGCCTGTCCCCTGACGGTTACGCCGCAGGCGGCAAGACACAGCAGGCAAACCACGAGTAACTTGAATTGGCTCACGGACCGTTTTCCCTTCCTATTTTCCGGCAGTGAATGAGGCGACGCCTTGAGAGACGCTGACGGAAGGAGAAATGTTAACGGGCGGGCCTGCGTCCGCGAGGGCAAGGCTGTGAGGTGCTCGCCTGCGTGGTAAGCATTGAAGTAAACTGGGCCGAATATGCGAGTCACAAATCACGCCAACTTCGCTTCACTCTTGGCGCTGCTCGGTGCCCTTATTTTATCAGGGGCGGGCCGGGCGACATCCCGGACCCAGTTCGAGACCGTCGCCGGCGGCCCGGCCCGCGAGAGTTCGGCCTCTCCTGCTCCCGCTCCGACCGCCGTAGAACCTTTCGCGCTCGGGCAGGTGCGGCTGCTGGAGAGCCCTTTCAGAAGGGCGATGGAGCGCAACGCGAAGTACCTGCTGAGCCTTGACGCGGACCGCCTGTTGCACAACGCGCGCAAGTACGCCGGCCTGCGACCGAAGGGCGCGCTCTACGGCGGGTGGGAGGCGCGCGGCATCGCAGGCCACACGCTGGGCCATTACCTGACGGCGCTCTCGCAGCAGTACGCGGCGACCGGGGACGCGCGCTTCCGTGACCGGATAGATTACATCGTCCGCGAGATGGCCGAGTGCCAGCGGGCTTACGGCGACGGGTACGTCGGCGCGTTGCCGCCCCTTGAGCTTCAGACGATGCGCGGCTTCAAGGAGGGCAAGGTCGAGGTCGAGGGCAGCTTCAATTTCAAGGGCGGGGCGTGGGTGCCCTGGTACACGCAGCACAAGGTGCTCGCCGGCCTGAAGGACGCGTGGGTACTGGCGGGGAACGCCCGCGCCAGGGAAGTCACGCTCAAACTCGCGGACTGGGTGGACCTCGTCACGCGCAACCTCACGCCCGAGCAGCAGCAGCGCATGCTCGGGGTCGAGCACGGCGGGATGAACGAAACGCTGGCAGACATCTACGCCCTGACGGGCGACGAAAAATATCTGGCCGCCGCGCGGCGCTTCCACCACGAGGCGATCATGCGCCCTCTCTCGGAGGGCCGCGACGAGTTGGCCGGCAAGCACGCCAACACGCAAATCCCAAAAGTCATAGGCGAGGCGCGACTCTACGAGGTCGCGGGCGACGCGGGCGGGCGCAGGGTCTCCGAGTTCTTCTGGGAGCGCGTGGTCAATCACCACTCTTACGTCATCGGCGGCAACAGCGAGAACGAGCACTTCGGCACCCCGGACGATTTGTCCGAGCACCTGGGGCCAGCGACCGCCGAGACCTGCAACACCTACAACATGCTCAAGCTCACGCGCCACCTCTTCGGGTGGGAGCCGAAGGCGGAGTACTTCGACTTCTACGAGCGCGCCCTCTACAACCACATCCTCGGCTCGCAGGAACCTAAGCGGGGCATGTTCGCCTACTTCATGTCGCTCAAGCCGGGCCACTTCAAGACCTACAGCACGCCCGCCGATTCCTTCTGGTGCTGCGTCGGCTCCGGCATGGAGAACCACACGAAGTACAACGACTCGATCTACTTTCACGGGGCCGACTCTCTCTACGTGAACCTTTTCATCCCGTCGCGCCTCACCTGGGACGAAAAGGGACTGGTGCTTGAGCAGAGGACCGATTACCCGCGCGCCGGGCTAATCGAGCTGCGCTTCGCCCCGAAGCGGGCCGTGACGTTGAGCCTCAAAGTGCGCTCGCCGCAGTGGGCCGGCGGCGGCCTGCGATTCCGGTTGAACGGCAGGCCGCTCAGAGTTGAATCTCCTGCGGGCGGCTACGCAGAGGTCCGCCGCACCTGGAAGGCCGGCGACGTTTTGCAAGTCACCGTCCCTATGCGCGTGCGCGCCGAGGCGATGCCGGACGACCCCCAAAAGGTCGCGTTCCTCTACGGCCCGCTGGTGCTGGCGGGCGATTTGGGGCGCGTGCCCGAAAGTCAGACCGTGCCCTACGCGGTCGAGCAGTGGGACAACTTCCGCCGGCCGGTGGCGGACGTGCCCGTCCTGGTGACGCAGAGCAAGCGCCCCGCGGACTCCGTGAGGCGCGTCAAAGGCGGCGGGCTGGTCTTTCGCACCGTCGGGACGGGGCGGCCGCGCGACGTCAGCTTGCGCCCCTTCAACGAACTCTTCTACGACTATTACAACGTCTACTGGGACGTGATGTCGCCGGCGCGGTACGCCGAGCGGAGGGCGAGCCTGCGGGCGGAGGCGGCGCGGCGCGCGGCGCTGGACGCGCGGACGGTTGACGAATACAGGCCGGGCGAGCAGCAGTCGGAAGTGGACCACGGGCAGAAGGGCGAGAAGACCTCCGCCGGCGAATGGCAGTACCGTAAACTCCGCCACGCCGTGGACGGCGGCTGGTTCTCCTTCAACATGAAGGTCGCGCCCGACCGGCCCGTCGAACTCGTCTGCACGTTCTGGGGCGGCGAGCTGGGCGACCGCACGTTCGACATCCTGGTGGACGGCGTGAGAATCGCCACGCAGACGCTGAGCCGGGACAAGCCGGGCGAGTTCTTCGACAAGACATTCTCCATCCCCGCAGAGTTGACGCGCGGCAAGCAGAAGGTCGAGGTCCGCTTCCAGGCGCACCCGGGCAACTTCGCCGGCGGCCTCTTCGGCGCACGCATCCTTAAATGACAAAGGCCCTCTCTAATCACCGACCATGAGCGACGTAAATCGGCGTAACTTTCTTCGCGGGGCGCTGGCCGCCGGCGCGTACCTCACGCTCGCCCGGTCGCACGCGCCGGCTCGCGGCCCGGGCGTCGAGCGCCGTTTCGCGCCCGTCAGAGTCGCGCGCAACCGAATCATCCGCGAGATCGTCGGCCTCAGACCTTACCGCGCCGAAGGCTTCATGGTCGCCGCGGAGCGCGTCGGCGAAAAACTTTTGGTCCATAATTACGGCCACGGCGGCGCGGGCATCACACTCTCCTGGGGCACGGCCTCGCTCGCGGTAGATTTAGCAAGAGACTTTCTGTCGGCGCAGCCGTCGCGCCCGCGGCGCGGCACCCGGCCGGCGGGACCGCGCCGCTTTGCCGTCCTCGGCTGCGGCGTCAGCGGCCTCTCGACCGCGCGCCTGCTGCAACGCCGTTTTCAGGACGGACCCGGCACGGTGACCATCTACGCCAAAGACCTGCCGCCCGAGACGACTTCCAACATCGCGGGTGGATTCTGGTCTCCCACGGCGGCCTACGACTCCCAGGTCGCGTCCATGAAGTTCACCGAGCAGTTCCGACTCGCCTGCCGGATTTCCAACCGAGACTTTCAACTGCTCGTCGGCCCCGAGTACGGCGTGCGCTGGATAGACACTCTTGAGTTGTACCGCAGCGAGGCGGCGCTCGCGCGCGAGCTGCCGGGCGGAAACGACCTCTACCCGCAGCAGGAAGTCCACAGAGACCCGGAGCGTTACTTCGGCTTCCCTTTCGTGCGCCAGTACAGCACGATGCTCGTCGAGCCCCCGGTCTACCTCAACGCGCTCCTGCGCGACTTCTATGTGGCCGGCGGGAAGCTGGTGGTCAGGGAGTTCCGCGGCCGCGAGGAGGTCATGCGCCTACCCGAACCAATCATCTTCAACTGCGCGGGCCTAGGCTCCCGCGCGCTTTTCGGCGACGAGAAGCTGGGCCCCGTGCGCGGCCAACTCGAAGTGCTGCTGCCGCAGCCCGAGATAGATTACTGCTACCTGGGCGGCGGTTACATGTTCCCACGCCGGGATGGAATCATCCTGGGCGGCACCTTCGACCGCGACGACTGGTCGCTCGCGCCGAGGGCCGAACAGACCACGCAAATCCTCGAAGGACATGCCGAGGTGATGAAAGGACTGAAGGGGTGATGAAGCTCTAAGCCGTCGGGGGTTTGTGTCGCTAAGGCTGCGGGCGCGTGGCCCCGACGGCCTTGACCTCGGCGGCCCAGATGACCGTGTCGGCCATCATGTACAGGACGTTGTTGCCCGCGCCGCCGAACGTGAAGTTCACCGCCCCCGGCGCGACGATCTCCCCTATCAAATCTCCGCCGCCGCTGCACACCTGAAGGCCGCCCGCCGAAGAACTGTACACGCGCCCGTCGGCGTCAACTTTCAACCCGTCGGGGATGCCCGGACTCACGACGGAGAACGAACGCTCGTTCACCAAATGTCGCCCGCCCTGCACGTCGAAGGCTCGGACGTGGTGCGGCAGATTGACGAAGTACGTGCCGGGCCTTGTATGGCCGCGCTGTCGTTGATGTAAAGGTCCATGCGGCTGATGCGGGCCGGCGTCGCCTTGGTCCCCTGCTCGCAGATAACCAAACGCCCTTCCCGATCCAGCGTCATCCCGTTCGCCATGTTGGAAGAGGCGCGGACGGTCTCGGCGGCCTCCGGCCTCAAAGGGAACCGGTCGCCGTCAAAAGGATTTCTCTTGACGGCGACCTCTTTAGACCCTGCGATGGGGACGTTGCTGCCGGCCGGGACCGTGGTGAAGTAAAGCGCTCTCTCGGCCGCGACGTAGACGGGCCCCTCGTGGGCGTTGGTTTCTATCACCGTGTGGAACTGCGGGTCGCTCCCTATGACCTCATAAAACTCTTCCGAGTAGACGAGGAAATGGCCGTTGACGGTCATGCCGCATGAGGTGGAGTCCGGCATTTGAATCTCCTTCCTATCACGCCATGAGTTATCGCCGTTCCGAAGCGGCGAGTTCCTGCGACCTTCCCGACTCTCTCGCCCTGATGGCTTAAACGCTCGTGCTGTTCGGAATATTCTCGGGCAGGAAGTAGGGGTAAGCGAGCAGGCCGGGTTGCGCGGCCCGCTGCTGGTTGCGTTCCACGATCACGGCGCGGTCTGTTGCGACCAGGAGTTGCTGGTACTTTCTTACTAACTGCTCCGAGCCGTCCTCGGCGCAGAGGTGGTAGTCGAGGAGTTGATCGTAGTGGTAGTAGGCCAGGGCGTAGGTGGTCTGGAACTGTGCTGCGGTCGCGTCCTTGCCGGGCAACAGTCCGACGAGTGCACTCTCGTCGACGACGCCCTGGGGCGGCTCGGCCGTTATCGCCCCCGGCGCGTTCGGAATAAAGTTAGTGAACTCGGTCTGCGGGAAGTTGACCGCGGCGTGCTGCGGCCCCGCCGTCCAGATGATCCGCTGGATGATGTCGCTTAACTGCGCGCGCGTCGTGATCTGGTTCGGGAAGCCGGGCACCTTGCCCGCGCCGCTGTCGGATGCGCCGGACAGTTGCTGAGCCCAGTTCTGCAACTCGTAATCGCCGGTCACGTCGCCGTCGCTCTTGTAATAGAGGCCGAGATATTCGTCGACATACTGGCCGAGGCGGTTCCAGATGAGAAGGCCGTCGTCGCGGTAAGGGTAGTAAGGGAGTTGCCCCGTGTCGCTCACGCCGCGCCCCTTCAACTGTGCCGGAAGCCCCATGTCGTCGAACGTCCATGATGCGTAGGCTGTCTCGATCAATTTCATCGCGCCGGCGAGTCGCACGTCCAGGACTTTATCCACCAGACCGCCGGGGTTGACGAGCGTTATCATCCCGAGCTGGTTAATCACCATCAGGGCTGTCAGGTGTTTGTCGAGCAGGCGAAAGAGCGGGTGCTGCCAGGCTAAATGGCGGTGCGTCGCCAGGGCGAACGCCTCCTCGATGAGGTGCGTCAGGGCGAGGTGGTTGATGATCTGATTCTGGCTGAGGTCGGCGCACTGAAGATAAGACTTAGCCATGAGCCAGCGGTAATCAACTTCATTCTGCGGCCCTTGCGGCGCGAGATAGGCGTAGTCGTCGCCGGGGTTCTGCGTCAGTTGAATGGCTAAAGGCATGAGGCCGGGAAAGTCCCTCGGCTTGACGTAGAGGGCAACCGGGGCCATCTGAAATTGCCCTTCCGGCACGACTCCCTGAAGCGAGACGTAGTCGGTGACGTAGAGCCGGCCATCCTGCATGATGTCCGTCAGCGCCTGACCATCGTACTGAGCGCCGAGGATGGCCGGCGAGAGTTTCTGACTAAGAGCGCCCCAGTTGACGCCCTCGCCCTCTTCGGTGACGAGGCTGACGGCGAGCGGGTTAAGGCCGGCCAGCCGCTGCGAGCCGAAGACGCCGTCGTCCTGCCACGTCTGATTCTGGGCGATGTCGGGGACGGCGAAGAGCGTAAAGATTTTCTTGTAGTCATCCAGCTTGGAAATTACGGAATTCCACGTCTCTAATTTCCAGACTTCGATGTCGGCGAAGATACTCACTTGAACGCCAAGCCAGCCTTCGACCCAGTCGAGGATTTCGGCAGCTTGTAGCAGGGCGGCGCGTTCAACCGCCATCGGCATCGGGAGGCCGGACGACGGGTTGTAAGCGTAAATCTGTTGAACCAGGAAGAGCTGCGCGGCGCGCTCCACCTGATCCGCGGGCCCATCATTCTGTGGCAGCGTGGGCGCGCAAGACATACTGTCTGCGGGACGCTGTAGCGACGCTCCGATTTTACGCAACGCGGCACTGTCTATGTTTTCCAGCATAGGTTTCTCCTTTGAGGCTCTCGAAGAGAGTCTGATTGTAAATCAGAGGTGAGAGACAGTTAGTTTCGGACAGAAATTTTGTCGCCGCCGGACGACGACATCCTCACGACAACTCATTACGATTCCGGGCGGTGCGGTTGAGCAGAGGTGAAAGAGGAGCCCACTCAACAGGCGGCTTCACAGCGAGGCGGAGTCTATAGCGGGACTCCTTCTTGAGTCAACCTTTCGTCGACGCTCGCGGCAGGAGCTGCCGTAAACAAATTTTCTGGACGGCCGCCGCGTCGATACTTCAACCCCGGCCGCCGGATGCCTTTACTCGCCCGCCGGATTATTCGCCAGGTATTCGAAGACTCTCAACAACTCTTTAGCCAGGCTCGTGGTGGCGAGTTTGAAGTTGTTGTCGAACTGCCCCGCGAACCCGACGGCGTCGTCGAAATCCACGATGGCCTTGGCGGCCATGAATGGTTTCCCCAGGAGCATACTCATCTTGGCGACGGCGGCGCACTCCATTTCCACGGCCGAGCCGTCCAGGTTTCTGATCTGCCTGTCGTCTATCAGTGAGTTCTCGAACGAGCCTCCCGTGACGACGATCCCCGTTTTTAATCCGAGCGCCGACGCCATCTTTGCGGCGTCAATCACGGGGTAGAACCCTATCGCGTAATCCTGGTAGTTCGGGCTGGTGATGGACACGCGACGATCAAAATACCGGACGGAGTCCTCGCTCAAGTACACGTCCCCGATCTTCGCCCGCGTCTTGAAGCCCCCCGAAACGCCGGCACTGATGACGAGGTCCGGCGAGAACGCCTTGATGCCTAGGTAAGTCGATAGAGTCGCGGCGTCAGTCCCGAAGCTGTCGAGCTTATACATAGGGTCCTGGCCGTTGACCACCAGGTGCACCTTCAGGCCGCTAAAGGTCGTCGCGTAAGATATCGGCGGCAGCGGCGGCTCGACAGGAGTTCCAGCATCCTTAATGCCGAGGGCGTCAAGAATCGGAGCGGCCTCGCCCTGCATGGCGATGACCAGAAGTACGCTTTTTACGTTCATGGAGCCTCCCACAACGCCACAAATTTCCCCCATTCTCTCGCGCAACCCGCCGTTGGGCAAGCAAAAAAATTGGGCGCTCAAAAGTCGCCCTCAGTCGTGACCGTGTGATTCTCAGAGGCGAGGCCCGCCCTTTGTCAGCCGCAGTCTGGATGACCGCAGCGACACTTGAGTTGGTCGCCGACCTGCGCGTTCCTGCATTGGTCGCTGCAATACCCGCCCATCGTCCGCGCGACGCACTTACACGGCGGGTGCGCGCACTTCTCTGTCGTTTCGGCACTGCTCATAGAACTCACCTTCGCTTAGAAAGTCATCAACTGACCATCAAGAGCAACAACGTCAGGGCCGCCAACACCTGCGCAATCGCCCGAAGCTTATTTCTACTCATGGCCCAAACCTCCTCGCGCCCGCGGCCGACTTAATTCGCCGGCGCAAGCTCTGACGCTCAACGGGTATTCTCGGGGCGTCGCTCGGCAAGCATGAAGGGCACGGGCATCTCATGACGACGCGCGGGAACGCGTTATCTGGACGCCCGTACCCTTCCCTGCTGCCGGAACGGCTATCGAAACTCAGTTGTCTTCTCACGAGCGTATCGACAACGCCCGTTAATCATGGACACAAGATGCGTGCCGTAAAGAAGACGGAAACGCCCATTTATATCCCGCACTTAGGGGCCCTGGGTGATGGAAATTCAAAGGACCGTGTACAGATTCGTGACGCCTATGTACGCATCGCCGCGCGGGCACGTTGGGCCGCGAGGGGGCCTTGTCGGGGAGCGTCTGAAGGCGGAACAGTATAAAATCCTGTGCAGGCATTTCAGCTAAGCTAGAGCCGAGGGTGTTCATGCTGACGACAGATACCATTCTTCAGGGACGATACCGCATCCTGCGCCCCCTGGGCCGGGGCGGAATGGGCGCGGTCTACGAGGCCGCGGACATGAGGCTCAGCCGGAACGTGGCTTTGAAGGAGACGCTCGTCGAGACCGACGAACTCAAGCGGGCCTTCGAGCGCGAGGCGCGGCTCCTGGCGAATTTGCGCCACCCGGCGCTGCCGAAAGTGCTGGACCATTTCAGCGAGGGGGCGGGGCTCTTTCTGGTGATGGAGTTCATCCCCGGCGACGACCTCGGCGTGATGCTCGGGCAGAGGGGAGGCCCGTTCGCGCCGGCCGAAGTCTTGCGCTGGGCCGACCAGCTACTGGGCGCGCTCGAATACCTGCACAGCCTGGCCCCGCCCGTGCTTCACAGGGACATCAAGCCCGCGAACCTCAAGCTCATCTCCAGGGACCACATCGTCCTCTTGGACTTCGGCCTCGCCAAGGGGAGCGCCGGGCAGATGACCCGCGCCGAGGGTCAAAGCCTGCTCGGCTACTCGCCGAATTATTCGCCGCTCGAACAGATGCGGGGCACGGGCACGGACGAGCGCAGCGACCTCTACGCGCTGGGCGCGACCCTCTACCACCTGCTCACGGACGTTAAGCCCCCGGACGCACTCTCGCGCGCGACGGCCGTCGTGAGTGGGCAGCCCGACCCGCTCCGCCCCGCTACCGAGTTCAACCGTGAACTCGCGGCCCCGGTGTCTGCGGCCCTGATGCGGGCGATGGCGCTCAACATAGACAACCGGCCGCGCACTGCTTCAGAGATGCGCGACGACCTACATAACACTGCGCTGCGCGCGGCTTCCACCGTCCTGATGGCCGACGCGGGCGAGACTACCAGGGTGAGCTTGCCCGCCGGGCGCGCAGGCGCGGTCGCCGCCGACGCCGTTCGCCAGCACGGGGCAGGCGGCCGGGTAGTCATCCCCCTCCCCGAAGAGACACGGGTCGCGGGTAAGTCCGGCAGGGGCGGCCGAAGGTGGGTGGTCGCCGCCGCGCTGCTCGCGGGACTGACCGTCCTGTCGGCCGCCCTCTACCTCTTATTCTTCCGCGGCAATACGAGCCGGCCGCCGCAGGCGAACCGGCAGGCGGTCACGAACAGGCCGCGCCCGACTCCGAGTCCGAGTCCGACGCCGGCCGGGAACGTCAACGGGCAGCCTGACATCAGCGCGACGCCGGAGGCGGGGCCGGAAGAGTTGGCCGCCCGCGAGAAGCTGGCCCAGAAGAAGATTCCTTACACGGAGTCCGCTTTCGCGAGGGCCGTGGAAGAGGGAGACACGGGCGCGGTCGAGCTGTTCCTCGCGGCTGGCATGACGACGGAAGTGAAGGACGCGGACGGCAGGACGGTGCTCATCAACGCGGCCTCGAAAGGCAGTAACAACATCAGCAAGAAGTTGCTCGGCAAGGGTGCCGACGTGAACGCGAGAGACGGCAAGGGCTCGACCGCCCTGATGGAGTCGGCCGAAGGCGACCACAAGGACACCACCGAAGTCCTGCTGGAGAACGGCGCGGACGTGAACCTGACGGACGACGGCGGGCGGACGGCGCTGATCCGCGCGGCGGCCCGCGGGAACTCGGAAATCGTCCGCATGTTGATTAATAAGGGGGCCAGGATAGATGTCAAAGACGGGGACGGTCGCGATGCTCTGATGTGGGCGGAGATTAATGATAAGTCGGACGTGGCCGACCTGCTGAAGAAAGCTGGGGCCGCGAGACAATAGCTTCACGAAGGTCGGGAGTCTCCGCCCCCTCTATTTTGCCGGGCGCTGGCGGGGGCCCACTGCCCGCGGGACACGCGATTGAAAATCAGTGATCCGATTTCGTGAGCTGCGCCCCCAACCTTTAACGCGCCCGCCCCCTCCTCGTCACGCTCGCGGCTACGGCTCCTTGCGTCGTTTCCTCTTCCGCCGAGCGCCCGCTCTTGTTCTCCCGCAGGGATGTCGAGTATCGTTCCCTGCGGCGCGAACAGTTCTTCCTGTGTCGTCGGTTTGAGGGCACTTACCGGGCCACCGGGAAGAACCTCCCTGTGCCAATCTCATAGCCTACAATTACGGACGCCGATCGGGAGCGGAATATGAGCAGAGTTGAGCCACAAGTTTATGAGTTCGGCCCATTCCGCCTGCTCGTCCCGGAACGCCGGCTGCTGCGCCGCGGGAAGAACGTCCCGCTGACTGCCAAAGTCTTCGACCTCCTCTTTTTTCTTTTACAGCGGAGCGGGCAGGTGGTTGAGAAGGGAGAATTGATGACTGAGATTTGGCCCGACAGCGTCGTCGAGGAGGCCAACCTCAGCGTCAACATCTTCACGCTGAGGAAGGCCCTCGGGGAGCGCCCCGGCGACCGCCAGTACATCAAGACCATACCCAAGCGCGGCTACTGCTTCGTGGCGAAGGTCAGGGCCGCGCCGGGCTCGGACCCGGCACCCCGCGCGGGGGAACGCGCCCGAACTTCGGGCGACGGGGCGCAGGCTTCGGCGCGGAGGGTCTGTTCGCTGGCCGTGCTCCCGCTCGTCAACGTCAGCGACGACCGGCAGGTCGAATATCTTTCCGACGGCCTGACGGAAAGTATTATCAACCGCCTGTCGAAATCGCCGCTTTTAAGAATCACGGCCGGCAGCACCGTCTTCCGCTACAAAGATCACGGCTACGACGTGTGCGAAGTGGGCCGCAAGCTGCAAGTGCGCGCCGTGCTGGTCGGTAAAGTCCTGCCCCTGGACGAGCGCCTCATCATCAACGTGGAGCTGGTGGACGTGGAGTTCGGCTCACAAATCTGGGGCGAGCGATACAACCGCCCTTTCACGGACATTCTGAGACTACAGGAGGAGATGGCCCTAACGATCACCGAGGCGCTGCGGCTCAGGCTCAGCAGCGAGGAGAAGGCCGAGCTGGCGAAGAGTTCGACGCAGAGCGCCGCCGCCTACAGGTGTTACCTGAAGGGGCGCTACTTCTGGAACACGTTCAGCAAAGACGGGCTTGAGAAGAGCATAGACTATTTCCGGCAGGCGATTGACCTGGACGCGGGGTACGCGCTGGCTTACACCGGCCTGGCCGACGCGTATTTCAGGCTGGCGAACTTCTGGCTGCCGCCGCGCGAAGTGCTGCCCCTGGCGAAGCAGGCCGCCCTCAAGGCCGTGGAATTCGACGACGAGTTGGCGGAGGCCCACGCCTCGCTCGGCACGGCGAAACTCTACTACGACCACGACTGGGCCGGGGCCGAGGGCGAGTACAAGCGGGCCATCGAGTTGAACCCACGCGTCCCTTTGGCCTACCAGCGCTACGGCAGTTTTTTAGTCTACTCGGGCCGGTTCGAGGAGGCGATGGTCGAGTACCAGCGGGCCGAAGAGTTGGACCCGCTCTCGCTCCACATCAATCTGAGTCTGGCGGCCAGCCTGTACCTCACGCGGCGCTTCGGCGAGGCCCGCCAGCGCCTGCGAAACATGCTCGAACTGGACGAGAGCTACAGCCCCGCGCATTTCATACTCGGGTGCGTCCACACGCAGACGGGGAATTTTTCCGCCGCCCTGGCCGAGTTCCAAAAGGTCTCTCAATTAGAAGCGACCTGCTACCTGGGCGTGAGCTACACGGGATACGTTCACGCCGTGTCCGGGCAAAGGCGCAAGGCCGAAGCGGTGTTGAAGAATTTGCGGGAAGCCTCCGAGCACAGCTACATCTCGCCCTACGCCTTCGCCCTCATTCACGCGGGCCTGGGCGAGAGGGACCACGCACTCTTCTGGCTTGAGAAGCTGTACGAGGACCGGAACGACTGGCTCATGTGGCTGCGAGTCATCCCGGAGTTCGACGGCCTGCGCTCCGACCCCCGTTTCACAGAACTGCTCCGGCGCATCGGCTTAATCAGATAGTTTCCCTCACTTCCCTCCGGCCCACCTTCACTTGCTATACGCCGAAAGTGTGAACTCCGAACAGCGGCCACACACCGTCGCCGCCTGCCACGAAAATTTTTTTATTTTTTTTTAAATCGCCTAAGGATTTTCTCAGCCCTTCGCATGTATAACCCGCTCAGCCGGGCATACGAACGGACCTGCCTTAATTCCAGCAGAGCAAGAGAGTGGAAAGGCCCTGAGGAAAGAGGCCGCTGTGATTAGGAGTTCATGAGGGCTGAGACACCCCCGACCGTCAGCCAAAGCCCTCGACCCGTCCGACCCACCCCGCCGCCACGGCAGCGGCCTTTGCGTGTCAGCGTGACAAGGATTCGCCATGAGAAAAACGTTCCTCCTCTCTGCCTTAATCTTCTCCGCCGCCCTTCTTTGCCTGTCATTACCGCCCCAGGCGAGCACTGAAACCGAGCAGCGCGTCCAACCCGCCGCCCCTGCGGGCGCGCGGCGGGCCTTCCTCCCGGCCGAAGGCCAGGGCTTATTGGCGAAGGCATCTTCGACCGCGGGCTTGGGCGAAAGCCCCTCTACTCTTCCCGGTCAGACGCTTCGCATCGAGTCAGGAAATCTGGCCCACGCCACGAGCCTTTCGCCGGAGATGCTGGCGGCGGAGCCGGCACAAGCGAGCGCCTCGGCTTGCCTCAACGCCAACTGCGGCGTCAGCTTCGACGATCTGTTCGTCGGCGTCGACATGAGTAATTATTACGACCAGATCAAATTCGCGTCCCCCGGCGGCGGGGGCGTCTTTACTGTTCGCAACACCTTCCCCCCGGCCCCCAACCAGAGCACCTACGTTCAGGCAAGGTCGCTCCCGAATTGCATCGCCTCCGGGCGGGAAGGTATCTCTATTATCTTCCCGCACCCCGTCAATAATCTGAACTTCTTCATAGCCTCGGTTGACAGCACCGGCATCGTCGCCCAGGTGGAGTATTTTCAGAACGGTGTTTTCGCCGGCAGGATTCCCGTACAGAGCAGCTCTATCCAGACCCCGATCCCGATTAATTTCGCGGCGCAGGGCATCACCCGCATCACGAGAGTCAACGTCGTCAACATCGTGGACCCCCTCGGATTCAGTTACGACGATTTTAGTTTCAACCAGATACTGCCCGAAAGGCCGCGCAACATCAGGGCGAGTTTGACGGGCCCGCAGCAGGTGACGGTGAACTGGGACCCTTCGGCCGACGCGACGAGCTATGAGATTTGGCGCTCCAGGACACGCGGCGGCGGGTTCAGCGTCGTCGGCACCTCTACCACGACAAGTTTCGTCGATTCCGCCGTCGAGCCTGGGACCGAATACTTTTATGCGCTATTCGCCATTAACCACGCGGGCCGCAGCGGGTTTTCCGATGAGGTGGGGGTGTCGACCCCGCTCCCGGCCCCGACCGGGCTGCAAGCAACCACGTTCCCTAACCAGCCGGAAGTTTACGACAGGGTGCTGTTGGTTTGGCACACAACTCCGAACGTCACCGAATACATTATCAAACGCTCCAAGACCAGCGGGGGCGGCTATGAAGTCGTGTCAAGATTCCTCAACACAACCATCGACCTGGCGCTGAATACATTCCATCGGGTGCCGGAACTTGATACGACCTACTTTTATGTGGTCTCCGCGGTGCGGAATGGTATCGAAAGCCCGAATTCCAACGAAGTGGCTGTCACCCTTGAGCAGACTTGCGGCGTCAAAACGCTCACGCCCAAGCCGCAGCCGGTTCAAGTCCAGCACTTCTCATGGACCATGAAGGCCGAGGTGACCGACCGGGACGGGCTGGTTCTGCGCGACGTGGCCCTCAACGGGCGCTACATGTCCGCCATGATGAGCGTCCCCTACGTCAACGCCTTCGTGAAAGACAAGGACGGGTTTCTCCGCATCATCCGCATCGAGTTGACGCCCGACAACCCGAACCCGACGCAGATAGACCCGAACAGGGTCCGAAGCCGGCTGACGTACTTCAACCCCAACTGGACGGACAGCGACAGCGCCGGGCGGATGCTGAAAGGCGTCTACGCCCAGTACATAGTTGACCACCTCTTCCCGGGCTCCGTCAGTTGTCTGACGATCAAGCAGAAGTACCTGTTCGGCTTTAACGAGGACGGGGGCTGCGAGTTAAGCAGCACGCTGGACTGCGCGCGCTTCTACCCCAAAGTCGAATACGAGTTTGACGGGAGGGGCAAGGAGACTTTGGAGGCGATCACCATCCCGCAGCGTTTGCATCACAAGGTTGAGAATAATGCCGGGAGCACGTTCGGGCTCTTCCGCGACTGCGACACCCTGCCCATCATCCACCCCGGACCGCCGCCGGTCGTTCTGCCGACCTGCAAGCCCGTCTCGGCCAACCCCATCGAGTCGCTGGTGTTCGAGGAGAAATTGGTCCCGGTGTTGAAGGAGCGGAGGGACCTCGTCGTCTGGCGCGGGCACGACCAGAAGGCGTGGGATAACATACACCAGACGTATAATGACGCGGTCGGAGAGCCGGCCCCCGCCGACATCGGCCCGGTGATTGAGCGCCTCTTCCTTCAGTTCGGCGGGTGCCCCGAGTGTTTCCACTCCCACTGGCGCTGGGGCACCCAATCGGCGAAGGCGTCCGAAGTGTTGGCCGCGCTCCTGGGGCGGCCCGGATTCGGCAGCGGCAACCTCATCGGCTTCCAGGGTAAAAATACGAATCAGGATTTAGAGGTCGCCATCGTCCGCTACCGCGGGAGCGCCGAAGAGACGCACCCGCTCGACTACAAGACGCTGGTCAATTCCGAGACCCTGTGGAGGCAGGAGTCTATACCGAACCCGCTCGTCCCGCTCATACCCATAGTCGTCACGGCGAAGGAAGAGGCCGTGGTCTGGCAGGTCACCACGGGCCGCAACCCGGCCGGCTCGACCTTCGAATACGGGGGCTTCTTCAATTGGAACCTGGGCTCGCGTTCGAGCGTCATCCAGCCGCGCCAAACGCCGGCGGCCGCCGCCTCCGGCCCCGCGTCTTCCATCGAGACCGCGGTGGACCTGCCGACCTCCGTCACCTACGAGTACGTCTACCAGGAGGGTCCGACGACCGTCTCTTCTCTCGACCCGAATATAGTCGGGCCTTTGCCGCCAGGGTACGCGCATTTCAACAACGCCGGCTACGAAATTCAGACCGAGGCCGTCGCCTCGGGCAAAGTCGTCGTCACTTTCAACGTCCCGTCCGCGGCGAGTCAGGCGGCCTTCAACAACCTTCGCATCCTCCACGCCGAACGTGACCCGCTCAACCCGGAGCGCGCCGTCTGGGCGGATCGCACGATCCTCGCGCCCGACCCGCAGGGGCCGGATTTCGCGGCGAAGACCATTCGCGCCAGGACGGAGCACCTGGGCCTGTTCGTCATCGCCTCTTTGACTAACCAGCCGATCATCACGAAGAGCGCGGACATCTCAGTCTCCGTCCGCGACTCGGCCGACCCGGTCCTGGTGGGCAGCGACCTGACCTACACGATTGACATCAACAACCTCGGCCCGGACGCGGCCACACACTTCGGGATGGTCGGCCGTCTTTCGCCTGACGTTCTGTTCGTCTCCGCCACGACCGCCCAGGGAGAGTGCGACTTTCACGAGGGGGCCGTTTATTGTCATTTCCACCAGCTCAACGGCGGCGCGTCGGCGACCGTCAACGTCGTCGTCAAGCCGATAGAGAAGAGTCGGAACCGCTTCCCCGCGGAGGGGCAGGCGCTCGACTTCAGCGTTTACGCGGCGTCAACCAACCAGGCCGATTCCAACCGCGGCAACAACGCCGCGCAGGAGACCACGAGGGCTTTGCCGGACTCGAACGCGCCGCCGGCGGTAAGAATTATCAGCCCGGTTGACGGCGCGTCGCTGACCGGGCCGACCCACGTCACGGTGACGGCGGAGGCGAGCGACAGCGACGGGGCAATCAGCAAGGTCGAGTTCTTCGGCGACGGCGTGCTCATCGGCGCGGGCGCGCCGGTCGGTGCCAATCAGTATCGCATTAATTGGAACAACGTCGGGTTCGGGCCGCGCTCCATCTACGCCCTGGCGACGGACAACGGCGGGAAGCCGGGAATCTCCGACACCACGGTCATCCTGATTAACGGCTCGGCCGCGGTCAACATCACGAGCCCCGCGCCCGGCAGTTTCCTGTCCCCCAATTCCAATCTCACAATCACGGCCACGGCCAGCCATCCGTCCGGCAGCATCGGCAAAGTCGAGTTCTTCGCCAACGAAAGATTGATCGGCGAGACGACGACGGCGAGCGGGGGCCAATACAGTCTGACCTGGAACAACGTCCCGCGAGGCGTTTATGACCTGAGGGCCATCGCGACCGACAATTCCGGTTTTATGTCTTTCTCACGCTCGGTCAAAGTCTTCGTCATGGAACAGACGGGCGTGCGGATTACCGCGCCCGGCGAGGCCACCACGTTCCCCGCGCTGGCGAACGTCAACATCACGGCCGAGATAACGAACACCGCCGCCGTGACTCCGAGCAAAGTAGAGTTCTTCGCCAACGGGGCACCCATCGGCGAAGGCTCGCCCACGAGCGCGACTCAATACAGCCTGACGTGGCTCCTCCCGCCGGACGGCTTCTACTCGCTCACGGCCGTCGCCACGGACCCGACAGGTCTTCAATGGACCTCACAGCCCGTCAACATCGCGGTCAACACGCCGGGGCTGATCCCGGTTGACTTCGTCTGGTTCGACGACGCCCTCCCGCCCGGAGCCGTTCCCGCCAGCAACAACGATGGCTGGCACTGGGTGGATTCCAACCCCGCGCCGGTCCTCGGCTCGAAGTCTCACCAGTCGGAGATAGTCGACGGCCTGCACCTGCACGCCTTTCAGGACGCGACCCTCAAACTGCCCATCAACAACGGCGACAAACTCTACACCTACGTCTTTCTGCATCCGGGCTACGTGCCGGACTACATCATGCTGGAATGGAAGGACGAGACGAACTGGGAGCACCGTGCCTACTGGAGCAAGGACGGCCTCCCCAGAATCGGCGCGGGCGCGGAGGGTACGGCGGCCCGCCGCCTGATGGGGCAGTTGCCGGAGCATTCGCGCTGGGTCAAGCTGGAAGTGCCGGCCGAGTTGGTCGGCCTGAACGGCAAGGTGGTCAACGGCATGTCCTTCTTCCAGTTCGGCGGCCGGGCGACGTGGGACCGCGCGGGGAAAACAAACGGCGTCCCGCCGCCTCCGTCCCCCTCTAACGAGGTGGTCTGGTTCGACGACGCCCCGCCGCAGGGGGCCACGCTCGGCATGTTCCACGACGACTGGTTCTGGGTTCCGCCCACCACACCCAGAGGCTGCCCGGTGAGCACCCCGCAGCCCTTCTCCGGCCAGCGCGCCCACCAGACTTTTTATAACTGCGACAGCACCGACAACCTCATCTCCCGCGCACACTACTTCACCAACGCGGCCGAGAAGATGGAGGTCAAGCACGGCGACACCCTGTTCGCCTACGCCTACCTGGACCCCGTCACGCCGCCCGAGCAACTCATCCTCGGGTGGAACGACGGCACCCGCTGGTATAACGCCTACTGGGGCACGAGCCACCTGCTGGCGGGCCTGCCGGGCACGGAAGGGATGCGCTACATGGGGCCGACCCCGCGCTCGGGCCAGTGGGTCCGCCTGGAGGTGCCGGCCGCTTACGTGGGACTCGACGGGAAGACCGTCAGCGGCATGTACTTCGGGATGAGCCGCGCCGCCGGCAACAGACACGGACTGGTGACGTGGGACAAGGCCGGCAGGACTCCGCAGTTGCCGCAGGCCGCGCCCTTCCCGCTCTACGCGACGACGCCCGTCTATCGCTACTTCCGCAGCGATTCGGGCTACTTCTTCCAACTCACGCCCTTTAACGGTGCCGGCGCACAGCCCGACATCAAGTGGTACGTGCACGCCAACCAGGCTCCCGGCACGCGGCCTTTTTACCGCTACCGAAGCGTTAACAGCAGGCATTACTTCTACTCGTGGCGCGGGGTGCCGGACTCGCGCGGATTCTTAACCAACAGTATCGAGTGGCAGCTAGATACTGAAGGCGGCAACAACGGCATCGCCTTCTACATTTACCCGACGGGCAAGCGCCCGCCCGGCGCGGTCGACCTGCACCGCTTCTTCAACGGCAAGGGGTATTTCTACACCATCAACCGGTTCGACCCGGCGGCCAACGGCATGACGTACGAGGAAGTGGACGGCTACGTCTTCGGTTCGCTCCCCGTCCTCTCGCCGGTCCCGAACCAGATTGACAGCCCGTCCTTATTCGTCCGGCAGCACTACAAGGATTTTCTGAACCGCGAGCCGGACGCCGCCGGTCTGGATTTCTGGATTTCGAACATCACCAAGTGCGCGACCGAGCGCCCGCCGGGCCAGACCCTGGAGTCCTGCGTCGAGGGGCAGCGGGTCAACGTCTCCGCGGCCTTCTTCCTCTCCATAGAGTTTCAGGAGACGGGCTACCTCGTCTACAGGCTCTACAACGCCGCCCTGAACAGAAACAACGGCCTCCTGCGTTTCGACGAGTTCCAGCGCGACGCGCAGAGGGTCGCGAGCGGCGTGATTGTCGGGACGCAGGGCTGGCAGCAGACGCTCGAAAGTAACAAGGTCGCCTTCATCAGCGAGTTCGTCACGCGGCCCGAATTCGTCGAGCTTTACCCGACGGGCCTCACGCCCGAGCAGTACGTGGACGCGCTTTACGCCCACGCCCGCGTGACGCCCGACGCGGCCGAGCGGCAGCAGGCGATAAGTGAGTTCGCCGGGGCCGGGACGAGCGCCGACACGTTCGCGCGCGCGCGCGTGCTGCGCAAGCTGGCCGAGGGCGCTACGCTGCACCAGCGGGAGCTCAACCGCGCCTTCGTGCTGATGCAGTACTTCGGCTACCTGCGCCGCGACCCGGACGCCGAGGGCTTCGACTTCTGGCTCTCGAAGTTGAATCAGTTCGACGGCAACTTCGTCGAGGCCGAGATGGTCAAGGCGTTCATCTCCTCGGACGAGTACCGCGGGAGGTTCGCGCCTCAGTAAGCAAAGGGAACAAGAGCAGCAGCGGGGAGGAGCGCGGGCGTCTTACTCGC
>DATMVE010000128.1:0-7891 GCA_035563515.1 Pyrinomonadaceae bacterium
TGGCAGATAAATCGAGAGCAAAGTGCTGAACCAGGGAGCGCAATTTAGGCTCCGAAATTCTCGAACGCCGGTAATAGCGGTTTAGCCTTTGCACGTCTGAAGTTTAGCACTCATTAAAGTGTGCTTAACTTCATCAGACCCTGATTTAATTAAATCGCAGGCGTGTTGAGCAGTAGCAGGTCCTGGGAAGATCAACTGCAATGCGTCTAAATTTACAGCGGCATCCTTCAAAACCTTTTCCAATTCGTCAACATCCACAGTTCCCTGGATAGTGATAGACTGCCATGTAGGCGTTGCAGCCTTAGCTAACACCTGGGCGAACACACAAGCAATCTGGCCTTGCTGATACCACTGAAATAATATTTGTCCCAGAAGTTCTGGCTTGCGTGTGACCAGATCGTGAGTAGACTTCACGGTCCCATCTGCAATTAAGATACGTAGGTAGTCTTCAAAAGACGAAAAGGCGCGAGTCTTATTCGCGCCTATCTCTCTCAACACACTTTTTGAGACAGTTCCCATTTATGATCTCCACGGTGGGGGTAGAGATATCAACTATCCGAGCCAAGTATCGTATTCGCTAGAGGCACCCTCAGGAATCTCAGGATACTCATACTCTTCTACCTCCTGCTCTCCGAACTTGTCGCTTAGCTTCGCACTCCCAATGACCATTGACATGCTACCAGCCTTAATCTCTTTTACCTCGCCCTCTGAAGTGAAGATAGAGTGAGCGTTCTCGACTTTGTCTTTGTCCATAGCGTTACTCCTTCGTGAAACAGCGGAGAAATTAGTCACACATTTAAGAGGCTCTTTCCGAGGGAAATGTCCTCGACATGAATTGAACTTCGTCATCGAAAATGACATTGCCGAGCCATTCTCTTTTAGAAGTCAATTGCCGAACCTTCAAAGAACGGCGTCCAGATTCTCCTTGAATTAGTTGATTTGCCGACCTAACTCGTTGCCATGGAATATTCTTATGAGAACGAAGAAGTCTAGGAAAGGAGCGACAAAATGAGGTGGGAACCCCCGCAAGTTCGGCAAGGCGCGCATACGAAATAATATGATTTGAGGGGATCATCCGAACAATATTGAGCACGCGGTCCCTCCAATCATCAGGAAATGAGGGGAAAACACTCTTTATAACTTTAACCTCATCACCAGGCCGAACGACCCCACTTCGTACTACTCTTGCCAGATATCCCCGCTTCCCCTTTATATCCCTACTTAGCCCGTCACGAATACGATTGAGCCGCCCGCACGGTTCACATTCAAAGGTAATTCGGAGCGCGGCATCTGGTCCAACCAGAAGTAAGGAGCCGGATGAAAGGCTCAACCTATCTACGCGAATTAGTATATTCTCACGCAGACTGTTTGGGGCCAAACCGAGTTGATAATAACTGCCTGTTGCGGCCAACAAGACTTGTCTGGGGGATATTGGACTGGCGTGGCAATCTCCATCAATTCCCACACCAGCGCGGAGGAACACCCCCTCAGTCTCAACTGGATTTACATTAAACTGGGGTCGTCGAAAAGTTGAAGCTATAACAGCTTCAACTTCTTGATCTCGCGTCGCAAAGCTCTTCTGATTATTCAAGCGTTTACGGGAAAAGCCTATTAACCTTATATACCGCAGGCAGGTTAAACCCGTTTTAAAGGTTAACACGCTTCCGGCGCGTAGAGCAATATTTCACTGCGGATAGAGCTTATTACATTTAGACCTACTTACTGTCAAGAAAATTCTGCTTAAAGAAAACTACTTTTGAAACAAAATAGTTGTCTGTTTCATAAGTCGCGTAACTTTTGCAGTTTTGAAACAAAGCCGCAAGCAACCCACTTTATGCCCGAATTCTTCCCACTTTATGCCCGACAAATCTCACTTTATGCCCGAACCTACAATGATCTCACAGCCGCGAGTAAGTCAGGCCGGTCTGGCCCTGGTACTTGCCGCCGCGGTCTTCGTAGGAGGTGTCGCAGTCTTCGTCGGACTCGAAGAAGAGGACCTGGCCGATGCCTTCGTTGACGTAGACGCGGAGGGGGAGGTCTGCGAGGTTGCCGAGTTCGATGACGAGGCGGCCCGTCCAGCCGGCTTCGAGCGGCGTGGTGTTGACCATCAGGCCGGCGCGCGCGTAGGTCGACTTCCCCATGCAGATGGCCGTGACGTTGCGCGGCATGCGGAAGGTCTCGACCGTGACGCCGAGGGCGTAGGAGTGCGGCGGCATGAGGTAGTAGAGCGAGCCGTCGTCGGCCGTGCGCAGCGGGGGCTCGGCGAGCGAGCTGTCGTCGAAGCGCTTGGGGTCGATCTCGCGGCCGTGAATCGGCGAGAAGACGCGGAAGCCGTCGTCGGCCAGGCGCATGTCGTAGCCGTAGGAAGAGGCCCCGGCGGAGATGATGCGGCGGCCTTCGACTTGGCGCACGAGCTGCGCGTTGAAAGGTTGGATGAGCCCGGCCTCTTCGGCCATGCGGCGAATCCAGCGGTCTGATTTAATCATCGATCACCGTGTGCATATAGATTCGGATAAGAGAGCGCCGCCAGAATAATAAGAATAGTGACGAGTGACAAGTGACGAGTGGCGAGTCAAAAGAAAGCGTTTCAAGTTTGAGTTAAATCAGCTTCCATAGCTCGACGCCTGAAACCCGCAACTCATCTTCCTACTCGTCACCTGTCACTCGTCACCGCTTTTCCGATTCTCAGCGTGCCGTCGGTGACGCGGAAGGAGAGGGAGGCCCCGCCGGAGCCGGCGCGCGCGCGGATGGAGCGCGGCGTGAAGGTCGTGCGCTCCTGCGGGACGAGGTCCGAATAGCTGTTCTCGATCTGGCCCGTGCGGAGCACGTCGGCGCTGACCTCCGCGTTGAAGCCTGCGGGCAGCTCGACCGAGAGGTCGCCGTGGGCCAGTTCGATCTGCGCGCCCGTGCCGCGCCAACTGCGCGCGGCCACGCTGACGCGGACCGTGCCCGCGCCGATGACGGCCCGCACCACGCCGCCCGTGAGCGTCAGCGTGGCGTCCGATTCGAGCGCCTTGAGGCTGATGGAGCCTTCCACGCCCGAGAGGCTGACGGGGCCGCGGCCCGCGTCCACCTCAAGGTCGCAGACGGCGGGGACGCGTATGCGGTAGTCAATCTTCCAGGGCAGGCCGAGGAGGTGTTTGGGGAACTTCTTCGCGACGCGCTTCATGTAGGCCCGGTCGTGCGTGCCTGTGGTGAGGATGCGCAGGTGGTTGATGTCTTCGTCGACCGTGAAGGTGTTGACGGCGGCGAGGAGCGCCAGCTCTTCTTCGGTGTTCGCGTAAAGCTCAAGCTCGGCCGTGATGTCGACTTCGTTTTTGGGCCAGGATTCGATGGTGATGGAGCCGGCGGGCGCGCCGACGAGCGTCAGGGTGCTGCCGTAGTTGAAGCGCCGCGTCTCGTGCCTGCTCGTCGCGCGCTTGAGCGCGGGCGCGCCCTGCTGACCGCGCTGCTGCGCGGTGACGCTCAGCGTGGGGTTAATCATTAGTGCGAGCGCGCCGAAGAGCAAGAGCAGGGAGAAGGCGCGCGCGCGGGGCGATTTTTTGAAGTCGTGCATCGGGGCTCTCAAAAGAGTAATGCGGACGGCCCGGGCGATAAGTAAATCGCGGGCGGCGTCCGCATGCGTCGACGGCAGCGCGTGCCAATCCCCTCGGGAGGTCAGCGCGCGATGAAGGAGATTCTGCCGCGCTGGTTGAAGACCGTGAGCGTCGCGCGCGGGCCGTCGCCGACGTTGCCGTAAACTTTGCGCCCGCCGCCGACGTTGCTCAGCCCGCGCGTGTCGAACGTGTTGAGATCAATCGACTGCGGCTGGCCGCTCGCGACCAGGCTGAAAGAAGAGTTGCGCGGGATGCTGATGTTGATGTCGCCCGAGAGCGACTTGAAGGTGTAGGAGCCGCCGGCCAGGAGTTCGCCGTCGAAGAGCATGTGCCCGACGCCGTTCTCGGCGATCACCTCGGAGGACTGGATGCCCGTCAGGTCTATGTCGCCGCTCGTGGAGACGCGCGCGCGCACCATCCCGCCGCGCACGTTGTTGATGCTGATGTTGCCGCGCTTGGTCTCTATGTCGACGGTCGAGTTGACCGGGACCTTGACGATGAAGTTGATGTCGCCGACCATGCGCCCGCGGTTGTCGCGGACGATGTCGATGCCGACGCAGCTCTCCGTCTGCTCGGGCGTGAACTTGGCGTCGGGCGAGTAGAGCTTGGCGGTGACGAGAATCTCGTTCTTCTCCCAGGTCTCGACCGTGATCGTGCCGGAGATGTTGCGGACTTCGAAGCGGACGTTTTTCGAGGCCGGGTACTTGCGCGTGATGCTGCGCTGCGCGAAGGCCGCGGGGGAGACCGCGTGGGCGATGAGGGCCAGTGCGGCCATGGTCAGGACGGCGCGCGCCGCTGAACTCCGGCGGCGCGCGTCGAGGTTAAGAATGTTCATCTCTCTACTGTTCACCAACTCCTCGTTCGAATTCCTCTATCAGTCGGGAGAGGTCTCGCGCGGCAGGCCTCACAGGTCTGAAAATTCTTTGAGGAGTTGCATCTTGTCACTGAGCGCGGCGTTGAGCATCTCCTCGGTCACCTCGTCGTGAGGCTGCTCCGAGAGCTTCTTCAGGGACTCCTCGACGGTCTCGTCCAAAAGCTTGAGGTTGTGCTCGAAGTCCTGGCGGACCTGCTGACTCCAGTGGCCCTTGCGCTCCTCGACGACCTGCGACCAGTACTTGATCTGCTGCTGCTGCCAGTGGCGGTTGTTGGCGTCGGCGTTGTTGGGGCCGGCGACGGCCAGAGTGCCCGCCGCGCCCCGCCCGTTCATGTCCTTGGAAGCCACGATGCCCTCGCCCGTGCTCACCTTCTGCAAGCCGCGCAGGCCGAAGATCGTGGCGAGCGAGGCGACGACGATGATGGCGACCACGGCCATCGCCACCTGCGGGAGCGACAGTTCCCAGCTACGCCCCATCATGCGCGACCACCAGCCTTCACGCCCCTCAGCGGGGAGTGAGCTGCGCGCGGCGGCCGCCTGCGTCTCGGCCTCGACCGTGTTGCGAATCCGCAGCCAGAGGGCGCGCTCGTTGGGGGGCGCGACGTACTCGCCGCGGTTCTCGCGGCAGAAGCTGACGATTGCGTTCAACTCGTCGTGCGCGCTGAAGCAATGGAAGCACTCCTCAAGGTGGGCGCTGAAAGCCGCGTGGTCTTCGCGCCCGAGCGCCCCGTCAAGGTAGTCGCTGAGTATGTCCTGGCACTTCTCGCAGTTCATGGTCTTTCTAACCTCTCACGCGACCGCCGACGCCGGCGGTGCGGCTAATACAGAAGAACTCGAAACGCTGGGGGCGTCGTGGCCGGCCCCGCTTCGCGGGTACTCGGCCTGAGCAATCTTGGGGAGACTGCACGAGCCTGTGGCTTTCGCCTGGAGCCGCTCTCGGGGAGTTGTCCCGCCGGCGGAGGTCGGTCGTCGAAGCCGACGGGACGCTCTTTGAAGCTATTGCGCCGCATTCTGTTGCCTCAACAGGTTGCGTAATTTCATGCGCGCCTTGTGCAACTGCGACTTGGAAGTCCCGACCGAGCAGCCCAGCATCCGGGCTATCTCCTCGTGCTCGTGCCCTTCCACGTCGTGCAGCACGAAGACCGTGCGGTAGCCGGGCGGCAGTTGCGCAATCGCCTTGTCGAGCGCGATGCGGTCGACGACCGGCATGGCGTTGGGGTTCTCGGTCCCCACGACGATCTGCACCGGGGTCTCGCCCTCTTCGGTCGTCTGCTCCAGCTTGACGCTGCGCTTGCGGAAGTGCATCAAGACCTGGTTGACCGTCAGGCGGTGGAGCCACGTCGTGAAGGCCGACTCGCCGCGAAAGCTTCCTATTTTGCGAAAGAGCTGGATGAAGACCTCCTGGGCGAGGTCTTCGGCCTCCGAGACGTTCTGCGTCATGCGGAGGCAGAGTGAGTAAACGCGGCGGTTGTGGCGCTGGTAAAGCTCCTCGAAGGCTGGCATGTCGCCCCCGGCCGCCTTCTGCGCCAGCGCGTAGTCCGTCGTCTGCGTTGTCTCGGTTTCGGCTGCGGTCACTTGTCCCTTGTTCTTGAAGGCCGCCGGGAGAGTTGCCCCACATCCCCAGGCCGCCGCTTCGGAACCGGCAGGCGACGAGCGCCGATTGTCAAAGGAGGGCTGTCAATGCCTTCCGCCGACTTGTGATGCGGCGCTTTCGGCGCGTCGTTGCCTTGTCCGGCCAAAAGATAATCTTTTTCGTGTGCCGAAACCAACGCTATGGTGTACCGCCCGCAGATTTCAAGTCCGGCCGGCGAACGATAAACGGCCGCCCGCTCGCGCGTGGGAGTGCTTCGGCTGACCTTTAAGATACGGGCAACGGCGCGCGCTGACAAGCCCGGATGCGCCGCCGTGCGCGCGCCCGTCAAGAAAAAGCTTGCGGCGAAATCCCGCGCAGCTATTGCTAATCCGGGCGCTTGAATTTATCCTCATCTCACCCCCTGACTCGTACAGACCGACATCTCCCTACACCCGACGACCGGGCGACTCAAGGAAAGCGCCCGGACGGACGTTCGCCCTGCAAGGAGGGAAGACAAATGACCTCGCACACGCACGAGAATCGGGGCCGCGCGGCGGCCGCACTGTGGCTGCTGTTGCTGACTTCAACCGCGCCGTCGGCGCTCGCGCAAGACGGCGCTCAGGGGAGCGGGCCGCGACAGCGCGAGCTTCCGAATTTTCACCAGGTCAACGGGAGACTGTACCGCGGCGGGCAGCCGCGCGAAGGGGGCTTCACCGAGCTGGCCGCGCGCGGCGTCAACACCGTCATCAACCTGCGCGACGACGACGAGCGCGAGGCCGCCGAAGAGGGCGAGGCGCGCGCCGCCGGCCTGCGCTACTTCAACGTCCCGTTCGGGCGGCTGGGCCGCCCCGAGGACGAACAAATCGAGCGCGTGCTGGCGCTCATCGACGCGCCCGAGAACGGCGTCGTCTTCGTGCACTGCGCGAAGGGCCGCGACCGCACGGGCACGGTCGTCGCCGTCTACCGCATCACGCGCGACCGCTGGACGGGCGAGCGCGCGAAGGAGGAGGCGGAGCATTACGGGATGAAGTTCTGGCAGCTCGGGATGAAGGACTACATCGAGGACTACTACCGCAAGCAGGCGGACGCGGGCGCGAACTAGCCCGGCCTTAGAAACTTCGCGTGATTAGTTTGGCCCGATGTGTGGTAAATACTTCTTATGACAAAAGAGAGTAACCCGGACGCCGTAGGGGGCGTCCCGAAGGTTCGCCGCCGCTCGTGGTTGAGGCCGCGGCTCGACTGGCTGCTCGTGTTCGTGCCGATAGCCATCGCCCTCAGATTCGTGCCGGCGCTGGAGAACCCGACGGCGCTCTTCATCGTCGCGTGCCTCGCCATCATCCCGCTCGCCGGCTGGATGGGCCGCGCGACCGAGCACCTGGCGGAGCACCTGGGCCAGGGCATCGGCGGGCTCTTGAACGCCACCTTCGGCAACGCCGCCGAGCTGATCATCGCGCTCTTCGCGCTCTCGAAGGGGCTGACGGGCGTCGTCAAGGCTTCCATCACGGGCTCCATCATCGGCAACATCCTGCTGGTGCTCGGCCTCTCGTTCTTCGCGGGCGGGATGAAGGTCCGCAAGCAGGAGTTCAACCGCACGGCGGCCGGGGTGTCCGCGACGGCGCTCACGCTCGCCGCCATCGCGCTCGTCATCCCGACCATCTTTCACCACGCGGCCGCGGCCGTGCCGGTCGAGCAGGGCGGCTGGACGCCGGAGAAGGAGCAGGGCCTCTCGCTCGCCATCGCCATCGTGCTGTTTTTGACCTACGCGCTGACGCTCGTCTTCTCGCTCGTGACGCACAGGGAGTTGTTCGGCGGCGGCTCGGAGGTGGCGCGCGAGGCCGGGCACGAGCT
>DATMVE010000129.1:0-8421 GCA_035563515.1 Pyrinomonadaceae bacterium
GGAGGCGGCGTGGGCGTCGGCGTCGGAGTCGGCGGGGGCGTCGGGGTCGGAGTCGGCGTGGGCGTCGGAGTTGAGGTCGGCGTCGGCGTCGGCGTCGCGTTCGGGTCGGGTGTGGGCGTCGGGGTCGCGTGCGGGTTGGGCGTCGGCGTGGACTCGGCCGTGCCGTAGTTCACCGGGTCGTCCTCGATCACGTCGCCGCCGACGCTGTTGTTGTTCAGGCTGACCGTGGGAACGTCGCCGTCCTGAAAGACCTCCGTGTTGAGCGTGATGTCGCCCGAGCCCGTGATGTTGATGTTGCTCGTGTCGCCGCGGTCGTTGATGAGGCCGATGGAGACCTCGCCGCCCGTGCGCCCGCGCCAGTCGAAAATGATGGTGTGGGCCACGCCCGAGAACGTGACGCCGGGTTGCAGGGAGACGGTGCGCGCCTCGTCAATCGTCCCGTCCTTGTCGAAGTCCATCGTCACCGTGTAGCTGGTGCCGCCCGCGGCCGGCACGCTGATGGTCGCCCTCGCGTCGGCCTCGCCGGCACCGGGCGTTTCCACGTGGCGGCGTATGGAGTCGGCGCGGGCCTGCTCCAGGTACGCGCCCAACTCGCGCTCCGAGGCGGAGAGGCGCATGTTGGCGCGGGCGCGCGTGATGCCCATCACGGCGAACGTCGAAACGACGGAAATGATCGCGATGGTGATGACCAGTTGCACTACGGTGAAGCCGCGCTCGCACGTGACGCCCGCGCTCGCACCGTTTCGTCTCAGTCGCTCCAACATCTCTCTCTCCTGACCCAAAAGGTTGTCCGGTCTTTACGGCCCGCGCACGGCCGCGGAACGAGACCTGTGCCCGAAGCCGTAGGGCAACAGCCATGCCAACAGGGCGCGGCGAGCGAAACTGCATGCGAACTCGCATAGGGCGGGATACGGGGGCGCGGGAAACGTCACCTTCAGTGACAGACTATGAAGCGCGCTTCACACCCCGCGCGCCTCGCGGCGGCGCTGGCGGGGAAGTGTTTGGCCCAGAATTCTCCCGGCCGTTCGCCCGGACGAATCTTCGATTGTTTGCGGGAAAAGCTGAGTTTCGGGCGCGCGCCCGCGTGCGCTGCGGAGGGCGGCGTCAGGCTCGTCGAGAGTTGAACGCCGGCGGGCGGCTCGTGATTTGCTGTGAGAGCAGCGGAGCGCGCGCACCCGACCGGGGCGCGCGCGGTCGAGCCTTCGACCGTCCGTGAGCGCAACCGACACGTCAATTGCCGAAGAGAATCGTCCGAAAGCTAAGCGGTGCGGCGTCACCTTTCGGCGGGCGGCAGTCTCAGGTGACGAGTGGGGAAGCGAGCGCGGACGCGAGCGATCAAGGGATCGTCCCCCCGCGCGTGGCCCCGCACGTTGCGCGCGGGCGGGGCGCGAAGCGCTCCGGCGACTCTCAGGCCGCCGGAGCGCCTCAAAAAGCAGCAGGCAGCAGGCAGTTAAGAACAAAACGCGTTTTGTTCTTAACTGCCTGCTGCCTGCTGCTTTTACTGTGCCGGCTCGTACTCGTCCTTGCGGGCGGGCGCGTGTTTGAGTTCGGTGGTGGCGAGGCGGACGCCGATGGGGGGCGCGGTGTATTTGAAGGGGGCCGGGCCGCCGCGGGAGTTCTGGAATTGGGCCACGAGCGTGTCCTGACTCTCGCGGAAGCGCAAGACGCTGCCGCGCTGGTTGAAGATGACGAAGAGCAAGGTCTCGCCGTTGCGCGTCCGCATCTGGCCGACCAGCGCGCTGACGCCGCCGTCCGTGCGTATGAGCGTCCCGGTCTTGGCGATCACGCTGCCGCGCGACTGGAAGTCCGTGTAGCGCTTCTCAAGCGTGCCTGGGTCGATGCCCGCGACCGGCAGGATGTCCGCCGCCGTCAGCTTGTTGCGCGCCAGCTCGTCGCGCAGCGCGCGGAAAATCTTCATCATCGCGCGCGGCGTGACGCGGTTGACGCCGAGCCCGCTCGTCGAGGCCAGCTTGACCTCCGCCGGGCTGAGCTTCAACTCCTGGATCAGGAAACGCTGGACGCCGGCCGCGCCGCCCATCGTGTCGCCTATGCGCTCGGCCATGAAGTTGTTCGAGTAGCAGAGCAGCACCTTGAGCACGTCAACCAGCCTGCTCGACTTGTGAATCAGGAGCGTGCGCGCGCCCGGAGGGGCGGCCGCGACGTAGACCGCGCCCATCACCGCCACGCTCGGCGTCGTCCGAAGACTCTCCGCGTCGCGCACCAGCGAGCGCTCCTCGGTCCAGGCGCGCGAGGCCGCCGCGGGCCGCCGCGTCGCGTCGAGCGTGTCGTAGAACTGTTCGCCCGAGCGCTGCGCGGACCAGTCGAAGTTCATCGTGAAGCCGGGCGAGACGATGAGGTCGCCGGTCACCGTGCGTATGCCCTGCTTGTTCAGCTCGCGCGCGATCATCACGGCGTGCTCGTAGTGGAACGACGGGTCGCGGCCCGAGATTATCAGGTCGCCGGTGATCGTCCCCGTGGCGGGGTCGAACGTCCCCGTCGTCCAGACGGCCGTCACGAAGCGGTGGTCGGCCCCGAAGTTTTTGAGCGCGGCGAGCGCCGTCCCGAGCTTGACGGCCGACGCCGGGTTGAAGGTCTGGTCTATGGCCGACTCCGCGACCAGCTTCCCGTCGAGCGTCTCGACCAGCAGCCCGTGAGTGATGACGACGGGCTGTGGCGGCGGCGCGATGTCCGGGAGCGCGACCGCGCCGACCGACGCGGGCTGCGAAGGGGCGGACGAGGCGGGCGTCGTCTTCGCGGGCGTCGCCGGCTGGGCCACGGGGCGCGTCAGCACGGTCGGGCGCGTGTAGTTCGGCGGCGTCGTTGTCTCGGCCGGCTTCGTCTGGGAGAGGACGCGCGCGGAATGCGCGCAGGTCAGAAGTAAGAGGAGAGAGAAGAAGATTCTGCTTGTTTGTCGGGCCATTCTGTTCTCCGTCAACTGTCTCCGCTGTCGAGTGCGGCAATGATAACACACGCGGCGGCGCTCCCGGTTCTAAAAGTTTCGGCCGCGCCAGGACTCGCGCGCGGGCTTCCTTTGATGACACGCGGGGCCGCGCGGGATGCAAAGGGAATTCGTTACCAGGAAACAATCAATGGGGCGGAAGTGCCAAGTTCGTTGACAAGCGCGGAAACGCGCTCATAATATCCAGCAGAGTTGATCGAACCCTCGTGAGACGAGACAGCCAACCCGTCACCATTGAAAACATACACGCCACGCGCAGGGAGCGCGGGACGGAAATCCACGGCCGCCTCGCGGAGTTCCGCGAAGTCTGGGAGCGCGGCTCCGACGAGCGGCTCTGGGAGGAGTTGGTCTACTGCATCTTCACGGCCGGCGCGTCGGCGCGCATGGGGATGAAGGCGGTCGAGACGATCCGCCACCTGCTCAAGGACGGCAGCCGCGAGGAGATGACCGCGGCGCTGGTTGAGCGCGGCGCGCACCGCTACCCCGCGGCGCGACCCGGCTACATCGTCGTGACGCGCGAGTACCTGCGCGAAGACTGCGGGATGCGGCTGCGCGAGCGGCTGATGAATTTCGCGGACCCGGTCGAGCGGCGCGACTGGCTGGCGCGCGAGCGGCGCATCAAGGGCCTGGGCTACAAGGAGGCGAGCCACTTCCTGCGCAACGTCGGCTTCAAGGGCTACGCGATTCTTGACAAGCACATCCTGCGGAGCCTGGCGGAACTCGGCGTCGTCTCTTCGCCGGAACCCCCGCAGACGCGCCGGCGTTATCTTGAAACGGAGGAGCGACTCAGAACTTTTGCCCGCAGCGTGCGGGTTGATTTTGACGAACTCGACTTAATCCTCTGGTCTATGAAGACGGGGGAAGTCCTGAAATGAGGGACGAGGGATGAAGGAAAGGAAGGCAGTAGGCGGGAGGCAGAAAGCAATCACTTGTTCTCTGCCTCCCGCCTACTGCCTTCCGCTTTCTCTGCTGCTGCGCCCTTATTATTCCTCATTATTTTAGAGGAGGTGCCCAATGCAGTTAAGTAGTTTGCGTACAAGGTTGGGCCGGGCGGCGGTCGGCGGTTTGGCCGTCGCGTGTATTTCACTTCTGCTCGCGGTCGCGCCGTCGGCCGTGGCCGTGGCCGGGGACAAGACGCGCAGTCGCGCCGAGCGCGCGCTGCGCGAGGGCGAGTACGCGGCGGCAGAGCAGTTGTTCCGCGAGGTGCTCGCGAAGAACCCGCGCGACCAGGTCGCGCGCCTCGGACTGAGTTACACGCTGCTCAAGATGAGGCGGCTCGCGGACGCCTTCGACCAGGCCGCGGCCGTCATCGCCATCGACCCGGTCTCGGCGCGCGCGCACGCCATCGCCGGCTCCGCGCTGCTCGCCAGCGGCGACTTCCCGCACGCGGTCGAAGCCTACCGCACGGCGCTCTCGATCAAGGAGGACGAGGCGCTGGCGATTGCGGGCCTCGCGATGATCGACTACTACGAGAACCGCCTGCTCGCCAGCCTCTCGGGCCTGCGCCGCGCCGTCTTCATAGACCCGCGCGAGTCGGACTACATCTTCAGTCTGGCCCAGGCCGCCGCGCGCGCCGAGCGCTACAAGGAGGCGGCCGACGCCTACGAGCGCTTCCTCCAGGTCGCGCCGCGCACGGACGAGGACCGCCGCGCGCGCATCCGCGGCCTGATAGATTTCCTGCGCTACCTCGGCGGCCTGAAGAGCCTCTACGACATCAACGGCGCGACCGCCACGACCGTCGCCTTCGAGATGCCGAACAACCGGCCGATCCTCAAGGTGCGCGTCAACGGGCGCAAGGAGCCGCTGCGCTTCGTGCTCGACACGGGCTCGGGGATGTCCGTCATCTCCGACGAGACGGCGCGGCTCCTGGGCGTCGACGCGGTCGCCCGCGGCGGGATGGCGCGCGCCGTCGGCGGCAAGTTCGAGATCGTCTACGGCTTCCTGCGCTCGGTGGAGATCGGCGACGCGAAGGTCGAAAATGTGCCAGTTTACATCCGCCGCTTCTACAACGACGAGGTGCAGGTGGACGGCTACATCGGGCTCGCGGTCGTCAACCGCTACCTCGTGACCGTGGACTACGGCGCGCGCACCTTCTCGCTCGCGCGGCCGGGTTCGGCCGCCGCCGCCCTCGCCGCCGACTCCGCAAAGCGGCCCGCGCCGCTGGCCGGCATCGAAATCCCTTTCCGCTCCACGTCGAGCGGGTTCCTGAGCGGCGAGGTCCAGGTCGAGGGCGTGAGTCGCCCCTTCAACTTCATCATCGACACGGGCGCGAGCATCTCGGTCGTCTCACAGAAGATGATGGAGCTCGACGAGATGCACGACTTCAAGCACCCGAGGCGGATGAAAATTTACGGCGCGGCCGGCATCGCCGAGGGCGTCCAGACGCTCGTCCTGCCGCGCGTGCTCCTGGGCGCGCAGGCGCGCGAGAAGCTGGACGTGGCCGTGCTAGACTTGGAGCCGGTCAACGAGACGACGGGCTTCGTCCAGTCCGGCATCATCGGCGGAAACTTCCTGCGTCACTTCCGCGTGACCTTCGATTTCAGAAAGTCCGTCATCCTGCTTGAGCCGCTCGAAGCGAGCGCTTCGAGCGCGGAGGGCGGGACGGCGGCGGCCGCGAAGTCATGAAGCAGAGCCTTTACCTCGAAACATCTGTCGTCGGCGCTTACCTCGATAACGGCGAGCCGTTCCGCCGCGACCTGACCATTCGCTGGTGGGAGCACGAGATGCCCGAGTACCGGGCGGTCATCTCGCCGCTCGTCCTGCGCGAGTTGGAGCGCGTGCCGGAGCCGCACCGCACGGGCTACCTGAAACTGGCGAGCGCGCTCGAACAGGTCGAGCTGACGGAGGAGGTGGCGATTCTCGCCGAGGGCTACATCACGCGCGGCATCTTTCACCGCAAGTACATCGCGGACGCCCTGCACGTGGCGGCCGCGTCGTTTCACAAGATAGACTATTTGGTCACCTGGAACTTCGGCCACCTGGCGAACGTCCGCCGCCAGGCGCGCGTCCGGCTCTTCAACACCGCCGCCGGCTTCTTCGTCCCCATGATCGTCACCCCGGAGTTCCTGGTCTCGGAAGCAACAGAAGTCAAATTTTAGATTTTCGATTTTCGATTTGCGATCGGGTGAGGATTATTCGTTTTACAAATCGCAAATCAAAAATCTAAAATCGCAAACGTCATGTACCGCAAGCCCAGGTTCCTCGAAGTGCTGCACACGATCCGCGAAGAGATGTCGCGCGAGGCGGATTATGATGTAGATTTGTTCACGGAGATGGTGCGCTCCGGCGCGCGCCCAGCGCACGGCCCCGAGCGCAACGTCCGCGGCTTCAAGAGCCGCGCCCCGCGCCAGACGCTCGACGCTGACGAAAACGCGCCGCCGCGTGGACGCCGCAAGCGTGCTGCGCGATAATACGAAGCGCTGAGTGCCGGGTCTTGAGGACCGAGTGCAAGCTCGTCCTCACTCGGTCCTCAGTACTCAGCACTCAGTACTTTTTTCTATGGATGTGACATTCGAGACCATCGGGCTGGAAGTGCCGAGCGAGAAGGCGTTCAACTACCTGGCCGAGCGCGCGGGCGACCAGGGCGAGCCGACGCAGTTGACGCGACGCGGGGCCGTGCTGCACGGGCGCTGCTGGAAGTTGGGCGACGGGCTGGAAGTCTGGACCGTGCTCTACGAGTCCGGCACGGGCGACATCTTTTACGCCGACTGCCGCCCAGGCTTCCGCGCGCGCTACACGCAGCGCATCAGCCCCTGGGCGCTCACCGAGTACGACGAGGAGGGCGAGGCGGTCGTCCACGGCTACTGCGACGGGACAGACACGGAAGTCCTCTTCGAGTTGCAGAACCTGACGGAGGTCGGCCCCGCGGGCTTCCGCGCGCAGGAGCTGCACGTCGGGTTGTGCGGGCTCGCCTACCGCGCGCGCGTCTGCCGGCGCAAGGCGGACGCGCTCTGGCAGCCGCTCGAAAAGTCCGCGCCCGCGCGCGCCGCGCAGGAGAACGACTGGAACCTGACCGGGCGCGTGATCACTTTCAAGCCGCTGCGGAACCCGCTCTCGGGCACGGAGCTTTACTGGGTTTACCTCGACCTCGAACGCCTGAAGCTCGAAGTCCTGGTCAACCGGCGCGCCTTGCGAGGCGGGCCGCTCCAGGCCGGCGCAACTCTCTCGGCCGAAGTCTGGTTGCAGGGCCACGTGCTCGACGAACGCGCGCTGCGCTCGCGCTACGAGGGCGTCGATCGCGCCTGCGCGACCGCCAACTTCTGGTCAGGACTAAAGCGAAGGAACTGATCAGTGGGCAGTTGGCGGTGGGCAGCGGGCAGTTAAAAGAAAAACGCTTTCGTCTTTAACTGCCCGCCGCCCACCGCCAACTGCCCACTGCCTTCTATGAAACGTCTCGCCGTCATCGTCCTCATCGCCGCCGTCGTTCTGCTCGGCGGCTCTTACCTCTTCTTAAACCTCTACTGGGTTCACCGCTACGACGCGCTCATCGCGCGGCAGGCGAGCGTCTACCGCCTCGACCCGGACCTCGTCTGGAGCATCATTTACGAGGAGACCTATTTCCGCCCGTGGATGACGGGCAACGACGGCGAGATAGGCTTGATGCAGGTGACGCCTGCGGTTGGGCGCGAGTGGGCCGCCGAGACCGGCATGCGCGAGCTTGAGCGCCAGATGCAGCAGGACCCCGCGACCGTGCTGCGCGACCCCGAGCGCAACATACAGGTCGGCTGCTGGTATCTTGAGAAACTCTACGAGCAGTACCGCGACACGCCGGGCGCGGAGGCGCGCATGGTCGCGGGCTACAACGCGGGGCCGAGCCGCGCCGCCGAGTGGAACCAGACCGCGGAGGGCGCGCGCCCCCTGACCGCCGAAGAGTTCGTCGCGCGCATAGACATCCCTTCGACGCGCGCCTACGTCTCGAACATCCTCGAACGTTACCGCAAGCTGAAAGGGGCGCGCGCGCAGGAGGCAGGCGCGAACGGCGCGTCGCAGCCCGCGAGCGCCAACGCGTCCGGGGGCGGGCGTTGACTTACCGCAGGCTGCTCGCGGAGAACGCGGACTTCCGCCGCCTGTGGACGGGTCAGGCCGTCTCGGAGATCGGCGACTGGCTCAACAACATCGCCGTCCTGGCCCTGACGATTCAGCTCGCGGGGCCCGGGCGCGAGGGGCAGGCGGTCGCGCTCTACGCCGTCTCGCGCCACCTCCCGCTCTTCCTTTTTGGCCCGTTCGCGGGCGTCGTCGTCGACCGCCTGGACAGGCGGCGCGTGATGATCGCGTCCGACTGCGCCCGCGCCGTCCTGGCGCTGGGGTTCCTCGCGGCCGCGCATTTTGGCACACTCTCGCTGATTTACCTCGTCGGCGCGGCGCTCTTCGCCGTCTCCGCCTTCTTCAACGTCGCGCGCCGGGCCAGCATCCCGAACCTCGCGCGCGGGGCGGACCAGTTAATCACGGCCAACGCCCTGTCC
>DATMVE010000130.1:0-14060 GCA_035563515.1 Pyrinomonadaceae bacterium
TGATGAAGAGGACGCGCGGCGGCGGCTCTTCGAGCGTCTTCAGCAAGGCGTTGAAGGCCGGCGCCGACAGCATGTGGACTTCGTCAATGATGAAGACCTTGTAGCGGTCGCGGGCCGCGCGCACGCCGACCGTGTTGATGATGGCGTCGCGCACGTTGTCCACGCCCGTGTTCGACGCGGCGTCTATTTCGAGCACGTCGATGGAGCGCCCCTCGGCGATCTCGCGGCACGAAGGGCAGGCGTCGGCGTCGGTCGTGCGGCAGGGCGTCGGCGTCGGCCGGTCGGACTTGTGGCAGTTGACGGCCTTCGCCAGAAGGCGCGCGGTCGTCGTCTTGCCCACGCCGCGCGCGCCCGAGAAGAGGTAGGCGTGGTGCAGGCGCTCGTGCTCGACGCCGTTGCGGAGCGTGCGGGTGATGTGCTCCTGCCCCGTGACCTCCTCGAAGGTCTGCGGCCGCCACTTGCGCGCGATGACTTGGTAAGACATAGGAAGGTTCTTGCCGGGGGCGCGCCCGCCTCAGCCGCGCCCCGTCTTCTCCAGAAGCTCGATGCGGTTGCCGAACGGGTCGAAGATGGAGAAGCGCGTGACGCCCTCGACCGGCGTCTCGTCGCGCACGCGGACGCCGCTCGCTTCGAGGTAAGACCTGACGGCGCGCGCGCCCTCGATCTCGAAGGCGGGGTGGTGTTTGGACGGGCCGGCCGGAGGCTCGACGCCGATGTGGAGTTGGAGGTCGGCGACGCCGAACCAGAGGCCGCCGCGCTCCCGGAGCGCCGCCGGCTTCTCGATCTCTTCGAGGCCGAGGACGCGGCCGTAGAACTCCCTCGCCTCGTCTTCCGCGCCGGGCGGGATGCAGAGCTGGACGTGGTCGATGCGTCGGAAGTTGATCTTCATGGGGCGCGCAAAAAAAGAGTTGCCGCGGCCGGCGCGGCTTCGGAAACGTGGACGGTGGATTGTGCTCCAAACGTCCGCGCTTCGGCAAGGCCCGCCGCTCGACCGCGGCAACTCTTCCCGGTTGGCCAGGCTTCGGACTGACCCGCAACACACGCCGTCGCTACTACCGTTGCTCCGTTCCCGGCCTGGCGGGGTTCGCAGGACTGGCGTTGTGCGGAGCCCGAAACCTGATAACTTGTCAAAAACCTTAGATGTCAGATGTTAGATGTTAGATGCTAGTTTCGCAAGCCGCCACCGGCATCTAACATCCAGCACCTTCCGACTGGCGGAGAGGGTGGGATTCGAACCCACGGTACGGTTCCCCGTACACAGCATTTCCAGTGCTGCCAGTTCAACCACTCCTGCACCTCTCCGAAAGAAGCGACGAAGGCGGGGCGCGGAATCAACTCGCCGCCCGGCGCCCGGACGACGGCCGCGAGGGCCGCACCCGAACCCGCGCCGGCCTTGCCGGCCGCGCCGTTTTTCGAGGCCGCCCCGGCCCCGCCCGCGTTAAGACAGAGAGTAAGAATTGCTGAGATTTCAAACAATCCGCGGCCGTCAAAGCATAACCCATCGGCGCGATTCTTGTCACGCCGGCCCCCCGCCCGAGCCGCCCCCGGCGGCGGCGAGGCGTACAACATCGCCCTGCCGGCGGGCATCCAAAAGCCGCGGCAGATAACTTCGCCGTTTCGGTCGCGCGGCTTAAGGGGCGCGAGGGTCGCCGGAGGGGCGCTGATGCGAACGGTAACGAACAAGGAGCGGGTCGTGGGTGAAGCGAAGGGGGCCGTCCCCGGTTACATCAGAATCGGCATTTGTAAGGAGTGCGGAGCCGGCGTCTACGCGCCCGAGGCGGCCGCGGCGGCGGGCGAGTTCAAGCGCATGTCGGCCTGCGCGTGCGCGGGCGGGCCGAAGGCCGGGGCCGACGGCCAACGCCCCGAACCGGCGCGGCCGGGCAAGAGGGTTTCAGGAACGGGCAGGAAAGCGGCGTAAGTCAAGACCACATCTCCCGCGGGCATCCTCACGTCAGTCTCAGACAATCCGGCGCGCAAACCGACTGCGGCCCACACTCAGGTGGCGGACGCGGCCCCGGCGGACGCGTCTCTTTTTACGGATCGTTTACTTCTTTTACGGCGCGTTGATGACATCGTCGCGGTTCGGAAGTAGACTCCCGCGCCTGAAGTCGAAACGAGTGGCCCGCGCGGCACCAACCGCCTCGAAGCCGCGACGGGCGTCCGTTCTTCGGAGGATTGTCAATGACCCGACCCTTCGGCGCGCGCCTGAGTCGGCTCGCCGGCTCAATGCTCCTCAGCCTCCTCGTCGCTTCGTCGGCCGAGGCGGGCGTCCTCGTCATCGCTTATAACGGCGAAGGCCGCGCGGCGCTGGTGGACGCCGACTCCTACAGAATCCTCGCCACCCTGCCGACCGGCGCGGGCCCGCACGAGGTCAGAGTCTCGGCCGACGGTCGTTACGCTTACGTCGCGTTGAGCGGCGGCGGGCCGGGCGGGGCGCCGGGCAACTCCGTCACCGTCCTCGACCTGAAGAGCCGGAAGGTGAAAGCCAAACTCGATCTGGGCTCTTACACCTCGCCGCACGACGTGAGGGTCAGCCGCGACGGCCGGCGGATTTGGGTGGTCTGCGCGCCGTCTCAAACGGTCCTTGAGCTGGACTCCGACAGCGGGAAGCTTTTCAGGACTTACAAGACCGGCAGCGCCGGCTCGTGGTTTCTCGAAGTCACGCCGGACGGGCGGAAGATTTACACGCCGAACCTCGAAGGCAAGAGCGTCAGCGTCATCGACCGCGCCACCGGGGCGGCGAAGGTCATCCCGTTCGAGGCCGAAGTCTACGGCATCGACATCACCCCCGACGGTCGGCAGGTGTGGGTCAGCGGCCCCGGCCTCGCGGTCATAGACACGGCCCGCGACGAGGTGATCGCGAGGCTGAAGACCAGCGAGCCGACGACGGGCCGGGTCAGGCTCACGCCCGACGGGAGGAGGGCCGTGGTCGGCTCGGACAGTTCGACCAAAGTCTCGGTCTTCGACGTGCGGACGCGGCGGCTGACCGCCGAGATCGAGACCGGCACGCCGCACAAAGTAATCAGCGTCTCGGGCGACGGCCGCCGCGCCTTCCTGACCAACCCCGACGACGACTCGGTCACCGTCTTGGACCTCGTGGCGGGCAAAAAGGTCGCGACCATCCGAACGGGCAGGAAGCCCGACGGCATCGCGTGGGCGGATTAAAGATTGTCGCGCGGGCTACCGCGGCCGCCCGCGGCCCGGATACGACGAGAGGGGCGCAGCCGGCCTTGCCGACGCGCCCCTCAGGTCGTTTGAAATCAGGTGGCGGAGAGGGTGGGATTCGAACCCACGGTGGCCTTTCGACCACTCCGGTTTTCGAGTCCGCTCCGCCCCGTCCGCGTAAATGATAGCAGGTAAGAATTGCTGAGATTTCAAACAATTCGCAGCCGTTAAAGCATACCCCATCTCAGTAATTCTTGTCATGTCACTACGCCAACAACACGCCAAGTTGGCGTTAAGCCGGTAAGCGGCGGGGAGGCGGGGGATTCAAGGTACGTCTGCTCCTCCCCCGACTAGGCAAGGGCCGCATCTGGAACTTATTTCATTAACAAAAAGCTGTCCCCTCCCTCATCCGGTTGCTGCCTTCCCGGAGAATCGCTCATGTCCCACCGCGGCGAACTGACCGAGCGCATGGCGCGCCTCCCGCTACTGATCGCCGAGCGCCCGCACTCGCAGCGCGAGTTAGCGGAGGTCTTCGGCGTCAACACCAAGACCATCCGCCGCGACATCGAAACCCTGTCGCTTTACTACCCCATCGTTGACATACGCGAGGGGCGCGAAGTCCTCTACCGATTCAGCGGTGATTACAAGTATGAGCCGCCGCCGTTCTCGCCCGGCGAGTTGGCGACGCTGCTACTCGCGCAGGAGTCCATCGCAGCAACGGGGCTGACCGCGCTCGGCTCGCCCTTCGCGCGCTACGGGCGCTCGCTGCTGGCGAAGGTCAGGACTTCGCTCCCGCCGTCGCTGCGCGACAAACTAGACGCCCTGGCCGCGGTTTTCGGCTCGGCCTCGGTTGCGGCGAAAGACTTCTCGCCGCACGCCGCGACCATCGACCGGCTGACACAGGCGGCCGTCGAGGGCCGCCGCGTCCGCATGCGTTACTACACGCTCGCCACCGACACCGTCACTGAGCGCACAGTCGAGCCCTATTCACTCTACTTTGATCCCGACGGCGCGACCCTCAAGCTCATCGCCTACGACTTCCACCGCGCCAAAATCCTCCCCTTCGCCGTCGACCACATACGCTCGCTCCGAGAGACTGATGAGAAGTTCAGCCGGCCGACCGACTTCGACCTGCACAGCTACCTCTCCGCCAACTGCTTCAACGGCATCCACGGCGAGCCCGTCACAGTCGTCCTACGCGCGCGCGGCGTGACGGCCCGCGTCTACTCCGAGCGGCGCTTCCACGAGTCGCAGCGCACCCTTGCTCGCACGCCGCGCACGGCCCGGGAGCAGGAGACCGTCACCATCGAGCTACGGGTCGCCTCCGGTCGTGGCCTCTCACGCTTCATTCTCAGTTGGGGGCCGGACGTAGAAGTCCTCTCACCGCCCGCCCTCCGCCAGGAGATTGCGCAGGCACACCGCGACGCCCTCACCCGCTACGACGGCGACGCGGGAAATTGAGAGCAACTTTTTTCGCCAAACGCCCCGTACCTGTCCGCCAAGCGTCATAGGCTGTAGGCTGGACAGGATTCGCCACGACAGGGAGGACTAGGATGCCAGCACAGAACGCCTTCGCGACCGCGCCCGACGCCGACCCCACGCCCTGCGTCGTCGTCCACTTCCCCCTCCAGGGCCGGCAACTGCCCGCCGACCACGGCTACGCACTCTACTCAGCCATCACTCGGGCGCTGCCGGCACTCCACGGGCAGTCGTGGCTGGGGATCGAACTCGTCAGCGGCGTCCCATGGCGTGAAGGGATCATCGTGCTGCCCGCGCGCGGCGCGGCCCTGCGCCTTCGGGTGCCCGCCGACCGCTACGGCCACCTCATCCCCCTCGCCGGCCGCCGCCTCGACATCGCCGGCCACGCCCTCCGGCTCGGCATCACCACCGCGCGCCCCCTCCAGCCTGCGCCATCGCTTTACGCCCGCGTCGTCACCATCAAGAAATTCACCGACCCCGAACCCTTCCTCGACGCCGCCCGCCGCCAACTCGACGCCTTGGGCATCACGGCCACGCTAGAACTCCCTGTCAACGACGAAGGCCAGCCCCGCCGCCGCATCATTACCATCCGCGACAAACGCGTCGTCGGCTTCTCCCTCGCCGCCCACGACCTCAACGACTCCGACTCCCTCCGCCTCCAAACCCACGGCCTCGGCGGTCGCCGCTCCATGGGCTGCGGGCATTTCAACCCGATTGCTACTACCAACCAGTTCGAGGAAAGGAAGTAATGAATCGCCTGCTCGCCAAATCCTATGACTATACACAACATGCGGATGTGCCGCCCGATTATGCGCTCTTGACGCAGCATAGCCGCGACGTGGCGACGGCGTGCGATGCATTGGCAAGATCTGTCGGTCTCACCGCTCTGTTTAATGCCGGACTTGAACCAGCGCTGTTCGAGCGCTTCCGCTTGACGTTGCGCGCCAACGGCTGGATGCAGGATTTAGGAAAGGCGAACAGCCACTTTCAACGAATGGTCACGGGCAAACCACAAGACAGGCAACTCGTCCGTCATGAAACTATCTCCGGCATGTTGATGCTGCTCGATGAAAGGTTTCGTGCGTGGTTAGCGCCCCTTGCGGAGAATCTGCTCACCTCCGTGTGGGGGGCGATAGGACACCATCGGAAGTTTGATGAGAGCACCGCGCCCGAGCAAGTGCCGGCTTTAACGGTTTACGTCGCGCATGAAGACTTTGCGCAAATCCTCGATGAAATGAGCGCGGATTTGCAGCTTGGAACCGCGCCGCAATTCCGCAGCGATTTGGTGATCGCCCGCACGAGCAAAGAGTCCTGTGACCTCCCAGCGCGTGAATCCATCCGGGATTTGCAGGACAAGTTCATAGATCGTGAAGGGGATTACGAGGATGAAGAAGCGCGCCGGATGGTAGCGCTAATCAAAGCATTTGGGATCGCCGCAGATGTAGCGGCCAGCGCCATCGCCGCGCGAGAACAATCTGCGAAGAGATATTCGCTCGCCAATTTCGTCTCTGACAGCCTAAAAGTTGGATTGAGTCCCGACGATTTGTCACAGCTCATCAGCAATTGGGCTTGGGATCGCTCGAAATGCGATCAAGCCAGTAGAGGTAATCTGTCGTTGCCGCCTGACTTTACTGTGCGCGGCTTTCAAAGCGAGGTCGCGGAATCCGATTCGTTTTTAACACTCGCTCAAGCAGGGTGTGGTTCAGGCAAAAGTCTCACTGCTTACATGTGGGCGCGTCAGTGGAGCGAGAAGTTCGCAGAAGAGGGACGAAAGAATTTCCGGTTGTTCTTTTGTTTGCCCACGACCGGCACGACGACCGAACATTTCAAAGATTATGCGCTCGAATCGGGCATTGATGAAACCTTGATTAGTCTGACTCACTCGCGCGCCGGCGTTGACCTGAAAGCGATAGCGCAGACCGCAATTCAAGAAGAAGCGAGCGAGGACGAAAAGGATGCGGCCAAAGCAGCGCAGGCAGCCCTCAACGCCGAACGCGACAAGATAGAATCGCTGGCCCTGTGGAGTACGCCGCTTGTCGTGGCGACAGCAGATACGGTGCTCGGCTTGATGTCGAACTCACGCCGCGCCGTTTATAGCGTTCCTGCAATCATGAGCGGCGCGATAGTGTTTGATGAAATACATGCGTTTGACGATCGGATGTTCGGTCACTTGCTCGTCTTTCTCAAAAACTTCCCGCGTTTGCCAGTTCTCTTGATGACCGCTTCCTTACCAGAGGAGCGTCGCCGAGCCATCGCTCAAGTCCATCCTGAAGATTTCCGCGTCATCAGCGGGCCGGAAGAATTTGAGACGCTCGAACGCTACCTGCTCAAAGACTCTGTGAGAGATGAGGAGATTTGGAAAGAGATTGATGATTGTGTGGCGAATGGTGGCAAAGTTTTATGGGTACGTAATCGCGTCGAATGGGCGAACGAATCTTATGAAGCTTGCCGTCAGCGTTTCGCTTATGTGGCGACGAATGTTTATCACTCGCGTTTCCGTTACAAAGATCGAAGCATGCGGCATAGGCGCGTGATTGATAACTTCAAGACCGAAGGCGAAGCCAAGACCGAAAGCAAAGCAGCGATACTCGTTGCCACGCAAGTCGCAGAGATGTCCCTAGACCTTTCGGCGGATCTTCTCGTCACAGACATTGCGCCTATTCCATCACTGATTCAGCGTATGGGGCGACTCAACCGTCGCGCCAACCCGACCGACCCGGAAGCCGAGCGACCGCCGAAGCCCGCGCTTATTCGTCCGTTACCACGTGGCGAATCAAACGTTGAACTACCTTATGAGCTTAAAGACATCGAGCAGGCTCAACGCTGGCTCGGCTCACTCACCGAGCGCGGGCGCGCGTTGAGCCAGCGCGATCTATCCGAAGCCTTCGCCGATTTCAGCGATGCGAAAGAGTACGACATCGCTACCGCAGAAGAGCGCGCTGTCTTCTTCTCCGGTCTCTGGCGAACACGTCCCGGCATGACGCGGGGCGAAGGCTACACGGTGAGCGTGATTCTTGAAGAGGACTTGAAGAACTGCGACGAGCGCGACAAACAGGGCGAGCCGGCGCGCGAATGGCTGCGACGGCATGAGGTTGCGATTCCTTTCAAAGAACAGGTGATGAAGTGGGAGCGCGTCGGTACGCTGCGATGCGCACCGCGCGATGAAGTCGCCTACGATTATAACGATGAAACGCACGAAGGGACTGGAGCGAGATGGCTAGATCAAAGAAGCAGTCGGTGGCCGAAGAGATCGGGCAAACGCGAGAGCTTCGCTACAGATTGAGCGATCACAATTTCACCATTTATCACCGCGCGGCGCTCGGCGGACTCGCCGCCACCGTGCGCGCATGGGGAAAGAATCCGCCGCTAGGCATCGAAGCCGAGGTCACGCGTGACACGGTGCGGCTAGCATGGGGCGAAGATCTGACGCCGCAAGAGGCTTTGCGACGGATTCTTGACGCTTCGTTCAAACTCACGGAAGACAAGTTGATTGATCTGCCGGGTCAAGGCATACGCGCTGGGCAAGATGATTTGCGCCTCGCAATTCACAACGGAATCGCCGGAACATTTTTACAACACAACAAAATGCGTCCCGGCGAAAAAGAGCCGCGACGTATCGAAATCAAGACAGATGACGATGGAACGGGTGAGTTTTTCTCATATAAAGCCATCAACAGCTACGCGCACCAGAAGGCTCAGGGTACAGGACTACTTGTCGAGAAGTTGGATGGACAATTGCCCGCCGTTGCATCAATTCCGCAATCGGTCGTACCCGGCGCGACTGGCGGGGCGATTGATATTCAAGGGCCGCCTGAAGAAGTCATCTTGCTTCTTTTTCTAATGGTTGGCTGCCCGATCTTCCTTTTGCGTCCACGCACTTATCAGGAAAAGGCGCAGTATTGCGCCGTCGTTCCTGATGTGAGTGACCTTGAAGCGTTCGCGCGGTCGCTCCATCGTATTGCGACGACGGGACAAGGCATCAAGCGATTTAGCAATACCTATCTTGGCCGCGTCGTTGGCGGCGCAGAAGAAGCAGCTTTACGTTTTCTCGTTGACCTGCAAGCGGAAGAAGTTTCAAGCGAGCGGAGCGTCGCCGGCTGTATGGCGGTGGCCATGGGTAAGGTCGCATGGGACGCTAATCAAATCAACCGCAGCCTTATTGTCAAACTCAATAAAGCTTATCCAGAGATGGAAGTCTTTCGCGCCGCGAACATGCAGTTGGGCGGCAGTAAGATAATCAAGTCGAAGAAAGGCGAAGGCTACGCTGTACCAGCGAGTCCCGTTCCTGAATTAGTCGCGGCCAACCTTGCGGCTGAACGTCACTGGTGCGCGCACTTCAAAAGTTTAGTCAGAGAGAAAAAAGATTTCGAGCGCATGCGCTACGCGCAAGGAGGACTTAAAGCGATGAAAGAGGCGATCAAGAACGCGGACGATCAGGCGATCATTCGCGCGTTTCAAGAGGCATGGAGACTCACGATGGGCGCGCTCGGTGAACGCGCCCGCCGCGACGGACTAAACTTTGAAAGATTGGTGGAAGTCGAGCGGGAGCGGATGCGTAACGCCATCTTGCGCGCCAAGACATCAGACGCATTGGCGAGTTGGTTCTTGCGTTTCTGCGCCGATGCGACCAAAGGCGGTTCGCTCTCGGCGATGCGTCAGGAAGCCCCGCGCCTGCGCGAATTCATTTTCAACCCGCGCAATTTCGACCGCTTTCAAAATCTATGCTTGTTTGCGCTCGTTAGCTACGCGAGCGAAGAGTCCAAGACTACGACAGGAGGAAATCAATAATCATGGCGACACATTACCTCTACGGGACAATTCTCACGGGCGAAGCGGTTGCCGCTAACAATCGCGGCGATAATATCGGCAATACAACGACGCTCCAGAAAGTTTTCCATCAAGACGACCTGCATACTAGCGTCTCCGCCGAAGCGATCAGGTTCGCGCTTCGGTATCGCTTTCAACTCGAAGATTTGAACGTCAACCGTTCATACGATCCAGAGGCGGGCAAGCTTAACTACGAAGACGAGAAGCGGACGAAGTGGAACCCGGAAGGCGAAGTCTTTATTGACGATGACCTAATGGGATTCATGGACGCCGTCGCCGCGCAGCAAGAAAGAGAGGAGGAAGAGACGGCGGGCGAGAGCGGAGAGCAGAAAGACGCCTCAAAGGGAAAAAAGAAAGGTAAAGGAACGACGACGAAACGCCCCAGCCCGCTCGCCATCGGTCGCGCCGTCTCCTTGCGCCCTTACCGCGGTGAGATTTCATTTAACGCTGTGAGCGGTGAAAAGGCGAAGGGAAAGCTTTCGCTCTACAACGCTGAGATGCACACGACGGAGTATCAATACAGCTTCGGCCTGAATCTTGGCGACGTGGTAAACAAGGCGAACATCGGACATTTGATTGATGCCATCGTTGACCCGCCGCCGGTCGCCGGCAACCACGCGCGATTCGCTTACGATTTCTCGCCGGCGTCAATCGTCTTACGCCTCACCAGTGCTCATTCAGCGAAGATTCAAAATTGTTTTGAGCACGATGAGACGACGCGCGATTATACAGTCAAGCGTTTAATCCAGCGCATCGAGAGCGGCGACATTCCTGCGGAAGAGTTGATCGTCGGCGGCGAGTTGGCCGAAACGGCGGAAGGCGAGCAGTTGAAAAGCTTAGGCGTCGCCGTTTTTCCGGGCGTGAAAGCGGCAGCGGATGAAGCGCGACGGCGCATCGCCGCACGTGATGAACAATTCTCTGTTGTTGCCCGCGACGGGAGGTGAAGCCGTGATCGCATTGCGTGTAGAAGTGCCTTACGCAAGTTTTCGTAAATCGTATGCGCGCTCCTTTGCGGAAACCTATCCATTACCGCCGCCCGCCACCGTTTACGGGATGCTGCTTTCACTGGTCGGAGAGCGTTTCAGGTGGCGACACGAAGGTGTGCGGCTCGCATTCGCTTACAAGGACAAGCCGCAGATCGCCACCACACTACGCAAACTGAGCCGCTACAAGTATGGCGTGGCGAACAAGCAGTCAAAGCTCGGCAACGCTCCCGACTTCATCGAAACTTTGTGTGACATAGAGTTTATCTGTTGGATTGATTCGTCGCACGAAAAAGGTCAGGAAGGTGGATATACGCTCGAAGAGAGAATCATTGAAGCCATCAACTCGCCGGCGAGGATTGATCGCTATGGGGTACTGTGTCTGGGATTGAGTGATGATGCCGTCAATGATGTGAGTTTGTGCGACAGCATTGAGGGGAAGTGGCTTCGCTTATTGCGAAGCGACACGGGAGCAATAGAGTTACCGGTCTGGGTCGATCACGTAGGTGCGGCAAAAACACGCTGGCGACGTTATGAGTTGGAGACCGGCGCAAAAACGGTGAGCACCTCGCCGGAGGAGTATAGAGAAGACCAGTGGACAGAAATGATCGCTCCGCAGTGAAAGCAAGCATAGCGTACATAGAAGCAATGAACCGCAGTAATTGCGCGGAGCAAGAGGAGAAGGTTCAATCATGCAGGAAAGGATGGAACTTCCAAAGGGCATTGGACCGCTACGAATAATGAGCCTGCATGCGCTGGCTTACTGTGAGCGTCTGTTCTACCTGGAGGAGGTGGAGGAGATGCGTGTGGCGGACGAGAGGGTGTACGCGGGGCGGCGGCTGCACGTGGAGTTGGCGCGGGAGGAGGACGAGGAGGAGTGGCTGACGTTTAATCTGGAGAGTGAGAGGTGGGGGCTGACGGGGAAGGTCGACTGCGTGCGGCGGCGGGACGGGGTGATCGTGCCGTATGAGCACAAGCGCGGACGGTCGGCGCGCTCGCGCGGTGGGGCGGCCGAGGCTTGGCCGAGCGACCGCCTACAGGTGATCGCTTACGCAGCGCTGGTGGAGGAGCACACGGGGCGGGCGGTGCCGGAGGGGCGCGTGCGGTATCACGCCGACAACGTGCTGGTCCACGTGCCGTTCGACGAGCGGGCGCGCGAGGACTTGGCGCGGGCTGCGGCGCGTGCGCGGGAGTTGCAGGCCAGCGTCGAGCGCCCGCCGGTGACGGAGAACGAGAGGCTGTGTGTGAAGTGCTCGCTCGCCCCGGTCTGCCTGCCGGAGGAGGCGCGGCTGGCCCAGCAGATTTCACAAACCCATCGAGACCTCAAGCACGAACCTGAGGCACAGGCCGTACGCGAGGGCGACCGTCAGGGTATAGCGGTGATGTCGGAAGGCGTTGGGATCACGCCTGCGGCGTCGGAACGCCGGCCGCTGCGGCTCTTCCCCGCCGACGATGACCGCGTCGTGCTGCACGTCTTAACGCAGGGCGCGCGCGTGGGGCGCAAGGGTGACCGCTTCGAGATCAAGGCACCGGACGAAGAGCCGCAGATGCGCCCGGTGCGGGAGGTGGGGCAGGTGGTGCTGCACGGCTTCGCGCAGATCACGACGCAGGCGCTACGCCTGTGCGCCGAGGCTGAGATCGGCGTGCATTGGCTGACGGCGGGCGGGCGTTACATGGGTGCTTGGGCGTCGGGGAAGGGGTCCGTGCAGCGCAGGATCAGGCAGTACAAAGCTCTGACGGACGATGAGACGTGCCTGCGTCTGGCGCGGGGGCTGGCGGAGGCCCGCGCTCGCGGGCAGTTGAGTTTTCTCCTGCGCGCGAGCCGCGAGGCGGGGCGTGCGTCCGCGGAGGTGAAGCAAGCCATCGTCGGCATCCGCAAGCTGCTCTCGCCCATGTCTCGCGCCACGAATATAGATTCTCTACGTGGGTACGAGGGCAGCGTCGGCGCACACTACTTCGGCGCGCTCCCCTCCCTGATCGTGCCGGAAGTCTCGGCGGCAATGCGGCCCGAAGGGCGCAACCGCAGGCCGCCGCGCGACCGCTGCAACGCGCTACTTTCTTACGGCTACGCGCTACTTCTAAAGGACGTGACTAACGCGATCCTGACTGTCGGCCTCGACCCGTGCCTGGGCTTCTACCACCAGCCGCGCTCGCAGGCGCACCCGCTGGCGCTCGACCTGCTGGAGCTCTTCCGCGTCCCCCTCATAGACCTGCCTGTCATAGCCTCGATCAACCGCCGGCAGTGGGACGAGGATGCGGATTTTCAGGTCGCGGGCCGGCAGGTGTGGCTGTCGGACGTGGGGCGACGCAAGCTGATCGGCATCTACGAGCGGCGCAAAGCCGACCAGTGGAAGCACCCGGTCATCGGCCACTCGCTCTCTTATTCACGCCTCATGGAGTTGGAAGTCAGGCTCCTTGAGAAAGAGTGGATGGGCGAGGGCGGGCTGTTCGCGCGAATGAGACTCAGGTGAGTTTGACGGCGCGTTGACAATGCGCTGATGGAGGCAAGGTGGAAACAAAGCAGTGGTATGTGGTCTGTTATGATGTGACGGAGCCCAAACGCTGGCGGCGCATCTACAAGATCCTGCACGGTTATGGGAGGCGCCTTCAGTACTCGATTTTCAGGTGCCGGCTGACGTCGCGTCAGATGGAGCGCCTCCGCTGGGAGCTGGAGAAGATTTTGACGTGTGAAGACCGGCTCCTGATCCTCAGCCTCTGTGAGCCATGCGAAAGGCGCGTCGCCGCCCACAACCGTCCCGAGTCGTGGCTCGACGAGTCGAGAAGTTTTGAAATAGCGTAAAGCAGCCTGCGACTGCTGCCCCGCTAGGCGGGGCTTTTTCAGCAGCGCCAACTACCCGCAAGCATCGGGCCTTGTCGCCCTCTAAAAAGGGTGCGGATGAGAGAACTTTCAGCGGCCCAAAGACTTAACTCGAGAATACTTACTTCGAGATACTTGCGGGCAGTAATTACGCTGATTCCCCGACCTTTAACCTCTGATTCAGACGCGCCGGAGCCGCAGATATCTTTATGGAGAAGTACAGACAACGCAGTCCTTGAAAACGCCCCTGCAAATAACAGCAACAACATACGTTATCAACCACGCGGTGAAGATTCCTTTGATGCCGAAAGGCGTTGAGCACAAAAGCGAATCACTCACGATCCGCGAAATGCTCGCCGTGAAGATTCCTTTGATGCCGAAAGGCGTTGAGCACCAAATCGGGAACTACACGCTTAAGGCGGGTTCTGCGGGGTGAAGATTCCTTTGATGCCGAAAGGCGTTGAGCACTCTAAGATCGAACGGTTTCTCGACAACCTCGCGTGGGTGAAGATTCCTTTGATGCCGAAAGGCGTTGAGCACGTCTTGAACTTGTCCGACCTAGACACCAAGCGGAAGGTGAAGATTCCTTTGATGCCGAAAGGCGTTGAGCACGCCGTGTATTCGCCGAAGACCTTCGCATGGGCCTTCCTGAGTGAAGATTCCTTTGATGCCGAAAGGCGTTGAGCACGGATTCGGGCAGCCTGCTCACGCCGGAGCGCCGCGTGAAGATTCCTTTGATGCCGAAAGGCGTTGAGCACTCGGGACGGAGCGCGATGTGGGTCGTGATG
>DATMVE010000131.1:0-35012 GCA_035563515.1 Pyrinomonadaceae bacterium
CCAGCCCGACCGGCTACGAGACGCTGTTCGCGGCGATGGGCAAGGACGAGGCTTCGCTCTTCCTCCTGCTCCCGCGCGAGGACGACAGCCGCGAGTTCAAGCCGGAGCAGAGTTTCGCGACGCAGTGGGCCAAATCCGCGAGCGGCCTGAACGTCCGCAACGCCGCGCCCATCTTCGCGCAGTTGCGGCTGCGGAAGTCGCCCATGGAGCTGAAGATTTTGCAGCACGCCATAGACATCACGATTGAAGCCCTCGGGCGCTCGATGGCCGTCGCCGGGCGCTCGCAGTGGGAGTACGAGGTGGAGGCCGAGGTGCTCTACACCTTCAAGCGCCGCAACGCGGACCACTGGGGCTACCCATCAATCGTCGGCTGCGGGCCGAACGCGACCACGCTCCACTACGTCGAGTCGCAGGGCAAGCTCAACGCGGGCGACCTGCTCCTGATGGACGTGGGCGCGGAGTACGGCCACTACACGGCGGACGTGACGCGCACCTTCCCCGTCGGCGGCAAGTTCACGAAAGAGCAGGCGGAGATTTACCAGATCGTCTACGACGCGCAGGAGGCCACGGCGCGCGCCACGCGCCCCGGCGCGATCTTCCCGAACGACGTGCACAACGCCTCGGTCGAGAAGATTAAGGACGGGCTCTTGAAGCTAGGGCTGATTACTGGCCGCGACGACACGTTCATCCTCAACAAGAATTTGCCGCCGCAGCCGCAGTACCGCCTCTGGTTCATGCACGGCACCTCGCACTGGCTGGGGATGAACGTGCACGACGTGGGCGGGCGCGGCGTCGCGCTGGAGCCGGGCATGACGTTCACGAACGAGCCGGGCATCTACATCCGCGAGGACGCGCTCGACGTGCTGCCGAAGACGCCCGAGAACGAGAAGATGATCGCGGCCATACGCACGGCCTTCGAGAAGTACAAGAACATAGGCGTCCGCATCGAAGACGACATGCTCGTCACGCAGTCGGGCGCGGAGTGGATGACGAAGGCGCTCCCGCGCTCCATCGCCGACGTTGAAGCCTTCATGGCCCGCGCCCCGAAAGACCTGCGCACGAGTGCCCTCGAACTGTTCCGCTGGCACGCACAGGCCGACCCGTTCCTGAGCCTTGCGATGAACGCCCCGAAGACCCGGTTCGTCGGGCGGCATACGCACTAGGGGCTATTTCTTCCAAGCCGGGGGGGCTTTTGAAGAGCCCCGTCAGGGCGAAAGAATTCTTTCGCCCTGACGGGGCTCTTTAATTATCGGGTTGCCTTACAGGCGACGGCCGCCGGGCGTAATGAATTCCGTCTTCCGGTTGCGTCTTAGCTCGACATGTATGAGAAGATGCCGACAAAAATCCCCAGAGTAACGGCCGCGAGCACGACTACTTCGGCCGTAATGGATGAAGGCACGCTGGGTCTCCTCACGTTTATCGGGGACGAGCAGACGTTGTGCCACGTCTGATTCTCCTGTTCCTCTACCGGCCCAATTCTCTGTCCCGCGTATTTAGCTCTCATAATGCGCTTGCTGATGTAACCGCCCCAGTAACCGAATCCAATGGACGTGAAGAGCGCGCCGAAGGCCAGGACGCTCATGTCCGCTCGTATCCTCCGTTCGTGAACGTCAGCGATTCCCTGTAACAGCGTCGGGAGGACGCCCGCGAAAATAAAGAAACAAATGACTCCCAGCCTGCCTCCCCACCCCTGTTTGGCGCCTTTCGCCTCCCGGATTGCGTATTCGCTGATGTCGTTTTCGATGTCCGGCCTCCATTCGTTGTATCTTTCGCAGATGCCCTCTCTGAGCAGGTTCATCGTGGTCTCTGAGAACGGCTCTTCGCGGTTAGCAATGCTCTGGAAATTATCGAGGACCTGGGCGCGGAGATTGAACGGAATCGAGCGCAGGTAGCTTGAGAGCCTTGCCGTGGACGCCGCCCCGGCATGCCCCTCGATCTCGAGCAAGTAGGCCTGAAGCAATAAAGAATCGGACCGGCCGGCCAGCGCCTCGGCCACATGCCGAGCCTCGCTCACGAACTGAAACTGAAGCAGCGTGTCGAGGAGGCCGAAGCAAGCGGCGGCTCTGCTCCAGCCGGCCGAATTCCTGCGCAGCGAATCTGAGAAAGCGCTATCGAGCGCGTCGTCGTCGGCCGGCAGCCCGCTTAAGACCCAGTCGAAGGTGTCGGGCGATTGGCGGTAACGCTGAGTGTCCAAAAGGCCGATCTGCTTTTTGTAGTAGTCTGCCGCCTCCGCCTGGCGGCCTTCCTTTTCCAGAGACCATGCCGCGCATATGTACGGCTCGATGTTGCTGGGGTCCTGCTTGATGGCCTCCTTCGAGAGCCGGACCGCCTCGGCGTACATCCCTGCGTCGTAGAGTTCGTGCGCCCGGTCGCTTTTCGACTGCGCCTGTAGCTGCCAGGCGCTCGAAATATTCCTCTTTTGTCGCTCGGCCGCCTCGTAGGCCGCCATTTCCATCTCCAGGGCCGCTTCCTGAACGGCGTCCTGAATCGCCTGCGACTCCTCCGCGCGCCGCCGGGCCTCTTCCGCGCTCATGCGCTCCATCTCCTCTGTGCGACGCCGGGTCTCTTCCGCGCTGATGCGCTCTATCTCCTCGGCGTGCTCCTTCAACATCTTCCTCTGCTCGCATATCGGGCAGGAGTAACCTTCGTAGGCCGTTCCGCATGTCCAGCATGTTGTCTTATTCATAGTGAGTGCTCCTGGCTTTAGGGACGTGAGAAGACGCCGGGCCACGACCGGGCGTAGTGCCGGCCGTGACGGGACGCGCCACAGTGGCCGCCGAACAACCGGGAACGCGAGACCTTAACAACAATGAGAAAGTCAGAAGAAGTACGGCCCGCGTGAGATCAGGTTAGAAGGCCGACGCGGGCGCGTAAGGGAGCGAGGTGAAAAACGGCTGCACGATATGCCGGCCGGTGTTGAGTGTCAAGCTGTTTTCGGCGGGCCGGCCGCGCGCGTCTGTTTTTATTCGTAGCCCAGCGCCTCGACCGCGTCCTGACGAGCGGCCCTGAGCGCGGGGTAGAGCGCGCCGATGGTTCCGCCTACTAAACCGACGGCGAAGGAGACGACGATCCACTGCGGCTCGATCTCGACGATGAGGGAGGTGGTGCGCATGACGGCGAAGCGCACGAGGAGCGTCAGGACGATGCCGGTGATGACGCCGAGCAGGCTGACGACAATCGCCTCCTTCTCTATCACCCAAGCGATTGTCCCCTTGGACATGCCGAGAGCCTTGAGGATGCCTATCTGGCGCGTGCGCTCTGTGACGGTCGTGTACATGGCGAGCAGGATGACGAGCATGCTGATGGCGGCGGCGATGGCGACGACCACCTTGATGAAGATGTTGAGCGCGGGGACGGCCGCGGCGTAAAGCTCAGGCAGGTCGCGCGTGAAGATGATCTGGTCTTCGGGGAAGCGCTCGCGTATGCGCGCGGCGAGCGCGTCCTGCTCGGCCGGGTTCTCGGCGGCGACGAGGATGGCCGTGGCGCTGCCCTCGGCCCCCAACTGCTCCTGCATCGTTTCGAGAGGAATCTTGATGCGCCCGCCGCCGGGCGGCTCGTAAACGCCGACGATGCGGAACGGGCGGTCGTACAACTCGACGGTCGAGCCCACGCCCGCGTTGCGGTCCTGCTGCCAGACGGTGTCGATGATGGCCTGGTCGCGGCACGAGGGCGGCGAGTTCTCCGGGCACGGCGTGAACCCCGTGCCCTCCTTGATGGTCAGGCCGGTCAGCGCCGAGTACTCCGCGAACGGGATGCCGTCGACGAGGCGGCCGCCGAAGCCTTTGTCGCTCTTGAGAATGTTCTGGCCCAGGGGGACCGCGGCGCGCACGCCCGGAATCCTGCTCAACTCCTCGGCGCGCGAGACGGGCAGGCGGAAGGGCTCCGTCCCGCTCATCGAGAATGTGCCGGAAGCGCGGACCATGATCTCGGCGTTGATGTTGCCCTCGCGGCGCGCTCGCTCGCGCAGGACGCCGTGCGCCAGCCCCACAGTGAAGACGATCAGGAGCACCCCGACGGCTATGCCGAGCACGCTGACGATGGTGCGCGCCGGCCTGTGCGACATGTTTGAGAGAACCAGGCTGTCCATAATCTTCCTAAAGCGCGGGCTGCGATCCATCAGGCGGCGCGTCGCGTTCGGCACGGCGCGCCAGGCCAGGACGAAGAGCCCGATCACGGTCCAGAAGAGCGTCCCGGCCTTGCGCACGAGCGCCAGCGTCACGCCGGTCGCGGCGGCAAACCCGAGCGTCTGCAAGATGATTTCGGTGCCGCCCTCGTAGACGCCGATGGTCGCCGGCACGAACCCGAACGCGAAGTTGATGACCTTCGTCAGTGACTCTATCACGTAGGCGGCGTGGACGGCCGGCGTGTAGCCGAGCATGCGCAGCGTAATGTAGACCTCAAGGACGCTCGACGCGTGCGCCAGCAGGTTCAGGCCGATCATCGCGAAGAACGAGCGCGGGCGGCGCGAGTAGAAGTCGTAGACGTGCGACTCCAAATCGGAAATGTGGTTGCGCCGCGAGGTCAGGGACCTCGGGTGGATGCCGAAGCGGCCCAGGAGGTCTATCGTCCACGTCAGCAGCATCACGCGGCGGCGAGCGGCCCAGACGGCGACGGCGATGCCGACGGTCGAGATGGCGGCGATGCTGTAGAGCACGCCCTGGACGACCGACGGCAGGTCGTAGGCGAGCAGCATGACGACCGCGCCGCTCAGGATGAAGAGCGCGACCGAGAGGTTGTAGAGGATGTTGTCCACGACCAAGGCGGAGAGGCCGTAGACGAGCGGGACGCGTTTTCTGAGGAGCGCGACTTTCGTCGCCTCGCCGAGCAGCGGGCCCGTGAAGGTCAGGAAGCTGATGGCCTCGCCGCCGAGTCGGACGGCGAAGGCGTGGCGGAAGCCGAAAGTGCGGTGCTCGGGCGCGACCGAGGTCCGCATGGCGAGCGTGCGCAGGGCGTGGCGCGCGCCGCTGATGGCGAGCAGGAAGATGAAGCCGAAGCCTATCTTGAGGAGCGCGTCGAAGATGGGCTGGACGCCGACGCGGTTGATGACGTAGACGAGGAGCGCCAGGCCCAGGAGGAAGGCGACGGCCTGGAGCCAGATGATGTTGCGGCGGAGGCTGCCGCGGGCCGCGTCTTCCGACCCGGCGACCTCCGCCAGCACTTCGTCTTCGTCAAGCCGTGCGACGCCGTTAAGCTGCTCGTCTACCGTCTTCAAGGCGCGGTCGCCACTCCTTCTGCGACGGGCTGAGCCTTGCGCTCACGCTCCGTCTCTCCCAAAACCTCTCTGATGACGCGGCCCGGAAAGCGGCGGAAGCCCCGGTCCCAGAGCACTGGGACGGGCCTCTGCCCCTCGTTCAACTGCCCGGTCAGCGCGAGCGCGGTCGGCATGAAGCTCAGGCTGTCGTAGGGCTCCTCCACGACCGCGCCGCGCGGAACACCCGTGCGCTCGCCGCCCCAGAACATGAGCGTCGAGTGCGTCGAGGTGCGGAAGAACGAGCCGTGGTTGCCGCCGGGGTTGAAGCCCCGCACGTCGAAGTTCCAGTGGTCGTTCGCCAGCACCAGGAGGTCCGCCTCGACCATCTCGCGCTGCTTGAGGCGGAAGCGGCGCAGCAGGCGCTCGTCCGCGGTCAGGCCGGGCGCGTCCGCGTCGAGCGCTTCGTTCCAGTGGCGCGCGAGCTGTTCGTGCAGTCCGATTAGCGCATTAGAGTATTCGGTTTTGTGGAGCGCGCGCAACCATTCGAGGTCCGTGTGCCACTCGCCGAGCCACGCGGAGCGCGCGCCCGCGGGCACGTCGAGGCGAGAGTCCTCCCAGATTTTGAGCGGCAACCCGGCGCGCCACTCCGCGCGCGTGAAGCGAATCTCGCCCGCGGCGTCCTCGGTCAAATTCGAGACGGGCAGATAGCGCAGGCTCAAGCGCCCCGCCTCGTCCGCGCGCGAGAGAATCAGCGCCTGGCTCTCCGGCCCGTCGTAAATCCAGACGACATCGCCGTTGGGCCGCAACTCGCTCGGGAGCGCGGCGGCGATTCGCTCGGCCGGCAGCCGCACGGCGACGAAATCCGCCGGGCGAGAGTCGAGGCCCGGCTGGACGTTGTTTCGCAACGCGACCTCGTGCAAGAGACGGAAGTAGTTGACGCGCGAGAAACTCTTCTCCGCGTCGAGCGAGCCGTCCTGTGCCAGGACGGGGCCACCGGGCGCGAGGCCGACGACGTAGTTCTGTAGGTCGCGCACGCTGTTGGGGTGGCCCATAGAGCCTTTCGCGATCACGTCTTCGGTCTTAATGACGCGCGGGTCGAACGTCTCGCGCCTGAGCGCGAGCAGGTTCGTGAGCGTGCGCGCGTACTCCCTATAGTCGCGCTCGTCGGCCTCGGCCGAGTCCAGCCGCGCGAAGGCCCGCAGCTTCTCCTCGCCGCGCGGCGTCTCGTCTTCCGCAACGGGCGCGGCCTCCTGCTTGCCCGTCTTCTTCTCCTTCTTCTCGCGCTTCTTCCTCTCCTCGTCCAGCCGCTTCCACTCTTCGAGAATCGCGCGCTGCTTCGCGTTGGCGCGGCCGAGCGCGCCCATCTCTTCGCTGATCTGCGAGAGCCGCTCCTGCCACTCCTCGCGCCTGCGGTCGAGCGTCTTGAAGAACGCGTCCGTCATCGCGCGCCGCTGCGCTTCGGGCAGGTCCTTGCGCTGGAGCTGCTGCAAGAGGATGTGCAGGACGTTGAGGTCGCTCGCGCGCAGGTGAATCGAGGCGCGCTCGTTGCCGTCGAAGTCCAGGAGCGCCGTCGGGTACTTGGTGCTCTGGCCCTTCAGGTAATAGGTGTCGTCCGTGGTCGTCGTAATCAAAGGGACGAGCGGGTAGAAGCCCTTGATGGAGTAGTCGAGCAGGAGCCGCCGCTTGGTGATGACGTGGTGGCCGCCGCCCGCGCGGCTGCCCAGGAGTTTGACCAGGTTGTAGCCCTGGCTGTAGACCCGCTCGTCCGTGTTGACGCCGTGGTCCGAGACCATGACGAGCGCGGTGTCGGCGGCCTCGGGCGTCTTCTGAATCGCGGACCAGACGCGCCCGACCACCGCGTCCAGCGATTGCAGCGCGTAGAGGTGCGACTCGCCGTCGCGGTTGTGGTGCGCCACGTGGTCGAAGTCCGAGAGGTACAAGTCAAGGTAGCGGAAGCGCGGGTTGCTCAGCCGCTCGATCAACTCGCGCTCCAACTGATCGAAGAACGTGCTGCGCGTCTCGAAGCCGGTCGTCCACTCGTCGAGGAGTTCGCGCGGGCTCTTCAGGAAGCGGTTCTGCAAGCCGCGCTGGATCGTGCTCCAGCGCATCCCGCGCTGGTAGAGCTGAAGGCTCATGAAACGCTCTTCCTGCCCGTAGGCGTCGACCAGGAGCGGAATCCCCGCCTCGTCCAGGGTCTCCGCGCCCGGCATGTCCACGCGGCGCTGCCCTATGTTGCTGATGTAGAAGGGGAGGAAATTCAGGTAGTCGTACGTGTGCAGCGTGAGGCGGTCATACTCGACGTTGCCCTTAATCTGCAAGTGCTGCCCCGTGTCAATCATCGACCACGACGGGCCGGACAGACTCATCCCGCGGACGTAAAAATTCTTGAGCCGCGTGCCCCGCTCGTAGAAGACGTGCTCGACCCACGGCAGCAGGCTCTTGCCCGTGACGGGGCTGCGCTCGCGCACGAAGCGGTCCATGATGTCCGGCTGCAACCCGTCAACCTTCAGCACCACCAACCGCTTCGCCTGCGCCTGCGCGCCGGCGTGCGCGAGAAGGACGATAAAAGTTAGCAGCAGGCAGTGGGCAGCCCGCAGTAAAAACTTGTTGCCTTTACTGCCCGCTGCCCACTGCCTGCTGCCTGCTGCTTTCTTACTGATTCTCATTGACCACGCTCAGGATTGCTTTGGCGTCAGCGGGGGCGATGCGCTGCTCTTCTTTGATGGCGAGGCGCAGGTACTCCGCGCTCTGCGTGCGCCAGCGCGCTTCGAGCTTCTGGTCGCGGTAGATGACGAGCAGCGCCTTCTTGGCCGTCTCGTTGTTGATGCGGTAGAGGCCGTTCAGGCAGAGGCTGCGCGTCTCCTCGTCCTGGGTCTGCGTGAAGATGCGCGCGGCGGCCGACGCGGCCTTTCCGCCCGCGAGGTCGCCGTGCTCTGCGACGAAGCGAAGCGAGCGGCGCACTTCCTCTATGTCCCAGACGACTTCGACCTGCGGGCTGGACTTCGCTACGCGCCGCAGGAAGCGCTCGTGGAAGGCGAGCTGGCGCTTGATGTCTAGCCGCGCCTGCATCTCGGGCGTGGCCTTCTCCCTGTGCGTGTAGAGCCCCAGGCTCAGGACGTTCGCGAGGCGGAAGAGGGTCTGCTCGACGCGCCCGTGCTTGAGGGGCATCATCTCCTGGCGGCGGTCGCGGTCGAGCCGCGCGGGCAGCCCGTCCGGGCGCTTGGCGTAAGCCAGAAGCGCACTGTACTGCTCGCGCGCGAGCCGCGCCTCCACTTCGAGATTGTTTTCGAGCGGGTTGAGCGAGACGCGCTCCAAACGCTTGCTGATCTCGTCGCGCAGCTCCGGGTCCAGCGACGCGCTCAGGGAGAGCAGGAGTTTCAGTTGCGAGTAAGTCCGCAGGCGCGTGGGCTGGTTCAAGTCCATGCCGCGCTTGCTGGTGACGAAGTCGTAGACGGTGCGGCCCACGAAGTAAGGGACGTTGGCGAAGCTCGACAGCGAGAGCACGTTGCGGGCCACGTCTTCGAGCACGCGGCGCGACATCTCGCGCTTCTTCGGGTTCGCGCCGTCGCGGAAGTCAACCAGGAGGACGGGGATTTTCGGAAAGTCCAGGCCGTAGAGCGCGAGCGGAATCATCTCGACGGCGCGCGCGCCTTCAGTGCCGGGCTTAACCACGCGGCTGTCCGCGTCGAAGTACCAGGTCTCCGTGTAGCCCTTCCAGTTTTGGAGCCGCCGGTCTGTCCACGGGTTGGCGACGTTGAGGAAGCGGCCGTCGAAGCGGCGCGCGCCGTTCGCCGCCAGGTCGGGCCGCGCGACCCAGAGCATCGCGTGCGTGGCGCTGCCGTCGGGCAACTCCAAGGGGTCGAAGTAGAGCGCCTCGGCCTCGGCGCGCTGGCGCAGGAGTTCCCAGTTGTGTCCGCGGAAGTCGCGCGTCGTCGTGTTCTGCTTCTCGTAGACGCGCTGCAAGTAGAGGTCGTCGACGATGCCGCCGAAGGTCTTCTCGGAGAGAATCAGTCGCGCCTGTATCTCCTGCAACTCCGCGGGCGTGAACGCGGGCCCGGCCCCCGTCTCCGACTCGTAGAGCGAGAGGATGGCTAGGGCGCGAATCAGGTGAGCCTTGCGGTAGTCGCTCAGGTTGCGCCGGAAGTTGCGCGTGGCGGCCTTCAAGGGCGTGCCGTAAGAGTCGAGGAGGATGCCTTGCAAAGCGGTCCAGAAAAATCTCTCCCAGACTTCGCGGTCGGCCGCGCCCAGGTCCATGATCGGCGGCGGCGCGCCCTTGCCCGCCTGCTTCTTGTTGCCGACCCGCGTGTAGAGGAAGGGGACCGCGGAGGCCAGGCGCTGCCCGAACGTGGGCTTCGTGTAGGTCAGCATCCAGACGTAGCGCAGGCGGTCGTTGTCGGGGTTCTCGTCGCCGAGCGTGTCGCGCACGACGCTGACGAGCGGGACTTCCGACGACTGGCCTTTCTCGCGGGCCAGCCCGCCCAACTCGCCGAAGATGGTCAGGAGTTCCGCGCCGCCCGCGACCGGCGTGCGCTCAAGACGGAAGACGGGCCGCGCCGGCTCGGACGGCACGGCGAGCGCCTGCGCCTGCGCCTGCGGCGCGGTCGTCTCCTGCGCCAGGGCGACGAGTTGCGCGGCGGGCGAGAAGGCCAGGAGGAGAATGAAAAAGACGCAGGCCGCTCGTTGTGCTCTCTTCAAAGAGTAAACGATTCTCATCTTTGTCGCGTTTCCAGACCCCTCACGAAAGTTCCACGTGGAGCAAATCGGCTGCGCCTCCCTGCCCGAAAAACGCAGCACTTCCCAGGACGTTTCAACTAAACCCCGCGTTAACCAGAAACGTTGGCAACCGTCATGCCGCGCGCCTTCGATTCTAGCATTTTCTTTCAGGCCCAGGCGTCGGAAGCAATTTAATACTACCTACACGCCCGCCGGCTACTGTCAATTTATGATACTTTCTTAACTGTCACAGTCCCGAATGACGTACCCGTCTCCGATGCAACTTAGACGACCAACAGTTGCCGTCCGCCCCTCTACTTCAGCGTTTCCGAGACGGCCGCCAGCGACTTTTCGTCCAGGACGAAGATTTTCACGGCGGGCACACGGCCGAGCGAGAGCGCGGCGACGGGCTCGCCCGCTTCTTCGAGACGGGCGACGTACAGTTCGTTGCTGAAGTAGCGGCGGCCGCGGGCCACTATGACCACGTCGCCCGTCGCGAACTGCCTCATCGCTTCCTTGTCTGTGAGCGAGACTGACACAAGGTCGTCGCGGCCCGCGAGCCGCGCGTAGTGCGTGACCAGCCCCGGCGTCTCGCTCGCCACGCGTGCGCCGGGCCTTGCGCGCGCGGCGATCTCGTAGGCCGCCTCGCGCAGCCGCGCGTCGTAGAACTCGTCGTGCGGGAAGTAGCTCCCGGCGCGGTCCCAGCCGCCGCCGAGCGCGTTCGTGTAGAGCCGGTAGTAGGGGGCCGAACTCGCGGCCGCGACGAGCGGGAAGGCCAGGACAATCGCGGCCACGCCCGCGCGGACGAACGCCTGCGCCTGGACATTCTCCGCGAAACGCGCGGCGCGGCGCGCGAGCCACTGTGCCACGAAGTGTATGCCGATGGCCGACGTGATGAGCACCACGGGCAGGGCCATCGTGAAGTAGCGCGTGAATTTTCCGCCGAGCACGGTGAAGGGCAGGAACCAGTACATCAGCCAGAAGAGGATGAAGAAGCGGCCGTCGCCCAAGCGCTTCGTGAAAAGAAGCGGCAGCCCTATGAGGAAGCCGATGACGACGGGCAGGGCCAGTTTCACGCCCATGAAGACGTAGTAGAAGTACCAGGGCGAGCCCTTGAGCCAGAGCGTCATCTGGTTGCGGTAGAGAGCGCCCATGAACTCGTAGGAGTCGTGGCCGATTCTCTTCTCGCCCGCGAAGACACGCATCTCGTGCCAGGTCCCCGGCAGCAAGATGGTCGGGTTGAAGATGACGAAGGCCACGCCCATCACCGCGAAGAAGATGAGCCACTTCTTCTTGCCCATGCGCCAGCGCGTCGCGGGGATGCCCTGGAAGATGTAGTAGTAGCTGACGCTGATGGCGAGGAAGTGCGGCAGGTACTTCGAGGCCATCATCGCGCCGAAGGCCGCGGCCGTGGCCCAATAATAACGCTCGGGCTTGCCTTTGCCGCTCTCGGCGACGCGCTGCCCGCGCAGCCAGAAGACGTTGGCGAGCAGGAAGAAGAAGAGGAAGAAGCTGTCCTCTTTGGCGATGCGGTTGAAGGCTATGCCAGCGGGGTCGAGCGCCCACAGCGCGGCCGCGATGAGCGCGACCTCTATCCCGAAGAGTTCCGAGACGACGAGGAAGATGAGAAGCGCCGTCAGCGCGCCGAGGATCGCGCCCGGCAGCCGCAAGGCCGCTTCGGTCGAGACGCGCAGGGAAGGATAGCTCTCGACAATCGGGGACGCGTTCCACTGCTCGGCGGCGACGACGCTCGCCGTCAGCAGCGCCTTCATCAACATCGGGTGCTCGCCGTTGGCCGCCGTCAGCCCGTTGGCGCGGTAGTCCTGGACGGCGTTCAGCTTGTTCAGCTCGTCCTCGCTCAAGCCTTCGGCTCCCAACTGGACGGCGCGGAAGCCGAAGCCGACGAGGATGATCAGCGCCAGGGCCGAGACGATGAGCGCGCGGCTCACGGAGCGCACGCCGCGGTCCACGAAAAGCTCAGGGTTGATTTTAGCCGTGACGACCGTTGCTGCCGATGCGGACACGAGTTTGATGACTGCTCCAGAAGATGAAAAGTAACGCGCGCGCCAGCGGCCGCGGGGCCGAAGCGTGCAACAAAAGGCGCAAGGTTATACTGACTGAAAGCGTTCTGTCAAAAACCGTGCGCGGTTGCGGCCGTAGGAGAGAAGAAAGAATCGGGCCGGGGATTTGGAGCGCCCTCAGCGTTCCGGGCGCGACGAGTTGGCGGGGGGCTGTCCTCCCGCGCGCGGCGCGGCGGCCGCAGCCTGGTTCGAATTCTCGCCCGCGTCCTGGTTCGCTTCCGCGGGGGGCACGGGCTCGACCCAGCCCCCGCGCTCCAGGAGCTTGAAGGCGTAGCGAATCGGCACGGCGAAGTTCGACGCCGTGTTCTCCGTGAAGATGGCGAAGTTGACGCCGATGACGCGGCCCGACTGCCCGAAGAGCGGCGCGCCCGAGCCGCCCTCGGCCGTGCGCGCGTCGTAGACCACGCGGTGCACGTCCAGGTCCGTGATGTTCCCCTGCGTCGTCAGGGGCTGTATGCGGTTCTTCTCCGACAGGCAGCCGAGGAGCGATTCGAGCGACGCGCCGCACCGCGCGCGTATCATGTAGGCTTCGGCGTCGTCGCGGAGCGCCAGAAGGCGGTCAGGCCCGTTCGGGTAGCCCATCAGTACGACCGTCTTGCCGACGGCCGCGGCCGCCGCGTCCCGGTCCAGCGGCAGCACGGGCAAATCCGTCGGCGCGTCCTGGGCGTCGAAGACGCAGACGGCCAGGTCCTCGCGCTGCGACGCCACCCTGAACTTGAGCGTGATGGGCTGCGTGTGGTCCGGGAAGTAGGCGACGAGCTTGCGCAGGCGCGGCTGCCCGCGCACGCTGCTGTTGAGAATCTGGGCGCGCTCGTCCGCCAGCCAGGGCTGCGCGACGTGGCGGTTGGTCAGGACGTAGCCGCCGCCGACGTGGAAGCCCGAGCCGACCGACTGGAACTCCGCTATCGTGCCCGCGCCCTCCGGCGTCAGTTGCGCCTGCTCCTCGCCGCCCTGTATGACTGTCCCGTCCTCGTTGGTCTGCACTTCGGGGTAGCGCAGCGGGCGGCCTGTGCCAGTTTCGACGAAGTCGTAGCTGCTCAGAATCATGCAGACGCCGCCGCCGTAGTCGCTCCTCAGCTTCGGCGCGAGCGAGAGGCTGTCGAGGATGTTCTGGTTCGACTCGTCCAGGTTCTTGATCTCGGAGTTGGTCTTGGAAATCTGGTCCTTCAACTGCCCGACCTGGCCGCGCAGGTCGTCGCTCACGCGGCGGCTCGTCTTCAACTCGTTGTAGAGGCCGAAGCCCAGGTAGAGGACGCCGCCGACGAGCGCCAGCGAGATGAGGAGCGTCAGGATTTTGGTCGTCGGCCGTATCTCGCGCACCAGCTCGCGCGTGAACTCGCGGAGGAAGATTTTGGCGTCGTCGCGGCGCGTGGTCGCGCGCGACTCGATGGCGGCGTTCTCGATGAAGGGGGCGACCTGCGTCTGCTGGCGGTGGACGACGACGGCCGGCAGGTCGCGCACGGGGAAGAAGGAGAGCGCCAGGCCCGCGGGCTCGTAGCGCACCTCGTCGCCGTCCTTAATCTTCGCGCCCGCCGAGAGCGGCTTGCCGTTGTGCGTGAGGTCGAGCGACTGGTCGAAGTCCTTGACGCGGTAGTGGCCGTTCGAGCGCGCGAGTTCCAGCACGAGGCGGGGCGCGTCGTCGCCCGCGGCCGGCCCGAACACCGAGGCCCGCAGGCGCAGGTCGCAGTCCTCGCCGGAGCCTATGCGGATGCGTTCTTGCGAAAGAACTTCGGTGTGCTTATCTTCGCCTGCCGCGATGTGAATTACTAGACTACTCGCCATACAGCGCGCCTTACAAAACTTCTTCTGGGCAACAATCAGGCGACCGCTCGACGACCACGTCTGACACTCGCGCGGTCCTCAGTCGAGCCGGTCGCCCCCTAACTCGCCATATTACAATAAGACTCGCGGCGCGGGCAAAGGAATTGGCACGGAGCGGCCGCGGATTGAAATTGCCGCAATTTCACAGGAAAACTGCGCCGTGTTAGCATGTGCGGAGTAATGAGTACGATTGCATTCAGCGAAGGTAAAGAGAAGGTCTGCGCGCTCGCGCCCGTGGCCTACGCGCCGATTCGTCACCACGTGTTCGTCTGTAACGGCACGTCCTGCTCGGCCGTGGGCAGCGCCGAAGTCAAGGCCGCGTTCGAGAAGGAACTGACGGAGCGCGGGCTGCTGTTCGGCAAGGAGAAGAAGGGGAAGAACCCCAGGGGCAGCATCATCCTGACGGATTGCAGCTCGGTGGGATTCTGCGCCGTCGGGGCCGCCGTCATAGTCTACCCGGACGGCATCTGGTACGCGCAGGTGCGGGCGGAGGACGTGCCCGAGATTATCGAAGAACATTTACTGAACGGGCGCGTCGTCGAGCGCCTCGCACTCCTGAAAGTCTCCGCCGAAGGAGGATGAAGGCGAAGGCGCTTTCATTCTTATCTCGTCTTCGCCGCCGCGATCAACTGCTCCGCGCGGCGTATCCGCTTCGCGGCGTTGCGCCAGTTGATGGAGACCGTGTAGTCCACCGCGTCGGGGTCCAGCCCAAGCGATTCCGCGTCGCCGTCACGCCCGCCGAACGAGTTGGCGTCTACGACCACCTGCCTGCGGCGGTAAGTCTTCCGCCACCAGAAGAGCCCGTCGCTGTAAAAATTCCGCGCGTGGTAGAGCGGGTAAAAGAGGGGCCCGCGCGGCAGCGATTGCAGAATCCTGTCAACCTCTCGAAGCGCCGAAGCGGCGTCTTCGGACAGTCGCTCGAAAGGGACTCTGGCGAGGGCGGCGCGGTGCTCCTGAAACTCCGCCAGCGACGAATAGACGTGCACCTCCTGGCCCAAAGCCTTGAGCGCCGCGACGGCTTTTTGTGCCAGTGCTAAGTCGTTGCGGCGCTCCGCGCGCATCTCTTCGAGGGCGGCGGACGTGGCGGCGTCCCCCGCCCCCTCGTGGGCCTTAATCAACGCCTCGGCCCAGTCCGTGTGCAGCCGGGCCTTGGCACGGAGGAATTTCGGCGGCGTGCGGCTTTCCTCTTCCGCGCAGACCCTGCCGTAAACGCTACGCAACTCGGCCGCGCAATCGACCGCGACGCCGCCCGCGCCCTCCGATTCCCGAAGCGCCTGCTCGTAAAGAAAGACGGCCGTCGTCAAGTCCGTCTTCAGGTCGCCGTCCCCGAGTTCGGAAACCTTGACGAACAGGCCCGGATACAACTTATTCGCCAGCGCCCTCTCGCCTTGAACATCCGTCGCGCTCAGGCGCTCAAGCCTGCGCAACTGCGCGACGATCCGCTCGCCCTTCCTGGCGTCCTTCTCACGCAACGCGGAATCGCCCGGCCCGCCGCCGTACACTTCAGAGCCGCCGGCCGCCAACGACGCGCAGACAAAAGCCACCAGGAGGAAAATCTTTGAAACGAATAGACGGCACGCCGCCGCTTTGGGGGAGTTCATAATCTCACGCCTTCCTCTTGTGTCAGAGGTATAGGCGTAATGGCCCGCACATTTCACCAATCGGCGAGGCGCTTCGTCCCAAAAAAACTACGCACCGGGCCGGGCCGCTTCCCGCGGCCGGACCTACGGCAGCGTTCGCCGCTCAGATTTCCACGCCCCACCATTGACACCGGCCGGGCGCTCGCATATCTTCCGGGCGCTCCAGAACGCTCTCTCTTAAAGGCGTCTGCCATGCCCAGGTACATTGCATTCCTGCGGGCCATCAACGTCGGCGGCCGCAACGTCAAGATGGATTTCTTGCGCGGCCTCTTCGAGTCGCTGGGCTTTTCGAACGTCGAGGCTTTCATCGCCAGCGGCAACATCGTGTTCGACACCGCATCGAAGAGCCCGCAGACTCTCGAACGGAAAATAGAGGACCGGCTGCGCGAAGCACTCGGCTATGAGGTGGCTACGTTCATCAGGACGGGCGCGGAGTTGGCGGCCGTCGCGGCTTACGAGCCGTTCAGCCAATCAGACCTGGACGCGGCGGCGGCACTCAACATCGCTTTCCTGGCCGCCGGGCCCGACGACGAGTCAGAACAAAAGCTGATGGCGCTGAGGACGAACGTCGATGATTTTCACGTCCACGGACGTGAGATTTACTGGCTCTGCCGCATGAAGCAGAGCGAGTCCCGCATCTCCAACGCCTTGATCGAGAGGACTCTCGGCCGCAAGACGACGCTGCGCGGGGCGAACACGGTCAGGAGAATGGCCGCGAAATACTCTTAACCCGCGCTTCGTTATCCGGGCTTCTACGATTTTTACCAGAAGTGGCAGAAGGTCGTGGACGACGCCGCGTAGTATTCTGATTTGTAACAGCGGCGACTCAGTCCTTAGGCCGCGCTCGCGGCCTGTTTGGGCTTCCAGCGGAGGACGGGTTTGCGCGCGGCCGCCGCTTCGTCGAGGCGGCCGATGCGCGTGGAGTGCGGAGCGCCGAGGACCGTTTCGGGGTCTTCCAATGCTTCGCGCGCAATCGAGCGCATGGCGGAGACGAATTGATCCAGCTCCTGGCGGCCGACCGATTCGGTCGGCTCGATGAGCATCGCGCCCTGGACGATGAGCGGGAAGTAGATCGTCATCGGGTGGAAGCCGTAATCGATCAGGCGCTTGGCGATGTCCAGGGTGTGCACGCCCTTGCGCGACTGCCGCTTGTCGGTGAAGACGACCTCGTGCATGGGCTGCGCGTCGAAAGGCTTGTCGAAGTCTGAGACCAGCCCCGCGGCGACGTAGCGCGCGTTGAGCACGGCCGCCTCGGTCGCCTCGCGCAACCCGTCCGGCCCGTGCGTCTGTATGTAGGCGAGCGCGCGCACCATCATCCCGAAATTCCCGAAGAAGGCTTTGACGCGGCCGATTGACTGCGGGCGGTCGAAGTCCAGGCGGTAAGCATCATTGTCGCGCACGACGCGCGGGACGGGGAGGAACGGCTCCAATTCTTTCGTGCAGCAGCAGGGGCCGCAGCCTGGGCCGCCGCCGCCGTGCGGGGTCGAGAAAGTCTTGTGCAGGTTCAGGTGAATCACGTCCACGCCCATGTCGCCTGGGCGCGCCACGCCGACGAGCGCGTTCATGTTCGCGCCGTCCATGTAAACGAGGCCGCCCGCCTCGTGGACGATCTGGCAAATCTCCTTGATGTTCTTCTCGAAGAGGCCGAGCGTGTTCGGGTTCGTCAGCATCAGGCCGGCCACGTCGCCGTGCGCGCACAACTCGCGCAGGTGTTCGAGGTCTGTGAAGCCTTCGACGGTCGAGCGGATGGTCCTGACGGTGAAGCCGGCGAGGTTCGCGGAGGCCGGGTTCGTCCCGTGCGCCGAGTCGGGGATGAGCATCACGCGGCGGTTGGCGGACGCGCCCTCGCCGTCGCGCGCGTCGATGAAGGCGCGGATGATCATGATGCCCGTCATCTCGCCGTGCGCGCCCGCGGCCGGTTGCAGTGACACGCCGGCCAGTCCCGTTATCTCCGACAGGGCCTGCTCTAACTCGTAAATCAACTGGAGCGCGCCCTGCGCGTCCTCTTCCGGCGCGAGCGGGTGAAGGTTCGCGAAGCCCGCGATGCGCGCCGCCTTCTCGTTCAGCCGCGAGTTGTACTTCATCGTGCAAGACCCCAGCGGGTACATGCCCAGGTCAATCGAGTAGTTCCACGTCGAGATGCGCGTGAAGTGGCGGACGACGTCCACCTCGCTCACCTCCGGGACGCCTTCCAGGTCGTCGTCGCGCCGGAGCGCGGCTGGCACAATTTCGTCGAGCGGCGTTTCCTCCACGTCGAGCGGCGGCAGGCGGTATCCTTTGCGCCCGGCCTGCGAGCGCTCGAAGATGAGAGCTTCGTTCTGCGTGACGTGCGGCGCGGCCTTGGTGATGTTGGTTGATTGAGTCATTTCGATAACTAAGCGGTCAAGTCCCTCAACCCTTCGACGAGCGCGTCAATCTCCGCGCGCGGGTTGGTCTCCGTCACGCAGACGAGGAAGTCGCCGGGCCGGTCGTCGTAGTAGCGAGAGAGCGCGAGCCCGCCCGTGATGTTCTTTTCGGAGCCGAGGCGCGCGAGCAGGTCTTTCGCCTCGACGGGCGCGCGGACGACGAACTCGTTGAAGCGCGGCGCGGCGTAGGGGAGCGAGAAGCCCGGGAGTTCAGAGATGCGGCGCGCGGCGTAGGCCGCCTTCTGCGCGCACTGCGCGGCGACCTCCTGAAGCCCGCTCCTGCCCATCGTCTCCATGTAGATGGTGGCGGCGAGCGCGATCAACCCCTCGTTCGTGCAGATGTTCGAGGTGGCCTTCTCGCGGCGTATGTGCTGCTCGCGCGTGGCGAGCGTCAGGACGAAGCCGCGGCGGCCCTGCTTGTCGTAAGCCTCGCCGACGAGCCGGCCCGGAATCTGCCGCGCGTACTTGTCGCGCGTGGCGAAGAGTCCGACCAGCGGGCCGCCGAACGAGAGCGGCACGCCGAAGGACTGGCCCTCTGCGACGACGATGTCCGCGCCGCACGCGCCCGGCGAGCGGAGGAAGCCGAACGAGATGGCTTCGGTGACTGCGACGATTAAGAGAGCGCCGACGGCGTGCGCGCGCTCGGCCAGCTTGCCGAGGTCTTCGACGCAGCCGAAGAAGTTCGGCGACTGGACGACGAGCGCGGCCGTCTGGTCGTCGAGCGCGTTCAAGCCCGCGGCCGAAATCAGCCCCGTCTGCTCGTCCGTCTCGACGCGGTGAAAATCAATCCCGTAGTGCTGGACGTAGGTGTCGACGACTTCCAGGTATTCCGGGTGGACGGCCGAAGAGGTGATGACCTTCTTGCGGCGCGTGACGCGCTCGGCCATCAGGACGGCCTCGGCCAGCGCGGTCGAGCCGTCGTACATCGAGGCGTTCGCCACGTCCATGCCGGTCAACTGGCAGACGAGCGTCTGGAACTCGAAGATGGCTTGCAGCGTCCCCTGAGAAATCTCGGGCTGGTAGGGCGTGTAGGCCGTGAAGAATTCCGAGCGCTGTATGAGATGGTCGACGACCGTGGGCGAGTAGTGCGAGTAAGCGCCCGCGCCTAAGAAACTGGGCCGGCGCGCGGCGCGGTTGCGCGCGGCCATCTCTTCGAAGCCCGACAGCAATTCCATCTCGGAGATGGCGGCGGGCGTCTCTAAGGGGCGGCGCAGGAGCAGGTCGGCCGGGATCGAGTCGAAAAGTTGTTCCGCCGAGTCGAGGCCGACCGTCTTGAGCATCTCGGCGCGCTCTTCCGGCGAGTTCGGGATGTAGCGCAACTTCTATTCTGCCTCGGCTTTCGTAAAGTCTTCGTACTCGGCGGCCGACAGCAAACTGTCCACCTCGCCGGGGTTCGTCAGGCGGACGCGAATCATCCAGCCCTCGCCGTAGGGGTCCGTGTTGACGCGCTCCGGCTCGTCCTGCAAAGCCTCGTTGACCTCCGTGACCTTGCCGCCGACGGGCGAGAAAATCTCCGAGACGGCCTTGACGGACTCGACCGAGCCGAAGGGCTCGTGGGCCGAAAAGGAGTCGCCCACCTTCGGCAGCTCGACGTAGACCACGTCGCCGAGCGAGTTCTGCGCGTGGTCCGTGATGCCGATGACGCCTATGTCGCCCTCGACCCTGACCCACTCGTGGTCCTTGCTGTAGTGCAAATCATCTGGAACATTCGCCATGAAAATCTCCTTTAGTAGTCAGTAATCAGTAGTCAGCAGTCAGCCAAAAACTGATTACTGATTAGTGACTACTGATTACTTCTTTTCTCGTTTGTAAAAAGGCGTCTTGACTATCTGGGCGGCGACGGCGCGGCCGCGAACGTCTATCTGAATCTGGCGGCCCTCGTCCGCGAATTCCGTCGGGACGTAGGCCAGGCCGATGTTCTTTTTCAGGTACGGCGCGGGGCTGCCGGAGGTGACGCGGCCCCTGCGCTCGCCGTCAATCAAGACTTCCTGGTCGTCGCGCGCGATCCCGCGCTCGGTCATCTCGAAGCCGACGAGGCGGCGACGGACACCCTCCTCTTTCTGTTTTGCCAGGGCCTCGCGCCCAGTGAAGTCGCCCTTGTTGAGTTTGCAAATCCAGCCGAGGTTCGCTTCGAGGAGCGTCGTCTCCTCCGTGATCTCGTGGCCGTAGAGCGCCATCGCGGCTTCGAGCCTGAGCGTGTTGCGCGCCGCGAGCCCGCACGGGAGCACCCCGTCGGGTTCTCCGTGTCTCCCCGCCTCCAAAATTTTGGCCCACAGTCGGTCGGCCCTGTCCGCGGCCGCGTAGACCTCGAAGCCGTCCTCGCCCGTGTAGCCCGTGCGCGAGATGATGGCCGGGACATCGTCAACCCGGCCCTCGCGGAAGTGGTAATACTTGACCTCTTCGAGCGGCGTGTCTGTGAGCGTCTGCAAGATGCTGACGGCGTCCGGGCCTTGCAGCGCGATCTGGCAGTAGTCCTGGCTGACGTTCTTCAGCTCGACCATCTCGTGGACGTGGTGCGACTTGATCCAGTCCCAGTCCTTCTCGGTCGTCGAGGCGTTGACGACGAGCAGGAGGTGGTCTTCACTGAAGCGGTAGACGAGCAGGTCGTCAATCACCGTGCCTTCGGGCGTGGTGAGCGCGGAGTACTGCGCCTGGCCGTCGACGAGTTTCGAGGCGTCGTTGGAGACGAGCCGGTTGACGAAGGGGATGGCCTCGGGGCCGCGCACCAGAATCTCGCCCATGTGCGAAACGTCGAAGAGGCCGGCGTGCGTGCGCGTGCGCAGGTGCTCCTCGACCGTGCCGGCGGGGTACTGGACGGGCATGTCCCACCCGCCGAAATCAACCATCCTTCCGCCCATCCGCCGGTGCGCGGCGTTCAGGGGCGTCTGTTTGAGGGCGGGCGCTGCGGACAAAGTCTGTCTCCTACACACCTCTCGGCCGAGAGTGGAACTCGCGAACTTCGGTACTAACGTGAATGAAACGGCAAACTAGCACGCCCGCGAGGGGAGCGTCAAGCAGGAGACAGTGGGCAGTGGGCAGTGGGCAGTGGGCAGTTCAGAGAAAGCAAAAAGCAGCCGAGTTAATCTCAACCGGCTGCCTCATTCTTTTGTCTTTAACTGCCCGCTGCCTGCTGCCCGCTGCCCACTGTTTTTAGAAGTTTTGTTCCGGGACGTCCACCTTTTGGACGACGAAGACGACGCGCATGGTCTCCGGGCGGCGGTCGTAGTAGGCCGGGACGAAGGCCGCGTTTTTGCGCAGGGCGTCCTTGAACTCGTCCAGCATCCGGCGGTCGCGCGGCGGGTGGACGACGTCTGCGAGCGAGGCGCGGCCGTTACTGAAAACGTCTGCGACGACGATCATGTCGTCCTCGCCCTCTTCGTGGCCGTGCGACTGCGAGCGCGTGAGCGCGGCGAGCGCCCCGCGCGGGTTGAGGCTCGGGGACTCGACGCCGACGGGCGCGCGCTGCGCGGCGAAGAGTTCGGGCGTGATGGGCTGAGAGATGTCCGGCCCGTCCGTGCCGATGTAGATGATTTTGTAAGAGACCATGTCGGCCTCGCGCGCGGCCAGTGAAGCCTCGGCCAGAGCCTTCATGTGTGGCCTGAGCGCGTTGAACATCACTGTGAAGAGCAGCACGGAGGCGAACGAGCCGACCGTGTAGGGCATCAGGCGCGGCCGCAGCCAGCGGACCAGTTTGACCGAAAGCGGGAGCACGGGCTGGCGGGCGCGCGCGGCCGCCTCTATCTGGAGCGCGTCGCTGATGGAAGAGGCCAGGTCCGCCGGGGGCACGGGGCGCGAGAGCGCGCCGAGCGCGCGGCTGACGGCGCGCATCCGCGCCAACTCGGCACGGCACAGCGGGCACTCGCCGAGGTGCTCGTCGCACGCCTCGCGCATGGGCTGCGCCAGTTCGTCGTCAACGTAAAGCGAGAGCGTTTGTTGTGTCTCCTGACAAGACATAAGCAGTAGTCAGTAATCAGTGGTCAGTAGTCAGTAAAAGCGAAAAGCTGATGACTGATTACTGACTACTGAATGCTGTAATCACGTCGGATGGCTGGCCGACCCCGGCTGCTCCCTTTGGAAAGGAAGCAACTGTTTCGGCCGCCGGGACGCTGCGCTGTGGCCGTCTCGGGCCGCCGCGCGAGAGTCGTGTTTCAAAACGGGTGTTGCTGGCCTCGTTTTCAATCAACGCTCACGCCGCGGACCGTAATGGCTCGTAGACCGCGCCCGAAGACCGTCTTCGTCACTTCGACCCTTTTGGCACCGAGTTGTTGTGAAGCCGGGGCGGGTCAGCCATCCGCTATAGCAGTTGGCAGTGGGCAGCGGGCAATTAAAAGCAAAACGCTTTTCGTTCTTACTGCCAACTGCCTGCTGCCTGCTGCCAACTAATTTACAAAGAGCTACCGATTTTGCGGCGCAGCTCCTGCCGGCCGCGCGAGAGTCTTGATTTCACCGTGCCGACGCTGATTTCCAGCGTCGTCGCGATCTCCTCGTAGGTCAGCCCCTCCACGTCGCGCAGGACGACGACCTCGCGGTAAGTGCGCCCCAGGGCCCGGAGCGCGCGCCGCAGGACCGCCTCGCGCTCGCGCATCAGGGTCTCCTGCTCGGGGCTCGCGCCCGCGGCGCGCAGGATCGCGTCCAGCGGCTGCGCGTCCGGGCCGTTGCCCGCGTCGAGCGAGACGGTCACGTCTCTGCGCCGTCGACGCCACCAGCGCCAGCGGTTGCGCGCCTGGTTGAGCGCGATGCGGTAAATCCAGGTTTTCAAGTCCGCGTCGCCGCGGAAGCGGTCTATGCTCTGGAAGACGCGCAGGAAAGTCTCCTGCGTCAGGTCGCGCGCCTCCTCCGGGTCTTCGGTCAGCCTGTAGAGCAGGGCGTAGACTTCGCCCGAGCGCTCCTGCACCAGCCGGTCGAAGGCGGCCGTCTCGCCCGCCCGGAGCCTTTCAATGAACTGCGTCTCGCCGCCCACGGCGCGCGCGTCAGCGGGGGTCGCCGCGGCAACCTGCTCCAACTCCTGCCCGCGGAGGGCTGCCATAGGCTCTCCGTAGCTCACGCGTGTCCTCCAGCGGCGGGAAGCGTCCCTGAAGAACACTGTCGCTTCCCGGACAGTCGCAACCTTAGACCCCGCCTGTTCGCCCTTTGTTCCACAATATTCCGGCCTGGTCAGTGCCGCCTGCCGCAGGCGGGCGGGTGCTCGAAGTTAAATGACTCGCACGCTTGCGGCAGGCGGCACTGACTCAAGTCAAATCCCTCGCGCCGCCCGACTCAGGGAGGGGGCGGCCGCGCCCGTTAGATGTAGGTGACTGGCGTTTTCGTTCGCGTAGGTGGTCGGCCCGTACCGGCCGGCGCGCACGTTGCGCGAAGCGTAACACGCGCCCAGTCACCCGTCAAACTGCTTTCAAGTGGCTTGCTTGACAAGCCCTCGCGGCGACCGCTAGAGTGTCCCATTCGGTTTAACCGCCAGAAAATGAACGCGTCTCACCGTGCGTTCTTGCGAGAGGAAAAGAAGTGGCAAAGTATAAGAAGAAGCGCGCCCGCGAGCTGAAGCACGACAAGTTTCGTGACACGACGATGGGCCTGGTTGACCGCGCCTCCCACCGGATGGAGGGCAGGGGCCGTAAGGTTCTTTACGCCCTGGCCGCGCTCGCCGTCATCGGTCTGGCCGTCTGGGGCTTCACCGCCTGGCGCGGGAGCAAGGCCGCCCAGGCCAGCCAGGCTTTGGGCCGGGCCATCAAGACCGCCGAGACGCCGGTCATCGCCGACCCCGTCCCGGGCTCGAACATGCCCTCGTTCCGCACCGAGAAGGAGCGCGCGCAGAAGGCCGTCCAGGAGTTTCAGCAGGTGGCACAGAATTACGGCGGCTCGACGGGCGAGTACGCGCGCTACTTCGCCGCCACGCAGCAGTTGATTCTCGACCGCGGCAAAGGCACGGGCGAACTCGAAGCGCTGACCAGGAGCGGCGAAGCGGAGGTCTCCGCGCTCGCCAAGTTCGCGCTGGCGCAGGTCAGGGAGGGCGACGGCAAGTACGAGGAGGCCGCGGCCCTCTACGGCGACCTGGCGAAACAGAACGACTCGATCATCACGCCCGACACGGCCAATCTGCGGCTGGCGCTCGCCTATTCGAAGCTCGGCAAGAAGCAGGAGGCCGTCGAGATTCTCTTCAAGATCGCCGAGGCGGCGCGGCAGGCCAAGGGCAAGGACGGCAAGCCCGCGCCCCAGTCGGCCGCCGCGCGCATGGCCGCGCAGGAGTTGGAGAAGCTGGACCCCGCGCGCCACGCCCAACTGACGCCGGCCCCGCCGGCGAATCTCGCGATGTAAAAGCAGAACACAGAAGTCGGGAGTCAGGAGCCAGGAGAAAAGAAAAGCCGTTCGAGCTTTCACTTCTGGCTCCTGACTTTATATTCCGACTCCCGACTCCCGACTCCCGGCCCCTGCTTTTCATGGATAACCTGACGCACTCGCTGGTCGGACTCGCCGCTGCCAAGGCCGGGCTTGAGCGTCTCTCGCCGGGGGCCACGGCCGTCTCCGTCCTGGCGGCCAACGGCCCGGACATAGACATCCTGGCGACGCTCGGCGGCAAGTGGTTCTACCTGCACCACCACCGGGGCATCACCCACTCCGTCGTCGGCACGCTCGCCCTCGCGCTCTTCATCCCCGCACTCTTCTACGCCGTTGACCTGCTCGTCGGCCGGATTCGCAAGCGCCCGCCGCGCGTGCGCTTTCTGGGCCTGCTCGTCGTCTCTCTAGTCGTGAGCGCGAGTCACCCTTTGATGGACTGGACGAACAACTACGGCGTGCGCCCGTTCCTGCCGTGGGACGGCCAGTGGTACTACGGCGACCTGGTCTTCATCGTCGACCCGTGGCTCTGGCTCGTGGTCGGCGGCGCGGCCTTCTTGCTGACCTCCGCCAGGCGCTGGCAGGTTATTTTCTGGGCCGCGCTCGCGCTCGTCCTGACGGGACTTTTTCTCTTCGCGCGACTCGAAAGCTGGGGGCTGCTTCATGCGAACATTTTCCGCGCGCTGTGGGTCGCGGGCGTCGTCGGGTTGGTCGTCCTCCGTCTGACGCGACTCGTCCAGCCCTGGGGAAGCAAAGTCGCGCTCGCCGCGTTAGCGTTCGTCGTGGTCTACTGGGGAGGCCTGGCAATCGCTCACCGCCGCGCGCTCTCCGAGGCGGAGTCCGTCTTGTCCGCGGCTTTGACGCAGCGGGGCGAAACGGCCGTCCGCGTGGCGGCGATGCCGACGCTGGCGGACCCCACGCGCTGGCTCTGCGTCGCGGAAACCGAGCGCGCGACCTACCGCTTCTTCGTCTCCATAGTTGACGGCGCGGACGGCGTCTCGGGCGAAATGGCACAGTTTGAAAAGCCGCGGGGGCGAGAAGCGGCCGCCGTCTCCCGCGCCTCCGAGGACGAGCGCGCTCAAATCTTCCTCGACTTCGCGCGCTTTCCGGCGACGCGCGTCGCCGGAGATTGTTTGAGCGATTTGCTCGTACAATTCGCCGACATACGCTACACTGAACCGGGCACGCCGCGCGGCGGAACTTTCTCACTGGAAGTGCCGGTGGCGTGCGACGCTTTGGTCGAGGACTAGCGAGTGAGCGAAACGACACCGACGGCAATTCCCGGCGCAGTGGCCGACGCCGCGCAAGAGCGCATCGCGGGCCGGCCCGCGCGCCGCGCCCGGCTCGCCAGCGTGCGCGTCTCGCCCGGAGGCTACCTCGCCGTCTCCTGCATCCTGACGTTCGTCGCCGTGCTGCTCCTGCGCACGCAGCAAGACCTGGCCGCGCTCACGGCCGGCGGGCTCGCCTGGGTCGTCACGCCGCTCCTCGCTTTCACGGACCGCATCAGCTTCGACGGCCACACGCTCGCGCGCCGCGGGCTCGTCCCGCTCTTCCTCAGGATAGTCGGGGGGCGCAAGATGCGCCTCGGCGTCGAAGAGATAGAGCGCGTCGAGACTTCCGCCGTCCGCACGCTCCGGCGCAGCGGGCGCGTGCGCTACCGCTACCGCAGCGAGGTCTTCGGCAAGGGCAACAGTTTCGTCTTCGCTTCCGGCGGGAATGCCTACAGGCAGATGGTGCGCACGCTCTTCCCGCTGCTCGGCTACGACAAGGTGGACGCGCGCTCTTCGGAGTTGCGCGACTACCTGACCGACGCGCAGACCCTGAGGATGAACGCGGAGCTGCTGCGCATCGCGCCGCCGGACGTGCTGGAGGCCGCGGCCGACGCGCGCGGGACGAAGAAGGAGATTCGCCACCAGCGCGTCGAGGGACAGCAGCCTTCTGCGATTGACGTTGAGCGCGGGCGGCTTCTGCGCCTCGCCGCGAACGAACTGCGCGCGGCCGGCCGGCTGAGAGAATCTGAGGAAGCCTTTCGGCGCGCGTTCCTGGTCATCCCGCACGACGGCTGGCTCGTCTACGAGTTCGCGCGCTTCCTGCGCTCGCAGGCCGGGGCGACGCGCGACGGCCGTCTCCTCCAGCGCGCGCGCGCCTGCCTGCGCCTGGGCCTGCGCCGCGCGGACGGGGACAGCGCGCTGCTCTCGCGCATCGGCGAGAGTTTCTACGAGTACGGCGAGTTGCCGCAGGCGACGCGCGCCTTCACGGCCGCGCTCGACGCGAACCCGCACGCCTTCCGCGCGGAGATGGGTCTGGCCGAAGTCGCCCTGCGCAACGGCAAGCTCGCGCACGTCATACACCACTACGACGCCGCGGCGCGCATCGCGCCCGACGAGTCTCTCGCGCGCCGCGCGCGCCGCGAGGCGGACTACTACAGCCGGCTCAACAGCGACGACGATTACCTGGCGACAGAGCTGCGGCGCATAGGCTGGCTGCAACAGTTGCAGCGCGCGCGCCGCCTGGCCGCGCGGATGACGCTCGCCAGCCTGCTCCTGGCGCTCCTCGGCCCCTCCTTCGACGAGTCAATCGAAAGCGTCGGCTGGTCGCTAGCCTCCTCCTCGCTCCTCGCCTGGCTCCTCGTCGCGCTGGCCTCGCACTACCTCGCCGCGAGAAGAAAACCGGAGTAAGGGACGTGGACGGCACCGCCGTCACATGTGCGGCTGTGCGCTGTTGCAGTGGATGCACATCGCCGTGATGCCTTCGTTGGTAGACAGCACCACCGCGTAATGAATGGCCGCGCCCGTGGCCTTCTCGTAGAAATTCTGCACCACCACCCTCTGGTTCGGCTTGACGGCGATCCCGGCCTGTTCGATGAAGCTTCTAGCGTTGCCCGCCAGTTGCTGCTGCTGCGCCGAGTCCAGCTCGATGAAGTGAATCTCGTGTTTGACGTTCGCCAGTTGAGGTATCTGTTTGTCCAGAGAAATTTTCTTTGGCATTGATTTGCTCCTTTGTCGGTCCGTAGAGAAGTGAGGCTGACAAGAAAGGCTCTCGCCAGCGGGAAAATGCCTGAGAGGCGGGAGCACATTATTCTCTCCCGGCGGTGATGTCAACGCCAGTTTTGCGGGCGGCGACAAACGCGAAGCCGGGGACGAAAGAAAGTCTTTCGTCCCCGGCTTCGCCATTTTAATCCGCCATTAACCCTGCTCTTCGTTTTTCTTCACGCGTGGCGTCGCGGCTTTCTTGGCTGCGGCCTTCGCGGGCGCGGCCTCGCCGTTCTCTTTCTTCGCGCGCTTGGCCGCTTTCGGCTTGGGCGAGACGACCTCCGCGACCAGCTCGGAGACGGCGGCGGCCGCGTCCGTGACCACGTCGCTGACGCCGGAGACGATCTCGCGAACGGGCTCGGGGAGGATGCTGTCGGAGGATGCACCGGCGGCGGCCGCGGCGGCGCGCGCAGGTTCGTTGGACGGCGCGGGGTTCAGGAGCGCGTCCCAGCGGTAGTGCGGCTCCGAGCGCGGCTCTTCCAGCCGCCTGAAGACCAGGTCCGTGACGGCCCTCGTCACCCAGTTGTGATAGAACTCGCCGACCGAGACCAGCTCCGCGTCCGGCGCGGGGTTCATGAAGTCAATCGCGTAGGGCACCCCGTCCTTGATCGCGAACTCGACCGTGTTGATGTCGTAGCCGAGCGCGCGGCAGAGCGTCCGCACGTCGTTCACGATGCGCTCGGCCAACTCCGCCGTCAGGTAGTTCGGGTCGTTGATGTACTGCTCGCCCGACAGGTACGGCTTCGTCGGGTCGTAGGGCATGATCATCACTTCCTCCTGCCCTATGCAGTAGCAGCGGACGAACTGGTCGAAGTGTATGAACTCCTGGAGCGTCATGCAGAGCGTGCCCGTCTGGTCGTACTCGGCCCAGAGTTCTTCGAGCGTGTTGACGCGCGAGACGTTCTTCCAGCCGCCGCCGTCGAAGGGCTTGAGAATCGCGGGCAGCCCCGTGTACTCGACGATGCCTTCCCAGTCGAGCGGGAAGTTCAGGTTGCGCAGGCTCTCGTTCGTGATGCCGGGAATGTAATCCTTCTGCGGCAGGAGCACGGTCTTCGGTATGGCGACGCCGAGCTTGCGGGCCAGCGAGAAGTTAAAGAACTTGTCGTCGGCCGACCACCAGAAGGGGTTGTTGATGACGTAGGTGCCTTCGAGCGCGGCCCGCTTGAGCGTGGCGCGGTAGAAGGGGACTTCGTGCGAGATGCGGTCAACGATGACGTCGTACCCGAGCCCCTGGTCGTAGCGCACGCCGTCGAGCTTGATGTACTCGGCCATGACCTCGCCCTGGCCGCGCTCGTTGATGCTGCGAATCAGGGCGTCGGGGAAAGTCACCTCGCGGCCGACCAGGATTCCAACTTTTTTCATATCAGAGATGCGTCCTTTCGAATTACGAGCGCGGGCCTGGTCGGGCGGAAAAAGGGGATGAATTTATGACCGACCGCCACTGTCCACTTCCTCGCTCATCTGGAAAACCGTGAACTCTACAAGCCCGCGCCCGCCCTTGTCAATCCGCCGCGGGTGTGGCGCTGGTGTGAGTGCGCGCCTTGAATGAACGGATGGTTGTCTAAAAATGTGTTAAGGCTATAAGCAAAATCTTCGAATCTGCTAATATAAGTCCGCTGCTTGATCCCGCTCGCCCGCGCACGTCAAGTTATTAGAATTTAAAAGCACTCTCCATCCTTGCCTATGCCCGGCGGGCATCTGCACGCGCCGCGGCGCGCATCCCAAGCATTCGCCCGGCGGACTGCGGCCGCCCGCGGCGTACTTTTAATAAAGCCTGTGTTAGAATCGGCTCAACCGGATGGCCTAGTTTCCCCGATAGCCGTTCCAGGATTCCCGATTAATTCCGAAGGAGAACTAATTCTCAGTGTTGCGACGCACCACGAACCTTGCCCTCATCCCGGCGCTCTTAGTCTTCATACTGGCGGCGCGCCCCGCCGCGGCCCAGAAGGACGTGACCGCGGAACAGGTCGTCGAGACCAGCATAGGCATCTACGGCACGCGCGGCGGCCTCGAACAGGTCAGGCGCAACGGCTGGGAGCGCGGCCGCCTGACGAGCATCGCCGAGGACGGGCGCACCGAGGACGGCACCTACGAGCGCCGCTTCATACGCGGCGAGAACCTGGAGAAAGACAGGGTGCGGCTCGACCAGAAGATGCCGAACCTGGAGTACTCACTCGTCTACGGCGAGGGGAAGACCTGGGGCTACCTGAACGGCGCGACGTTCACGCCCCGCCAGGAGGCCGCCGACAACTTCCTCGCGCAGATGTGGCACGGGCTGGACGCGCTCCTGCGCTACAAGGAGAACGGCTCGACCCTCACGCTCGTCGGCAAGGACAAGCAGCAGAACGTAGACCTCTACGTGATCGACATCGCCGACAAGCAGAATCGCAAGACGCGCTACTACATCAGCCAGAGGTTCTTCCGCGTGCTCTATCTCGAATACGAAGCGCCGGCGAGCGACGGCAGCGGCAAGACCTCGAAGTTCATGAGAAAGTTTTACGACTACCAGTACATACAGGGCACGCTGGTGCCGAAGCGCACGGTCTTCTACGAGAACGGCAAGCAGAAGCAGGAGGTCCGCGTGTCGAGCGTCACCTACGGGATCAAGATGGACGACACGCTGTTTAAGAACCCCGAGTCCCAAGCCTCGTCGGCCACGCCGTAAGATTTAAATATTGAGTAAGAACGCAGGCCAGTACCGCCTGCGGCAGCGGGCGGGTCCGCAACGTCGTGATACCCGCCCGCCGCCGCAGGCGGTACTGATTTTTACTTCCCTTTGAAGCGGAAGGTCAGGCCGGCGGTCACGGCGAAGGGGTAGCCGGGGGTGGCGTGTATGCGTGAGACGGCGGGAAGTCCGGGCCGCAGGCGCGACTCGAAGTAGTTCTGCGTCTCGTAGTAGCGCTTGTTCATCAAGTTGTCCACAGACAGGTTGAAGTCCAGCCAGCGCCTGACGCGCTTCGTCAGGCTGAGGTCGAGCACGTCCAGGCCGGCGGCGCGGACGGACGCGTCCTCGCCGTCCAGGCGGTAGTTGCTCGCGTGACGGTAGCGCAGTGAGCCGGAGAAGCCGCGCCAGCCCGAGAGCGTCAGGGCGGCGTCCGCGACGGTGTGCGGCGCGCTGTCGACGTAAATTCTGGGCCGCGTGCCGCGGTAAAAAGCGTTCAATACCTGCGTCAGTCCGCCCTCGGCCGAGAGGAAGCGCGTCAACTGTACGGACGCCTTCACCTCGTACCCGTACGAGCGGCTAGGGCCCGCGAACTCGATGCTCCCGTCGTCGGGGATGTAGACCTGCTCGTTCGAGCGGTCAATCAAAAACGCGCCGGCGCTCAGGGAAAATCGCCTGAGCCTGTGCGAAGTGCCGAACTGGTAGAAGTCCGTGGTCGCGATTTTTGGCCCACGGGGGTCGCGCACGACGCCGCGCGCGTCCTGGCTTGAGATGCCGCGCCCGTAGTTGAAGTGGAAGGTGGCGGGCAGGCGGTCCGAAGGTGTGTAGGCGACGCCTAACTTCGGCTGGAAGCGCGCGGCCGATTGAGTGCCGGAGAGACCCGGCTCGACGCGGTCGTCCACCGTGAAGCGAAAGTAGTCGTAGCGCAGCCCCGCCTCGACGTTCAGATGGCCGTCGAGGAAGGAGACGGCCTGCTGCACGTAGCCGGCGGCGTTAGTCAGGCCGACTCTTGCGCTCGACTCAGTCGCGAAGGGGACGCGCCCCTCGGAGCGGTAGAGGCCGACGTTGATCTGGCTGGCGTGGAAGTTCGCGCCGGCGGTCAGGAGCGCCTGGCCGCCGAAGAGTTTATAAGGGCGCAGGTATTGGGCGTTCACGCCCTCCTGCAAGCGCGAGTCGTGCTGCTGTATCTCGTCGCCGCGCGTCTCGTCGTTCAAAAAGAAGGTGAAGTTGGAGAAGAGGTCGAAGAGCGAGCGCGAGAGGAAGCCGTCCACTTTGAAGACGCTCGCGTCCGTAAGCTCCCGGCGGAAGTAGACCGCGAGCGTCCCCGTCTTGACGCGGCCGCCGTTGTCAGGGTCTAAGAAGCCGAAGCGGTCCAGGCGGCCCGCGGCCACCTCGTCGAGCGGGATTTGTCCAGAGGAGTAGAAGTCGTTGCGCCCCGCGTTGAGCTTGAAGCCGAGCGCGCGGCCCGCGCCGAAGTGGCGCGTGTAGTTCGCCGTCAGGTTGTCCCTTTTATAACGCAGCGGGCTCAGGAAGGGGCCGTCCGTGCGCGAGCCTTCGTAGGCGACGAACGAGTCCGCGTCCTTCAGCTCCGGGCTGTAGGCTACGAAGGTGCGGAAGGTGTCGAACGAGCCGGCCTGTAGGCGCAGCGTGAATTGGTCCGGCAACTGTTCCTTGAGCCGTATGTGCACGACGCCCAAGCCGGAGAAGTCGCCGTACTGCGCGCTGAACGGGCCGTTGAGGATGTCTACCCCGGCGACCAGCTCGGGCGTCAGGCTCTTGAGTTGGCCCAGATACCCTTGCCCGTGCCCCTGCGTGCCCTGGTTCTGCTGCACGTCGTCCACGAGCACTTTCAAACCGCCGCCCGTCCCGCCGTGGTCCAGGTTGAAGCCGAAGCGGCGAATCTCAAGAGACTTGCCGCCGCCCTCGTGCTGCCCCGCGTTGATGCCCGCGTTGAGCGTGTGAAAGACCTGGTCGTCGCGCGAGAAGAGCGTGGCCCTGTAGACCTCTTCGCTGCGCCGCTCGATGCCTGGGTCTAACGAAGAGGCCGTGATGACCACGCTCTCGTGAACGACGGGGACGAGCAACTCGACTTCCACGACGAGGTCTTCGGTCTGCTCCTCCGGGGCTATGGTCTTCGTCCGCGGGGCGATGCCTTTGCCCTCCAACTTCAGCACGAGCGCCCCGGCCGGGACCGCGAGGCTGAATCTCCCCTCTCCGTCGCTGACGGCCAGGAGTTCCTGTCCGCCCGCGTTTGATGTGACCCGAATCTCCACGCCCGGCAGCGCCTCATTCTGCTGCGTGATGACTGTGCCGCTCAGCGTGCGCGTCTGCGCCGCGCGGGCCGGCGCGAAGATGAAGAGCAGAGGGAAGATTAATGACAGTAGCAGCCGCATATTAAAAGGGAGCCGACAAAAGGGACGCGAGCGAGGTGTTCGTCAAAAGATTGCCTTGAAACCGGGGGCGACCCTAACCGCGAAATCACGCGAAGAAACGCTGAATTGCTGGCGTTTTCGTGTCGTTTCGTGTGATTCCGTTCCCGGCCATCGCCTTCTTTTAGTCGCAACGGAGTGACAGTTCATCTACGGCGCGAGGAGAGGAATCAGATTGCCGGACCGGGCGAGTCCCGGCTGTGCCATTTTCGGGAACTCCGCCCGGGTCTGCGCGTGTAGGTCAGGTGCGGGCGGTCCGGGCTCTTCGGGTGTATAATTTCCGGCCGGAGAGGCCGACCCGGCGCGGGAGGTTTTGCCCCTCCGGCCGCGCCGCCCCGGAGATTTACCGAAACAGTGAACGCCGAGAGCTTTCCTATTCTAATGAGCACGCTGACTTCAGTGGATGAGCTGCGTTTCGGCACGCCTGTGCCGCAGACGGTCGTGGCCGAAGAATCGCTCACAGATCACGCTCTTTTAGAGGCCACGCGCGCCGGCGACGAGACGGCGTTCGCTCAACTGGTCGGCCGCTACCGCAATCAGATTACAAGCTACATCTACCGCATGACAAACGACTACGACGGGGCGGTGGACATGGCACAGGAGACTTTCGTCCGCGTCTACCAGGCGGCCGAGCGCTACCAGACGAACTACGCCTTCTCGACCTACATCTACCGCATCGCGACCAACCTCGCCATCAGCGAGTTGCGCAAGCGCAAGCGGCGGCGGCTGGTTTCGCTGACGGGATTTTTTCAGGAGAGGGAAGGGCAGGAGGCGCGCGAGTTCAACCCGCCGGACGGCGGGCCTTTGCAGGACGCCGTGCTGGTCGACACGGAGCGTCGCGCGGCCGTCTCGCGCGCCATCTCGACGCTGCCGGAAAAGTACCGCGCGCCGCTCGTGCTGCGCGACGTGGAGGGCAAGTCTTACGACGAGATCGCGCGCATCCTGGAGACGAGCGAGGGGACCGTCAAGTCGCGCATCAGCCGCGCGCGCGGATTCCTCAGGGACAAGCTGAGAGCTTATTTGTGAGTCGGGGGTTTTAAGTCACCATGAACTGTCAAACGTGTCGGGCCGAGATTGAAGAGTTGGACGTGGGCGCGCGCTTGAGCGAGCGCGCGGGCGCGCACCTGCGCGTCTGCCCGGAGTGCGGGGCATTCCACGAGGAGCGTCAGGCGCTCAGACGCTTGGTCGGGAGCCTGGGGCCTGTGCACGCGCCGCCAGACTTCGACTTCCGCCTGCGCGCGCGCCTCGCCGCGGCCAAATCGAACGCGGGCCAGCGCCCCATGTGGCTCTCTTTCCTGGCGAGCGCGCCGGCCATAGGTATCGCCGCGGCCTTCGCGCTGCTCATCGCGGGCTTCGTCATTTACCGCCAGATGAAATCTGTGCCAAAACCGGGAGAACTCGCCAGCGACACGGCCGTCCAACGGCCCGAGCAGGGAAACTCCGTTCAGGGCGCGACACAGCCGAAGATTGAAGCCGCGGGCGGGAGCACTTCAGAGAACGTCGCGAAGAATGAGGATCAGCCCGTCGTCGTCGAGAAGCCTCAGCGCGGGGGCGGCAGGATTAACCCGCGCCGGAACGTCGCGCCGCAGACGGTGGCGAAGGCTCCGCAGATTGTTTCGAACGACTCTGCCGTTCTCGGCGCGGGGGCAATCACGCCCGAGCGGCGTCAGCCTTTCAACGCCGCGGCGACGAACGAGGTCGTGCGGCTGCCCGTCCGCTCTGCGGCCCAGCCCGTGCGAGTCGCGCTCGACGGCCGCGACGGCGCGCGGCGCACGGTCACGCTGGAGCCGGTCGTCTTCGGCTCGCAGGACTTGGCGGGCCGCAGCTTCTCGCGCGGGGGCGCGCCGCAGGACATCTGGTAACATCAGCGGAGAGGAGTCGAGGTCATCTTGCTTTACGGAAGTATCAAAAAATTAAGCCTTGCGCTCCTGGTGGTCGCCGCCGCCGCGGCCGGCGCGCGCGCGCAGGTCGCGCAGACGCCGCCCCCGCAGCAGGACGCGCCCGACAAGCTCAAGGTCGAATCGTCGCTCCGCCAGGCCCCGCAGGTCTTGACCATCATCCACAGGCTCGACGGGCTGAAGGCGCTCGCGCTGCTGCGCGTCAACGGCGAGACGGTCGCGACCGTCGACGACGAATTGCTGACGGCCGCGGACGCCGTGACGAGCATCACCGCGGGCTTCGCTCTCGGCGACGGCGAGAACGTCGTCGCGCGCCTCCCGCAGGCCGAAGCCCTGGCGGTCTTCCAGCCGTTCGGCATGTCCTGGTCCTTCGTCACGCCGCCCGCGGGCACGCACCCCGGCGCACAGCCTCTGCCGCAGGTAGCGCCGCCCGCGCCCCGAAGGGCGGAGCTGGTCGTCGTGCAGGGCAACGGACGCCAGTTCACAGCGAACTACGTCGGCCTGGACAGCGGGAGCGGCCTCTCGCTCCTCAGGATCGACGGGCTGAAGATGAGCCCGCCCGCTCGCGACGCCGCTGAAGAGAAGTTGGCGGCCGGGCAAATGGTCCGACTTTTCGCGCCCGTGCGCGCGGGCGTGACGACGGCCGAGACCCTCTCGCTGCGCGTCGGCGAGATCGAAGGGCGCATCGCGGAAGTCACGCGGACCTCTACGGGCAAGGTCGTGCGCCTGACGGTCAGCGCGCAGGACCTTTCGCCGGCGATTGTCGGCGGCGTCGCTCTCAACGAGGCGGGCGAGACCGTGGGGATTGTCGAG
>DATMVE010000132.1:0-26132 GCA_035563515.1 Pyrinomonadaceae bacterium
CTGCGTCTGCTGCGCGAGCGCCTTGAGGTAGTTGGGCACCTGCCCGCTTTCGAGCGGGTCCGCGATGGGCAGTTCTTTCAGCTTGTCGGCCGCCGGGCCGTCGAGCGCCACGCGCGCCTTCGCTTCAGTTCTACTGCGGCCCAATCTTTCCAGCTCGCCGAGCGTCACCAGCGACAACTTGCCCCGCTCTTCAAGCGGCGCGGCGGCCGCGTTCGATGGCGGCGCGACGATTGAAGACAGGAGTAATAAAACGGTCAGCGGTTTAGCCAGAAATCTCATGGGCCTCTCTCCTCGGGTGAAGACTGCGTGTCAGAACGTGAAGCGGATGCCGGCCTGCAAGTTTCGCGGGTCGAACGCCTGCGTGGACTTGCCGAAGTTGGGCAGAGACAAGTCTGCGTTCGGCAGGTACAGGTTGACGTTGTTCAGCGCGTTGAACGCCTCCAGGCGCAGTTGGAGGCTCTTCGACTCCGAGAGCTTAATACTTCTCGCCAGGGCCAAGTCAAGCGTCACGTAGCGCGGGCCGCGGAAAGTGTTGCGCCCCAGGTTGCCGTCCTGCCCCGGCGCGGGCCTCGGGAACGCGCCCGCCGGGAAGAGGCCGTTCAGGTAGTCCTGTCGCGAGAAGCCGGTCGTGTTCGTGCCCGGCAGCGGCGCGTTCGGCCTGTCGTAGAAGCCGCCGCCGACCGCGCCGCCGCCCGCGTCCAGGTTGTAATCCCCGCCAGCCCTCGAAGACGCCCCGTTCCAGACGGAGAAGGGGCGGCCGGACTGTGCCGTGACGATGGCCGAGACCTCCCAGTTGTTCAACGCGCGCCTGGCCCAGCGGTTGGCGTTCCCGCCGAGGAGTCTCGGCGTCCAGACGAGCGAGGCGGAAAAGCGGTGCGGGATGTCGAAGAGCGAGCGCGCGCGCTCGCAGCGCAGGCAGGCGACGTTCTGCGCGCCCTTGCCCGGCTCGGAGTTGTCCTGGAACTGCCCCGTCGAAGTGTCGCTCGACGTGTCAATCCACTTTGAGAAGCGGTAGTTGGCCTGGAGCAGGAAGTCGTCCGCGAAGTTGCGGCGCACCTCTAAGGTCATGCCGTGGTAGCTTGAGTTGACGCCGTTGGTCACGAAGAGCAGCGGGCCGAAGTTCGGGTTGAGCCGGTCCTCGCGCCCGTCGAGCAGGTCGCCGCGGAAGCGGTTCACGTCGTCGATGCGTTCGAGGTTGACGCCGAGCGTGCCCGTGTAGCCTGCCTCCACAATCCACCCGCGGCCCACCTGCCGCTGCACGTTGAGGAAGAAGCTCTCGCTGTACTGCGTCTTGACGGTCGGGTTGACGACGAAGCCCGTCGGGCGTATGCGCGCCGTCTCGCCGGGCAGCGGGTTGACGCCGCCCTGCGGGTTGAGGCCGCGCGCGAACTCCGGGTTGAACGGGACGGGGATGTCGTAGAGGATGCGCGTGCCGATGCCGGTCGAGGGCTGGCTGACGACCTGCGTGGCGTCGGGCGGGAGAGCGCGCGCGCCAGAGATGGACTGGCCGTGGTGCGGCTGGAAGGCCAGGCTGAAGCCGGCGCGGATGGCGGTCTTGCCGTCGCCGAACGGGTCGTAGGCGATGCCGACGCGCGGCGAGAAGTTCAGCTTCTCGGGGTTGTAGAGCCTTGAGACGTGGCCGATGGACGCGCTGGCGAGTTGTTCGTTGAAGCTACCGCCTGGCCCCAGGATGATTGAGGAGAGCAGCCCGTCGCGCTCGCTCACTGTGCCAAAATAATCGTGCCTGAGCCCGAGGGTCAGGTTGAGGCGCTTACTGATTTTCCAATCGTCCTGGAAGAAGAGGCCGGACTCGTAGAGCGTGAAGTAGCGCGGGAAGCCGACGGGCTGGCCCGTCTCCGGGTCGACCGTCAGCGTCTGGCGGAAGGGCTTGTCGGTGATGAAGTCCAGCACGCTGTTGAAGGAGAACGTCCCGGCGCTGGGCGGGCCGATTGAAAGGCCCTTGAAGATGCGCCTGACTTCGCCGCCGAAGCGGAAGGTGTGCGCGCCGCGGTCGAGCGTCATCGTGTCGCGCAGCTCGTAAGTCCTGAGGCGCGTGCCCGAGCTGAAGACGTCGCCGAAGGGGGCTGTGATTCCCGTGACGGTGATTTGCGGGACGAGCGCGCCGTCGTTGCCGCGCACGGTGTTGACGACGCTGAAGGAGAAACGCAGGTCGTTCACGTTCCGGCCGAAGACGTGTATGTGGCCCAGGTTGAGGTTGCCGAACGTCCCGTCGAAAGGGCCGCGCATCCCGCGCGCCGCCTGGCCCAAAGTCGCGGTCGAGGAACTCGTCCCGCCCTGGTCGCGCTGGTACTCTCCTATCCAGCGCGCGGTGACTTTGTCCAGGTCGTTGTTGAAGGAGTGGTCAACCCGGACGAGGTACTGGTCGAAGCGTATGTAGTCGCGCAGGTTCACGGTGGCGCTGCCGGTGGCCGGGAGCGTGACGCCGCCGACGGTGACGTTGCTCTGGTTCGCGTAACGGTTGCCGTTCGCGCCGGGCAGCGGCGTCGGCGCGGCGAAGTCCGTGAAGAGGCGCGCGGCCACGCTCCCCGGGTTGTTCTGTATGACGTACTGCCGCAGCTCGGGCGTCTCCACCTGAAACGAGAGGGCGCGGGCCAGCGCGTTGCGCGTGCCTTCGTAAGAGCCGAAGAAGAAGGTCTTGTTCTTGAAGACGGGCCCGCCGATGTTCGCCCCGAACTGGTTGAAGGTCTGCGGCGAGCGCTCGGCGGCGAAGAAGTTGCGCGCGTTCATGGCCGCGTTGCGGTGGTACTCCCAGGCCCTGCCGTGGAACTCGTTCGTGCCGGACCTCGTGCGCAGGTTGATGACCGCGCCGTTGCCGCGCCCGAACTCTGCGGAGAAGTTCGAGGTCTGCACCTGCACTTCCTCGACCGATTCGAGCGCGGGCACAATCGCGGGCTCGCCCGTGTTGTTCGCGTTGCTGTTCATGGAGCCGTCGAGCACGTAGTTGTTGCCGCGGTAGCGGTTGCCGTTGACGGTGACGACGGGCGAGTTGGAGAGCTTCGTGGAGTTGGCCGCGCCGGGAATGGCGGTCGCGCCCGCGGCCAGTTTCGGCAGCAGGAAAACGTCGCGCTGCGGCAGCGGCAGCTCCGTGGTCTGCTTCTGGACGAACGTGTCCGCCACCCTGCCTTCGCGCGAGACGTTGATGGCCTCGGTGCTCGTCGTCACCTCGACGGTCTCCTTCACCTCGCCCACTTCCAGTCGGACGTTGACTTCCGCCGTCCGCCCCACGTTCAGCGTCAGGCCCTGCTGCTCGAACGTCTTGAAGCCGGAGGCGCGGACGACGAGCGTGTAGTTGCCGGGCGGCAGACTCGCCAGGGTGTAGCTGCCGTCGGAGTCGGTCGTGACGTTGCGCGCGTTCCCCGTGGCGTCGTTGCGCGCGAGCACCGCCGCGCTGACGACCGACTGCCCGGCCGCGTCCGTCACCCTGCCCTGCAACGTCGCCTCCGTGATCTGCGCGCGGGCCGCAGGGATGAACGTCAATCCCAGCAGCAGACACGCGGCGACTCTGCCCGAGCGGCTAATGAGGGAGGCAGTCAAGCCCCGTAAGGTGGATGGCGGACGATTCATAGGCCGATTCCTTTCGAAATCACGTTCCGGCGAACTAAAAAGAAGACTGTGCGGGACGATTAAGGCTTGGGTAAGGAATTTACGGGCCCCGGTCTTGCCGAGCCCGGACTCCGAAGTTTGATAGCTTACGGCTGAAAACTACCACGGCGCGCCGGCCGTGTCATGGGACGAGGGTTGGGGAGTTGTCTCAACCTTTAGTTGGAGGGAAGGCGGGTGAGAGCACTATTGCCCGGCGTGCGTCGAACGCCCAAAGAGGTCTGCAATGTCGCACTGCCGACACCGCTCGTTGATTTGTTTCCGCGCTGAAACTATTCTTGCCAACGCAGTCGTCAGCTTACGCGGAAGAAGGAACGCCCTCCATCCGATTTTCGTTTTCAAACTATCGCCCCGCAAATCTAGAAGGCGCGCGTTTGAGCTGTTAAGCTCCCGTCGGCTATCCACATGCTGATTCAACAGAACCTGCCCCAATTTTTCCAATCCACGGCCGTGCGCGTCCTGCTCGGCGCAATCGCACTGGGTTTGCTCTACGCGCTCTGGCGGGAAGTCAGGAAGATACCGGCGAAGCTGTTCACACTCATGATCACGGCGTTCGTGGACATGGTGGGGCTGCTGATGGTCATCCCGCTCCTGCCGTTTTACGTGAAGTCGCTCGGCGAGTCGGGCATAAACTTCCTCGGGATGCACTTCGGGGTCGGCGTCATCTCGGGGGCCATCGTCGCGGCCTTCACCGTCGCGCAACTGCTGAGCGCGCCCGTCTGGGGCCGCTTCTCCGACCGCGTGGGCCGGCGGCCCGCGCTGCTCGTCGCGCTCATCGCGTCGGCGGCGGCCTACCTGATTTTCGGCTTCGCCCAGTCGCTCTTTTTACTCTTCCTCTCGCGCCTCGTGCAGGGCTTCGGCGGGGGGACCGTCGGCGTCATACAGGCGTACGTCGCGGACTCGACCGAGCCGGAGAACCGCGCCCGCGCGCTCGGGTGGCTCTCGGCGACGACCAACCTCGGCGTGGCGCTCGGGCCCGTGCTCGGCTCCTTCGCCATCAGCCTGGGGCGGCGCGACCTGATGCCTGGGCCGCAGACGCTCGAACTGGGCCGCGCCGCGCCGGGGATTATGGCGGCGCTGCTCTGCCTGCTCAACATCATCTTCGTCGCACGCTACCTGACGGAATCAAGGGAGCCGAACGAGCGGTCGCAGACGGGGGAGGTGCCCCGCACGTCGCGGCAGGTCGTCTGGAGCGTCGTCGCGCGTTCGGGCGAGCCCTCGTCGCGCCTGATCTGGATTTACTCGGTAGCCATGGGCGCGTTCCAGGGGAGCTTTTCGGTGCTCGCCCTGTTTTTGAACGCGCGCTTCGAGGTCACCGAACAGACCATCGGCTACTTCTTCATGTACGTCGGGGCCATCTCGGTCTTCACGCGCGTGCTGCTGCTGGGGCGCGCGGTCGATTGGCTGGGCGAAGCGAACCTCTCGCGCCTGGGCCTCATGCTGCTGGCTATCGGCGTGCTGGGCATGCCGCTCTCGCGGAACCTGGGCATGCTGGCGATCTCGGTTGCGCTCATCCCTCTCGGCACCGCCTTCACTTTCCCGTGCGTGACGGCGCTTTTGTCGCGCGTCATCAGCGCGAGGGAGCGCGGCATTTACATGGGGGTGCAGCAGAGTTACGGGGGAGTGGCCCGCAGCATCGCGCCGCTCTTCTTCGGCTGGGCGTTCGACGCGCTCGGCGTAAACTCGCCCTACTTCTTCTCCGCGGCGTTCATCGCGGCGACGGTCTTTCTGGGGTTCGGGCTCGACAAGTACGCCAGGCCGCACCGGGCCGCCGCGAAGGAGGCGCTTAAGAGAGAGTCGGAAGCATAGTCCGTGCAACTCTCGAAGCGTTTGGCTCGTAAAGCAGGTTGCCGGCGGTGCCGAAACCAGCGCGACAGGTAAATATCTTTTTACTGTTTTCCATGTAATTTCTCTTCCAGGGGGTTGAACCCGAGCGGCCGCGCTTAGTAATCTTCGGAGCAACATGTCTACCAGCGAAGCGAACCTGCGAACACGGCGCGAGGCGGCGCGCGAGACTCTGGACAACTGGGTCCGCGAGATAGTCGCGTGGCATTTCAGCCCGGAGACGGGCTGCCCCTTCTGGCTCGACTACGCGAAGAGTCTAAGCTGGGACCCGCGGCGCGAAATCCGCGGCTACAGCGACCTCGCGCGGTTCGGCTTTTTTCAGGACGAGTGGCTCCGCGGCGGGCCCGTGCGCAGGTGGGTGCCGCGCGGGCTTGAGGGCAAGCCCATCTACGTCTTCGAGACGGGCGGCTCGACGGGCGTGCCGAAGTCGCGCATCAGCAGCGAGGACTTCCGGCTCGACTACGAAGCCTTCAGCGGAACGCTGCCCGACGAGTATTTCCCGAAGGGGGCAGACTGGCTGAGCCTGGGGCCGACCGGCCCGCGCCGCCTGCGCCTGGCGGTCGAGCATCTGGCACAATTCCGCGGCGGCATCTGTTTCATGGTCGACCTGGACCCGCGCTGGGTCATCAAGCTGCTCAAGATGAACCAGCCCGCGATGGCCGAGCAGTACAAGCAGCACGTCGTCGAGCAGGGGCTCACGCTCCTGCGCGCGCACGAGAACATCCGCTGCCTGTTCACGACGCCGAAACTGCTGGAGGCGCTCTGCGAGAAAGTCTCGCTCAAAAAGATGGGCATCACGGGCGTCTTCTGCGGCGGCACGGAGATGACGCCGCAGTTCCACCGCTTCGCGGTCGAGGAACTGCTCGACGGCGTCTACTTCGCCCCGACCTACGGGAACACCTTGATGGGCCTCGCCGTCCACAAGCCGCGCGACGAGGCGGACAACTACGCCATCATCTACTACCCGCCGCTCCCGCGCGCCGTCATCGAAGTCGTCAACCCGGACGACCCGGACCGCGTGGTCGACTACGGCGCGACCGGTAGGGTTTGCCTGACGACGCTGACGCGCGAGTTCTTCATGCCCCGCTTCCTCGAACGCGACGAGGCCGAGCGAGAGCCCCCGTGCGAGCCCTACCCCTGGGACGGGGTGCGCAACGTCCGCCCCTTTTCGAGACTACAGGCGACGGTCGTCGAGGGAGTTTATTAGGAGTTACTGACAGGAGCCGCCTAGCCAAATTTCTTATGCTTCATCTTCCTTTACTGCGCAGGGGCGAGCCGTACAAGAGCCTGGACGTGGTGCGCGTCGCGCACCACCGGACGCGCGAATTGTTCGTGGAGGTCAGCCAGGCCAACGTCGGCCTCATCCGGCGCGACCTGTTAGACCAGGAGACGGGCCGCCGCGCGCTCGCGAAGTTTTCGTGCGCCGAGTTGTTGGAGATTTGTGCGCGCGCCGCAGGGCATTTCAGCGAGGACGAGTTGCCGCTGGGCGACGAGAGGCAGACGCCGTCCGATTACGTGAGGCAGGTCTCGGCGACGACGGGTCTGCCGCACGTCCTGGTGCGCCGCAACATGGCGAAGATTGCGGGCGTGATGGCGGAGATGAAAGACGTGCTCGCGGGGCTGACGCGGAACCTGGACCTGCGCGTCCTGGACGAGGGGTTCGGCGAAGTGGACGGCGAGCCCATCAGCTTTTTCCCGCGCGGGCAGTCGCTCGGCGTCGTGCTCCCGAACAACTCGCCGGGCGTGCACTCGCTCTGGATTCCCGCCGTGCCCTTGAAAATCCCGCTCGTGCTCAAGCCCGGAAGCAGCGAGCCCTGGACCCCTTTCCGCGTCATCCAGGCACTAATCAAAGCGGGAGCCCCGCCGGAAGCGTTCAGCTTTTACCCTGCGGACCACGCGGGCGCGGGCGAAATCCTGCGCCGCACGGGGCGCGGGATGGTCTTCGGCGACGCGGGCTCGACCGGCCTCTGGAAAGACGACTCGCGCGTGGAGATTCACGGGCCGGGCTACAGCAAGATCGTCATCGGCCGTGACCGCATCGACGAGTGGGAGAAGTACCTGGACGTGATGGTCGCGTCGATTGCCGATAACGGCGGCCGCTCGTGCATCAACGCGTCGGCCGTCTGGGTCCCTTCGCGCGCTCGGGAAATCGGCGAGGCGCTGGCCGAGCGCCTGTCGCGAATTGTGCCACGCGGCGCTGCGGACGAGGCGGCGCAACTCGCCCCCTTCGCGGACGCTGCCGTGGCCTCGCGCATCGACGCCATGATCGAGCAGGGACTGGCCCAGGGTGGCGCGCGCGACGTGACGGCCAGCCGCAGGGAGGGAGGTCGGCTCGTCAACTGGCAGAACTGTTCGTACCTGCTGCCGACAATTGTTCACTGCGAGGACGCGGCGCACCCCTTAGCGAACAGGGAATTCCTCTTCCCCTTCGCGAGCGTCGTGGAAGCCCCGCAGGATTCGATCCCTTCGGCGCTCGGCCCGAGCCTCGTCGTCACGGCCGTCACGGAGGACGAGGAGTTGATACAGAGGCTCGTCTCGTCGCCGGACGTGGGCCGGCTGAACCTGGGCGCGGTGCCGACGACCCGCGTCAATTGGAACCAGCCGCACGAGGGGAACCTGTTCGAGCACTTGTACGCGCGCCGCGCCTTCCACCGCGCCGCCGCACGTTGAGAATTCTACCGAGATGAGGATTCTGTCCATCACCGCCGGGGCCGCCGGCATGTACTGCGGCAGTTGCCTGCGCGACAACGCCCTAGCCGCCGAGCTGATCGCGCGCGGCCACGACGTGACGCTCCTGCCGATGTACACGCCGACGCTGACGGACGAGCACAACGTCAGCCGCGAGAAAGTCTTCTTCGGCGGCATCAGCGTTTACCTGCAACAGTACGTCCCACTGTTCCGCAAGTCGCCGCGCGTGCTCGACCGCCTCTGGGACTCGCGCCTGATGCTGAAGCTGGCCGCGCGCCGCTCCATCTCCACCAGCCCGAAGATGCTCGGCGAGCTGACCGTCTCCATGCTGCGGGGCGAGGACGGCAACCAGCGCAAGGAGCTTCTGAAGATGCTCGACTGGCTCGGCCACGAGCAGCGGCCCGACCTCATCAGCCTGCCCAACACGCTCCTCATAGGGCTGGCGAAGCCTTTGAGAGAAGCCTTGCAGCGTCCAGTCTACTGCACCATGCAGGGCGAGGACCTGTTCCTCGAAGGGCTCGAAGAGCCGTACAGGCGCGAGTCGCTTGCTTTGATTCGCGAGAACGTCAGGCACGTGGACGCGTTCGTCGCCGTCAGCCAGTACTACGCAGACTTCATGCCGAATTATTTGGACATCCCGCGAAAAAAAGTCCACGTCGTCCCGCTGGGCATCAACCTGGACGGCTACGAGCGTCGCCCGCGCGAGCGCACGCAACCTTTCACCGTCGGCTACTTCGCGCGCGTCGCGCCGGAGAAAGGCTTGCACGTGCTGGCGGAGACTTACGGGCGGCTGCGGCGCGAGCGCGAGGATTTCCCGGCGGCGCGGCTTGAGGTCGCGGGCTACCTCAGCGCCGAGCACAAAAAATATCTGGACGACATCGCGCGGCGGATGGAGAAGTGGGGGCTCGCGGACGAGTTCCACTACAGGGGCGTGCTCGACCGGCAGCAGAAGATAGAGTTCCTGCGCGGCCTGGACGTGCTCTCCGTGCCTGCCACCTACGACGAGCCGAAGGGCATCTTCCTCCTCGAAGCGATGGCGTGCGGCGTCCCCGTCGTCCAGCCGCGGCGCGGGGCCTTCACGGAGGTCGTCGAGAAGACTGAGGGCGGACTGCTCGTCGAAGCGGACGACACCGCGGCCCTCGCCGACGCCATCTTCAAGCTCTACCAGAACCCGCAGCTCAGTGAGGCGCTCGGCGACAACGGCTTCCGCGGAGTCCGCGAGCACTACAGCGTCTCCCGCATGGCCGACCGCGCGCTCGAAGTCTACGGCGCTCTGGCGGCCGGCGGGCAGCCGTCGGCTGAAGGCGGGAAGCTGGCGGTGGGTTCAGGTCAATAGCGCCTGCCGCGAGCGGGCGGGTGCTCGACGTTGCTGACCCGCCCGCTCGCGGCAGGCGGCATTGATACCGCTATCTGGCCGCACGCCCCGGAGGACGCAGGTTTGCTGGAAGTCGCCAATCTCTCTAAATCGTACCCGACGCCGCAGGGGCGGCTCTCGATTCTCGACGACGTTTCGCTCTCTATGAAGCGCGGCGAGGCGGCGGCGATCATGGGGCCGTCGGGCAGCGGCAAGAGCACGCTGCTCTACATCCTCGGCGCGTTGGAGCCGCCGAGCGCAGGGACCGTGCGCCTCGACGGCCGTGACCCCTTCCAACTGAAAGAGCGTGAACTCGCGGCCTTCAGGAACAAAGAGATCGGCTTCATCTTCCAGGACCACTGCCTGCTGCCGCAGTGCACCGTCATCGAAAACGTGCTGACGCCGACGCTCGTCGCGCGGGTCGACGGCGAGGAGACGCGGCGGCGCGCGCTCTCGCTGCTTGAGCAGGTGGGACTCGGCGGGCGCGTCGAGCACCGCCCGGCGGAACTGTCCGGCGGGGAGAAGCAGCGCGTGGCGCTGGCGCGCGCGCTCGTGAACGGGCCGCTCCTCCTACTGTGCGACGAGCCCACAGGCAACCTGGATCACAAGTCGGCCGAAGTGGTCGCCTCGCTCCTGCTGGAATTGCACCGGCAGCAGGAGACCATCCTCCTCGTCGTCACGCACAGCGCGGAGCTGGCCGCGCGCTTCCCCGCGCGCTACGAGTTGACGGACGGAGCCTTGAGCGAGTTCGAATCTCAGAATCCGAAATCTCAAATCTGAAATTCTAAATTTTTAATATGAACAGCGCGCTCCTGCTCAGGCGTAATCTGGCACACTACTGGCGCACGAACCTGGCGGTCGTCTGCGGGGTGGCCGTGGCGGTCGCGGTGCTGGCCGGCGCTCTGCTGGTGGGCGATTCCGTCAGGGCCAGTTTGCGCGAGTTGTTCCTCCAACGTCTCGGCAGCACGGAGCAAGTCTTGAGCGGCGCGAGCTTCTTCCGCGAGCAGCTCGCCGCGGAGATCGAGCGGGACGCGCGTTTCCAGCAAAGCGGGTTGCGCGCCGCCTGCCCGCTCATCGTCCTTCGCGGGACCGTCACGCACGAGGAGAGCAAGCGCTGGTCTTCGGGCGTTCAGGTCTACGGCGTCGACGAAAGGTTCTGGCGATTCCACGGCAGGGAGAACACGCCCGCGCCGCGCGACCGCGAGCTGCTCGTGGGGGCGAGCCTGGCGGACGAGTTGGGCGTCCGGCCGGGCGACAGCGTGCTCCTGCGGGTCGAGAAGCCTTCGGCCATCCCCGTCGAATCCCTGCACGGGCGCAAAGAGGACTTGGGCCGCACCGTGCGCCTGACAGCGAGCGCGCGGCTGGACCCCGCGAACCTCGGCGACTTCTCGCTGCAACCGCAGCAGACGGCCGTGAGCGTCGTCTTCGTGCCGCTCCAACTGCTCCAGAGAGAACTGGCACAGGAAGGCAAGGTCAACACCCTCCTGCTCTCCGCCCAGTCGCCCGGCGCGGCGGCGAACAACGAAGCGCTCCGCGCAGTCCTCAAAGACAGGGCCAGCCTCGAAGACCTGGGCATCAGGCTCCGCGCGCTCGGCGAGCAGCGCAGCCTGTCGCTCGAAACCGACAGCGCGCTCGTCAACCACTCTCTGGCGGAGACGGCCACGGCCGCGGCCGAACCGCTCGGCCTGCGCCCCCAACCCGTCTTCTCTTACCTGGCGAACTCCATACGCTCCGGCCCGCGCGACATCCCGTACTCTCTGGTCACCGCGATTGACGACGAGAGCTTTGAAAAACTGAGACGCGCAGGCGCGCCCGTCCCGTCGCCCTCGCCCTCGCCGGCTCCGACTGCGCCGTCGTCGCCGGGGCTCCCGCCCATAGTCCTGAACGAATGGGCCGCGCGCGAGCTCGGCATTCAAACGGGCGCTCCCGTGACGCTCGAATATTACCTGTGGCACGAAGGGGGCAGGCTCTCGACCGCGACCGCGGAGTTTCAACTGGCGGGCGTCGCGCCGATTGAGGGGCTGGCCGCCGACAGGAATCTGGTGCCGGAGTACCCAGGCATCACCGGGTCGGGGAGCCTGTCGGACTGGGACCCTCCTTTCCCCGTAGACCTGTCACGGGTCCGTGACCGCGACGAAGAATACTGGGACCAGTACCGCACCACGCCGAAAGCCTTCGTCCAGCTCGCGAAGGGTCAGGAGCTGTGGCCGTCGCGCTTCGGCAAGTTGACTTCGCTTCGCCTACTCGCGCCCGCGGACGGCCCGCTCGACGCGACTCTCGAATCGTACCGCTCGGCCTTGCGCGAGGCGTTAGACCCGGCGCGGGCCGGCCTCGTCGTCTACGCGGCGCGCGAGGAAGGGCTGAGGGCCGCGAAAGGTGCGACGAACTTCGGTGAGTATTTTCTCTACTTCAGTTTCTTCCTGGTCGTCTCGGCCCTGATGCTGGCCGCGCTCTTCTTCAAGCTCGGCGTCGAGCAGCGCCTGCGCGAGTTGGGGATTCTTCAAGCCGTGGGCTTTCACGCCGCGCGAATCCGCGCGCTCTTTCTCGTCGAAGGAGTCGTGCTGGCGACGGTGGGGAGCGTGCTCGGACTCGCGGGCGCGCTGCTCTACGGCAAGCTGATGATGCTCGGCCTGACGACGTGGTGGGTGGGGGCGGTCGGGACGACGCTGCTCAGTTTGCACGTGTCTCCAGTCTCGCTCGCTCTGGGCGCTGCGGGCGGAGTGCTGGCCGCGCTCGGCTGCGTCTACTGGACGCTGAGGAGGCTCGCGCCCGCGTCGCCGCGGAGCCTGCTGACGGGGACCGCGATGACGGACGCTCCTGTGCCAATTTCCGCGCGAGCGCGCCGACCGTACACGTTAATCGCGGCCGTCGTCTCGACGGTCGCGGCGGCCGCGCTGCTTCTCGGCGCGGCGCTCGGCCTCGTCGGGCAGGTCGCGGGCTTCTTCGGCGGCGGTGCGCTCCTTCTGGTCGCGCTGCTCTGCTACCAAGCCTTCTGGCTGCGGCGTCGCAAGCGGCGACTGCTAGGGGGAAGCGGCTGGTGGCCCGTGGCGAGGCTCGGCTTTCGCAACGTCGCGCACCGCCCGGTGCGGAGCGTCCTGTGCGTCGCGCTGATCGCCTCGGCCGCCTTCATCATCGTCGCCGTCGAGTCCTTCAGGCGGGACGGGCGCGACTCCGTGCTCGACAGGAAGTCGGGCGGCGGCGGCTTCCCCTTGCTGGCCGAGTCCGCGCTGCCGCTCATTCACGACCCGAACACGCCGGAGGGGCGCGAGGCTTTGAACCTCGACACGGGGCAGGACGCGCTCGAAAATATTTCGTTCGCGCGCTTCCGCCTGCGGCCCGGCGACGACGCCAGTTGTCTCAACCTCTACCAGCCGCGCAACCCGCGAATTCTGGCCCCGAAGGAAGAGTTCCTGCGGGAGAACCGCTTCAGCTTTCAAAACTCCCTGGCCCGCACGAACGAGGAGAAGGAGAACCCCTGGCGGCTGCTCGATTCGGAACCGGACGGCGGCGCGGTCCCCGTCGTGGCCGACGCGAACTCGCTCTCCTACGTCCTGCACCTGAAGCTCGGCGACGAGTTGACGCTTGAGCGCGAGGGCGGCCCGCCCGTGCGTTTGCGCGTCGTGGGCGCGCTCTCCGACAGCATCTTCCAGAGCGAACTGCTGATGTCCGAGAAGAACTTCCTGCGCCTCTTCCCGGAACAGGAGGGCTACCGCTTCTTTCTCTTAAACCTGCCCGCGCCGGAGAATGCGGCGGCGGTGTCGACGGCACTCGAAACACAGCTTTCCGATTTCGGCTTCGACGTGACTTCGACGGCCGAGCGGCTGGCACAATTTCACCGCGTCGAGAACGCGTTCATCTCGACTTTTCAGATGCTCGGCGCGCTGGGACTCGCGCTCGGCACGCTGGGCATGGCGGCCGTCCTGCTGCGGAACGTCTTGGAGCGGCGGCGCGAGCTGGCGCTCCTGCGCGCGGTGGGCTACAACGGGAAGCACTTCGCGTTGATGACGGTGGCGGAAAACGCGCTGCTGCTCTCGTGCGGACTCCTGACGGGCGCGGCCTGCGCGCTCCTGGCGATCGCGCCCGTCTTCTTCTCGCGCGGCGGCGGGCTGCCGAATCTTTCATTGGGCCTGCTGCTCGTCGCCGTCCTAATCTCCGGCCTCCTGGCCTCGCTCGTCGCCACGGCCGCCGCGCTGCGTTCGCCTTTAATCCCGGCGCTGCGGTCAGAGTGAGATTTCGTCTTTGACCCCGAAGGGGCCATACGGAATATTTTGTCTCTTCTACTTCTTCGCCCTCACGTCGTAGGCGTAGATGGTGTCCTGGTCGCGCAGGTAGAGGCGGCCGCCCGCGACGACGGGGTGCGACCAGGTGGGCAGCGAGTCCTGCGGGATGCGGAAGCGGCCCTTCTCGCGGTAGCCGGCGGGCGTGGCCTCGACCAGGCCGACGACGCCGTTCTCGCTCAGCAGGTAGAGGTGCCCGTCGGCGAAGACGAGCGAGCCTTTGCCGACGCTGCGATCCTTCCACGCGACCTCGCCCGTGTCGAAGCGCATCGCCGTCAGGATGGCGCTCGAAAAGCCGTAGAGGTGGTCGCCGATGAGGACGGAGCTGCTGTGGTGGTTGCGCATCTCCTTCGTGAAATAGACCTCGGTCGCCGTCACGCCCTTGGCGTCCGCCTTGATCTCGACCACGCCGCCGCCGTTGCCGTAATCCGAGGTGATGAAGACGCGGTTGCCGCGCGCGACGGGCGTGGCCGCGTTGGCGACGTTGTTGGCCGCGCGCGGGTAGTCCCACAGGAGCTTGCCCGTCTCCAGGTCCAGGCCGAGGCCGCGCTCGTCCGTGAAGAAGACGACCTGCGTCTTGCCCGCGACCTGTATCGGGATGGCGGAGGAGTAGCCGGCCTTGTCGCTCTGGCTCTTCCAGATGAGCGAGCCGTCCTTCTTGTTGAGCGCCACGACGGAAGCGCCCGGGCCGCCCGCGTTGATCAGCAGCTTGTCGCCGATGATGAGCGGCGACTCGCTGATGCCCCACTGGATGTTCGAGCCGCCGAACTTTTGCAGGACGTTCATCGTCCAAAGGACGCGGCCCGTCTTCGCGTCCAGCGCGGAGAGGTCGCCGTTGCCGCCGAGCGCGTAGAGGCGGTCGCCGTCAACCGTCGGCGTGCCGCGCGGGCCGTCGCCGCGGTCGTTGCGGAACGCGCCCGAGCCGTAGGGGGTCGCCCAGACTTGTTTGCCCGTGGCCGCGTCGAAGGCTATGACGTGCTCGCGGTCGCCCTTGAGTCCTAAGGTGTAGATGCGACCCTTCGAGACGGCGAGCGACGAATAGCCGCGCCCCGCGCCCGCGGCCTTCCACGCGAGCGGCGGGCCGTCCGCCGGCCACTCCTTGAGCAGCCCCGTCTCCTGCGAGATGCCGTCGCGGTTGGCCCCGCGCCACTGCGGCCACTCGCCCCCGGTCTGCGCCCCGGCCTTGATCACGGATAACAATAAGAGGGCCGCAAAGACTGCGCCCGTCAACACCACGCGTGAGCTTCTCATCCCTAAAGCCTCCTTCGCTGCAACGATTCCGCTGTCGCCGTATGGTGGCCCCGAGAGGGGCCTGGGGAGATCAGCCGGCGGTTTTACCGCCGGACAATGACTGACTGAAAACTCGGATTATAGCGTCGCCCGCCGCCGGCATTTGTAAAATGATTGTAAAAGCTTCGCGCGGGCGGCAGGCGCGTCCGCCTTCACCAGCCCTCAGGGTCTCACGATTGCGGCTTGAAGTAGAGCACGAGCCCCGCGCCGAGCGCGGCCAGCACGAAGCCCACGTAGAGCATCGGGTTGGGCGAAACTTTCGGCGGGTGCAGCCACATCGAGAAGAGCACGTTGACGAGCGGCGCGCCGGCGAAGACGAGCGGCATCACGTAGGTCGGGAGCCCGCCCGACTTGAAGGCGAGGATGATGCAGACCGCGCCGATTGCGCCGAGCGCCCCGCCGCCCATCGCCGCCAGAGAGCCTTTCATGTTGAACCCGCCCAGCTCCCCCTGATACCAGAGGCCGACGACCGGCACCAGCACGCCGATTAAAAAGTAGGCGAAGCCCACGCACAAGAGCGCCCGCAGGGGGCTGCCCAGCATCACCTGTCCGCGGTGCAGCGCCGGGCCGTAGAGCCCCCACGACAGCGCCGCGCCGAGAGCGAAGAATATCCAGACCATCTTGCTCCTTATGTTTATGTCAGTGCCGCCCGCCGCGAGCGGGCGGGTCAGCAACGTCGAGCACCCGCCCGCTCGCGGCGGGCGGCACTGACGTTGACTAACTTAAAACGCGAGTCGCACGCCGAGCTGTATCTGCCGCGCGGAGGTCGCGGTCGCGCGGACGCGGCCGAACGACGGGAGCGGCGCTTCGCCGTCGACGCCCGTGAAGACCAGCAGGCTCGGGACGGCGAAGTTCGAGCGGTTGAAAATATTGAAAGCCTCCACGCGCAGTTGCAGTCGCGCCGAGTCGCCCAGGGCCGAGAGGCGTATGTTCTTGAGCGCGGACAGATCGAAGGTGCGCAGGTTAGGCCCGATGAGCGAGCCGCGGCCGACGTTGCCGAGCGTGCCCGCGGGCTGAAGCACAAAAGCCGCCGGGTTGAAGTAGGCGTTCGGGTCGCCCGTGACCGCCGACTCGTGCGTGAAGCCGCCTGCGAAACTGGGCCGGTCGAAGCCGACGCCCGGCGAGAGCGACGGCGACCACTGCGAGCGCGAGCGGTTGCGCACGACGAAGACCGTCAAAGGGTTCCCGCTGCGCACCTGCCCGATGCCGGAGAGCTGCCAGCCGTCGAGAATCTGGCCCATGACGCCGTCCATGCCCTTCGCGAACGGAATCTCCCAGACGAAGTTGAAGACCCAGTTGTGCTTGGCGTGGTAGTCCGCGAGCCCCTTGTTGTAGTCGAGGTTGGGGAACTCGGGGAAGGCCGTCGTCGTGCCGTTGGTCGCGTCGGAGAAGAAGGTCGAAGCCTGCGTGGTGTCTATGTTGCGCGAGAAGGTGTAGGACGACTGCGCGTAGAAGCCGCGGCTGAAGCGTTTCCGCACCTCGAAGACGAGCGCGTTGTACCACGAGTTGCCGTCGGAAGATTTCAGTTCGATGGTCGTGAACGCGGTGTTGGGCCGCAACTGTCCCGCCGGCCAGAACGGCGTGCCGTCGGCGCGGATAACAGGCGCCGGGATGTTCACGTCGTTGCTGCGCAGAAGATGGACGCCGCGCGAGCCCGCGTAGCCGACCGTCATCACGGTGTCGAACCACAGCTCGCGCTGGACGTTCAGGTTCCAGACCTGGACGTAAGGGTTGTCGAGGTTGAACTGCACGGGGCGAATCGAGATCGAGCCGGCGAAGTTCGGGACAGGGAAGCTCGGGTTGGCGACGACGGGCCGCGGCGTCGCGGGCGGATTCGTCACGGTGACGATCAGGTTCTGCTGGTTATTCGTGTTGAAGTAGATGCCGTAGCCGCCGCGCACGCTGGAGCGGCCGTCGCCCATCACGTCCCATGCGAAGCCGACGCGCGGCGAGAGGTTTTTGAGCGTCGGGTTCTCGTAGAGTTGGCCTGTGGTCGGCGTGCGGTCGCTCAACTCGGGCAGCGCAGAGTCGCGCCCGTTGATGTCCACGGGCAGGGTCGCGAACTCGTAGCGCAGCCCCGCATTGAGGCTCAGGCGCTGGTGCGCGCGGTAAGTGTCCTGCACGTAGAAGCCCATGAGCGTGAAGCGCCAGTAGCGGTCGAGCGCGGCGTCGGGCGTGAGGCCGATGAAGCGCTGCGCGCGGTTCTCCAAAAAGTCGCGCAAGCCCGCGAAGGTGAAAATGCCGTTGCCGAAGGTCGGGTTGACCATGTTGTCCTGGTAGCGCTCGGCGAGCGCCCCGGCCTTAATCAGGTGGCGGCCGCGGCTGTGGAGCAGGTTGTACTCCGCGCCGTAGACGTTCTGCACGAGCCGCAGGTTGCCGGAAGACTGCGGGCCGAAGCGCGGGATGCCGCCGATGTCTATGTCGCCGATGATGTCGCGGCCCGGCACGAAGGGCGTCAGCGCCTGCGAGACGTTGGCCTCGACGTTCTGGCCCACGCGGGTCCGGCTGAAGCCGAGGCGGAACGTGTTGAGCGTCGAGGGCGAGACGGTCTGGCGGTACTCGGCCGTGAAGAACTGGTTGCGCGAGAAGAACGTGCGCGGGAACTGCGGGAAGTCCGTCGGGAGGAGCTGGTCTGCGTCGTCCAGGGTGTAGCGCGCGAAGAACTGGTCGCGCGCCGAGCGGTTGTAGTCCACGCGGCCCTGGACGAAGTGCTGGCGAATCTGCTGCGCGAAGCCGAAGTTGTAGGCCGCGAGTCCCTGCCCGAGGTTCGGGCCGTTGGGCAGCGGGAACTCGTCAAGGTAGGGGCGGACGACCGGGCTCACGTTGACGGTGATGGTCTGTCCCGGAAAGCCCGGGCGCGGGAGAATCCCGCTGCGCGCGTTCAGGTCGGGCACGACCGTAGAGATCGTCCGGCCCAGATTCTCGCGCAGGCTTTCGTAGCCCGCGAAGAAGAAGAGCTTGTCTTTCTTGACGGGGCCGCCGATCGAGCCGCCGAACTGGTTGCGCTTGAACTCGGGGTTGTCCTCGGGGTCGAAGAAGTTGCGCGCGTCGAAGTTGTCGTTGCGGTGAAACTCGTAGAGCGAGCCGTGGAACTCGTTCGTGCCCGACTTGGAGACGGCGTTAATCTGGCCGCCGGAGTTGCGCCCGTACTCGGCGCTGTAGGCGTTGGTCTCGACGCGGAACTCGCGTATCGTCTCGATGCCGAGCGAGGTGCCCGCGGCGCTGCCGGCCGGGCCGTTGGTGAAATCGTTCTGCGGCGTGCCGTCCAGGAGGAAGACGTTCGAGCGCGGGTCCTGGCCGTTGATGCTGATGCCGAGGCCGTGCGCGACGACCGAGCCGCCGTCGCGGTGCTGGTAGGCGATGACGCCGGGCTGCAAGAGCGAGAGGTCGGTGTAGTTCCGGCCGTTCAGGGGCAGGTCGCGTATGGCCCGCTCGCCGACCAGGTAGCTCAACTCCGGCGTCCGGGTGTTGACCGGCGCGGCGTCCTCGCTGATAGTCACTTCCGCCTCCAGCCCCGCCGGCTCCATGACGATGTTGAGCGTGGCCGTCTCGTTGACAGTCAGGGTGACGCGGTCGTAAACCTGGTGCTTGAAGCCTGAGAACTCGGCGCGCACCTCGTAAGAGCCGACGGCGAGGCCGGGGAAGGCGAAGCGGCCTTCGTCCTCGCTGACGGTGGCGCGCGTGAGCCCGGTGTCGAGGCTGCGGGCGGTCACCTGCACCCCGACCAGGGCAGCGCCGCTCGTGTCCTTGATGTCGCCGGTCAGCGTGCTGGAGGTTTGCGCGGAGGCGCTCACAGCGAGGGCCAAAATGAAACAGGCGGCGAGCGCGACCTTTCGACAGAAAGGCGCGGGCGAAAATCGCGAAAACTGCATGATGTTTCTTGTTTCTCCCCTTCGAGGCGCGAACTTCTGCTATTAATACTACGTATTCTAGCAATCGGTTTCAGAAATTTGATAGCGGCCGCCGTGCCCTTTTACAAACTGTCGACGGCGGGCGCGATTCTTTCACAGCTTTTTACAACAAAGCGGCTTGTTCGTCATAATACGCTGCAACTCGAAGTTTAACGAAAACCGGCGAAACGTCTATCCTGGTTGACACGTCCGGTCCGGGGGAGAAACATCTTGAAGTTGAGGAACATCGTCGCTCTCGTCACATTTATTTTGCTCTGCGCCGCGCCCCTCGCCGCGCAGACCCACACGGGCTCGGTCCGCGGCATCGTGACTGACCAGAACGGGGCCGTCGTCAACGGGGCCACCGTCACGCTGACCAGCGACGAAACCGGCGAGAAGCGGACGGCCACCAGCGGCGGCGACGGCGAGTATATAATCTCTTCGCTCAGGCCCGGCCCATACCGGCTGGAAATCGCCTCCGCGAGCTTCAAGCCCCACTCTCAGGGGGTCGTCCTTCAGGTCAACCAGGAACTCAGAAGAGACGTTATACTTGAGGTGCCGGGGAGTAGTGACTACATCGTCGTGACGGACGAACTCGTTCCGCTGAAGAAAGACTCGGCCTCGCTCGGCACGGTCATCGAGAACAAACAGATCACGGGCCTGCCGCTCGACGGGCGCAACTTCTACGAACTCAACCTGCTCGTCCCCGGCGCGGTGCCGGCGGCGCAAGGGTCCGCCGGGAGCGTGCGCGGCGACTTCGCCTTCAGCGTCAACGGCGCGCGCGAGGACAGCAACAACTTCCTGCTCGACGGAGTTTACAACGTAGACCCGAAACTCAACACGTTCGGCGTGCGCCCGCCCGTGGACGCCATACGCGAGTACGAGATGCTGACGAGCACCTACGACGCTTCCTTCGGGCGCAACGCGGGCGCGCAGGTCAACGTCGTCCTGAAGTCCGGCTCGAACGACTTCCACGGCTCGATCTACGAATTCTTCCGCAACGGCGCGCTCGACGCGCGCAACTACTTCGCGCCAACGGACGAGCCCGCGCCCAAGTACCAGCGCAACCAGTTCGGCTTCAGCTTCGGCGGCCCCCTCGTCCGTAACCGCACCTTCTTCTTCGCGGACTACGAAGGCACGCGCTCGCGCGAGGGCATCACGCGCCTCGCCAACGTGCCCACCTTACGCGAGCGCGAGGGCGATTTCTCGCAGAGCGCGTTCGCGCCGATAGACCCGCTGACGGGGCAGCCTTTCCCCGGCGGCGTCATCCCCGTCGAGCGGCAGAGCGCCATCGGCCGACGCATCGCCGCGCTCTACCCCGCGCCCAACCGCGACGACGCGTTCCAGAACTTCGTCTCCTCGCCCGTGCAGCGCGACCGCAACGACAGCTTCGACGTGCGCCTCGACCACTCCTTGAGCGGGCGCTCCAACCTCGTCTTCCGCTACAGCTTCAACGACCGCGATTTGTTCGAGCCTTTCTCGGGGCCGACCTTCTCGCTCGTGCCCGGCTACGGCGTCAACATCCCGCGCCGCAGCCAGAACGTCATGCTCGGCGAGACGCACGTCTTCACCCCGGCCTTCATCAACGAGGCGCGCGTCGCCTTCAACCGCGTCGCGCTCGGCGTCTTCCAGGAGACGAGCGGGACGAGCGTCAACCGCGCCGTCGGCCTGCCCGAACTCTCAAGCGACCCGCGCGACTTCGGCCTGAGCTTCATCACCGTAACCGGATTTTCGCCGCTCGGCGACGAGGGCAACAACCCGCAGCACAGCACGACCAACACTTACCAGCTCCTGGACACCGCGACCTATTCGCGCGGCGGCCACCTGATGAAGTTCGGCGCGGACATTCGCTTCGTGCAGCAGAACGCCTTCCGCGACGTGCAGTCGAGGGGCTTCCTGACCTTCTCGCCCTTCGCGCAGATAACGGGCAACGCGCTCGGCGACCTCCTGCTAGGCTCCCCGCTCCTGACGGGCGGCGCGCGCGTGGACAACGCGCAGCACCTGCGCAGCAGCAGTTACAACTTCTTCTTCAACGATAGCTGGCGGGCCCACCCGCGCCTGACGCTGATGGCGGGCCTGCGCTACGAATACAACTCGCCGCCCGTGGACGCGGAGGACCGCGCCAACATCTACGACCCCGCGACGCGCTCGCTCGTCCCCGTCGGGACGAACGGCGTCCCGCGCGGCGGCTTCGAGGCGGACAAGAACAACTTCGCGCCGCGCGTCGGCTTCGCCTGGACGATTGGCGACGAGGGCCGAACGGTCGTGCGCGGCGGCTACGGCGTCTATTACGACCAGTCGCCGCTCGCGCCCGGCGAGGCGCTCTACTTCAACTCGCCCTACTTCGACTTCAACCTCTTCTTCCCGCTGCCGCAGTTCGGCATACCCCTGACGCTCGACAACCCGTTCCCCGCGAACTTCCCCTTCGCGCTGCCCGACTCGGCGCTCGCCATCCAGCGCGACTTACGCACGGCCTACATGCAGCACTGGAACCTGAACGTGCAGCGCCAACTCGGCTCCAGCCGCGTCCTCGAAGTCGCCTACGTCGGCTCGAAGGGGACGAAACTTCTGTCGGCGCGCGACATCAACCAGGGCGTGCCGAACGCGACCGGCTTCGTCATCAGGCCCGTGCCGCAGTTCGACGACATCAACATCCTTGAGTCGCGGGCCAACTCCAACTACCACAGCCTTCAGACGCGCTTCCAGCAGCGCCTCTCGAAAGGTCTCTCGGCGCTCGCGTCCTACACCTGGTCGAAGTCGATTGACGACGCCTCGAACTTTTTCACGAGCGCGGGCGACCCGAACTTCCCGCAGGACAGCTTCAACACGCGGGCCGAGCGCGGCCGCTCGAACTTCGACGTGCGCCACCGCCTCTCGGTCAGCTACTCTTACGACCTGCCGTTCGGCAAGGGGCGCAGGTTCCTCAACGACAACGGCTGGCTGACGAGCGTCCTCACGGGCTGGGAGACTTACGGCATCGTCACCTTGCAATCGGGGCGGCCCTTCACGGTCGCGCTCCTGTCCGACATAGACAACAGCGGCACGGGCCGCTCGGGCCTCGGCTTCGGCGCGAACGACCGCCCGAACGTCGTCGGCGACCCGGCGCTCGACGACCCGACGCCGGAGCGTTGGTTCAACACGGCGGCCTTCGCTTTTTCGCCGCGCGGGACTTTCGGCAACGCGGGCCGTAACATCCTCGACGGCCCGGGCTACCAGAACGTCAACGCCTCGCTCGTCAAGAACACTGCGCTCACGGAGCGTTGGAACTTGCAGTTGCGGGCCGAGGTCTTCAACCTTTTCAACCACCCGAACTTCAATTTGCCAGACAACTTCCTGGGCTCGCCCAGCTTCGGGCGCATCACGTCGGCGCGCGAGCCGCGCCACATACAGTTCGGCGTTAAAGTCCTCTTCTAAACGGGAGTCCTTTCCATGAAGGAAGCCTTTCTCGCGTGGTCTCAAGTTTTACTCCTCTGGCTGACGCTCGCGCCCGCGCCCTCCGCCTTGAGTCCGGCCGCGGCCGCCGCAGACTGGCCGCAGTGGCGCGGGCCGAACCGCGACGGGAGAGTCGGCGGCTTCACCGTCCCGCGGGCTTGGCCCAAAACCTTGCGCGAGCAGTGGAAGGTGACGGTCGGCGTGGGCCATTCTTCGCCGCTCCTGGTGGGCGACAGGCTCTACGTCTTCGCGCGCGCCGGCGAGGAAGAGGTCTTGATGGCTCTGGACGCAGCCAACGGCAAAGAACTCTGGCGCTCGGCGCAAAAGGTCGCTTACGAGATGAACTCCGCGGCGCGCGACCACGGGAAGGGCCCTAAGTCCACCCCCGTCTTCAGCAACAATCGCGTCTGCACGCTCGGCATCAGCGGCCACCTCTCGTGCCACGACGCGCGCACGGGGAAGGTCGTCTGGCGGAAAGATTTTTCGGGCCAATATCCCAACACCTCGCCGCTCTTCGGGACGGCGATGTCCCCCGTCGTCGAGAAGAACCTGCTGATAGCCCACGTCGGCGGCCACGACAAGGGCGCGCTCACGGCCTTCGACGCGGAGACGGGCAAGGTCGTCTGGTCTTACGAGCAGGACGGGCCGGCGTACTCCTCGCCCGTCGTCGCGGACCTGGCGGGCGCGCGGCAGGTCGTGACCTTCACGCAGAAGGAGTTAATCGGCGTCGAGGCCGCGAGCGGCAAGCTGCTCTGGAAGCTCCCGGCCAGGAGCGCCTACGACACGAACTCCGTGACGCCCGTCGTCTACAAAGACACGTTGATTTTCTCGGCCGAGGGGCAGGGCATCACGGCCGTGCGGCCCGTCCGGCGCGGGGCCGCGATGGCGGCCGAGGTGGTCTGGAACAACAAGGAGAACGAGCTTTACATGAACTCGCCCGTGCTCGAAGGCAACCTGCTCTTCGGGATGTCGGCGCGCAAGAAGGGCCAATTTTTCTGCATCGACGCGGAGACCGGCAGGACGCTCTGGCAGGGGCCGGGCCGCATGGGCGAGAACGCGGCGATCATCAACGCGGGCGCGGTCCTGTTCCTTCTGACCAACGACGCCAACTTGATCGTCGCGCCGGCGAGCGGCAAGGAGTACGCGCCGCTCGCGCAGTACACGGTCGCCGCGAGCCCGACCTGGGCGCACCCGGTCGTCGCGGGCAACCGCATCTTCGTTAAGGACGAGACGACGCTCGCCTCGCTCACCGTGGCGGAGTGAGGCTAAAAGGAGAAGCTGAGATGAAACGCACCCGTCTGATGTGCATTATCGTGACTGTAGTTTTCTCGCTGGGCTTAGTCGCGCTGGCTGAGGATAAGCCGAACTTCAGCGGCGCCTGGGCGCTGGACAAGGGCCGCAGCATAGGTCTGCCGCCAGGCATGGACCAGGCGATGACCGTCGTTCATTCGGGCGACAAGATCGAGCTTGAGACCAAGCTCATCACGGCGCAGGGCGAGCGGGTCGTCAAGGACGCCTACACGCTGGACGGCAAGGAGGCGGAGTTCACGCCGCAGGGGCCGCAGGGACCCGCGGGCAAGGGCAAGCGCACGGCCAAGTGGCTGCCCCGTGGCAACGGCATCGTCGTCAACGAGGAGAGCACCATCCCGACGGACAAAGGCCCCGTCACCCAGCAGTTGACGCGCAAGTGGATTCTCTCGCCCGACGGCACGACGCTCACCATAGACATGTACCACGACACCCCGAACGGCCAGTTCGAGACCAAGCGCATCTTCATCAGGAGAGCGAAGTAGGCGCGCGAGCGGCGCGCCTACTTCGCTCTCCCCCTTCACCGCGGGGCGGCTGCGGGCAGTCTAAATTTTGACTGCCGTCATGAGTGTGCTCTGATCAATCCGGCGGTGAGAGGAGATAGATACAGGCGTCCTCCTCCAGTGTCTTCACGAGCTTGCGCTGCTCCTCCTCCGGCGCGTCGGTAACCTCCGCCTGACCGTCCTTCAGCGTGAAGACGAATCTCAACTCTCCCAAAGTAAGACCAGACCCGCCCCTGGTGAAAGTATCCTCTTTTATGCGCCACCCTTTGACCGCCTTGAGCACGGCCTCTGATAACAATCGGTGCGGCGATTCACTGACCCTCGCCTGCTGAAGATGTCCCTTCCTATTGAACACAACATGGAGCCTGACTTGGCCTTGAATCCCGGCCTGCTGTGCTTCCACTGGGTATTCCGGCGTCATGGTATGAGTGACAAATACCCTACGAAGAGCTTTCTCACTTACCGGTAGCTTTATCCCGCGGCCCATGAGGTCGCAACAGTTAACTCCGGTCGCCGGAAGTTTGGGCGTCTCCGTCTGCCCCGCGGCGGGCCACGCCGAGCACAGGAATAACAGCGAGCCGAGGAAAAGGTGTCGCCTTCGTTTATTCATCTGAGCACTCTCCTGCCGAAAAGATTTTCGGCATTACACGAAAGTACGGCCAGGCAGTTCCATCGAATCACTCCCCGGCTGTCATTCGTGCCGCATGATCACTGGGCCGCGAGGTTGTAGGCGGCCATCTCGGTCTGGTTGCGGACGAGCAGGCGGTTGCCGCTGATGGCCGGGACGTTCCAGGTCTTGCCTTCGAGGGCCTGGAATTTGGCGACCTCCGTGTGCTGGTCGGGCGCGGCGCGCACCAGCACGAGTTCTCCAGACTCCGTGATGACGATGAGGTGGTCGCCGGCCAGAAGCAACTGGCCGTAGCCGTAGCGCCCGCCCTTCCACTTGCGCTCGCCCGTCGCGACTTCAACGCACGTCAGGATGCCTTCGTCCAGCCCGTAGACGTAGCCGTTGTGGAGCACGGAGCTTTGGAACTTGTTCTTCATAGAGTTGTTCTCCCAGACCGTGCGCGCCGCGAAGCTCTTGCCCGAGCCCGTCACTTCCACGAGCGCCGCGCCCTTGCCGTAACCCGCGGAGATGAAGAAGCGGTTGGGGCCCGTGACGATGGGCTGCGCGACGTTGATGCGGGAACCGTTGCTCCACGGGTACTCCCAGAGCAGCGCGCCGTCTTCCGCGAGGCCGACCGCGCGGCTCGCCGTGACGACGAGAATCTGGCGGCGTCCCGCGAGCGTGACGAGCATCGGCGAGGTGTAAGACGCCTCGTCGTCGAGCGCCTTCCAGACGGGCGCGCCCGTCAGCCTGTTGTAGGCGACGACCGATTTGCCGGACGGGCCGCCCGGCAGCACCACCACCTTGTCGTCGACAATCAGGGGCGACGCGGACATGCCCCACTGTATATTCTCCGCCCCGTTTTCTTTCAGGATGTTGCGATTCCAGACGAGCCTGCCGGTCTTCGCGTCCAGGCAGCGAAGCTCGCCCGCCGCGCCGAGCGCGTAGACGCGCCCGTCGTGCCATGTGGGCGTGGCGCGCGGGCCGTCGCCGCCCATGGACTCGCGGAACTCCGCGTCCCACCCGTGCTTCCACAACTCCCGGCCCGTCTCCACGTCGTAAGCCGCGACGACCTCCTGCGCGCGCCGCTGCTCGATGGTGAAGGCGCGGCCCTCCGCTACGACGAACGAGGCGTAGCCGCCGCCGACGGGCTGCCTCCAGAGTTGCGGCAGGCCGCCCGCGGGCCAGCCGGCGCGCACCGTCAGCTCCTCGTAACGGCCGTCCCTGTTCGGCCCGCGAAAATCGGTCCAATAATTACGCGCGGCCTTCGGCGGCGCTTCCGCGTGGGCCGCGTCCGCGGGCTGGCCGCCCTCCGCG
>DATMVE010000133.1:0-59999 GCA_035563515.1 Pyrinomonadaceae bacterium
ATCCGCCCGATCATGTCCATGTTGATCATCGCCACCGTCTTGTCGAGCGGCCAGGCGGGGTTGTTGACGTAAAAATTCGAGCCGAGCAGTCCCTCCTCCTCGCCGCCGAAGGCGACGAAGACGAGCGTCCGTTTCATCTTCGCCCTCTCCGCAGAGAAGACGCGCGCCAGCTCAAGCACGCCGGCCACGCCCGACGCGTTGTCGTCCGCGCCGTGATGTATCTCGCCCTCGCGCGGCGCGAGACTGCCCTGCCCCCCGCGCCCCAGGTGGTCGTAGTGCGCGCCGATGACTATGGCTTCATTCTTCAGCGCCGGGTCCGAGCCTTCGAGGATGCCCACGACGTTGTAGGCCGGCGCGCGGCGGCGCACGAGGTCCGTGGCGAGGCTGAACGTCAGGCCGTGAAAATTAACGGAAGCGTTCTTTCTCTTCTCGGCGGCCGTCGCCGGAGCAGGCGCTTTGAAAATCTCACGGGCGGCGTGTTCCATGTCGGCAAGCGGCGGCAGCCACCCGGCTTCGAAGATGCGCTCCGCGGCCCGGCGCGAGATGACGACTACGGGCAGGCCCGCTTCGCCGGAACTGTTGTCATAACGAAGTTGTGAGAGCCTGTCGTCTTTGAAATTTGCCTCGCGCGCGATGACGACCAGGGCCGCCGCGCCGCTGTTGCGTGCGGCAATCGCCTTCCAGCGTACGTCCGCGTAGCGCGCTAACGGCCCGTGCGGGTTGTCGCCGTCCGGCGCGCCCGCGAACGCGACGGCGACGCGGTTTGCGACCGGCACGCCGGCGTAATCGTCGTAGTTCACCTCGTCGGCCCTGATGCCGTAGCCGACGAACATTGCGGGCAGGTTCGACAGGTTCGCGCTCGACGAAAAGCCGAGCGGCATCCAGTCTTCGCCCGGGCGAAGATCGAGCGAAGTTGTGCGCGTCTCGGTTGCCACCCCCTGCGGCGTCGCAGTTTGCGGCCGCGACACGAACGACATCGAATTGTTCTTGCCCAGCTCGACGCCCGCGACAAAGGGAAACTCCTGCATGTAGCGGCGCGGGCTGTCGGCTTCGAGGACGGACATGCCGGGCAGGTCGCTCCCGACGCTGCGCCGCAGGCCCGCGCGCGCGAACTCCCGCGCGACGTACTCTGCCGCGAGCGTCGCCCCGGCGCTCCCCGTCCTGCGCCCTTCTAACTTGCCGGAGGCCAGATAAGAGACGTGCTCACGCAGACGCTCCACGCTCGGCGCGGCGTCGTCCGCCAGCTTCTGCTGCGCGCCACAACTGAGCGCGAGAACTAATATGAGCGAGAGCGAAAGAATTTTCTTTCTCATGATTTCAAATCTCGGATGCCACTGCTGCCGGTGCCGCTTGCGGCAGGCGGCACTGACTTGTGGCTCCTACTCCACCCAGTCTGCGATGAAGACGTTGGTGTCGCCGCGCGTCCTGGCGTTGCGGTTCGAGGCGAAGACCAGTTTCCTGCCGTCGGGCGAGAACATCGGGAAGCCGTCGAAGGTCTCCTCGAACGTGATGCGTTGGAGATTCGAGCCGTCAACATTTATCGCGTAGAGGTCGAAGTTGCGCCCCTTGGGGTCGTTCACGTTCGAGGCGAAGATGACGCGGCGGCCGTCCGGGAAGAAGTAGGGCGCGAAGCTCGCCGCGCCCAGGCGCGTCACCTGCCGCTTGTTAGTCCCGTCGGCGTTCATCACCCAGATTTCGAAAACGTTCGGCTCGATCACGTTCTCGGCGAGCTTCTGCTTGTAACGCGCCACCTGCTCGGGCGTCTGCGGATGGTAGGCGCGGTAGACAATCTGCCGGCCGTCGCGCGAGAAGAAGGGGCCGCCGTCGTACCCCAGCGCGCTCGTCAGGCGGCGGACGTTCCTGCCCGACGCGTCCATCGTGTAGATGTCCAGGTCGCCGTCGCGCATCGAGGTGAAGACGATTTTTTTGCCGTCGGCCGAGACGGTCGCCTCGGCGTCGTAGCCCGCGGCCTTCGTCAACTGCTTCAGGTCCGTGCCGTCGGGCCGCGCCGTGAAGATGTCGTACGAGGGATAAATGGGCCAGACGTAGCCCGTGACCCTGTAGTCCGGCGCGGGCGGGCACTCTCTGGCCCCCAGGTGCGTCGAGGCGTAAAGGATGCGGCGCTGCCCAGGCAGGAAGTAGGAGCAGGTCGTCTTGCCCGTCCCGGTCGAGACCATGCGGACGTTCGAGCCGTCCGCGCCCATCGTGAAAATCTGGTCGCACCCGAGTTGGTCGCGCTTCGACTGGAAGATCAGCTCGCGCCCGTCCGCCGAGAAATAGGCCTCCGCGTTCTCGCCCCCGAACGTCAACTGCCGCACGTTGCGCAGGTGTTTCTCCGAAGGCAGTTCGACGGGCGAAGATTTGAGCGGGGGGCTCTGGGCGGCGGAGAAAGCGGCGGCCGAGAGGCCGACGAGGAGTGCGAGGGGGAATAGGATTTTCGTGCTCATTAATTTTAAGAGGGAAAAGCGTCCACGCGCCCGCGCGGGAGACCGAGACGGCGCGACCTTACTTTAAACCGCGCCCGCCTTCGTGCCAAGCGCGCCCCGCCAAAAGCTATTGTCATTCCGCCCCCGCCGTGGATAATCAGCACCGGCGGCCGCAGCAGAAACCTTACGCGTGCTCACAGAGTCGAACTATGGAGCCTCAGCCCAAACGCTTCCGCATCGCCTTCTCCTTCGCGGGGGAGAAGCATCGTGGCTTCGTCGCACAAGTCGCCGCCATCCTCGCGCGGCGGTTCGGCGAAGCGGCCGTCCTCTACGACAAATTCCATCAGGGTGAGTTCTCGCGCGGCGACCTCGCCTTCTATCTGCCCGACCTCTACGAAAAGGAGGCCGAGCTTGTCGTCGCCGTCTTCTGCCCCGACTACGAGAACAAGGAGTGGTGCGGCCTTGAATGGAACGCGATCTTCGGCCTGCTCAAGAAGCGCAAGGCGAGCGAGGTAATGCTGACCCGCTTCGAGCGCGTCGAAGGCAAGGGCCTCCGCGGCCTGGCCGGCTACACGGACCTAGACGAGCTGACGCCGGAGCAGGCCACATCCGTCATCCTCGAACGACTCGCGGTCAACGAAGGCAAGCCCAAAGACTTCTACACCAAGCCCCCGCCCTCGGACGGCAGGCACGCGCAGACATCCATCCCCAACAACCTTCCACGCCTCCAACCCTTCTTCGGCCGCGAGGCGGAACTGGCACAAATCCGCGAGGCGCTCGACCCGGAGAATCGCACCTGGGGCGCGCTCATTGACGGGCCGGGCGGCATGGGCAAGACCTCGCTGGCGGTGCGCGCCGCCTACGACTGCACGCCCGACGAGTTCAAGCGCATCGTCTTCGTCTCCGTGAAGAACCGCGAGCTGGACGACGACGGCGTGCGCGAGTTGGGCGTCTTCGTCCTGCCCGGCTTCCTCGAAATGCTCAACGAACTCTCGCGCGAGCTGGGCCGCGCGGACATCACGAAGTCCCCGGAGGACGAGCGCATCCGTCTGCTGCTCGACGCGCTCCGCGTCGAGCAGGCGCTGCTCATCCTCGACAACCTCGAATCGCTCCCCAAGCCCGCCCGCGACCGTCTCTTCACCTTCGTCAAGCGCCTGCCGCAGGGCTGCAAGGCCATCCTCACCAGCCGCCGCCGCATCGGCTCCGGCTCGGAAGAACTCATCCTCCAAAAACTCAGCCAAAAGGCCGCGCTCGAAACCCTCTCCGACCTCGCCCGGCACAACCCGCTGCTCGCGAGGACTAACGAGGCCGAGCGCATCGCCCTTCATGAGCAGACGGCCGGCAACCCTCTGCTCCTGCGCTGGGTGGCCGGGCAACTCGGCCGCGGGAGCTGCCGCACCATCGCCGACGCGCTGAAGTTCCTCCGCTCCTGCCCCGATGACAACGACCCGCTGGAGTTCGTCTTCGGCGATCTGGTCAACGAGTTCACCGATGAGGAAACCAAAGTCCTCTGCGCGCTCACCTACTTCAGCCTGCCGGCGAAAGTGGAGCACATCGCCGCGGTCGCCGGCTGCGATGAGGAGCAGGCCGAGACCGCCCTGCGCAGCCTCGCCAACCGCTCGCTGGTCGTCCCGGACATTGAGGAGACGGCATTCGCCCTCGTGCCGTTGGTCGCCGACTTCCTGCGGCGTCGTAAGCCCGAGGTCATCGCGGAAACCGGCCACCGGCTCGAAAAGCAAGCCTACGTGTTGGTGTTGGAGAACGGCTTCGAGAAACACGACAACTTCCCCGTACTCGACGCCGCGTGGCCCACGGTCGCCGCCGCCCTACCGCGCCTCCTCGCCGGGCCGAATGACCGACTCCAGACCGTGTGCCGCGCGCTGCACAAGTTTTTCGATTTCACCGGCCGTTGGGATGAATGGCTCGCCCTCTCGCGGGATGCCGAAGCTAAGGCCGTGGCGGCTAAAGATTTCCTGGATGCCGGCTGGAATGCCCAAAATGCCGGCTGGGTTCACTATTTGCGCGGACAGTCGGCTGAGGTGCTAGCCTGCGCCGACCGCACCGAGGCCCACTGGCACGAGGCCAAAGCCGGTGCACGCGAACAGGCCATAGCCATCCGATTGCGCGGCTTGGGGCACGGATTAGCTAAAGATTACCCCGCGGCCATCGCGGCCTATCGCGAAGCTGTGGAGCTTTTACGCACCTTAAGCACCGAGAGCGGTGATGTCGCCATTGGCCTGAACGCCCTCGCCGGAGCCGAACGACTCTCCGGTAGCCTCGATGATGCCGAGCGGGATTACCGAGAGGCCCTGCGGATCGCTTTGGCCGTCGGGTATCGTGAAGGCGTCGTCTTCATCACCGGCAATCTGGCCTCACTGGCGCTGGACCGCAAGGACTGGGCCGGCGCGGAAGCTCTAGCTCGCGAAGCATTGCTCCTGGCCGAAAAAGTCGGCCGCAAGGAATTAATCGCCGGCAGCTGCGACTGTCTGGCCGAGGCCCTTGCCCGGCAAGGCCGGAAGACGGAAGCCCTCCCGCACGCCCGGCGCGCCGTCGAAATCTTTACTTCCCTGCGTCACCCAGACCTCGAAGAGGCTCAACAGATACTCGCGGAATGCGAAAGCTGACCCTCGTTGGCGTGAAAGACTGAGGACGTAAGTCAGCCGAACTTCAGCGTGCGTCGTCGCTGCTGAAGTTCGGCTGGTTTGTGATGGCGGGGGTTGGGTGTTAGCCGTTGGTGCGTTCGAACTCGCGCATGAATTGAACGAGGGCTTCGACGCCTTCGCGCGGGAAGGCGTTGTAGATGGAGGCGCGGATGCCGCCGACGGAGCGGTGGCCTTTGAGGCCGTCGAGCCCGGCGGCCGTCGCCTCATTCGCAAACTTCTTCTCTAACTCTTCGCTCGGCAGCCGGAACGTGACGTTCATGATCGAGCGCGAGTCCGCGTCGGCGTGGCCGCGGTAGAAGTCTGTCGCGTCAATCGCGTCGTACAGCAGCCCTGCCTTCTCTTCGTTCTCGCGCCCCATCCCTTCGAGTCCGCCCTTGCCCTGAAGCCACTTGCAGATGAGGTCAATGATGTAGATGCCCCACGTGTTCGGCGTGTTGTAGAGCGACTTGTTCTCGACGTGCGTGCGGAAGTCGAGCATCGTGTGCAGGCCGTCGGGGATGCGCTGCAAGAGGTCGTCGCGGATGATGACGAGGGTGACGCCGCTCGGCCCCATGTTCTTCTGCGCGCCCGCGTAGATGAGCGCGTACTTCTCGGCCCGCACGGGGTGCGACATGATGTCCGACGAGGCGTCGGCGATTAACGGCACGTCGCCCACCTCGGGCTCGCGCTTCCACTCCACGCCCTCAATCGTCTCGTTCGTGGTGAGGTGAACGTAGGCGGCCTTCGGGTCGAGCTTGAGTTCATCCGGCCCTGGCGTGCGCGTGAACCCGCCGTCGGCCGTCGTCGCCGCGACGTTGACCGAGCCCTCGCGCTTGGCCTCCTTCAAAGCCTTCTTGCCCCAACTGCCCGTGATGATGTAGTCCGCGCTTCCCTCGCGCGGCAGCAGGTTCATCGGAATCATCGAGAACTGCAAGCTCGCGCCGCCCTGCAAAAACAGCACGTGATAATTGTCCGGCAGCCCCATCAACTCGCGCACGCCGCGCTCGGCCCGGTTGATGATCTCGTCGAACGTCTTCGAGCGGTGGCTGATCTCCATCACGGACATGCCCACCCCCGGCAGACTCACCAGCTCGCGCTGCGCCTCTTCCAGCACCGGCAACGGCAACACCGCCGGCCCCGCGCTGAAGTTATAAATTCTCTCAGTCATTCGTTTGTCTCCTGAAAAGTAATCAGTAGTCAGTAATCAGTTTTCAGTAAAAGCCAAAAGCTGACTACTGAAAACTGACTACTGATTACTGTCTTTCCCGTATTTCGGTCTCATCGCCTTGCCCGCGATGCGTGCGACGATCCAGCGCGGGACGAGGCGCTCGGACTCGGTCATGATGTAGTTCGTCCAGCCGGAAATGATGTGGCTCTTCCTGCGCTTCAATCCGTTGAGCGCCGTGTCCACGACCTCGTCGGGCGTCTGCGCGACGCGCATCGGCGGCTTGTCCGTGTTGGCCGCCGCGAAAAAGTTTGTCTCCGTCACGCCGGGGCAGAGCGCCATCACGTGCACGCCGAGCGGCCGGTTCTCGTCCCACAGGGCTTCCGAGAACGAGAGGACGAACGCTTTCGTCGCCGCGTAGGTCGCCATGAACGGCACGCCCTGGAAGGCGGCGGTCGAGGCGACGTTGATGATTGTGCCACTCTTTCTCTCGCGCATCGGCTGAAGGTAAAAGTGCGTCAGCGCGACCAGCGCCTTGACGTTCAAGTCGATCATCTCAAGCTCGCGCGCGATGTCGAGCGCCGCGAAGTCGCCCATCGAGCCGAAGCCCGCGTTGTTAATCAGCGTCTCGACCGCGAGCCCGCGCCTCTGTGTCTCCGCGAACAATTTGCCGGGCGCGTCAGTTTCAGTCAAATCCGCCGCGACGTACTGCGCGTGGACGTTGTGCGCCTGTGCCAATTCAGCGGACAGGCCCTTCAACTTGTCTTCCGAGCGCGCGACCAGCACGAGGTTCTCGCCCCGCGCCGCGAGCCTGCGCGCGAACGCCTCGCCGATGCCGCTCGACGCGCCTGTGATGAGCGTAGTTTTCATAGGCGTTATTAGAAGATTTGCACCGGCTAACTTCTGATTTCCAGAAGACTGAGTTCCAGGATGTCCGGGTTCTCGGCGCGCAGGCGCTCAAGCATCTCGGCCGAGGGCGCGGCTTCGAGGTTGATGCGGGCGACGGCTGCCTCGGAGCCCTCGAAGATGATGTTCTCCATCTCCTGGACGTTGATGTTGGCGTTGCGCACGGCGTCCAAGACCTGTGCCAGAACGCCTGGGCGGTCCTGGTGGCGCACGACCAGCGTGTGCGTGGCGGGCGTGCGCTCGGCCAGGTTCACCACGTTCGGCACGATGCCCGTCTCTTTAAAGCTGCGCACGATGCGGACGGTCTCGGCGGCGATGGCCTCCTGCGCCTGGTCTGTCGAAGCGCCTATGTGGTGAGTGCCGTAAAGGTTCTCCTCTTTGACGATCTCGTCCGCGAACTCGGCGACCGCGGAAGTCGGCTCCTGCGCGAACACGTCGAGGCCGGCGCGTATGCGGCCCGTCTTCAAGACCTCGCGGAGCGCGCCCTGGTCAACCACCTCGCCGCGCGCCGTGTTGACGAAAATCGCGCCCTCCTTCATCGAGTTGAACACGTCCGCGCCGACGAGCAGGCGCGTCTCGGGTTTCAGGGCGAGGTGCACGCTGACCACGTCCGCGACGCGCGCAACCTCCTGCGGCGTGTCGAGCCGTTCGACGCCGAGGGCCGCGGCGCGCTCGGCCGTCAGGCTGCGGCTCCACGCGACGACCTTCATCCCGAAGGCGCGCGCGCGCGGAATCATCTCCTGCCCGATCTGGCCCGTGCCTATCAGGCCGAGCGTGCGACCGTAGAGGCCGCGCGACTTCGAAAACTCTTTCTTGTTCCACTCGCCGCGGCGGAGCGCGATGACGTTGTCCGCCACGCGCCGGTCGAGCGCGAGTATAAGCGCGAAGGCCAACTCGGCCACCGCGATTGAATTCTTGCCGGGGCAGTTCGAGACGTAGATGCCGCGCCGCGAGGCGGCCGCCACGTCAATCGTGTTGTAGCCCGCGCCCGCGCGCACGACCAGCTTCAACGCGCCGGCCGCGAGCATCGGCTCAGTCACCTTCGTCCCGCGCACGACCAGCACGTCCGGGTTCAAAGTGCGTATCGCCTCCGTGAGCGCCTCGTCTTTCAGGTCCGGCTGGAAAGTCACCTGGCACCCGATGGCCGCCAGGCCGTCGCGGCCCGACTGTTCGAATTTGTCAGCTATCAGTACGTGCATAATAGTTAGAAGCTACGGCTTGGGACTCGGGGACGGGCTAGCCCCCGTCTCTCCTGTCCATGTTTTCTTCTCGCGTTTGACGATTGCCCCCGTCAGCGCGTCAACGAAGATCGAAAGAGTTACGTCTTCCGCGTGGTAATAGACGACCTTCCAGATCGCGCGGCCGCTTAAGTCGGGCGGCGTCAGGGAGGGTTGCAACAAAGCCAGGTCTATGTTTCCGGCGTCCACGGCAGTGCCCATGTAGGTCTCGCCCTCGGCCAGTGTCGCCTTCAACACGTCCTGCGGGCCGAAGCGCACCGCGCCGAGCCCGCCGGGAATTTTTTCGTCCTCCGGCCCCCGGCGCGACTCCTCGACCTTGAGCGTCGCCGCCAGCCGGTGGTCGTTGAACCTCACCGAAAGCGCCTCGTAGCGCGGCTCCCTCTCGTCCGGGAGTTGCGACGCCTTCGGGTTGGCGAAACTGACGTAGACCTTCAACTCGATGGGGCCGCCCCGCGCGTAAGGCTTGCCCGGATTGCGCGTGGGCACGCCGCCTGCGCCAGTGAGCATGAGGTCCCTGCCCCGGACGGCGCGCTCGGCGGCGGCCGCCTGCTCGGCCCAGGGCGAGAGCACGGGCGGCGGCTCGGGCTCCTTGCGCGAGCATCCGGCGAGAAGCGCCACGAGGAGTGACGCGGCGCACTTTATGCCCGCTGTAGATTTGAGCGCCGAAGGGCGTCGCATTGAGCTTTACCCTCTCACTCTCTGAGACCAGATGTTGTGAATCAAAATCCCGCGCCGCGAGGCTTCGAATCTGACGGCGGTTAAGGGCCGGGAGACTCGGCGGCCTCCGGCGGCCCTTGATTGGTTTCGGTCTTCTCGCGCTTGAGGACTGTCCCCGCCTGCGCGTCAACCCAAATTTTAAGCATCTGTCCTTTGCCGTAATACTGGATGCTCCACACGGCCGCGGCCTTCACGTCCGGCGGATGTTCGTTGACCCGCACTAAATTAATGTAGATGTTTCCCCTGTTCACGGGCTCGCCCATGTGCGCCTCGCCCTCGGCCCGCGTCAGACGCAGCAGGTCCTGCGGGCTGATGCGTATCAGGCGCGCTCGCTCGCCGGACCCAGGCGGCGGGGGCCAGATGGTTTCCGCGGCCTCGTCGTCACGCTCGACGCTCATCTGAGCGAGGTGGTGGTCGCTATACCTGATCATCCGCGACGGGTAGAGGGGCTTTCCGTCATCGCCGACGCCCGACGACTTCGGGCTGACGTACCAGAAGTGCCCCCGCAACTCGACCAACTCGGCGGTAGGTTCCGGCCCGCGGTGCACCGGACTAACCGCGGCGGCGACCAGTTCCGCGTCCGGGGTTTTGGCCTTGACCGCACTCTCCATCGCCGCGAACTGCTCGGCCCAGGTTGAGAGCTTCGGCGGCGGCTCCGTCGCGGCGCGCGAGCAGCCGGTCAAAAAGGGAGCGAGGAGGAAGGCGGCGAGCCCGGCTGTCGTCGCCACTCTGTGCCTGAACGGGGGTCTCATCAAGCCTTAGCCTCCGACTCGGATTAAATGTTGTGAATCAGAATCCCGTCCCTCAACTTAGGCTCGAACCATGTTGACTTGGGCGGCATGATGCTGCCCGCGTCCGAGACGCGAATCAAATCCTCCACGGTCGTGGGGTAGAGCGAGAAGGCGACCGCCGCCTTGCCTTCGTCCACGAGCCTCTCAAGCTCTTTCGTCCCGCGTATGCCGCCGACGAAGTCTATGCGCTTGTCCGTGCGCACGTCCTTGATGTCGAGGATGGGGTCAAGTAAATGCTCCTGCAAGAGACTCACGTCGAGCGAGGCGACGGGGTCGTTTGTCGCCCGCACGTCACCGGCCTTGAGCTTCAGGCCGTACCAGCGCTTGACCAGGTACATGCTCCACTGGCCGGGCCTTTCCGGCGTCGGCGGCGCGTCCTCGGTCACTTCGAATTTTGTTCTGATGGCGAGGAAAAACTCGCCGGGCGTCAACATCCCTATGTCGCGCACGACGCGGTTGTAAGGCAGGATGCGCAGTTGGTTGTCGGGGAAGATGACGGTCAGGAAAAAGTTGTACTCCTCGTCGCCCGTGTGCGCGAAGCTGCGCTCGCGTAGTTCGGCGCGGGCGCGGCTGGCGGAGGCCGCGCGGTGGTGGCCGTCCGCGATGTAGAGCGTCGGCACCTCGCGGAAAGCCTGGACGAAGCGCACGGGGTCGGGGACGTGCCAGATCGTGTGCTGGACGCCGTCCGGTGCGGTGAAATCGTAGAGCGCCTCCGTGACGGTCGTCTCCATCACCATCGTGTCTATGTCCGGGCGCGCGCGGTAGGTGAGGAAGACCGGGCCGGTCTGCGACTTCAGAGTCAGGATGTGGCGCGTGCGGTCGTCCTCCTTGTCGCGGCGCGTGCGCTCGTGCTTGCGAATCGTGTCGTTGTCGTACTCGTCCACGGCGCAGCAGGCGACCACGCCGATCTGCTCCTGGCCGTCCATAATCAGCCGGTAGAGGTAGAGGCTCGGCGTCTCCTCTTCCTTGAGCGGCGCTTCCCCGATGAGCTTCTCGAAGTTCTCCGCGGCCTTGCGGTAGACCGCGTCCGCGTAGATGTCCGTGCCCTCGGGCAGATCGATCTCGGGGCGCGAGACGTGCAGGAAACTTAGAGGGTTGCCGGCCGCGAGCGCGCGCGCCTCCTCTGTGCTGACCACGTCGTAGGGCGGGCTCGCGACCTCCGCGACGCGCTCGCGCGGCGGCCGCAGGGCGCGGAAAGGATGTATGACGGCCACTGAATGATTCTCCTTTGGGAAGTAGTCAGTCGTCAGTCGTCAGTCGTCAGCCAAAAACTGATCACTGATTACTGACTACTGATTACTGTTTTCTCGGCGTGTGTAAGACTATCCGCTTATGAGGTTGTTTGCCAAGTGCGGAGGGGCTTCGGGGCGGCGCGTGATTCTTAGCTTTCCGCCGCCGCGGGTCAGTCGGGTAGAATGCGTTCGCCGGGCGTATTAAAACTTGTGGGGGGAACGAAGCCGTGAGTGAGCTTGCGAGCCGCGAGTGCGTGCCGTGCCGGGGCGGGGTGCCGCCGCTCGGCGGCGACCGAATTGAAAACCTTCTCAAAGAGTTGGACGGCTGGGAGGCGGTCGAGGGCCACCACCTGCTGAAAAATTTCGAGTTCAAGAATTTCCGCGACGCGCTCTCGTTCGTCAACCGCGTCGGCCTCCTATCGGAAGAGCAGGGCCACCACCCGGACATCTACTTCGGCTGGGGCTACGCGCGCCTCACCATCTGGACGCACAAGATCGACGGCCTCACCGAAAGCGACTTCATCCTCGCCGCGAAGATAGACAGGATGGAAAGCTAATGATGAATGCGGAGCGATGAATGATGAATTAGAAAGCGGTCGTCTTTCATTCATCGTTCATCGCTCCGCGTTCATCATTTCTTTATAGACTCGCTCGGTCGCGTCAACCATGCGATCCAGGCTGAAGCGCTCGCGGGCGGCGGTGCGCGCGCGCTCCCCGAGACGCCCGCGCTCGCCCTCATTTTTGAGAAGGCGAAGGACGGAGGCGGCCAGCGCCTCGTGGTCGCCGACGGGGACGACGAGGCCCGTCTCTTCGTGGCCGATAATCTCGCGCGCGCCTTCGGTCGCGGTCGCGACCACCGCGCGCCCCGCCGCCATCGCCTCGACAATCGCCAACCCGAATGACTCCGTGTGCGAGGCCGAGACGTACACGTCCAGGGCGCGCAGCAGCGGCGCTGTGTCGTCCAGCCAGCCCGTGAAGGTCACGCGATCCTTCAACCGCAGCTCCGCCGCCAGGCGTTCGAGCGCGGCGCGGCGTTCGCCCGTGCGCGTAGTGTCCGCGCCCGCGATGATGAAATGAACGCTCTCGTCCGCGCCCGCGACCGCGGCCGCCGCCCGCAGAAAATCCTCGTGCCCCTTCTGCCGCTTGAGTTCGCCCACCGTCCCCACGAGCAGGCTACGGGGCGCGACCTTCAGCCGGCGGCGAAACTCTTCGCGGTCGGAGGCGTCGCTGTCCGAGTCGAAGCGGCCGAAGTCTATGCCGTTCGGGATGACGGTCACTTTGCGCGCGGGGAAAATTTTTTGTGCCAGGAGCGAGCGCTCGACGGCGCGCGAGACGGCTATGACGCGGGAGGCGCGCGCGAGCGTGAGCGTGTGCAGGCGGCTGAGGTGGAAGAGGACGTGGCGCGTGATGACGAATTTGGCGCGGCGGCTGCGCCAGCAGGCCATCGCCGCCAGCGGGTAGTCGCGCGCCACGTGCGCGTGGACTACTTCAATCTTGTGCGCGCGCACGAAGCGGGCGAGAGAGCGTGCGCTGCGCACGTCGAGCGCGTTGCGCAGCGAGACCGAGAGGACGTTTCCCGGCGGCAGTTCCGCCAACTCTTCGCGCAGCGGCGAGCGCGGGCGGACCGCCGCGTAAACATCGTGCCCGCGCCGCGCGAGCGCGTTGGCGAGGTCGGCCAGATGCCTTTCGCCTCCGCCGAGCGAGCGCGCCGAGCTGATGTGCAGAATCCTCAAGGCTAGTGAAGGGCGAAGGGTGAAGGGTAAATGGTGAAATACTGTTTTTGTCTATTCACTATTTACCATTTACTGTTCACGGCTTTTTGATGACTGAGACGTCGTAGCGTCGGAGCAGGTCGGCCGGGCCTCGGAAGATTTGGACGCAGCCGGCCGCGCGGAGTTCCGATTCGGGGAAGCCGCCGCACAGCACGCCCATGGTGCGTAGGCCGATCTTGCCCGCGGCCTCGGCGTCGTAGGGCGTGTCGCCGACGACGATTGCCTCGTCCGCCCCCACGTCGCCCAGGCGTTCGAGCGCGGCCTCGAAGATGTCCGGGTGCGGTTTTGACTTGTCCGCGTCGTCGGCCGAAGTCTCCTCTTCCACGAGGTCTTCGATGTCGGCAATCTTTTTGTAAGCGCCGAGTTCGTCTTCCTTGGCCGACGAGGCGAGCGCGAGGCGCAGCCCGTCCTCCTTAATCTTCAGGAACAGCTCGCGCACGCGCGGGAAGGCGCGCACCTTCGGGAGGTACTCGCGCTTGTAAAGCTCGCCCCTGTACTTCTCCATCTCGGAGCCTTTCTCGTCCAGCTCATCTTCGCTGAAGAAGACGGGCATGAGCTGGTCGCCGCCTTTGCCTATCTGGTGTCGGACCTGCTCGTAAGGAATCTCTTTGCCGAAGTGTCGGAACGTCTCCTGCCACGCGCGCGCGTGCAGGTCGACCGAATCAACCAGCGTCCCGTCAATGTCGAAGATGACGGCCTTTATCATTCACGTCCCCCTTGAAACCGCGTGCCCTTCTTTGCGCCTCCGGCGCGAGACTCAAGCTCACGACGGAGGCGCAAAGACGCAAAGTTGCTGAGTCGTTCTTCCTGGGCCAACTTTAACATACAACTCATCGCGCGGGTGTTCTAAAGCTGAGGCGATTGCTCTTTTCTCGTCCCGGTTTCATACGCGCCACGCCGCGCGCTTCAGTCTTCGCGCCGGCCGAGGGTTGACAGGCCGCGCCCGGCTGTCTCAACATTGGGGCCTAATCCCTCAAGAGTCCCCCGCTGACGATGCAGGGCACGGCGCTTGCCGTCCGCCGCAGTTGTATTCGAGTGCTTGCGAGTTTCCCCCGCGAGAAAATTTGATCGGCGAAGGAGTGACAAGGTTATGGCTAATAAGACGACATTGGTGACAGGACTTTTCAAAACGCGCACGGCGGCCGAGGCGGCCGTGGACGCGCTGATTAAACGCGGCTACACGCGCGACGAGATCAGCGTCCTGATGAGTGACGCGACGCGCAGCAAGGAGTTCGCCGTCGAGACGCGCACGCACGCGGCCGACGGCGCAGGCATCGGCGGCGCGGTCGGCGGCACCATCGGCGCGGTGCTGGCGGCAATCATCGCGGTCGGGACTTCGATTGCGATTCCGGGCCTCGGCCTCGTCGTCGCCGGGCCGATTGCGGCGGCGCTGGCGGGCGCGGGCGCGGGCGCGGCCACGGGCGGCATCATCGGCGCGCTCATAGGCGCGGGCATCCCCGAACACCGCGCCAAAGTTTACGACGCGGGCCTGCGCAGCGGCGGCATCCTGCTCGGCGTGGAGGCGCGCAGCGACTCGGACGCCGACAACCTGCAAAAGTTCCTCGAAGACCTAGGTGGCGAACACGTCAGGCAGGAATAAAACAGTGGGCAGCGGGCAGTGGGCAGTTAAAAGCAAAACGCTTTTGTTCTTAACTGCCCACTGCCCACTGCCCACTGCCTGCTGCCTGCTGATTTCTTACGGAGGCGAGTATGGAGAGGACGGAGAAGACAATCGAGGTCAACGCGCCGGTCGAGGTCGTGTTTGCGCTGTACAGCGATTTCGAGAAATTCCCGCAGTGGATGAAGAGCGTCAAGGAGGTGCGAAGTTCCGGCGAGCGCATGACGCGCTGGACCGCGGACGCGCCGCTGATGAGCGTCGAGTGGGAGGCGGAGACGACGGCGTTCGAGCCGAACCGCAAGCTCGCCTGGCGGACCGTCAGGGGCGACGTGCAGATGGAGGGCGAAGTCACCTTCGAGGACGCGGGGAGTGGGACGACGCGCATGCACTTCTCTCTGAATTACGAGCCGCCCGCCGGACGCCTGGGCTCGCTCGTCGCACACCTGCTCGGCAGCGACCCGGCCGAACAGGTGGAAGAAGACCTCAAGCGCTTCGCGCAACTTGCCGAAAAGCAGGCGGCCGAAAAAGGAGACGCAGCACAACAGGCCGCGTAAAAAAGGGAAGGACGAGCCACGCGCATAACACGAAGCGACACGAAGTGAGGTCAACTCTTTTCGTGTCGCTTCGTGTTATGCGAGTGGCTTCTCCGCTCGACGCCGCGGGCTCGCTTTAAGATGAGAAGCCGCGGGGGAAACTTTCAACGGTCCCTCCGCGGCTTCTTCGTTCAAGTGATTATAGACGAGGCTATCTGGCGATGTCTTCGCCCACGTCCTCTACGGCCTCGCCGACTTTGCGTCTGGCCGTCCCGTACGCCTCCTGGACGTTGCCGCCCGCGCGTTCGGCTGCGCCTTCGGTCTCCATCTCCTCGTTATCAATCGCGCGCCCGACGTTCTCCTTGACGGCGCCCTTGGCCTGATCGAATTTGCCTTCGACTTCGTCTTTATTCGGTAACCCCATAATCAAAATCCTCCCTCTTTAACGGCCCCTGATTTTACGGGCGCGGGCCGCGCTAACACACTGCCGCGGCCCACGCGCTTTGTTGCTGGTACTCTCACCGAACGGCAAGCAATGTGCCACCGCGCACGAGGGCCGTCAGATTGACTTTTCGCACGGGCAAACTGTTGAAGAGAAAGAGAGGCCGCGAACAGAGCGCAGAACCGAGGCGGCGAGCACGCCAGCACGTTTCCGTACAGACGCGGACGAAAGCAATGCGGAAGGAGGAACCCCACGGGATGAATTAACAAACAACTGTCTTTAATTCGTCGTTCATCACTCCGCACTCATCGTTTCATAAGCCGGGAGGCGTATCTCGAAGCGCGTGCCGAGGCCGGGTTCGCTGACGACCATGATCTGGCCTTTGTGGCGCGTGACGATGCCGTGCGAGGCGGAGAGGCCGAGGCCGGTCCCGCGCTCGCCCTTCGTCGTGTAGAAAGGCTCGAAGATGCGCTCGACCGTTTCGGGCGACATGCCGACGCCGGTGTCCGCGACCCAGAAGCAGGCGTGGTCGAGTTCGGCGCGCGTGCCGACCTCTATGTCGCCGCCGTCGGGCATGGCGTCCACGGCGTTGAAGAGGAGGTTCATGACGACCTCGCGCAGCTCTGCCTTCTCGCCGAGGACGCGCACGGGGCCGCGCGTCTCGACGTGCACGTTGACGCAGCCGGGGCCGGGGCCGGACTTGCGCTGCCACTTCGGCTTGGCTATCTCGACGCTCGTCCTGACCAGCTCCGTCAGGTCCAGCGGCGCGAACTCCTTCGACTGCTCGCGGCGCGCGAAGTCCAGGATGCGGCGCAGGGTCTGCGCGCCGTCTGCGACCGCCTGGATGATAGTCTCAAGGCTCTTCGAGGTGGCCTCGTCCGAGGCGCGGCGCTGGAGGAGCTGCGCGCGCCCCTGTATGACGGTGAGCGAGTTGTTCAGGTTGTGGGCCACGCCCGCGGCCAGCTCGCCCACCGCGCGCAGCTTGTCGGACTGTGCGAAATGGTCGGCCGCGCGGCGGCGCTCCGTCACGTCGCGCAGGAAGACGAACGCGCCCGCGACCGCTCCGTCCTTCCAGCGCGGCGAGGTGTGCGCCTCGACGAATCGCACCGTCCCGTCCGCGCGCGCGGCCTGAATCTCGCCCTTGGTCTCTTCGCCCGCGAGGGCCGAGCGCACGCTCGCCGCGGCCGCCTCCTTCGACTCTTCCGCGACCAGCTCGTCGAACGGCCTGCCGAGGAGCGCCGTCCTGTTCGAGTCGTTGGCGGCCTCGGCGCGCTCGTTCATCCAGGTGATGCGCCCCGCAGCGTCGAGCGTGTAAATTTCGTCGGGGGATAAATCGGCGAGGCCGGACATGAACGCTTTGTGCTCGAAGGCTTCGGCCTCGGCGCGGCGCAGCTCCGAGATGTCGCGCGCGATGACTGCCGCCCCGCCGGTCAGAACGCGGAGCGCGTCGCGCAAAGGGACGACCGTGACGAGCGTCGGGCGGTCGCCCGCCGGGCCGGCCAGCACTTCCACTTCGACCCTCTCGCCGCAGGCCACGGCGCGCTCGACCAGACACTCCGCCGCCCCCTCCGCGCGCCAGAACATCTCGCAGCAGCGGCGGCCCATTATGTCCTCGGCGTCCTCCAGCAGGCGGCCTGCGCGGTTCGCGCGGCTCAAACGCTTTTCGGAGTCGAAGAGGTAGAAGGCGTCGGGCAGCGCGTCGAAGGCCGCGCCCAAGTTGTCGTGCGCGCCCGCAGTGGCGGCGTGCGGCAGACAATCGCCCGCCGAGTCGGTCGTGTGAAATACGGTCTGTTCCATGCGCGTCAGAAGATTCGAGAAGCTGCGGGCGGTCGGCGCGAGCGGCCATACCGCGCGGGGCGAAATAATCTTAGCAGATAACGGAGGCGCGCGGGGAAGTTTTCTCGGCGGAAAGGGCGAAGGGCGCGCTTTCGATGATGAAAGCGCGCCCTTCGTTGTTGGTGGTTCCGCCGTGCCAGTTAGAACTGGAAGCGGGCGGCGAACTGTATCTGGCGCTCGCGGTAGAGCGAGTTGCCCGTGCCGCTGACCGTGCCGAAGTTCGAGTCGAAGTTGAGGTTCGCGCCCGAGAACCTGTACTGAGTCGTGTTCACGCTCGTCACCTGGTAGCGGTTGAAGAGGTTGAACGCCTCGGCCAGAATCTCCAGGTTCGTCGTCTCGCCGAAGCGGAAACGGCGCGAGATGCGAAGGTCAACGTTGACGATCTTCGGCTGGCGGAACGCGTTGCGCTCGTAAGCGAACGGGATGCGCCCGAGGGCCCCGGAGCCCGTGATGCCGCCGCTGATGGAACCCGGCGCGGAGCCGCTGATGTTCGCCGAGTAGGCGACGCCGGATTGGGCCGTGACGATGGGCGAGATGGTGAACCCGCCGAAGATCGCGCGGCCGACCGCGTTGTCCTCAAGCCCGAACGGCACGCCCGGCGTCCAGACGGCGCTGGCGACGAAGCGGTGCGGGATGTCCAGGTTCGACCGGCCCGACTCCAGGCTGAGGTCGAAAGGATTGAGCGGGCCGTTGTTGAAGGTGAAGGTCGCCGAGTTCTGCCCGGTGTCCGTCGTCCTCGAACGGGTGTAGTTGATCTGGAACTGGAGCCCCTTCGAGAAGCGGCGGTTGGCCTGCAAGACCAGCGCCGTGTACTCCGACTTGACCTGGCCGACGATCTCCGTGATCGCGCCGAACCTGTTGTCGGGCCTGGTCCCCGCCGCGAAGAAGGGGACCGTGATGCTGTCGCCGCCGAGCGGGCCGCCGACGAAGTTGAACGTCCTGGTGGTCGGGAACGGCAGGTTGCGGTCAATGAAGTTCGGCAGCTTGCGGCCGAGGCTCACGAGGACCGAGGCGGAGACGACGGTGTTGGGCATAATCTCCCTCTCGAAGATCACGTCCGCCTGGTGAATCGCAGGGTTCTGCATCCGCTCCGAGAAGACGACGATGTTGGGCGTGCCCGCCGCGCCGCCCGGAGGCCCGGCGAGGATGTTCGGGAACACAGGCGCTGCGCCGGAGGTCGGGGCGAGCTGGAAGGTCCGCTGCCCCTCGGCGACGCCCGTGTTGCTGATGGCGTTGATGATGGTCGAGTTGATGATTCGGCCGTAGTAGATGCCGTAGCCGCCGCGGACAGAGGTCTTGCCGTCGCCCGTGATGTCGTAGGCGAAGCCGAAGCGCGGGCCGAAGTTGTTCTTGTCAGCAGGGATGAAGTTCGTCTGCTCGGGGCCGACGAACTGGTTGGCCCGGTTCGTCAGCGGGTTCGGAATCTGCGGGTCGGGCAACTGCTCGTACTCGTAGCGGAGGCCGAGGTTGACCGTCAGGCGCTGGCTGACGCGGATGTCGTCCTGGACGAAGAAGTTGTAGTCGGTGGTCGAAATCCTGAAGGCCGTCGGGCCGAAAGCCTGCTGGTAGTTGCTGGTGTAGCACTTGCCGGCCCGCAGCGCCGCGCGCGTGCCGGTGTTGGTGAAGCAGTTGACGCCGGCGGCCCTCAGGTCACCGCTCCCGGTGACGTTGAGGTAGTCGACGATGAATTCGGCGACGCTGTTGTAGTTGTAGCCGCCGCTCTCAAGCCTCAGGTTGTCGAGCAGGTCGTTGACGCGGTTGACGTCGCCGCCGAACTTCAAGGTGTGCATGCCGCGCGAGAGCGTCATCGTGTCGGCGTACTGCCAGCGCTTCTCGTCCGGGTTGGAGAAGCGTTCGAGGAAGTCCTGCTTGCCGAAGGTGAAGCCGTTGACGATGACGTTCGGCGGACGGTCGTTCCCGCCCGTGACCAGGACGGCCTCGCCGGCCGAGGGCTCGTTGCTGAAGGCGAACAGGTTGTCGCGCCCGTACTGGAAGCGGGCCTCGTTCAGAAGCGTCGGCGTGATGGTCGAGGTCAGCCGCAGGTTGAGGCTGTCGGTCTCGACGAAGTCGTCGCCGAAGGTGGCGATGCCCTTCAGGGTCGTCGGCTGCGTCTCGATGCCCGCGGGCGACTTCGAGCGCATGCGGTTGTAGGACGCCGTGAAGGTGTTGGCGCTGTTGATGACCCAGTCGATCTTCGGGAAGAAGATGCGCTGGTCCTGCGTGCGCGGCACGGGGCCGGTCAGGCCGGCCAGGAAGTTCAGGGCCTGGTCAATGCGCGCGTTGGTAATCAGCCCGCCCCCGCGGGCGATGAGCGTGTCCCTGTTGGCGGTCGAAAGATTGAGATAGGTGGCGTTCGGGAAGACGGCCGCGCCGGGGAAGTCCCTGCGCTGCTCGTCGTAGGTGAAGAAGAAGAAGAGCTTGTCCCTGACGATGGGGCCGCCGATGGCCCCGCCGAACTGGTGGCGCACGTCTTCCGGCTTGAAAGACTGCTGCACGCCGACGCCGTTGACCAGCACGGTGCGGAACGTCGTCGGGTTGGTCGCGCCCAGCTTGTTGTCGCGGATGTAGTAGAAGAGGCTGCCGTGGAAGTTGTTCGTGCCGCTCTGCGTGACGGTGTTGATGACGCCGCCCGCGGCGCGGCCGTACTCGGCCGAGTAGTTCGAGGTGTTGACCTGGAACTCGCGAATGGCCGCCTGGCTGACGACGTAGCTGATGCGCGTGCGGCCGCGCTCTTCCGAGTAGAAGGCGTTGTTGTTGTCGCCGCCGTCCACGGTGTTGTTGTTCAGGAGGCCGGAGATGCCGCGGAAACTGAGCAGGCCGAAGTTGCCGTCGGGCGTCACGCCCGGCGTCAGCAACACGAAGTTCGAGGCGCGGCGGCCGTTGATGGGCAGCTCGTTGATCGAAGTCTGGTTGATGTTGCTGGCGAAGTCTTGCTGAGCAGTGTTAATGACGGGCGCTTCGGCCGTGACCTCGACCTGGCCCGTGGTCTGGCCGATGGCGAGCGGGGCCTCGATGGAGTTGACGAGGCCGACCTCGACCACGACGTTCTCCTGCGTGAAGGTGCCGAAGCCGGAGGCGTCGACGGTCACGGCGTAGGTGCCGGGCTGGAGGTTGACGACGCGCGCGCGGCCTTCGTCGTCGGTGGTCACCGTCTCCTCCCGGTTGGTCCCGGTGTTGCGAACTTTGACGGTGGCATTAGGGACGACCGCACCCTGCGGGTCGGTGACCGTAATGCCGATGGCGCCGGTCGTGGTCGACTGCGCAAAGGCCAGCGCGCTCAGCGCGAAGACGAGGAGCGTACTGAAACAGAGCCGGAAGAATTTGTGCATGCTGGGGAACTCCTTAAAGCAAGAGTGATGGTCGAAGTTGGGTTATTTAGTCCGCGCACACTGCGGCGCGCAGAGTGTATGCGTTACCTTTGGATTGCCGAAAAAACATTAGAGCTGTTGATCTCAAGAGGCGTGACACCAAATAAGTGACGACCCTGGTGTAGAAGCAACCTTCTATCATGCCGGAAGACGTTTACGCAAGGCTTACGCGCGGGTGAACGCCGGATTAAATCGGCGTGCTCCAGGGAGGCGCGCTTCGGCCGAATTTCAACCTCAAGGCAGCGAGTCGCTTACGGCAAGAGCCATGCCGTAAGCGGGAAAATTTCGCCGCCTTAACGGCAGGTATGATTTAGCGCCGCCCGCCCCTCGCACCCGCCAACAACCCCGCTCAAAATTTTGGATTTTCTCCGAAAAGACGGAAACACCAGCCTAAAGTCGGGGAGACGTTAATGTCCAAAGTCCGAAGCCGGGGAGACCGTTTTGACCTCGGACTCTGGACTTCGCTCTTAAACCCTCTCGCAGATGATGGCGATGCCCTGGCCGCCGCCGATGCAGGCGGTCGCGAGCCCGTAGCGCCCGCCGCGCCGCTTGAGTTCGTTGAGCACCGTCAGAACCAACCGCGTGCCCGAAGCGCCGAGCGGGTGGCCGAGAGCGATTGCGCCGCCGTTGACGTTAGTACGCGCGCGGTCCAGCCCGAGTTCCTTCTCGACGGCCAGGTACTGCGCGGCGAAGGCTTCGTTGACTTCGACCAGGTCAATCTGTTCGAGCTTGAGCCCGGCCTTCTCCAGCGCCTTGCGCGTCGCGGGCACGGGGCCTATGCCCATGACCTCCGGCTCCACGCCCGCGTAGGCCCAACTGACGATGCGGCCGAGCGGTTTGGCGTCGCGCTCCTTGACGTAGTCCTCGCCCGCGATGACGAGCGCCGCCGCGCCGTCGACGATGCCGGAGGCGTTGCCCGCCGTGACGAAGCCGTCCTTGCTGAAGGCGGGGCGGAGCTTCGCCAGACCTTCGATCGTGGTGTCCGGGCGCAGGTGGTCGTCCTCGGAGAAGAGGGTCACGCCCTTGCGCGTCTTGACCTCGACGGGGACGATCTCCTCCGCGAAGACGCCGGCGTCTAGCGCGCGCTTGGCTTCCTGCTGCGAGCGGAGCGCGTACTTGTCCTGCTCCTCGCGCGAGATTTCGTGGCGGCGCGCGAGGTTCTCGGCCGTGCCCGCCATCGGCGTGTTGCAGTAGGTGTCGAGGAGCGCAACCATCAGGCTGTCTTCGAGCTTGCCCTGGCCGAGCGCGAAGCCCGAGCGCGCACCGCGTATGACGTGCGGGGCCTGCGACATGGACTCCATCCCGCCGACCAGGCAGGTGCGCGCTTCGCCCAACTGGATCATGTGCGCGCCGGAGATGATTGATTGAATGCCGCTGCCGCAGAGGCGGTTGACCGTGAGCGCCGGGCGGTCGAAGGGGACGCCCGCCTTGAGCGCGACGTGGCGCGCGCCGTAGATGGCGTCGCCGGAAGTTTGCAGGGCGTTGCCGATGACGGTGTGGTCAATCTCGTCCGGGGTGACGCCCGTGGCTTCGAGCGCTCCGCGCGCGGCGACCGCGCCCAGATCAATCGCCGAAACATCCTTGAGCGCGCCGACATACTCGCCCATGGGCGTGCGCTTGCCGCCCAAGATAAAAACATCACGCGACATGATTTCTGATATGCCTTTCTATAGAGCTGAATCTGACACTCGGGAGAACCGGAAAGAGTAGCAGAGGTTCGATTGAAGCGTCAAAGAGAGGCGGGTTGGTCGCAGGGCGTGCCTTAAATCAGTACCGCCTGCCGCTATTTTTTGAAGCGGTGGCGCTCGTGGTAGCGGTGGAGCAGTTCTTCCAGAAAACCTTCGTAGGTGAAGGTCGCGAGGTCGTAGCCTGGGCGCAGCTTGTAGAGGAGCGGGATGGCGACGCGCCAGGCCATCCACATGCGCGCGTGGTCCGGCAAATCGTAGCGCCTCCGCAGGAAGGTTTCGACGACTTCTATCTCGCTCTCGGTGACGCCGCTGATGTCGGCCGTGAACCGGACGGGCTTGCACGCGCGCCTGAGCGCCACGTCGGAGACGGGCGAGTCGAAGACCTGGTTGAAGGTCGGCGCTTCCGTCTCGCGCTCGCGCACGACGACCGTTCCGGCGACGAGGTCGCCCACCCTCTGGCCGCGCGTGCTGATGAAGAGCGAGATGAGGCCGATGGAGTAGAACGGGATCGGCATGATGTCGAAGAGGCGCAGCAGGTTTCTGACCGCGGCCTCCCAGAAGGTGATGGGCCGCCCGTCCTCGCGGATGACGCGCAGCTTCAGCCACCGCTTGCCGGGCGTCTGCCCGTTCATGCTCCACTCGAAGACGATGAAGTAGCTGGACCAGATGAGGAAGTAGAAGATGATGAGCAGCGCCATCGCCCACCTGGACGCGCCGCCCATGCCGCCGACGTTGAGTGAGCTCATCAGCGCGTCGAAGATGAAGTAGAGCACCAGGAAGGCCACCGTCTGCAACACGTGGTCGAACGCGCACGCCAGAAAGCGGTTCCCGATAGAGGCCAGCGCGAAATGCAGCGACACGCGCTCCGGCGTCTCGATGATTAGAGTCTCTTCGCTTTGAATCGCTGCTGCCGACATGATGAAATATGTGTGGCCGCCAACATCAGCTTCCGCGCACGCGCAGGAAGCGACGCTTACCAACTTGTAGTAGAAGTTCGTCGCCGGGTTTGATTACGAAGACACGTCCGCTGTTATTTGTCTGACGCTCACCGTTAACCCGTACCCCACCCTGTTCGATCAGCCTTCGGGCTTCAGCAACCGATGGGGCCAGTCCTGTCGTGACAAGCAGGCGCGGTAGCGGCCAGGGGCCACCGCCTGTTTCCACTTCGAAGGTGCTGATTTCGTCCGGCACTTCCTTCCGCTTGAAGATGCGGTTGAACTCTTCCTCGGCCTGGCGCGCGTCCTCGGCCGAGTGGAAGTCCGTGATGACGAGCTTCGCCAGTTCGACCTTGAGGTCGCGCGGGTTGCGCTCGCCCTGCTCCGCCGCCGCGCGCAGGGCGGCTATCTCCTCGACGCGCAGGTCTGTGAGCAGCTCGTAGTAGCGCCACATCAAAGCGTCCGAGATTGACATGACCTTGCCGAACATCTCCTGCGGCGCTTCGTTGATGCCGATGTAGTTGCCCAAACTCTTCGACATCTTCTGGACGCCGTCCGTGCCTTCCAGGAGCGGCGTGATGACGGCGACCTGCGGCTCCTGGCTGTACTCGCGCTGGAGGTTGCGGCCCATCAGGAGGTTGAACTTCTGGTCCGTGCCCCCGAGTTCCACGTCAGCTTCGAGCGCGACCGAGTCGTAAGCCTGCGTGAGCGGGTAGAGCAGCTCGTGCAGCGCGATGGGCTTCTCCTCCGCGAGCCGCTTGGCAAAGTCGTCGCGCTCCAGGATTTGTTTGACCGTCACGTGCGACGCGAGGCGGACGAAGCCGGCCGCGCCGAGCTTGTCCATCCACTCGGAGTTGAAGCGAATTTCGGTCTTCTCCGGGTCGAGCAATTTAAAAATCTGCTGCTTGTAAGTCTCGGCGTTCTCGTTTATCTCCTCGCGCGTCAGTTGCGGGCGGGTGGCCGACTTGCCCGAGGGGTCGCCGATGAGGCCCGTGAAGTCGCCTATCAGGAAGATGACCGTGTGGCCCAGTTCCTGAAACGCGCGGAGCTTGCGTATGACGACCGTGTGGCCGAGGTGTATGTCGGGCGCGGTCGGGTCCGCGCCGAGCTTGACGCGCAGGGGAACACGCGTGCGCGCGCTCTTTTCGAGCTTGGCGCGCAAGTCCTCCTCGCGGATGATCTCCACCGCCCCCTTGCGCAGGTAAGCGAGCTGTTCGTCAATAGTCATCATTGGTCAATGGTAAATGGTAAATGGTGAAGGCGGCGCGCCCATACACCATTTACCATTTACTATTTACCGGCATAGAGTAGCGCACCTCGCCGCCCGTGCGCTATCTTCCGGGTGAGATTTTTGACGCGAACGCAAAGTAGAGGGCGAAGAGGGAATGAAGAAGGAAAGCGATGAGTCGCCGGACGGGCGCGAGGCGCTGCGCGGGGCCGAGCTGTCTTTCGTCGGCTGCGGGGTGATGGCCGAGGCCATCATCGCGGGGCTCTTGCGTCAAAAGCTGGTCGCGCCGGAGCAGATCACGGGCAGCCACCCGCGCGAGGCGCGCCGCGAGGAGCTTCACGCGCGCTACCGTATGCGCGTCTTCGAGGGCAACCGCGAGGCCGTCAACGCCCTGTCCACGTCGGGCGGAGGCTCGACGGACGCGCGCGCGCGTTCCATCGTCGTCCTCGCCGTCAAGCCGCAGCGGCTCGGCCTCGTGCTCAACGAATTGAAGGGCGCGCTGCACGAAGACCAGCTCGTGCTCTCGATTGTCGCGGGCGCTCGGATAGAGACGATTGCGGGCGAGCTGCTGCACCCCGCGGTGGTGCGCGCGATGCCGAACACGCCCGCGCAGATCGGGCAGGGGATGACCGCGTGGACCGCGACCGACGAGGTCAACCCGGAGCAGGCCGCGCAGGTGCGCGCGATGCTCAAGGCGCTCGGCCGCGAGATGTACGTCGAGAACGAGCGGATGATTGACATGGCGACGGCGCTCTCCGCCACGGGGCCGACTTACATCTTTCTCGTCATGGAGGCGCTCGTGGACGCGGGCGTGCACATGGGCTTCTCGCGCCACGTCGCGCAGGAGCTGGTCACGCAGACCATGCTCGGCTCCGTCCTCTTCGCGCGCGAATCGCACAAGCACCCGGCCGAGCTGAGGAACATGGTCACCTCCCCCGGCGGGACTTCGGCCGAAGCAATTTATCAAATGGAGAAAGGCTCGCTGAGAACCGTGTTGTCGAAAGCCGTGTGGGCCGCTTTCCAACGCGCAGTGGCGCTCGGCAAAAAGTGAACCGCCTTTCCGCCCTGGGAGCGCAGGCATCCCTGCCTGCGCTCCCAGGAGTCACGCGCACGCTCTTAGCTATACCTTAGCAATTTCAGCCGATTTCTTTTCCAACCTGAGGCCATCTGAGCACGCGCCGCCCGACGATTTCATACTCGCCGCTGGCGACCAGCCGGACGGCCTCAGCGTAGAGCTTGTGTTCTTCTTTGAGGATGCGCGCCGACAGGGTTTCCGCCGTGTCGTCGTCAAGAACTGGCACAGCCGTTTGCGCGACGATGGGTCCGCCGTCGAGCGTCTCGTCTACGAAGTGGACCGTGCAGCCAGTCCACTTGACGCCGTGCTCGATGGCCTGCCGGTGCGGGTCGAGGCCGGGGAAAGCGGGCAGCAGCGAAGGGTGTATGTTGAGGATGCGGTCGCGGAAGGCTTCGACGAACTCCGGCGAGAGCAGCCGCATGTAGCCCGCCAGGCAGAGCAGCTCGACGCGCCTCTCACGGAGCGCCGCAATCATCTCGCGGTCGTGCTCAACGCGCGTCCTCCCGCGCCGCTCAATCGAGAGCGTCTCAATCCCGCGCGCCGCCGCCAGACCGAGCCCCGGCGCGCCCCTTTGGTCGCTGACGACGACCGCGATCTCCGCTCCGGGGATGCGCCCGCCGGCGGCCGCCTCAGCCAGCGCCACCATGTTCGACCCGCGCCCCGAAATCAGAATCCCGACTCTCATTCGATGACGACTTCGCGGTCGCCTTCCGTCACGCGGCCGATTTCGTAGACCGCTTCGCCGCGTTCCTTGATGTGCGCTTTGATGGCTTCCGCGTCACCCGGGGCGCAGACTATGACCATGCCGACGCCCATGTTGAAGGTGCGGAACATCTCCGCGTCGGCGACGTTGCCCAGCTTCCGCATCACCTCGAAGACGGGGAGCACGGGCCACGCGCCGCGCTCGATGCGAACGCCCGTGCCTTCGGGCAGGATGCGCGGGACGTTCTCGGTCAGCCCGCCGCCGGTGATGTGCGCCAGCCCTTTGATGAGCCCGCGGTCGAGCAGGCCGTCGAGCGCGGGCAGGTAGCTGGCGTGCGGCGCTAACAGAGCCTCGCCCACCGTCTGGCCCAGTTCGTCCACGCGCGTGTCGACGCTATGGCCCGCCACGTCGAAGAAGAGTTTGCGCGCGAGCGAGTAGCCGTTGGTGTGCAGGCCGACCGACGGCAGGGCGAGCACCGCGTCGCCCGCCGTGATCCCGCGCCCGTCAATCACCTTCTCGCGGCCGACGACGCCGACGATGAAGCCCGCCACGTCGTACTCGCCCTCGTTGTAAAAGCCGGGCATCTCGGCCGTCTCGCCGCCGAGGAGCACGCAGCCGTTCTCGCGGCAGCCCGCAGCCACCCCCTCGACGATGCCCGCCACCACGTCCGGCGAGAGTACGCCCGTCGCGATGTAGTCCAGGAAGAAGAGCGGGCGCGCGCCCTGCACCAGGATGTCGTTGACGCAGTGGTTGACGAGGTCGCGGCCGACCGTGTCGTGCTTGCGCGCCATGAACGCGATCTTCAATTTTGTGCCAACGCCGTCGGCCGACGCGACCAGCACGGGCTGCTTCATGCCCGGAAACGCCCCGTCGAACATCCCGCCGAAGCTCCCGATTTCCGAGAGCGTCCGCGCGTTGAAGGTCGCGCGCGCCAACTGCTTGATCCGGCCGGTCGCCTCGTTCGCCGCGTCAATCGAGACGCCCGCGTCGCTGTAAGAAATGGGTTTCATAAAAACAGTACTGAGTGCTGAGTGCTGAGTGCCGAGTGAAAGAAAGCAGTTTCCAACTCAGCACTCAGCACTCAGCACTCATCACTTCCTTCTTCACTTCCTTCTTTTCGGCGGCGGGCCGTAGTCGCCGTAGGCGATGAAGCCGGAGCTGGAGGAGTCGTTCTTCTCGCCCTCGCGGCCCGTCCAGAGGTCACTCTTGGTCTCTTTGGCGGCCTTGATTTCGTAGAGCTTGCCGTCTTTGACCCCGCCGGTCGTCTTGATCTCTATCTCGCCCTGGAAGTCCGTGCGGTAAAGCTCCGAGACGCCGGCCGCCTTCAGGCGGTTGAGAACGTCCTGGTGCGGGTGGCTGTAGCGGTTGAACTCCGACATGGAGATGACGGCCGCCCTCGGCTTGACGCGCCTGAGAAAGTCATCCGAGGTCGCGTACTTGGAGCCGTGGTGCGCGACCTTCAAAACGTCCACGTCCCTCAGCTCCTCCAACTCTTTGCTGACGAGGCGTTCTTCGGACTGCGCCTCGGCGTCGCCCGTCAGGAGCATGGAGAACTCGCCGTAGTCCAGGCGCATGACGATGGAGTTGGCGTTCGACTCGTTGCCGTTGCGCGACGACGCGATCTGCTCGCGCGTGAAAGGTGGCGGCTGCGGCGCGAGCACGGTCAGGATGGCACCGCCGCCGAGTTCAATCTTCTGCTCGGGCTCGGCCTTCCTGAACTCAGTGCCGGCCTTCTCGGCCGCGCCCTTGAACCCGTTGTAGGCTTTGACGGTCGGCAGCTCCACCGCGCGCCCGCCGCGGCCCCGCGCCGGCGGCTTCGGCGGCGGCTTCTTCCCCTGCTTCTTGTCTCCGCCCTGCGCCGCGTTGGCCGCCTCGCTCGCCGCGACCACTTCGGGGGGCGGGAAATCGTTGTGCAGCGCCGTGCCGACTTTGAAGGCGGCGAAGACTTCGGCCGCGCCGCCGATGTGGTCCGGGTGCGCGTGCGTCGCGACGAAGTAGTCGATCTGCTGCACGCCTTTGCTCTTCAGCGCTTCGACCACGCGCTTGCCGTTCTTCTCGTCGCCCGCGTCCACGAGCACGGTCTTGCCCTCGGGCGAGAGGATGAGGATCGAGTCGCCCTGGCCCACGTCGAGCACGTACACGCGCAGCTCCTTGCCCGAGGGCTCCGGCGGCCGCTTGTTCCACCACGGCAGGATGTACTTGTAGCCGACGAACCCGAGCGCGCCGAGCACAGCCACCAGCGCCGCAATCGCGCACCCGCACCCGCCTTTTGTTCTGACTATCGCCATAGATTTTTATGCGACTAAGATACCATTACCGACGACCGAATCAGAGCTTGAAATCCTTCTCGTCCTGCGCGCCGCCCTTCGCGGCCAACTTGTCCTGCAAGCGCTTGACGCGGGCCGCGGAGGCGTCGCGAGACTCCTTGTCGAGCGTGATGGTGATGCGCAGGTGGTCGCCGCCCGCCGCGCCCTCCGGGAGCAGCGAGGCGGGCACGTCCACTTGCGTCTTGCCGTCGTCGCCGACCATGAGCACGGCCACGCGGCCGTCCTCGATGCGGTCTATCTCCGCGCGGATTTGCTTTGACGCCGCGCGCTTCGCCTTATCGTCCGCGTCAGCCATTTTCACCTCCAGGCTTTCGCCCCCGAAGGGACTTCAAAAACAGCTCCCTATTTTTCAGGCCTAGCGGCCGCCCGCGCCGCGCCCCTTCCGCCTGGGGGAGTCGTCTTCGGAGCGCGCAGTGTCTCCGCCCCGCGGCGGCGTGCGCCCGGCCCAGAGGTCGCCCGTGGGCGTCCGCTCTGTCCTGACTTCGTAGTCCCGGCCGCGCGTAACGATGGTGATCTCGCCTTCCAGGTCCGTGCGGTGGAGTTTCATGCCGAGCTGCCGGAAACGGTCCAGGGCGTCCTGGCTCGGGTGGCCGTAGCGGTTGTCCGCGCCGTCCGAGATGACGGCGCGCTCGAAGCCGCCCTCGCGTAGGAATTTCGCGGACGAGGCGTAGCGCGAGCCGTGGTGCCCGACCTTGAGAATTTTGGCCCGTATTTCAGCGCCGCTCGCCATCAGCCGCTCTTCCGTCTCCGCCTCCGCGTCGCCCGTCAAGAGCATGGAGAAGTCGCCGTAATCAAGCCGCGTGACGACCGAGTTGGCGTTCGGCTCGTTCGCGCCCGAGCGCAACTCGTCCTTTTTGAAGAGGGGCTGAATCGGGGCGAGCACGGTCATCACGGCCCCGCCGCCGAGGTCGAACTTCTGGCCCGGCTGGGCCGCGATGTACTTGGCACCGCTACGGTCCACGGCCTCTAAAAAATCTTCGTAGTTCTTCGTCGAGGCGGGGACGCGGCTGTCCAGGACCGCGTTCACTTTCGTCCGGCGCAAGACCTCGTCCGCGCCGCCGATGTGGTCCGCGTGCGCGTGCGTCGCGACCATCAAATCGAGTTGCCCGACGTTGTAACGCTTCATCGCGTCGAGCACGACGCGGCCGCTGCCGGGCGTGCCCGCGTCGACGAGGACGGATTTGCCGCCCGGCGCGACGATTAAAATCGAATCGCCCTGCCCGACGTTCAAGACGTGAACCTGTAACTCGTCGCCCGAAGCGACGGGCGTCTCAGCCTTCGGCTCGGCTTTCTTCCAGTACCTGAAAAGGAGTACGCCCGCGACGAGCAGGGCGATGCCGACGACGGCGAGCGCGAAGAGGACGCGACGCCCGTCACGCGCCTGCGAGCCGGGGCGCGGCGGCAGCCGCGGAACTGGCCCAGGGTTCATTTGACGGCGGCCTCGCTCTCGTCCACGGGGAGGGCCGCATCCGAAGGCACGGGCTCGCGCTCGCGCGCCCACTGCGTCTCGGCCTCGCGCGTGATGCGCGTCGGGTAGCGGCCCGTCCAGCAGGCGACGCAGGACGAGTCGGGGCGGATGCCCGTCGCTTCGAGCATCCCTTCGAGAGAGAGGTAGCCGAGCGAGTCGGCCTCGATGAAGTCGCGTATGTCTTCGACAGACATCTGCGCGGCGATGAGGTCCTTCTTGTTCGGCGTGTCCACGCCGTAGAAGCAGGGGCTCACGGTCGGCGGGCAACTGATGCGCAGGTGCACCTCGCGCGCGCCGGCCTCCCTGACCATCCTCACGATCTTCTTCGAGGTCGTGCCGCGCACAATCGAGTCGTCGATCAAGACGACCCGGCGGCCCTCTATCAGGTCGCGCACGGGGTTGAGCTTGATGCGGACGCCGAAGGAGCGTATGGACTGCTTGGGCTCGATGAAGGTGCGCCCGACGTAGTGGTTGCGCACCAGGCCGAAGCGGAAGTTGATCCCACTTTGCGCGGCGTAGCCGACGGCCGCCGCCACGCCCGAGTCCGGCACGGGCACGACGAGGTCCGCGTCGGCCGGCTGCTCGACGGCGAGGCGCTTGCCCATCTTGTGGCGCGACTCGTTGACCGAGTGGCCGTAGATGATGGAGTCGGGCCGCGAGAAGTAGACGTGCTCGAAGATGCAGTGGGAGTGCGGGCGCGGCGGCAGCGGGGACGACGAGCGCAGGCCGCGCTTGTCTATGACTATCATCTCGCCCGGCTCCACGTCGCGCACGTAGCGCGCGTCGATCAGGTCGAAGGCGCACGTCTCGGAGGCGACGACCCAGGCGTCGTTCAGCCGCCCGAGCGCGAGCGGGCGGAAGCCGCGCGGGTCGCGTATGGCTATCAAGGACTCGGGCGTCAGGAAGAGCATGGAGAACGCGCCTTCCGTCTCGCACAGCACTTCGGGGATGGCCTCGGCGATGCCGGCGGCGCGCGAGCGCGCGATGCCGTGCAGCACCACTTCCGTGTCCGAGGTCGAGGAGAAGATCGCGCCCTCGCGTTCGAGGCGCTTGCGCTCTTCCGTCGCGAAGGGGAGGTTGCCGTTGTGGCACACGGCGACCTGGCCGTGCTGGCAGGCGACGAGGAAGGGCTGCGCCTCGCGGATGGAGACTTCGCCGGCCGTCGAGTAGCGGACGTGCCCGATGGCGGCCGCGCCCGGCAACTTATCCAGCCGCGCCTGGTCGAAGGCGTCCGAGACCAGACCCATCGCGCGCTCGCTTCTGAGTTCCGCGCCGTCGGAGGAGACGATGCCGCAGGACTCCTGGCCGCGGTGCTGCAAGGCGTAGAGCCCCAGGTACGTGAGCCGCGCGGCCTCCGGGTGGCCGTAGATGCCGAACACGCCGCACTCGTCGCGGAATTTGTCTGCCGTGGAATCAGTCAAAGGGTGTCACCTCGCAGCCGGGCGCTTCCGAGAAATTGAAGCTTAGTAAATCACGACGTGCGCCGCAAGCGCGAAGGCGCAATATCAGAGTCTCTTCACTCTCAAAACGTAAGGAACCACGAAGACGCACGAAACGACACGAAGAAAGAACAACTCTTTCCTCTCTCTTCGTGGTTCCGCGCTTTCCGCCTTCTCTTCTACAGTCTCCTCGCGGGCCGAGCATCAATCGAGGCGTCTGCGGGCATCTCAGCGCCCGGAGGACACGCATGCCACGAACAATCCGGTCGGCGAAGCTCTGCGCGATTAGCTTCGCCGCGCTCGTCGTCGTCTTCATCGCGCCGGGCGCGGCGAGCGCGCAGCGGCGGAAATCGCCCCCAGCCGGGATGGACGCGGGGCGATTGAGGATGATTCCCGCGCGTATGAAATCGCTCGTCGAGCGCGGGAATATGGCGGGCGCGGTGACGCTCGTGGCGAGGCGCGGCGAGGTGGTCAGCTTCGAGGCCGTGGGCTTTCAAGACCTCGGAAACAGAAAGCCCATGCGGACGGACACCATCTTCGACACGAGGTCCGTGACGAAGGTCGTGACGGCCGTCGGCGTCATGATCTTGATGGAGGAGGGGCGGCTCGCGCTCAATGACCCCGTGGAGAGATACCTGCCGGAGTTCAAGCCGCGGGGCAAGTTCGGGCCGATAAGGATTCGTCACCTGCTGACGCACACCGCGGGGCTCCCGCTTTACCGCCTGCCCGAGAGCGAGGAGATGGCGATCAAACGGAATCGCACGCTGGCCGACTACGTTTCCTTCCTGTCGAAGCAGGAGCCGGAGTACGAGCCGGGCACGCAGCACAGGTACATGAGCGGCGGGTTCGCCGTCCTGGGGCGCATCATCGAAGTCGTCTCGGGCAAGCCTTACGAGCAGTTCATGCGCGAGCGCGTCTTCGAGCCCTTAGGGATGAAGGACAGTTTTTTCTTCGTCCCGCCTGAAAAAAGAGACCGTGTCGCCGCAATCTACAGGCTGCGCGAAGGCAGGCTCGAAAGGTGGGAGGAGATAGAGGCTTTCAACCGGAGGGCGATTTACACGGGGCCGGAGTTCGCCATGCACTCGACCGCGTCGGACCTCCTCGCCTTCTGCCGGATGATGCTCGACGGCGGGACTTACAAAGGCAGGCGGATTCTCTCCAGGATGTCCGTGGACGCGATGACGCAGAATCAAACGCTCTACGTCAAATCCGCCGTGACCGGGAGGCCCGTCCACCAGGGGCTCGGCTGGGGCCTGAATGGCGACCCGCTGTTCGACTTCCCGCTCACCTCGAAGGGCAGCTTCGGGCACAACGGGGCCTTCGGCGCGATCATCTGGATTGACCCCGAGAAGAAGCTCATCAGAATCTTCCTCGAACACCGCCTGGGCTTCAACAACGAAAGCAACCTCTTCATGGCGATGGCCGGCTCCGCGGTCATAGACTGAGAGACTCAGGGACCGAATGATTCGACCCCTTCGCGCCTTTGCGTGAGAAAACTATTTCACGCAAAGGCGCAAAGAAGTCGAGTGGGTCTCAAGCGCGCTTCATCCCGTCCTCTTCAGCTTCCCCGTGTGCTTGGCCCACAGTTCGATGCGGCCGAAGACCCAGAGGCCGAGCGGGATGAGGACGAGGCCCATCAGGACGAGCATCATCAACTCGAACGCGACGGCCGAGAGCGGCGCGCCCGCGAGCCGCTCGGGCGTGGACGCGGGGTTTCCCACGCCGACCAGCTTGCGGCAGGCCGAGAGTGAGTAGGTCGCGGGCGAGAGCCAGGAGAGCGGCTGAATCCACGCCGGCAGGACTTCCACGGGGTAGTAGACGCCGGAGACCAGGAGCAGCAGCCCCTGGAAGATGTGCGTCGCCTCGGCCCCGCGCTCGGGGCTCATCACGGGCAGCGCCGCCGCCATCAGCCCCAGCCCGACGAAGGCGAGCGTGCTCACCAGCAGCACGACCGCGACGCCGAAGAGGTTCGCGCCCGCGAGGTTCAGGTCCGTGAAGAGCATCAGCCCGAGCAGCACGATGACCGTCTGCACGATGCTGTTGCAGAGCGAGTAGAGGCTGATGCCCGCCAGGTGCACGAGCCGCGAGACGGGGGCCATGAAGGTGTATTCGAGCGTCCCCTCCCAGCGCTCGTAGCCTATCGACATGGCTATCTCGTTGTAGAGCACGGAGAGGAAGTTCCACTGCAACGCGCCGACGACCAGCACGAGCGTCAGTTGGTAGTCGCCGGCCGCGACGCCTATCAGTGCCACGGTCGCGGAGGTCGCGAGCGCGTAGAAGTTGAAGACGATGACCCAGGAGATGTAGCGCCGCGTCAGGTGATAGCCGCGGAACATGAAGGCCCAGGTCTGGCGCAACGTTCGTTCGGTCGTAGACATCTCTCAAACCTCCAACACTTCCTCTTCTTCCTCTTCTTCGTCCCTCAACTCCTCGCCCGCGAGCTTGATGAAAGCGTCGTCCAAAGTCTCGGCCCGCGCCTCGCGCATCAGCTCCGCGGCCGTGCCTTCGGCGACGAGGCGGCCGTGCGCGATGAAGCCGATCCTGGCACACAACCGCTCGGCCTCGGCCATGTCGTGCGTCGTGAGCAGGATGGTCGTGCCCTCGCGCGCGCGCAGAGCTTCGAGGAAGGTCTGCACGTCGCGCCTGCTCTTGGGGTCGAGGCCCGTCGTCGGCTCGTCCAGGAGCAGCACGGGCGGGTTGATCATCAGGGCGCGCGCGATGCTGATCTTCTGCTGCATCCCGCGGCTCATCTCTTCGAGCGGGGAGGAGAACTTCCGCTCCTCCATCCCGAGTTGTTCGAGCACACTCATCGCCTGCGCCTCGGCCTCGGCGGGCCGGAGGCCGTAGAGCAGCGCCGTGTAGAGCAGGTTCTCGCGCGCCGAGAGTCGCTTGTAGAAGGCCGCGTCCACGCTGACGCGCCCGATGAGCCGGCGCACGCTCTCGTGCTCCTCGGGCAACTTGTGCCCGAGCAAATGGACCGTGCCGCCGTCGGCGATGAGCAGTGTCGAGAGGATGCGAATCAGCGTCGACTTGCCGGAGCCGTTCGGCCCGAGCAGGCCGTAGGTCTCGCCGCGCGCCACCTCGAACGAGACGCCGTCGAGCGCCCACTCCTCCGTGACCCTGTTTCTGAGCAGCCCCTTGCGCTTGCGAAATTTCTTCCGCAGGTCGCGAACCTCTATGGCCGTTTGCGTCATGGCGAAAACCTCTCGCGCGCCGGAAAACTGGCGCGCACGTAGCCGGAAGCGATTGAACTTGATTGGTTGGAAAGGCGAGACCGAAGTAAGAGGGTCGAGCACACACAGGGCGTTTTTGGGTTACACCCCCGGCCCCCACCAAAGCTCCCCTGAGCGGGAAGAACGTGGGCGGCGCGTCGCGCTGCTCGCTTACTCGGTTGTCCTAACGAAGCTTGATCATCGTAGTCACCTGCTTTGACACGAGACTACACGAAAACAGCGACGAGTTACAAGCGATAAAAAGAAGTGCTGAGTGCTGAGTGCTGAGTAAAAGAAAGAAGGTCTTTACTCAGTCCTCAGCACTCAGCACTTTCTTTTTGCAGCCAGTTGTCGGCCGGGTAGCGCGCGTCGCGCTCGATGTAGTGGAGGGTGTAGGCGTGGCGCGAGCGTGGCGAGCGGTTGGGATAGCTCATGTGCGGCAGCAGGCCGTCGAGGAGGATGAGCGCGCCCTGTTTGACTTCGAGCGGGACGAGGCGGTCCAGGGGCCAGGGCGTCCGGTCGTAGACCTCGAAGCGCGTGCCGCCGCCCTCGGCGCGCAGGAAGCGTGACTTGAGGCCGAGCTTGTGCCCGCCGGGAATGGCCCAGAGGCAGCCGTTCTCGCGCGTCGCGTCTTCGAGCGCGAACCAGAGGCCGGTGGCGGTGAGCGGCTCCGTGTAAAGAAAGGTCGCGTCCTGGTGGCAGGTGACTTCGCCGCCGATGCCCGGCTGCTTGAAGATGTACATTGACTGGATGAGCCGCGGCCGCCGGTAGCCCAGGTCATTGACGAGCGCCGAGAGTTCCGGCCTCTGAGAGAAGCGGCTGAAGACGGGGTCAAGCTCGTGGAGCGCGTGGCCTATCTTGTTGATCGAGCGCTCGACCGGCTGGCGCAGCCGCCCACGCTCGTCGAAGGCTTCCTCCTCGAAGAAGAAGCGGACTTGGTCGCCTGAGCCCAGGAAGTAGTCGTCGCTCGTGCGCGTCTGCTCGCGCGTGGAGAAGATGGAGACCGTGTCCGCGGGGTCGAAGGCGGCGACGAGGGCGAGGGCGCGCTCGCGCAGGCGGTCGCACTCTTCGGCGGGGGCGAAGTCTTCTATGACGAGAAACCCGTCCCGCCCGTAGCGCGCCAGTTGTTCGTTTGACAGTCCCGTCATCTTCCGTTTACACAAACATGTTCGGCTTCGCTATTATAGGTGCAAACAGGGGGTGTGAAAATGGAGAGGGTGAAAGTTTACGGGGCGGACTGGTGCGGGGACACGCGGCGCTCGCTCGCGCGGCTGGACGCGCTGGGCGTGACTTACGACTACGTAGACATAGAGACTGACGCGGAGGCCGCCGGCTGGGTGCGAGAACAAAACGACGGCAAGGAGCGTAAGCCGACAGTGAAAATCGGCCAGCAGGTGCTCTCCGTGCCCGACGACGAAGAACTGGAGAACGCGCTCAAGGAAGAAGGTCTGATGGGTTAAGCTGTTTGAGAAGTCCCCGCAGGGACGATCTGATAATTGCCCGGCACTTCAGTGCTGGGGGCGGACGGCAACAAAGGTTCGGAGTCCCGTGGGGACGGCTGAAGAGCGCGCGTCCCTGTGTTCAGCTGTCCCTACGGGACTCAGCTATAATTTCCACTTTACACCCGGCACTGAAGTGCCGGGCTATTGTCAGTTGTCCCTGACGGGACGAACAGATGTGAAGAAGAAGGGATTCGTTTACGACCTCGTCACAGGCGTCCTGCGCGTGGCGCTCGTCGTCGCGCTCGTCGCGGCGGGGTGGAGGATTTATGAGCGGCTGCCGGCCGGGCCGAGCCCGGAGCAGGAGGCGGCCGCGGGCGAGACGGCGCTACAGATCGTGCTGCGCCCCAGCCCGCGCGACAACGGCGCGGCGGTCAACATCCCCGTGCAGCTTTACCCGATTGACGTCTCGGCCGCGCAGCGCGAGTACGGGTTTGAGCCGCGCCCCGGCGTGCGGTTCGAGGATTTCCTGAACGAGCGCATGCAGGGGCGCTCGCCCGTGCGCGCGCGCCTGGACGAGCGCGGGCAGGCGACAGTCATGTTGACGCCCGGCCGCTGGTGGGTGCACGCCCTGCTTTCGGGCGCGCAGAACGTCGAGTGGCGTCTGCCCGTCAACGTCTCCGGCCGCCAGCAAACCGTCGAACTCAACATAGGCAATATCTACGCGAGGACGAAAAGCTTTTGAGAACGGTACTGAGTGGTGAGGGCTGAGGGCTGAGTAAAAGAAAGCAGGCTCTTACTCAGTCCTCAGCACTCGGCACTCAGCACTTCTTTTTTATGCTTGCTTTGCGATACGAAGGCGGCCGGCTGGCCGTCGCGGAGAAGGAGAAGCCGCGGGGCGCGGGCGAGGCCGTGGTGCGCGTCACGCTGAGCGGGATTTGTAACACGGACGTGGAGATCGTGCGCGGCTACGCGGGCTTCGAGGGCACCATCGGGCACGAGTTCGTCGGCGTGGTCGAGAGCGCGGACGATGGTTCACTCGTCGGGCGGCGCGTGGTCGGCGAGATTAACGCGGGATGCGGGCGCTGCGAGTTGTGCCGGAACGGCGACCCGCGACACTGCCCCAACCGCACTGTGCTCGGCATCGTCGGGCGCGACGGCGCTCACGCGGAGTTTCTACAGTTGCCCGCGGTGAACCTACTGCCCGTGCCGGACGACGTGCCGGACGAGCGCGCCGTCTTCTGCGAGCCGCTGGCCGCGGCCTACGGGATTACGGAGCGCGCGAACGTTTCGCCGGAGACGCGCGTCGCCGTCATAGGCGACGGCAAACTCGGCCTGCTCTGCGCGCAGGCGCTCGCGCTCACGGGGGCTCCCGTGCTGCTCGTCGGCAAGCACCCGGAGAAATTGCGCGTCGCCGCCGCGCGCGGAATCGAGACCGCGACGCTCGACCGTGTGAGAGGTCGGGCGCGCGAGTCCGACGTGGCGGTCGAAGCCTCCGGCTCCGAGTCGGGCTTCGCGCTCGCGCTGGAGCTTTTGCGCCCGCGCGGCGTCCTCGTCCTGAAATCCACCTTCCACGGGAAGACGAGCGTTGACTCGGCGCGCATCGTCGTTGACGAAATCTCGGTCGTCGGCTCGCGCTGCGGCCGCTTCCGGCCGGCGCTCGAACTACTCGGCTCGGGCGCGGTGGATGTCGAGAGCCTCATCACCGAAGAGTACCGCCTCGGTGACGGAGTCCGCGCCATGCAGCGCGCCACCGAGCGCGGCGTCATCAAAGTCCTGCTCCGACCTTGAAGCAAGTTCAGGGCAGCGGGTTTATCGACAAGACACCAGGGGAATGGATTTGAGTAAAAACGCCAGAGTAGTTTTCGCACTCCTGTTCGCATTAACGTTAGTCTCGTGCGGCAAGCCGCAGCCGGACGCCGCGCCTTCAACAATCGTGCTGATTGTGCGCCACGCGGAGAAGGCTTCGGACGCCGAGGACAGCCCGCTGACGGAGGCGGGCGCGCAACGCTCGCAGGCGCTCGTCCGCGTGGCCGAGGGCGCGGGCGTGAGCGCCATCTACACGACGCAGTTCAAGCGCAACCGCGACACCGCGCAGCCCATCTCCGAGCGGCTCAAAATCGCCGTCACGCAACTCCCCATACAGGACTTGCAGAACCCAGGCGACTACGGGAAGACGCTCGCGCGCGAGGTTACGGAGAAGCACGCGGGCCAGACCGTGCTCGTGGTCAGCCACAGCAACACGATACCGCTCATCCTGGAAGCCCTCACGGGCCAGCCCGCGCCCGTCGACCACGCGGAGTACAGCGACCTCTTCATCGTCACCGTCCCCCCTTCCGGCGCGCCCAGGCTAATCAAAGCCCAGTACGGCGCGGGGGCCGCGAACTGAAGAAAAAGCGGGAACCACGAAGAGACACGAAGAAAGGTCAGCTCCTTTCGTGTCGTTTCGTGCGTCTTCGTGGTCCCTGGTTTTCACCCTCACGCGGTTGTCAATCGCGGCGTGGCGTGGCATCCTTTGAGGCGTCAACGCTCGGCCGGAGAGGAAGAAGTTTGCGAGATGTTCGTGGAGAGTAAGCTCAAGACCAAGCTGCTCAGGCGGATGGGCGAGGCGATCAAGGACTTCGGGATGATCGAAGAAGGTGATCGCGTGATGGTCTGTCTGTCGGGCGGCAAGGACAGCTACACGCTCCTAGACCTGCTCCTGGACGTGCGCGACCGCGCGCCCGTTAACTTCGACATCCTCGCGGTCAACCTGGACCAGAAGCAGCCCAACTTCCCGGCGCACGTCTTACCTGACTACCTTGCGGGCCGCAACGTCCCGTTCCGCATCGAGGAGCAGGACACTTACTCGGTCGTCAAAAGGCTCGTGCCCGAGGGCAAGACCTTCTGCTCGGTCTGCGCGCGCCTGCGCCGCGGCATCCTCTACGCGGTCGCGGTCGAAGAAGGTTGCACGAAGATCGCGCTCGGCCACCACGCGGACGACATCATCACGACTTTTCTCTTAAACCTTTTCTACGTCGGCACGCTCAAGGCCATGCCGCCCGTGCTGCGCTCGGACGACGGCCGCAACACGGTCATCCGCCCGCTCGCCTACTGCCGCGAGGCGGACATCACCGAGTTCGCCGCCGAGAAGAATTTCCCCATCATCCCGTGCGACCTCTGCGGCTCGCAGACGAACCTGAAGCGCGCGCGCGTCAAGCGCCTGATAGCGGAGTTGGAGAAGGAGATTCCCAACATCCGCAGCTCCATGCTGACCGCGCTCGGCAACGCCGCGCCGTCTCACCTCCTGGACCCCGCGCTTTTCGACTTCAAGAGTCTGGGCGCGGGCACGGGCGACGTTGCGGCCGAGCTTGACCTCGCGCTCGGGCACACGGACGAGGGCCTGCGGCCCGCGCTCGTCTCCATCGCGTAGAACCTCTAAATGGCAGCCACCGCCAAAAAACGCGAGCTGGACTTTTCGGCCTTCCCGCCCGGCGCGGTCACGGAATACTCGACGCTCCTCTGCCTGGCCTGCATCTTCGACATCTTCACCAAGCAACTCGGGCTCGCCCCGCGCACGGCCTATTCCGAGATCAAGCGCCACTCGCCGGGCGTGGAGGAGCTGACCGCGCCCGCCGCCTCGCGGCCCTACTTCGACAGCGAGGAGAAGAACCCGCGCTGCCCTTACTGCGACGCGGCGAAGCGCTGGCACGCGCGCTTCGACACCTACCGCATAGAGGGCGGCAAGAGTACGGACGCCGCGCGCCGCGCGCTCCTCAAGACGCTGCCGAAAGCGGACGAGCAGTTTCAACTCCACGAGCAGAAGTCGGACCGCCGCGCGCTCCTCTTCGAGTGGCTCGACACGATGGGGCGCAACCTGGACTTCGAGGACGACCGCTGGCTCGCCGGAGTGGCGCGCACTTATCTTGAGAGAATCGAGCCGAAGACCGACTGGTCGGAAGTCTTCGACGGCCTGCGCGCCGTGCGCCGCTCGCAGCGGCTCGAAGAGGGCTGGGAGAAAGACGGCGACCGGCTGTTCCTCGCGCCCGCGCTCTACAACGACGTGCTGCTCGTGCAGTACCTCGTCAGCCGCTCGCACAAACACGGCGGGCGCACCTTCGAGGGCCGCCTGACGCTCATCGAACTCGTGCGCCGGATGCGCTACAGCGGCCACCTCGACGCGCAGGGCATCACGGAGCGCGACCAGTTCGAGGTGCTCGAAAAGCTGGTCGAGCACCTGACGGGCGGCGAGGGCGCGGTCAAGCTCTACTACGTCGTTGACCGCCGCGACTTCCTCGAAAAGGTGAAGACCGTTTACGCGCGCTACGCGGCCTAAGCCGGAGCAGGTGGGATGTCTTTAGCTCACTTCATTCTGGGGCTGTTGGAACTCCTGCCCGACGCCTTTTTTACGTTCACGTCCGTGGTATGCCCGCGCTGCTACGTCGAGATGCGCCGCCTACCGAAGCCGAATAAGCAACTCTTCCGCTGCCCCTCGTGCGACGAGTTGTGGGTGAGGCGGGATAAGAAGTTGGGGCCTTTTATCCGCCGCCCCGAGTGACCACCACGGCCAGTTTCCCGCGGCCATGCGTCCCGATCTTGACAAGCACCCGCGCGGTCATTAAGCTGTGCGCCCTTTTGGAAAGCGGCACTTAATGCCGGTCGCCCAGACTTACCGCTGTAGGACTCCGCTTTCAGCCTCGCCAAAGACAGCCTCGGGTCAAGGGCCTTTTGAAGTTGCCGCCCGGCCCCTCGTCAGAACGTTTGCTCAACCCCCAAGACGGAAAGGAAATCCCCCAATGAAGAAGTTTTTCACTCTCTTTGCCGCCCTCTGTTTCTCGGCCGCGCTCTCCGTGACGGCGCGCGCCGCGACGACCTGCACTTTCACGACCTCCGGGACGACGATGACTCTGAACGGAAGCTGCACCACGGACTCAAGCATCATCGTCCCCAACGGCTTCACGCTCGACGGCGCGGGCCACACCATCACGGCCGTTGACCCGCCGGCCGGCCACTTCGTCGGCGGAGTCATACAGAACGGCGGCGGAAGCGCCAACGTCACGAACGTCCGCATCACCGCCAGCGGCCTCGCGGACGTTTGCGACGGCGGCGCGGACCGCCTGCGCGGCATCCTGTTCGACACGGCGTCCGGCTCCATCTCGGCCGTGCAGGTCATCGACCTCAACCAGGGGGCCAGCGGCTGCCAGGAGGGCAACGCCATAGAGGTCCGCAACTTCACGCCCTCGGCCTCGACCTCGCGCGTGCGCGTCGACGGCAACACGGCGAAGAACTACCAGAAGACGGGCATCATCGCCAACGGCAACGTGGACGCGACCATCACGGACAACACCGTGGACGGCGGCGGCCCCGTGGGCCACATCGCGCGCAACGGCATCCAGGTCGGCTTCGGCGCGACCGGGATGGTCAAGCGCAACACGGTCGTGGGCAACTCCTACACGGGCGCGAGCACCATCGCCTGCGGCGTCCTCGTCTTCAGCGACCAGTCGGCGGGCGACCCCCTGAGCGTCGGCACGCAGGTCATGCAGAACACGATCAGCGAAAACGACGTAGGCGTCCTCGCGGAGCAGTACGGCCTGGACGGCTTCTCCGCGCCCACTGCGGCGACCAACGTCAAGATCACGAACAACGTCATCAGCAAGGCGGGCGTGACGAACGGCTACGTCTACCAGGCGGGCGTGGCCGACATCGGCAACAACGACAAGATCATCTCCAACCGCATCTCGGGCGCGGGCTACGACCCGAACACGCTCCCCGGTTCGACCTTCGCGGTCGACGCGGACCCCTCCTTCACCAACCGCCCGAAAGTCCACGCCAACAAGTAGAAATTTACCCCGAACAGTTGGCACAAAAAGAGGCGGGGCCGAAATGGTCCCGCCTCTTCACTCAGGTCAGTGCCGCCCGCCGCAAGCGGGCGGCACTGACTTGGTCGGTGGCTTAGGGTGTCTCATCCAATCCGAAGTCTTCGGCGACGAGTGAGTAGAGGACGGCGTCCTGCGGCTGGCCGTTGACGAGGAGGCGCTTGCGCAGAGTCCCCTCGCGCGTGGCCCCGGCCTTTTCGGCGACGCGCTGGCTGGGGAGGTTTCCGACCGCGGCGAGGATTTCGATGCGCTGGAAGCCGAGTCGTTCGAGGGCGAAGCGCGCCGCGAGCCGCGCGGCCCGCGAGGCGACGCCGCGCCCCGTCTGAGAGCTTCTGACCCAGTAGCCCAGATTGGCACACTGGTGAATGCGGTTGACGAAGTTCAGCCCGACGCCGCCCAGGTACGTGCCCGCGGCGGCGTCGAACACGCCGAAGGCGTAAGCCTCGTCGTTCTTCCACGCCTCGTCGCGCGCCATGACGAAGGCCGTCGTCTCCTCTATGGCGTAATCCGCGTGACACCACGGCAGCCACAGCGAGACTTCCGCGACGGACTCGCGCACGGCCTCGTACATCGCCTCGATGTCTTCGGCGCGGTAGGGGCGAATCAGAATCTTGCCGTCGGAGAGTCCGCTCATCTCGCGGACCATCTTACATCAAGGCCGCGCGAAATGGCCGCGGGCGCTTAACTGAGCCGGAAATCTTCTGATTTTGTGCCGGCCCGGCCACATCTTCTCTTTGCCGCGCTTCTCCTGTTATACTGGCTGGCCTCCCTTTTGTGCCGGCACGAGGCGGGTCCGGCCTGTCGGGTCGGCAGCGCAAACTGTCTTTGATTGCCTTTACGTTTTTCCGAAGGTGGTGTGAGTGATGTACGAGCTTCCCAAAGATCAGATGAATGGTTCCGAGCGAGCCATCCTGCGCAAGCTGCGCGTTTGGATCGTGGCGCTGGCCGTCGCCTGCCTGGCCGTCGGCATCGGCATCGGCGCGATCCTGACGGGGCGGCCCGCGGTCGCGCAGAACGAGTTGGTCTCGGGAGCGGCTCGCGCCCCGGAAGCCCTCTCGGCCTCGTTCGCCGAAATCGCCCGCCGGGTGGAGCCCGCGGTCGTCAACATAGACACCGTGACGGCCGCGCCCGAGATAGCCGAGCGCGACGACGAGACGGAGGACAAGGACGACCCGGCCGCGAACAACCCGCTCTTGGACATGCTGCGCCGCCAGGCGCGCCGTCCCGCGCGCGGCGTCGGCAGTGGGTTCATCGTCGATCCGAAGGGCTACATCCTGACCAACCAGCACGTCGTGCAGGGCGCGACGCGCATCACCGTCCGGCTGCAATCGGGCGAAGAGTTTCGCGGCGTCGTCAAGGGCATAGACGAGGAGACCGACGTGGCGGTCGTCAAGATCGAGGCCCCGCGTGATTTGCCCACCGTCAAGCTCGGCAACTCCGACGAGGTCGAAGTCGGCGACTGGGTGCTCGCCATCGGCTCGCCGTTCGGCTTAGACCAGACCGTCACCGCCGGCATCATCTCCAAGAAGGAGCGGCAGGCCGCGCCGTTCACCAGCTTCCAGCAGTTCCTGCAAACCGACGCGGCCATTAACCGCGGCAACTCCGGCGGCCCGCTCGTCAACATGCGCGGCGAGGTCATCGGCATGAACTCGCAGATCGCGACCTCCACGGGCGATTACAACGGCATAGGCTTCGCGCTCCCCTCGAACGAGGCGGGCTTCGTCTACCAGCAGATCATCTCGGCCGGAAGAGTGCGGCGCGGCTACCTCGGCATCTTCCTCGATTCCGTGAGGCCGGAGTTCGCGCGCGTGTACGAGCTGCCCGACACGAAGGGCGCGATTGTCACGGACGTGCGCGACCAGACCGGCCCGGCGGGCAAGGCCGGCATCCTGGCTAACGACATCATCGTCGAGTACAACGGCCAGCCCATCCAGAGCGCCCAGGACTTGATTAACAAGGTCGCGGGCACGCCCGTGGGGCAGGCGGTGACGATGACCTACCTGCGCGACGTTAACGGCAAGCTCGAAAAGCGCACGGCGAGCGTGACCATCGGCGAGCGGCCCACGTCGCTCGCGCCGCGCGACGAAGATGACGACGTGCCGATGGCCCCGCCCGCCAAAGACAGGCCGCAGCCGGAAATCAACCGCCTGCGCCTGGGCGTCACGCTCCAGGAGTTGACGCCGCAGCTCGCGAACGAGAGGAAGCTGGCGGGCGTGCGCGGCCTCTACGTCAAGGACATAGACCCGAGCGGCATCATCGCCGACGCGCGCCCGCGCTCGCTGGCCGAGGGCGACGTAGTGATTCGCATCAACCGCGTGGCCGTCAACACGCTCGAAGAGTTCGAGCGCATCGTCAACTCGCTCAAGCAGGGCGACGCCGTCGTCCTCAACGTCGCGCGCTTCGACCGCGACGTCGGCCGCATCGTGCAGCGGGTCGTGCAGTTCACTTACCAGTAAGCGGTAAGCGGCGAATAGAAAAATGGTGGATGGGCGAGCGCGAGTTTGTCCATTCACCATTTTCCATTTACAATTCCCTCACCTATGGCACAAGCGAAAAAAGCCCTCAGTAAAAAGAGCAGCCGGAAGACTGCTGCGCGCCCGGCGACGAAAACCTATCACAACTACATCGGCGGCCAGTGGGTCGCGAGCGCCTCCGGGGAGTGGTTCGAGAACGCCAACCCCGCGGACACGCGCGACATCGTCGGCCGCTTCCCGCTCTCGACGAAAGAGGACGTGGACAAGGCGGTTGAGGCCGCGCGCGACGCCTCCGACCGCTGGCGGCGCACGCCCGCGCCGCGCCGCGCCGAAATCCTCTTCCGCCTCGGCGAGATTCTCATACGCAACAAGGACCGCTACAGCGCGGACATGACGCGCGAGATGGGCAAGGTCCTGAAGGAGACAGGCGGCGACGTGCAGGAGGCGATTGACTGCACCTACTACACGGCGGGCGAGGGCCGCCGCCTGCACGGCTTCACCACGCCGGCGGAGATGCCGGACAAATTCGCCATGTGCGTGCGCCAGCCCGTCGGCCTCTGCGGGCTGATTACGCCCTGGAACTTCCCGATGGCGATTCCCTCCTGGAAACTCATCCCGGCCCTGGTCTGCGGCAACACGGTCGTCATCAAGCCAGCGGAGGACACGCCGCTCTCGACTTACAATTTAGTGAGAGCGTGCGAGGAGGCTGGCGTCCCTCCGGGCGTGGTCAACCTCGTGACGGGCTACGGCGAGCCCGCGGGCGCTGCCATCACGAATCATCCGGCCTTGCGTTTGATCTCCTTCACGGGCTCGACCGAGACGGGGCGCATCGTCGCGACGGCGTGCGCGGATCGCAACGCCATCTGCTCGCTCGAAATGGGCGGCAAGAACGTCATCATCGTGATGGACGACGCGGACATCGACCTCGCAATCGAGGGCACAGTCTGGGGCGCGTTCGGCACCTCGGGCCAGCGCTGCACGGCCTCCTCGCGCGTCGTCGTCCACAAGAAAGTCTACAGGCAGTTTACGAAAAGACTGACGGAGCGCGCCGCGAGCCTGCGCGTGGGCGACGGCTCACAACCCGCGACAGACATGGGCCCCGTCATCAACGCCGACGCCGTGCACAAGATTCTCGGCTACGTCGAAATCGGCGAGCGCGAGGACGGCGCGAAGCTCGCAACGGGCGGCCAGCGCCTGACGAAGGGCGAGCACGCCCACGGCTACTTCATAGAGCCGACCGTCTTCACGGACGTCGCGCCCGGCATGCGCATCGCGCAGGAGGAAATCTTCGGCCCCGTCACGGCCGTCATCCCGACCAACTCTCTCGAAGAGGCCGTCGAGATAGCGAACGGCGTGCGCTACGGGCTGTCGGCCGCCATCTACACGCAGGACGTGAACCGCGCCTTCCGCGCCATGCAGGAGATGTACACGGGCATCTTCTACGTCAACTCTTCGACCATCGGGGCGGAAGTCCACCTGCCCTTCGGCGGCACCAAGGCCACCGGCAACGGCCACCGCGAGGCCGGCACGCAGGTCCTGGACATCTTCACCGAGTGGAAGTCAATCTACGTCGACTACAGCGGCAAACTTCAACGCGCGCAGATTGACCTGGAAGAGAGCGCGGATTGACGCGAGACGAGATTAGCAATAAAGTTCGCGGGCTGGTTGTCACACTGGCGTTCAGTTTTTAACTCTTCCCGACTGATTGGAGAATCAACAGTGATCGTTGGACTGCCGAAGGAGATTAAAGACAACGAGTATCGCGTCGGGCTCACCCCGGCGGGCGTGCGCGCTTTGACCGACGCCGGGCACAGGGTCGTCGTCGAGCGAAGCGCGGGCGAGGGCTCAGGCTTTGAGGATGAGTTGTACGAGCGCGCGGGCGCGACCCTGCTGGACTCGCCGGACGACGTGTGGGCCGAGGGCGAGATGATCGTCAAGGTGAAGGAGCCGATTGCGCCCGAGTACCCGCGGATGCGCGAGGGCCAGTTGCTCTTCACCTACCTGCACCTCGCGCCAGACCCGCAGCAGACGCAGGCGCTGCTCCAGAACAAGGTGACCGGCATCGCCTACGAGACGATTAAGGACAGGAAGGGGACGCTGCCGCTCCTGACGCCGATGTCGGAGGTCGCGGGGCGGATGGCGATTCAGGTCGGCGCGACCTACCTGGAGAAGATGAACGGCGGGCGCGGCATCCTGCTGGGCGGCGTGCCCGGCGTGCCGGCGGCGCGCGTCGTCATCATCGGCGGCGGGGTCGTCGGCACGAACGCCGCGAAGATCGCCGTCGGGATGGGCGCGCAGGTCACAATCATCGACAACAACCTGGACCGACTGCGCGAACTGGACGACATCTTCCTCTCGAAAGTCTCCACGCTCGCCTCCTCCGCCTACATGATTCACGACGCCATCTCCGAGGCCGATTTGATCGTCGGCGCGGTGCTCATTCCGGGCGCGGCCGCGCCGAAGCTCATCACGCGCGGGATGCTCAAGGACGTGCCGAAGGGCGCGGTCATCGTGGACGTGGCCGTGGATCAGGGCGGCTGCATAGAGACGACGCACCCGACGACGCACTCGAACCCGACCTACTACGTGGAGGACGTGCTCCACTACTGCGTGGCGAACATGCCGGGCGCGGTCCCGCGCACCTCCACCTTCGCGCTCACGAACGCGACGCTGCCCTACGCGCTCAAACTCGCGAACAAAGGCTTGCTCAAAGCCATCAGCAGTGACCCCGGACTTAAAGAAGGAGTCAACACGCACGCCGGCCACCTCACCTACGAGGCGGTCGCCACGGACCAGGGACTCCCCTACACCCCGCTCGACGACCTCATCGGCCCGGCCGCGACGGCGAAGGCGTAAGTTAAAAGGCAAGAGTAAAGACCCCTCCGGGGTCTTTACTTTTACTTTACTTTACGCTGCTTTGAGCAGGAGGCGCGCGAGGCAGCCGGTGAGTTCGTCGGGGCGGACGGGCTTGGCTAGGTAAACGTCCGGGCGGTCGCCGGCGTCGCGGGCGGCGTCGGCGCGCTCGAAGCCGCTCAGGAGCACGACGGGCAGGCGCGAGAGCTTCGGGTGGTGGCGCAGGAAGCGGCAGAGTTCGTAGCCGTTCAGGTGCGGCATGATGGCGTCTGTGACGACGGCGTCCACCGAAGAAGTGAGCGCGGCTTTCATCGCCTCAAGGCCGTCCGAGGCGCTCAGCACGCAGTAGCCCGCGCGCTGCAAAATGACTTCCAGATAACGGCGTATGGAGCGGTCGTCTTCGACTATCAGGATCGTGCCGCGCGTCGCACGGGTCTGTGAGGCGGGGAGAGTAACCGTCGCGCCGCTCGTGGCGGTGATTTCTTCGGTTGCGTTCATCTGGCCTGGCATGACCTCGCTTGTTGGACGGGCTCTACGTCGGCGGGGAGCCCCGCCGGTCCCCCGGCAAGCCGCGTGCCCGAAAGGACTGGGGCACCGCACAGACCCCTGTCTACTTCCGCGCCCGTGGCCGGTTTCGGCCCCCTAAGTCGCGGGCGACCCTGAATTTGTAAAGCTCTCTTGAATGACGGAGAGTGTCTATCCGGGGAGAGGCCGGCGAAGCGTGCCGGCCAAAATCAGATTAAATTAGTTCAAGCTGACCTGTCAACAGTCTTCAAAATGAATGGGCCGGCGGTCAGAATGCACGGGCGATTCGCCGCATAAGGTCAAAGGGATTCGGGACCGGGCCGGTAAAAATTTCGGGGGCCGGCGTGTTATACTAACGTTTTCGCCCGCGCCCCCCGGAATCGGCCGTGGCCCACCGTGGGGTGCTCCCGCCGAAACTTCCGGGCGGGCGCGCGCGTGGTCCCCGCAGTTTGGAGAGGTAGTTTCGATGTACGAGTTCGCAGTCGCCCCAGCGGTGACGCAGATACGCCGCCGCGGCGTCGAAATCACGGAGGTCGCGCCCGAGAGCCTGGCCGCCGAGCTTGAGCTTGAGGCGGGCGACCGCGTCATCAAGGTCAACGGGCGCGTGGTGCGCGATTACCTTGATTTCCGCTTCCAGACGGGCGGCGAGACCGAGCTGGTTTTAGAGGTCCGCAAAAAGAGCGGCGAGGAGTGGGAACTCGACATAGAGCGCGACGAGGGCGAGGACTTCGGCCTCGGCTTCGAGCAGATCGTCCCGCGCCAGTGCGCCAACGAGTGCATCTTCTGCTTCTGCAAGGGCAACCCCGAAACCGCGCGCCCCTCGCTCTTCATCCGCGACGAGGACATACGCCTCTCGTTCCTCTACGGCAACTACACGACGCTCACCTCAATCACCGAGGACGAGATGCGCCGCATCATCGAGCAGCGCCTGACGCCGCAGTACGTCTCCGTGCACTCGACTGACCTGGACGTGCGCGCGCACCTGCTGGGTGTGGAACGCGGGCGCGCAGACATTTCCGAGAAGATGAATAGGATGCTCGACGCCGGCATAGAGATTCACGCTCAGGTCGTGCTCTGCCCCGAAATCAACGACCGCGCGGTGCTGCGTCAGACCGTCGAAGACCTCGCGGCGCTTCACCCGCGCGTTAAGAGCGTGGCGGTCGTGCCCCTGGGGCTGACGCGCTACAACACGGACGAGCGGCTCACGCCCGTCACGCCGGAGTTCTGCCGCCGCACGATTCAGGAGATCACGCCGCTCCAGCGCGAGTTCCGCCGCAGGCTCGGGACGACGTTCGCCTTCCTCGGCGACGAGATTTACCTGCGCGCGGGGGAGAAAATCCCGTCGCGCGCGCACTACGGCGACTACCCGCAGATAGAGGACGGCATAGGGATGGTGCGCTCCTTCGCCAACGACTTCCAGAAACTCTGGCGCAGGCTCGAACGCCGCCCGCCCGCGCGGCCCGAGCGCCTGCGCGGGACGGTGATGACGGGCACGCTCTTCGCGCCCGAGTTGGGCGCCGCAGTCGAGCGGCTCAACGCACGCTTCGGCACGCGGCTCACGGTCGTCGGCGTCGAGAACCGCTATTTCGGCGGCGACGTTTCGGTGGCCGGGCTCCTCACGGGCGAGTGCTACACGGCCGCGCGCGATTCGCTCCGGGGCGCGTTCGTCGTCATCCCCGCCTCGTCGCTCAAGAGCGGGGGCGAGGCCGTGATGCTCGACGGCACGACGCCGGACGACCTGGAGCGGCGTCTCGGCCTCCCCGTGCGCCCCCTCGACTTCGCATCATTCGCGGAAACAGTGGGCAGCGGGCAGTTGGCAGTGGGCAGTTGAAAACAACCGCTCAGCACTGCTCGTCGCTCGTTCTTGCTGCCCGCTGCCTACTGCCAATTGCCCACTTCATAAGATGACGAACACGAAAGTCACAGAGGCCGCCGCGTCTGAGGGGAAAAAGATTCTCGACGTGGGGTGCGGGGACAACAAGTACCCCGGTGCCATCGGCATGGACTTTAACCCGCGCACCGCGGCCGACGTGATTCACGACCTCGGCGTCGTCCCCTACCCGTTCGCCGACGACGAGTTCGACGAGGTCATCAGCCGCCACGTCATAGAGCACGTGCCGGACGTGATGGCCTTCGTCTCGGAGTTGCACCGCATCACCCGGCCGGGGGGTCGCATCAAGATCGTCACGCCGCACTACACCAACCCGGACTGGGCCACAGACCCCACGCACCGCAACCACCTCAACAGCTACTCCTTCAACTGCTTCATGCAGGACCGGCGGCTCTTCCCCTTCTACACGGACGTGGAATTAAAGCCCGTCCGCGTCTACGTCTCGCTCGCGAACCTCTGGCGCGCCGTCGGGCTCGAATTCATCACGAACCTGGATCAGCGCTGGCCCTCATTCCGCTTCACGCGCAAATTCTGGGAGTTCTACCTCTCCTACATCTTCCGCGGCAAGGAGCTGCACTTCGAGTTCGAAGTCGTCAAGAAAGGCGAGTGAGTCCCGCCCGCCGCCAGCGGGCGGCACTGACCCGAACTGTCCCGAATCAAAAAAAAGGGCGGCCCTTGCGAGCCGCCCGAGAGGTTCAACCTGGGTTGAACTGATTGGAAGTTAGAAGACGTAGCGGAGCTGCACGCGGCCGAAGCGGGTCGCGCCGGAGCCGGTCGCGCCTTCGTTCTCACGCACCTGACCGAAGTCGGTGTTGAAGACGTTGCCGTCAGCCCAGTACAGGTCCCAAGTGAAGCTCGGGTGATTGAGCACGTTGAACATCTCGAAGCGAATCTCGAAGCGGTCGCTCTCCCACGGAGTGAAGGGGAGTTTGAACGACCGGCTGACGCTCATGTCGAGACGCTGCGTGTTCGGCGAGCGCATGGTGTTGCGGCCGGCGATGTTGGTCCGAATGTTCGGGTCAACGATGAAGCGGACGCTCGCCGGATCAATCGGAGCGCCGTTGATGTCCACGTAGCCGCTCGGCGATGCGGACGGGTCGTCCGGCGCGAAGCCGAAGTACTCGTTCGAGAACGCCACCGTCTGGTACGGGGCGAACGGGTTGCTGACGGTCGGCCGGTCGTTGAACACGTTCAGGTCGCCGTTGAAGTCGTCGCCGCCGATGTACGGGGTCTCGACGTTGCCGGACTGAACGCGGTAGATCGCGCCGAGCGTCCAGCCGCCGAGGAAGTTACCACGCACGCCGTCGGTGCCGAACGCGCTGGAGGAGTCCCACAGCGCGACCACCGAGAGGCGGTGCGGAACGTCGTAGCCCGCCACCGAGCGGTCGTCGCGGCGGTTGAACGGGTTGGAGCCGACGCTGCTGCCGCCGGTCTGGACGAAGACCTCGCTGTTCGTGTTGTCAATCGCCTTCGACCAGGTGTAGGCGACGCGGTACAGGAACCCGCCGCTGAAGCCGCGCTCGAAGCGGGTTTGCAGCGAGTGGTAGATGGAGTCGCCGCCGTTGGTGCGGATCTGGATGCTGCCGCGGTCGGGGTTGACGCGCACGCCGTCGATGCCGGGGTTGATCTGCTCGTTGATGAACAGGTGCGTCCCGCGCGAGCCGACGTAGGCGATGTCGAAGATGTTGCGTCCGGGCAGTTCGCGCTGGATGCCGAAGTTCCAGACGTAGGTCATCGGGTTGACCAGGTTGGGGTCAATCGAGCTGACCGCCGCGAGCGGGTTGATGGTCGGCTCCGTCGGCAGCGACTGCGCGCCGAAGTTGGCGAGGCCGCGGCCATTGCCCACGCCTGCTCCCGGGGCGACGGTCGTCGCGCCGAGCGCGTTCGGGAACGCCGCCAACGTGTTGCTCAGGATGTTGTTGAAGAACACGTCGTAGTTGACGGCGAAGCCGCCGCGGATGACCGTCAGGTCTTCGCCGAATAGCCCCTTCCACATGCGCGGGGTGTAGGCGAAGCTGAAGCGCGGGCCGAAGTTGTTGTTGTCGCGCTGCTGCTCGACGCGCAGGAGCGGGTCTCCGAAGAGGCCGCTGGTGGCCGGGAATGCGGCGTTGTTCGACACCGTCCCGAAGTTCTCGTAGCGCAGGCCGAGGTTCAGGGAGAGGTTCTCGCGAACCCTCCACTGGTCGTTAATGAAGTAGGCCTGGTTGGTCACGTCCGACGTCTCGACGCCCTCGCCGAAGACCTTGCTGGCCGAGCCGGCCGGGCCGGAGAAGCCGAAGACGAAGTTGCCGAGCGCGGTGAACCCGCCGCCCGAGGTGTAGTTGAGCGTGCCGCGCGTGTTGATCGGGACCAACTGCGAGCCGCGCTGCGCCAGGATGTCCAGGCCCGCGCGGAACGTGTGGTTCCCAATCGTGTGCGTGATGGTGTCCTGGAACTGGTAGTTGATGAAGTTGCGCCCCTGCGGGAAGGTCGCCGCCAGACCCACCGTCGAAATGCTGCCGGTGTTGATGGTGATGGTCGGCCCCGAAGTCGCGAGCGACTCGTCGCGCGGCGCGAAGAGCACGTCGAACTTGTTCCGGCCGAAGCGGAACTCGTTGGTCGTGTTCGGCGAGAAGTTGCGCGTGTAGCTCGCCAGGAAGCTGTCGGCGATGCCCGGCACGTCAACCTCGAAGCCGGGGAACTGCGTGCCGCCCGCCAGGTTGGCGAACTGGTTGTTGAAAATCTGGTCGTTGCGCAGGTAGCGGAACGAGAAGCTGTCGTGCCCCGTCGGCGTCCAGTCAACGCGCGCGATGTGGTCGTCGGTGTCGACCGGCTGCGCGCTCTGGCGCGAGGCCGTGCCGAACGGGATCAGCGTGCGGTTCGGAGTGCCGGCCGCCTCGATACCGACCACGCGGTCTTGCGTCGGCGCGATGAACGTGCTGACGATTGCCAGGTACTGGTCGAGAGCCGGGTTCTGGCCGGCGGGGACGAGCGCGCGCAGCGCGGCGGCGCCCTCGGCCGTCGGCGTGATGGCCGTGCTGCCGACGCCGCCCGCGCGGAACAGGTCGCGCTGGAACGTGTAAAAGAAGAAGAGCTTGTTCTTCTTGATCGGGCCGCCCACCGAGAAGCCGAACGTGTTCTGGTTGAACTTCGGAGCTTCCGTCAGCCCTTCGATGGCCTTTTCGCCCGGCGTCAGCGCCGAGAAGACCGAGTTCTGGATGATGTCGTAGGCCGAGCCGTGGAACTCGTTCGTTCCCGAGCGGGTAATGACGTTGACCACCGCGCCGCCGGCGCGACCGAACTCGGCCGAGAAGTTGCTGCCGAGGATGGTCACTTCCGAGTAGCCGTCGCGGACCGTCGGCTGGTAGGACTGGCCCGTGATGGAGTTGTCGTTGTTCTCCAGGCCGTCAATCAACTGGTTGTTGGAGCGCGGGCGCAGGCCGTTGACCGAGAACTCCGTGCCCTGCACGAAGCCGCCGGCGAGGCCGCCCGGATCGACCACGCCCGGAAGCGTGAAGACCAGGTTGACAGGGTTGAGGCCGACGACCGGCAGTTCCGTGATCTCGCGCTGGTTAAGCGTGTTGACGCGCGTCCCGTCTGCCGTCTGCAGCTCGATCAGGTTGTCCGAGCTGATGGTCACGACCTCGCTCGGGTTGCCGACTTCGAGCGGCGTGGAGGCGTCGACCGTCTGGGCCGCCGCGACGACGAGGTTCGGGCGCGTGGAGCTCTTGAATCCGGTCGCGCTGATCTCGACCGAGTAGGTGCCGGGGTCGACCGCGTCCAGGCGGAAGCTCCCGTCATCCTGGCTGACCGTGTCACGAGAGACGCCCGTCTCCGTGTTCGTGATCTTGACGGTGGCGCCCGCGATGGCGGCCCCGTTCGGGTCAACCACGGTTCCCACAACGAATCCCTTACTGGTCTGCCCGAGAGCCAACTGGCTGAGGGCGAAAACCAGCAGGAACGCTGTGGTCAGCGTTAGCTTAAATTTTCCCATATTGCATCTCCTGAAAACTATGTTGGTTGTGTTGTGAATCATGCACTGACGCGCCACTCAGGTTGAATCAGTGAAAGATAAGCTGAACCCCTTTTAGGCAATTAGTAGGCCACGTGACTGCCCCCAATTTTTCAGTGGGAAAAGGTGATTATTGCGGGCGAGCGCCGGTTATTGGGCCTGCCGGCCCCCAAATTTTGGGGCGTTCTATTGAATTTTTTGGATTTTTATCCGTAAATTCGGAGCAGATTTTCAAGGACGTGGTCGGCGGCCGCCGGGCCCGAACGCGACGCCGCGCGGCGCGGGTGACGGCGCGGGCTGGACCCCCTGGACCGCGATGGCAATTGTCTCCGCGTGTGCTAAAATCCGGCCTGCCCCTGTGAGCTTTCAAATCCCCGGCAGGTTCGAACCCTTAAATGGCGACGCCGCTTCCAGTCAACCAGCTTTCGCTCGCCCCGCTCGGGGCCGGGGACCTCATCGACAGGGCCGTGCGCCTTTACCGCCGCCACTTCTCGACGCTGATTCGCATCGCCACGCCGCCCGTCGTCATCTCCGCGACGGGCTCCGTGCTGATGACCATCGGCAGCCGCCCGGCGCGGCCCGAAGACCTGAGCGGCGCTGACATCCTGATGGTCTTCGTGGGGCTTCTGCTCTGGGGCGGGGGCGTGCTGCTCAACATCATCGTGATGGGCGGCGCGGCGCGCAACCTCATCACGCACCTGCTCTGGAACGAGCCGTTCTCGGCGCGCACGACTTACCGCAACGTCCGCGCGCGCTTCTGGAGCCTGCTCGGCGCGTCCTTCATCGTCATCCTCTGGATCGGCATGGCCCTCTTCATCGCCTTCATCGCCTACGTGCTCGCCATACAGATTTTCCTCCTGGGCGGGTACGCGGTCGTCGGCGTGCGTAATAGCTGGGTGGCCTACGCCGCGGTGATCATCTGGGTCCTGGCGATGGCCTTTCTGGCGCTGCTGATCTTCTTCGCGATGGTGAAGTTCATCGCCTACGTCCCGCAGGTGCTGATGGTCGAGGGGCGCAAGGTCTTCGACTCGGTCGGGCGCAGCTTCACGCTGGCGAAGGGGAATCTCAGGCGGCTGATGGCGATGTTCCTCTTCCACCTGTTCGCCACCTACTCGGCCCTGATGATTCTCATCATCCCGCTCATGTTTTACGGCTACCTGCAAGGCGTCCAGATACTGCCGAACAGGTCAATCACCTGGCCCATGTGGTACGCCGTCGGCTACAGCGTCATCACGCAGGCGAGCGCCATCCTGCTCGCGCCCGTCTGGATGCTGGGGCTCTCGCTCATGTACGTCGACGAGCGCGTCAGGCAGGAGGGCTACGACATAGAGCTGATGGCGGCGCGGCAGCTCGCGCCGATGCCCAGCGGCTACGGCGCGCCGAACGCCCCTTACCACGCGGCGGCCCAGGCCCAGCCCGCCTACGCCCAGCCCCAGGTCCAATACAACACCTCGCCGGGCTCCCCGCTCGGCCTTCGCTGAACACGCGCCACATGAACTCTCCCCTCCTCCTCCCGACAAGCTCACCGGCGCGCGCCGCGCGGCTCGCGCGCGTACTCGTCCTCGTCCTCGCGTGCGCGGGCGGCGCGGCGGCGGTCGAAGACTTGAAGGACACAATCCCGCTCAGCGATTACAGGATGCTGATACACGAGGCGGTCACGGAGATTGACGCCGTCTGGGAGGCTGCGAAGACCGAGGAGGGCACGGGGGCCGAGTACATAGAGAAGATGGGGGCGGCCTTCGCGAGGGTGCGGCGGCTCGTCCCGACCGACGAGGTCATCAGGTGGGACGGCCGGCGCGTCCGCGTGAACAACTCCTGGCTCGAAGCCGAGGCGCAGGCTTTCGAGAAGCTGCCCGCCGGTGACTTTCAGCGCGCCCAACTACTCGCGCGGGTGCATGAGCGTTTGATGGCGCTCGAAGAACGTTTGGACGAGCTGGGCGGCGGCGGGGGGACGGCCGCGGGCGCGACGAAGGAGCAGGAGAAGGCGCGGCTCGAATCCATCCTGCGGCGCAAAGAGTTCGACACGACGCCGCCGGAGAAGAGCTGGCTCGCGCGCCTCTGGGAGAACATCAAGCGCTGGTGGAATAACCTCTTCAGCGGCGGAAGCTCGGTTCAGCCGGGCCAGACGAGCAGTCTCTCCCTGGTCGCCATGTTCCTGGTCTTCGGCATCGCCGGCGCGCTGCTGGGCTACGTCCTCTGGAAGTTCCTGCCCTTCTTCGTGCGCCGCAGGGAGGGCCGCCTCAAGCCCGAGGATCGCGGCGCGCGCGTCGTCCTGGGCGAGAAGCTCGCGCCGGGGCAGACCGCGGCAGACATTCTCGCGGAGGCCGAGGCGCTGGCGCGCAGGGGCGAGGTGCGCGCCGCGATTCGCAAAGGCTACGTCGCGCTCCTGTGCGAGCTGGGCGACCGCAAGGTCATCACGCTCGCGCAGCACAAGACCAATCATGACTACCTGCGCGCCGTCCGCGAGAAGAGGCCGCTGCTGAAGGAAATGCAAAAGCTGACCGCGAGCTTCGAGAATCACTGGTACGGCTTCGCGCCCGCCACCCCCGAAGACTGGACGGCGTTCCGCTCCGGCTACCAGCAGACAGTGAAAACAGCGGAACTATTGAGGGATGAGGGATGAGGGATGAGAGGGGCTGAGTGAACCGCCCGCCGAATCGTTGATTCGATGGGCCTTCACTTCATCCCTCATCCCTGAGTTTATGCGCCAACGCTTCGCCATCGTCATCACCGCCGCGGTCGTCGTCGTGCTGCTCATCGCGCTCAACACGGCGTCTTACGTGGCCGAGGAGCGGCAGCCGGACACGGAGTTCAACCCGGACCGCTCGACTTACAACGCCGGCTCGACGGGCGTGCGCGCGCTTTACGACCTGCTCGCGGAGTCGGGCCGGCAGGTGACGCGCTGGCGCGAGCAGACGCACGGGCTCCTCAACCTCGAAGGCGGCGAGTCCCCCTCGACCTTCGTCGTCGTGGGCAAAACGCGCGTGTCCTTTGACGAGGAGGAGACGCAGTCGCTCCTGCGGTGGGTCACGGCGGGCGGCCGCCTCGTCGTCATCGACCGCAGGCCGGACCCGCGCCTGCTGCCGCGCTCCGAGAAGTGGGCCGTCTCGACCGACGCGCGCGAGTTGCCGAGGAGCGTGAACCCGGCGAAGCCCGAGGAGATGACGGCAGGTGTGGAGCCGGTGAGCGCCTCGCAGCCGAGCTTGCTGACGCGCAACGTCGAATCGGTCCAGCCCTCGCGCTTCGCCGGCGGCATCAACATCTCCGGCGAGACACAGCCCGCGGTCGCCGGCTCGGGCCCGACACCTACGCCGACGCCCGTCGTCGTGGAGGAGGACGAGGATTACGAGGACTACGAAGATTACGAGGAGCCCCCGCCGCCGCCCGTCGCGCGCCCGACAACTACGCCGTCCGGGTCCGCCAACCCGAATCCGACGCTCACTTCGCCCGCCCCGGTCGTGTACCTGGAGAGCGACTGGGGCTCGCTCCTGATCGACTACCCGCACGGCGCGGGCCGCATAGTCCTTTTGAGCGACCCGTACATGGTCGCCAACGGCGGCATACGCCTCGCGGACAATTTGCAACTGGCCCTGAACGTCGTCGGCGCGGACGCGGGCGGCCTCATAGCCTTCGACGAGTACCACCAGGCGCGCGCCGCGACGGGCAACCCTCTGTTCGCCTACTTCGCGGGCACGCCCATCCTCTGGATGGTCGCGCAGGGCGCGCTCGTCGTGCTGGTCTTGCTGTGGACGGGGGGCCGCCGGTTCGCGCGGCCGCTGCCGGTGCCGGCGGTCGACAGGCGTTCGAGCCTGGAGTTCGTGGCCTCGATGGCGGAGTTGCAACAGCGCGCGCGCGCCTACGACCTCGCCATCGAAAATATTTACACGCGCCTGCGCCGCGTGCTTGTGCGCCACGCCGGTCTTGGTCACAATAGCACGCGCATGGAAATCGCCGAGCGCGTCGCCGCGCGCTCCTCGGGCAAGCTGGACCCAGTCCGCCTCGAACAGTTGATGCGCGAGTGCGAGGAGTACATCAACAGCGGCGGGGTGAACTCGCGCAAGGCGCTCGAACTGGTGACGCGCCTGCGCGAAGTCGAGCGCATCCTCGGCCTCCGCCTGCGCTCCCGCGAGACACGCCAGGCCGCCGAGGGACTGCAATAGAACACGCTCTTGGAAACTATGAAGGGAGAGTGATGAGTGCTGAGTGCTGAGGACTGAGTAAAAGAAAGCAGGTCTTTACTCAGCCCTCAGCACTCAGCACTCATCACTTACTTGACTCTTGCTTCAACACGTCCAAACGACCGTCGAGCACATCATGACGGAGCTGCGCAAGGTGATCGTCGGGCAGGATTACGCCATCGAGCAAATTCTGGTCGCACTGTTCGCGGAGGGGCACGCGCTGATCGAGGGCGTGCCGGGCACGGCGAAGACGTTGACCGTCAAGACGCTCTCGCGCATCATCGGCGCGCAGTTCAGCCGCATACAGTTCACGCCCGACCTGATGCCCTCCGACATCACTGGGACGAACGTCTTCAACGTCTCGACCTCCGACTTCACGCTGCGCCGTGGGCCAATTTTCACGGACATGCTGCTGGCCGACGAGATCAACCGCACGCCGCCGAAGACGCAGGCCGCGCTGCTGGAAGCGATGGAGGAGCGACAGGTGACGATTGACGGCGAGGGGCACCACCTCTCGCCGCTCTTCACCGTGCTCGCCACCGAGAACCCCATCGAGTACGAGGGCACGTACCCTCTGCCCGAGGCGCAGCTCGACCGCTTCCTCATCAAAATCCTCCTGGACTACCCCTCGCCGGAGGCGGAGCTTCAGGTCGTCGCCAACTGGGACGCGGGCTTCAGCTCGCGCCACCTCGAACGCATTGACATACGCCCGCTCGCGGAGCCGGACGCGATCCTGCGCTGCCGCATGGAGGTGCGCCAGGCGCGCATGGAGCCGGGCGTGCAGCGCTACGTCGTGGACATCGTCCGCCGCACGCGCTCGCACCCGTCGGTCCTCTACGGGGCGAGCCCGCGCGCCGCGGTCGCGCTCCTGCTCTGCTCGAAATCGCTCGCCGCACTCCGCGGCCGCGACTTCACGACGCCCGACGACGTGCGCGACATCGCGCGCCCCGTCCTGCGCCACCGCCTCAGCCTTCGCGCCGAGGCCGAACTCGACGGCGCGACCCCCGACGCCGTCATCAGCGACATCTTGCAGGCCGCGGAAGTACCGAGATAGGTAGGCAGTGGGCAGTTAAGGCAAAAGCTCAAAGCCGCCCGCAGCGTGTTCTTCACTGCCCACTGCCTGCTGCCCACTTTTTTATGAGCTTCGTTTTCACAAAACTCTTCTACGTGCTGCTGGCCGTGGGCTTCATCCCGCTGTCGCTGTCTTGGCAGCGGCCCGTGTTGCGTTGGGTGACGCTCATTTATGACGCGGCGCTCGTGGCGGCGGCTTTGATTGACGCGCGGGTGAGCCGGCTGCCGCCGGGCGTCTCGATCGAGCGCGAGTTCGGCGGGCGGTTCGCGGTGGGGGCGGAGACGGAGGTGAGGCTCAAGGTCTCGAACAACACGCCGCGCGCGGTGACCATGTATTTGAAGGACGAGTACCCGCCGGAGATGAAGCTCGCGCGCGAGCGCGAGGGGCGGCTGCGCGTCCTGCCGCAGACGGCCGCGACGCTCGTCTATCAATTAACGCCGCCCAGGCGCGGCCGCTTCGAGTTCGGGCAGACGGCCGTGCGCTATCTGTCGCGCCTCGGCCTGGTCTGGAACCAGACGCGCGCCGGGCGCGCCGTCGGCGTCAAGGTCTACCCGAACATGCGGCGGGCGCGCGAGGCGGAATTAAAGGCGCTGGGCGCGCGCTCCCTGGTCGCCTCGCACCGCAAGACTTCGTGGCGCGGCGAGGGGCGCGAGTTCGAGTCTTTGAGGGACTACGTGCGCGGCGACGAGTTGAGACACGTCTCGTGGACGGCGACCGCCCGGCGCGGGAAGCTGACGACGCGCCAGTACCAGATCGAGCGCGACCAGACGATCATCATCGCGCTCGACGCGGGCCGCCTGATGACGGCGCGCATAGAGACAGAGACGAAGCTGGACTCGGCGGTCCACGCCGCGCTCGCGCTGATGTCGGCGGCGGCGCGCGGCGGCGACAACGCGGGGCTGCTGGTCTTCGGCCGCCAGATTAAAACCTACCTGCCGCCCAAGCGCGGCGTCGAACATT